>NZ_NKIG01000001.1:0-1013200 GCF_002255865.1 Pseudomonas sp. PGPPP1 | reverse complement strand
TTCTGCCAGGCCCAGTCGTACTTGAACGGCACGAGTTGGTTGAGGTCGGCGCGGCAGTTGATCATGCGCTTTTCGTCAACGGCGACGCGGGCGGCGGAGCCTTCCAGCTCGGCGAGGCCTTCGGCGACGTCGAGTTTGTCGAGGGCGGCCTTGGCGCGGATGATGGCGGCGGAGTCGTTGGCGGTCACATTACGCGCTTCCAGCGCGGCAGCAGCGCCAGCACCGTCGAGGCGGTCCATGTTGGCTTCACTGGCGTGGCCGGCGTTGGCGCCCTTGATCACCGCTGCACCGGTGTCTTCGTTGTCGACTTCATCCCAACTCAGCATCGAAATACTCCTTCCTGGTCTGTTCGGACGGTCTGTGAACCCGTCCATAAATGTGCGATTTGCAGGCTTCAAGGCATTGAAATACTGCGCATAGTGTGGTCGGTAAATACCGATACTGCACACTATGTAGTGGTCTGTTTTGTTTGTGGGCACACTATATGGTGTGTAACAAAGATGGTCAACGCACAAGACGGCATCGATCGTCGCAGGGGGGTATGAGAAAAAGTCACAGTCCCATGACTTTTAATGGTTACGGCCGTTTTGACCCCCGGTGCTAAAAATCTCGCCAACAAGCTCCCCATAACAACAACGAGCGTTTGCGAAATGAAAGCACTTGATCTGTACATCGGCGAAGGCTTCGAAGGCCCAGGCGTCAATGCTGCCCACATCAACATCCTCATCGGTCCACGCAACGGCCCGGCCGGCCAGGCGTTTGCCAATAGCCTCGCGTCACCGAGCCAGGGTCACTGCCCGTTCATGGTAATTGCTCAGCCGAACATCCCGGTCAAACCCATGACCCTCTACGTCAACAAGGCTGAAATCAGCAGCGACCTGCACGGCAATGCCACTTGGGGCGCATCCCAGGCCGGTATCGCCAAGGCTGTGCTGGAAGCCTTGCTCGACGGCACCCTGCCGCCGGAAGCCGAGGACGAGTGGGCCATCGTTACCGCCAACTGGGTCAACCCAGGCTGCGATGACCTGGATGCCGTCTACCTGAACAACTACAACGCCTGCCGCACCGCGATCCGCGCCGCCCTGACCGGTACGCCCTACACCGCGCAACTGGCGGATGTGGCCAACCACATCAGCAACCCTTTCTACACGCCTAAGGCCTGAGGAGAATCCCATGCAATACATCCGTTTGGGCAACTCCGGCCTGCAAGTCTCGCGCCTGTGCCTGGGCACCATGAACATGGGCACCCCGGACTGGAAACCGTGGATCTTCGACGAGAAGCAAAGCGAGCCCATCGTCGCCCACGCCCTGGACAACGGCGTCAACTTCATCGACCTGGCCGACTTCTATTCGGCAGGCGTTGGCGAAGAAGTCGTCGGGCGCATTCTCAAGCGCGTGGCGCGACGTGACGACATCGTAGTCACCACCAAAGTCGGCTACGGCACTCGTAGCGGCATCAATGCCAGCGGGCATTCGCGCAAGCACATCATGGACAGCATCGACGCGTCCCTGAGCCGCCTCGGCATGGGTTACGTCGACGTGTTCATGCTGCATTACTTCGACGTGAACACCCCGGTGGAAGAAACCATGTGCGCGCTGAACGACATCGTGCGTTCCGGCAAGGCCCGCTACATCGGCGTGTCGACCATGCTCACCGGCCAGTTGGCCAAGATCCTCATGGCGTGTGAACGCAACGGTTGGGTCAAGCCGATCAACATGCAGTTGCAACTGAACTGCGCGTACCGCGAAGAAGAGCGCGAGATGATCCCGTTCTGTCGCGACCAGGGCCTGGGCGTCTCGGTATTCAGCCCGCTGGCCCGTGGCTTGCTCACCGGCGAAGTGCAGTCCACCCGCAACCAGACCGACTTCTTCACCCAGCAGATGTACAGCGACCAGGCGTCGTTCGACATCGCCCATTCGGTGCAACGCGTCGCCCGCGCCCGTGGCGTGTCCAACGCACAGATCGCCCAGGCCTGGGTCGCCAATCACCCAGGCGTGGATGTGATGCTGGTGGGCGCCGATACCACCGCACAATTTGACAGCGCGCTGGCGGCCCTCGACACCCAACTGGATGCCGAAGAACTCCACGAACTGGAACGCAACTACACCCCGTGCGATGTGATCAACGACTACACCGCCGGCAAACGCATCCTGCGTGCGGCCCGCCCGGGCCTAGACCGTTTCAACCTGATCGAGGCCGTGGCATGAACCCGCTGATCCGTACTGGCAACTACATCGATGGCCAATGGTCCAGCGGTGGGCCGACTTACCCGGTGGTCAACCCGGCCAATGGTGCGCTGATCGTCGAGGTACAGCGCGCCGCCGCCGAAGAAACAGACTTGGCCATCGACGCGGCCAACCGCGCCTTGCCAGCGTGGCGCAAGCTCACCGCGAAGGAACGCAGCCAGCGCCTCAAGCGCTGGAGCGAGCTGATGCTCAGCAACCAGAAGGATCTGGCGCAGTTGCTTAGCCTGGAGCAGGGCAAACCCCTGGCCGAAGCGATGGGCGAAGTGGTCTACGCTGCCAGCTTCCTGGAGTGGTTCGGCGAAGAAGCCAAGCGGGCTTACGGCGACGTGATCCCGAGCCACAAGGCTGATGCGCGGATCATCGTGGTCAAGGAAGCCATCGGCGTGGTCGCGGCGATCACCCCGTGGAACTTCCCTCTGGCCATGGTCACTCGCAAAGTCGGCCCAGCACTGGCGGCAGGCTGCACCATGATCCTCAAGCCTTCGGAGGAGACGCCGCTGTCAGCCTTTGCCCTGGCGGTACTGGCCGAACAAGCGGGCATTCCCGCCGGTGTGTTCAACATTGTCTCCGGCGATGCCGTCGCCATCGGCGGTGCACTGCAAGCTTCCAGCGTGGTGCGCAAGCTGTCGTTCACCGGCTCCACCCGTACCGGCAAACTGCTGATGCGCCAGGCGGCGGACACCCTTAAAAAAGTCTCGCTGGAACTGGGCGGCAACGCGCCCTTCATTGTGTTCGACGACGCCGACCTGGATGCCGCCGTCAAAGGCGCCATGGCCTCCAAGTTCCGCAACACCGGGCAGACCTGCGTGTGCGTCAACCGCTTCTTTATCCAGGACGGTGTGTACGACGCGTTCACTCGCAAACTGGCAGAAGCGGTCAGCGCCATGCGCGTCGGCAGCGCGCTGGACGGCGAAACCGAGCAAGGCCCGCTGATCAACGCCGCGGCCTTGGCCAAGGTCGAAGCCCATGTCGGCGATGCCTTGGAGAAGGGTGCCACGCTGCTGTGCGGCGGGCGTCGCCATGCGCTGGGCGGCACCTTTTTCGAACCGACCATCCTTACCGAAGCCCACGGCGACATGTTGATTGCCCAGGAAGAAACCTTCGGCCCAGTGGCGGCATGCTTTCGCTTCAAGGATGAAGCCGAGGTATTGCAACGTGCCAATGACACGCCGTTTGGCTTGTCGGCCTACTTCTATAGCCGTGACATCGGCCGCGTGTGGCGCATGGCCGAGGGCCTGGAAGCCGGCATGGTGGGTATCAACGAAGGGATCATCTCCACGGAAGTCGCGCCGTTTGGCGGCATCAAGGAATCGGGGTTGGGCCGTGAGGGTTCCAAGTACGGGCTGGAGGATTACCTGGAGATCAAATACCTGTTGATGGGCGGTTTATAGACACAACGCCGACCCCCTGTGGGAGCTGGCTTGCTCGCGAATGCGGCGGGTCAGCCACCTTATGTATCAACTGATTTACCGCTTTCGCGAGCAAGCCCGCTCCCACAGGGGTTGGGGTTTGCCCGCTGTTACTCCGTCAAGAAAAACAATATGGAGAACACCCATGACTGCTCAACCCGTCAAAATCGACGACCTGCCCATTGGCCGTTTTCACCTGAAAATCGCCGGCCTCACCTTCGGTGCACACTTCACCGATGGCTATATCCTCGGCCTGATCGGCATCGCCTTCACGCTGCTTAGCCCACAGATGCAATTGGATGCCTTCTGGCAAGGATTGATCGGCGCTTCGGCCCTGATCGGCCTGTTCCTGGGTAGCCTGTTTTTCGGCTGGATTTCCGACACCCTCGGCCGGCAAAAGATCTTCCTGGTCAGTTTTGTGCTGATCACCGTGGCCTCGGTCATGCAGTTCTACGCTGAAACCGCCATGGGCCTGCTGCTGTGCCGCATCCTGATCGGTATTGGCCTGGGCGGGGATTTCAGCGTCGGCCACGCCATGCTGGCCGAGTTTTCGCCGAAGAAACACCGTGGCGTACTGCTCGGTTCGTTCAGCGTGATCTGGACCTTCGGTTATGTTGCGGCAACATTCGTCGGCACGGCGATGCTCAGCCTGGGCGACGACGCCTGGCGCTGGATGTTGGCGTCTTCGGCCATCCCGGCAGGCTTGATCCTGATCGCCCGGATCGGCACCCCCGAATCCCCGCGCTGGCTGGTCAACCGTGGGCGCATCGCCGAAGCTCGTGCCATCGTCAAGAAGCACCTGGGTGAACACGTGGTGCTGGATGAAGAGCCATCAGCGCAAACCCGTTCCGGCTACGGCGTGTTGTTCAGTCGCGAATACCGCAAGCGCACGGCGTTCAACTGCCTGTTCTTTGTGTGCATCGTGATGCCGTACTTCGCGATCTACACGTTCCTGCCGTCGATCCTGCAAAAGATGGGCTTGTCCCAAGGCTTCGGCACCGAGTTGCTGCTCAACCTGCTGCTGATTGTCGGGGCGTTGATCGGCATCTGGTGCACGGTGAAATTCTCGCGCCGGGGCTTCTTGATCAACTCGTTCATCATCCTTGCGGCGGCGTTGTTCTTGCTGGCGGTACTGCCGGGAAGCATGGCGTGGCTGATGGTGCTGACCTTCGGCGTGTTCACCCTGGTGCTGTCGGCAGTGAGTAACCTGGTGGGCGTGTTCCCGGCAGAAAGCTTCCCCACCGAAGTGCGCGCCAGCGGCATCGGCCTCGCCACGGCGGTGAGCCGCCTGGGTTCGGCCATCAGCACGTTCCTGCTGCCGGTGAGCGTGGCCGGGATCGGCCTGAGCCCGACCATGGGCATCCTCGCCGCGATCCTAGTGTTTGGCGCGATCATCTCGTGGGCCTGGGCGCCGGAGACCAAGTCCCTGACCCTTAACCAGGCATGCAAGGCCGAGGCGCCGCCGCTGTCAGGGGTTGCTGACCTGGCCCAGCCACTGCGTAAACAGGCGAACCTTGGATAAACCAAGCTTGTCGCTGGCCACATCCAGCCAATAGCCATAAGGGCCGATCACTTCCACAGGGGTGATCGGCAACAGGCTGCCATTGGCCAACTCCCGTTCGATCATCTGCCGGTCGATCACCGCCAAGCCACCGCCTGCCAGGGCGGTGTGGATCACCTGGTCCAGGGTGCTGAATTCCAGGCCCTGGCCTGCATCGATATCGTCTCGGCCCATGGCTTCCAGCCAGTTTTCCCACACCTTCAAGCGCTTGCCATCGTGCAGGATATGCAGCAGCGGAAAGCGGCGCAGGTCGGGCGGTTGACCGTCTGTGAACAGCTCCGGGCTGGCCACCGCGATGTGGCGCTCCATCACCAACAACTCACTGCTGCAATGCGCGGCCGGCTCAAGGCCGAAGCGGATCTGGCAATCGATTTCCGCCAGGCTTGCGTGGCTGTTCTGGTGGGTGACGCTGAGGTTGATGTCCGGGTAGCGCTCGCAAAACCGCCGCAGGTGCGCAGATAGCCAACGGGTGGCCCAGGTCGGCGGCGCAACGATGCGCAGGCGCTGGCGCAGGTTGGGTACGCGCACGGCCTGCAAGGCACGTTCGATATGGTCGAAGGCATCGCTCAGGTGCGGGGAGAGGGCAAAGCCGGCTTCGGTCAGGGACAGGCCCTGGGGCGTACGGATGAAGAGGGCGACACCGAGGTAGTCTTCCAACTGCTTGATCTGGCGGCTGACCGCGCCCTGGGTGACGTTGAGGCCGACGGCGGCCTGGCTGAAACTGCGGTGGCGGGCGACTTCTTCGAAGACGCGGAGCATGTTGAGGGAGGGCAGTTGGCGCATGGTTCGGGTTCCACACTTATTATTTTTTTGGTGTTTTTTCTGGCCTCTTCGCGAGCAAGCCCGCTCCCACATTTGGAATGCATTCCCCTGTGGGAGCTGGCTTGCCTGCGAAGGCGTCAGTGGCCTATTAGAAGTAATACCCGATGTTCATGTACAGCTGATTCTCCCACTGGTTGCTACCGCCAGCGCCCAAACTCTGGGTATAGCTGCTGCCACCGATGTACGGGTCGTTCTTGCCGATCAACCACTCCGTGGCCACCCACAGCTTGCTCACCGAAAACGAGGTGCCGAGGATCACCCGTTGCGAGGTCTTGAACGCGTTGTCGGATTTATCGAAGGCGCTGTAGTTGGCATACAGCTTCACGCCGCTGACCTGGTCGAACAGGTACTTGCCGCCCACGTCGTAGCTCAGGTCCGCCACGTACAGGTTGCCGCGGCTTGCGACGTTGAAGGTGCCGTCATAGCCACCCAGGGTCACCACACCGTCGGTGCCTTCGTTGCGCGGCGACATCTGTTGGCGTGCGGCCTGCAGTTGCACGCCCCACGGGCCGTTCTTGCCCAGGTAATGGATGGCCACGGCGTTGCGTCGGCCATCGTTGCCGGTGTCTTTGTTTTCCAGGGTGGAAGTGAGGCCGGACAGGCCGACTTCGGACTTCCAGTCGCCCAGGTCCATGGCCTTGGCGACCCGCACCACCACGGTGTTGCGTTCCTGGTTGTTGCTGCCATCGGCCACGTAGCTGTCGGCCTCGGAGACCACGCTGGAATAGGTCACCCCCTTGCTGGTGCCCTTGCCTTGCCACGCCGGGCGCAGGTAGTAGCCGGCCTGGATATTCCAGTCACCGCTTTGCTGGATGTATTTGGTACCGATCTGCTGCACGTCTTCCAGGCCGATCACGTTGCCCAGGGTTTCGTAGAAGGTGCTGCCAAAGTACGGCTGCAGGCCGAACGGCACGGTGTTCAGGCCCACTTGCACCTGCTGGTCGGGGTTGAACTTGTAGCCGACCCAGGCGAACTTGGCGAACTGGATATCGCCGTAGTTCTTGGTGTACTGGTAGGGGTAGGAGCGCCCGTAAAAGCGGTACTGCGCCTCGCCGATCCAGGTGTCGGAGTTGTACTTGGCGCTGAGGAACGCGGTGTCCAGGCCGAATTTCTGGATGCCGCGATCCGGGTCGTAGTCCCAGCGCGCACGTACCGCGCCGCCGAGGTCGAGGTTGTCGGTGACCTGAATGGCCATGGCCGGTGCCGCAAGGGCGCCGAGCACGGGGATCAGGGCGAAGTAGCCTATGGTTGGTCGCATGGTTTGGCTCTCGTTATTGGTTTATTTTTGGCAACAGCAGCCCGTTGCCGCAGCGAATGCTGCGACGCGGGGGAAAGGGTCGAACTCAGTGCGCGGCGGGGCGGATCAGCCTCAGTGGCGGCCCAGCGGCGGGTAATTCGGATGCTCCGGGGGCGGCGGCAAGCAGCGTTTGCGTGTAGCTGTTCTGCGGTCTCAGCAGCACCTGTTCGGCGGTGCCGTACTCCACCACTTCACCTTGGCGCATCACCGCGATGTGGTCGCTGATCTGCGCCGCCACCCGCAGGTCGTGGGTGATAAACAGGATGCTCAGGTTCAACTGCTTCTGCAGGTCGGCCAGCAGCTCCAGCACCTGCTTTTGCACCGACACATCCAGCGCCGACACGCTTTCATCGGCAATCAGCACTTCCGGGCGCATCGCCAGGGCGCGGGCGATGCCGATGCGTTGGCGTTGGCCGCCGGAGAACTGCCGGGGCTTGCGCTGCAAGGCATCGCGCTTGAGGCCGACTTGCTCAAGCAAATCACCGGCCTCGGCCCACGCATCCTTGGCCGACAAGCCGCGCAATTGCGCGGCGCGCGCGATGATGTCGCCGACCCGATGGCGCGGGTTCAGCGAGCCGTACGGGTCCTGGAAAATCATCTGGATACGCCGCCGGTTCGCCGCCAGGGCCGAACCCTGCAACGCCAGGAAGTCGGTATCGCCCACCCACACATGGCCGCTGTCGCTGTCCACCAAACGAATCGCCGCCTTGACCAGGGTACTTTTGCCCGAGCCGGACTCGCCGACAATCGCCAGCGTCTTGCCCCGTGGCAGGTTCAGCGACACGTTGCGCAGCGCCGCCACCGAGCTGCCGCCGACGTTGTAGGTCTTGGTCAGGTGTTCGATGCGCAAGGCCATTTCGCCGTCCGCACTCGGCACATGCAGTTCGGGGTGCAACGCCGGCACTGCGGCGATCAGCTTGCGGGTGTAGGGATGAGCGGGGGCATTCAAGACCTGATCGCGCTCGCCGATTTCCACCAGCCGGCCGCCTTCCATTACGGCGATGCGGTCGGCAATCTGCGCCACCACGCCAAAGTCATGGGTGATGAACAGGATGCCGTGTTGGCCCCGGCCACGCAGATCACGCACCAGTTTCAACACCTGCGCCTGGGTGGTCACATCCAAGGCGGTGGTGGGCTCGTCGGCGATCAGCAAATCCGGGTTCATCGCCAAGGCCATGGCGATCACCACCCGCTGGCATTGGCCGCCGGAGAGTTGATGGGGAAAGCTGTTGGCGATGCGTGGCGGGTCCGGCAGTTGGGTGGATTCCAGCAGCGCCAGCATGCGTTCACGGCGTTCAGCCGCTGGCATCTGCGGTGCATGGATATCGAAGATCTCTTCCACTTGCTTGCCAATGCGAATCGCCGGGTTCAGCGCCGCCATCGGCTCCTGGAAAATCATCGCGATGCGGTTGCCGCGCAGCGCGCGTAAACGGCGTTCGTCCAGGGTGCAGATATCGTCACCGAGAAAGTCGATCACGCCGCCGGCATGCCGCAGTCCCTTGGCGTAATCGCCCATGATCGCTGCCGACAGCACGGACTTGCCCGAGCCCGATTCGCCGATCACACACAGGATTTCACCTTTGCGCACGTCCAGGCTGATGCCGCTCACGGCGTGGCTGCGGTCGGCGCCCTTGGGCAGCTCGACGCTCAGGTTGTCGACCCGCAATACGGTTTGCTGGCTGTTCATGCTCAACTCCTTGCGCCTTGCTGCGCGTGTTCATCCAGCCCGTCGGCGAGCAAGCTCAGGCCGAGCATCAGGGTGGAGATGGCGATGCAGGGGAAGATCACCAGGTGCGGGAAGGAAATGGCCATGGCGCGACCATCGTTGATCATGCCACCCCAATCCGGGGTGGGCGGCGGCAGGCCGAGGCCGAGGAAACCCAGGGCGCCGATCATGATCGCGGTGTAGCCGATGCGCAGGCAGAAATCGACGATCAGCGGCCCGCCGCAGTTGGGCAGGATCTCCACCAGCATGATGCGCAGCGAGCCTTCGCCCTGGGTGATCGCGCTGAGCACGTAGTCGCGCGAGCGGATGTCGACGGTCAGCGCACGCATGATGCGAAAGATCGCCGGCGCACTGGTGAAGGTCACCGCAATCAGGATATTCAGCGCCGAAGCACCGAGGGCGATGATGATCACGATGTACAACACCAGCACCGGGAACGACAGCACCGTGTCGGCCACATAGGACAGCACGGCGTCCACCCAACCGTTGAAGTAACCGGCGCACAGGCCCATCGCGATGCCCACGGCAAACGCGGTGAGGGTGGCCAGGATCGACCAGAACAACACCGTGCGCGTGCCCCAGATCAGGCGCGAAAGAATGTCGCGGCCGATCATGTCGGTGCCGAGCAAAAAGCGCGCGCCGTCATCGCCTGCCGTCATGGGGGTGAGCAACGGCGTAAAGCTTTCCAGCGGATCATGGGGTGCCAGCCAAGGCGCGCAGAGTGCAATCAGCACCCAGCCGCCCACCAACAACAGGCCGAGCAGGGCCAGGGGATGCTTGAAGGATTTGAGCAGGTTCATTGGCTGCCTCCGCCGAGACTGCGCAGGGTGATGCGCGGGTTGAGCCAGGTGTAGGCCAGGTCCGAGAAGATCTTGCTGATGCCCACCACCACGCCGCTGATCATCGCGCAGGCTTCAATCAGGTAGACGTCATGGTTGAGCGACGCGGTGTAGAGCATCGAACCGAAGCCCTTGTAGGCGAAAAACACCTCCACCACGATCACGTTGGACAGCAACCACGGGATGTACAGCATGATCACCGTGACCGGCGCGATCAGCACGTTGCGCAGGGCATGGCGCAACACGATGCGCGTGGTGGAGGCGCCCTTGAGCCGGGCGGTGCGGATATACGGCGCCTGCATCACTTCCACCATCGATGCCCGGGTGATCCGCGCCAGGTAGCCGATGCCGAACAGGCACAGCACCATCAGCGGCAGTACCAGCTCTACAGCGCTGAAACCGTCGCTCATGCTGCTCACGCCGGGCAGCCAGTTGAGCCAGAACACAAAGATCGCCGAGACGAACACCGCACTGGCAAAGTCCGGAATCGAGGTGGTGACGATCGACAGGAACGACACCAACCGGTCGATCAACGAGCCTTGGCGAATCCCGGCCAGGATGCCCAGGGTCAACGCCACCGGCACCATTACCAGCAAGGCCAGCCCGGCCAGGGTCAGGGTTTGCCACAGGTTGGGCAGCAACAGCTTGAGCACCGGCTCGCGAAAGTACACCGAGGTGCCCCAGTCGCCGGTGACGAAGTCCTTGAGCCACACCAGGTAACGCCAGGCGAACGGCTGGTTGTAGCCGTGTTCCAGCAACCACGCGGCGCGCTGGTCGGCGGCGGAGTAGGGGCCGAGGACGTTGATTGCCACGTCCTCGATATTGAGTTCCAGGGCCAGGAACACAATCAGCGACACCGACAGCAGGGTCGCCAGCAGCATCAGCAATTTGCGCAATAGAAAGTGAGCCATCAGGTGCATGCTCCGACGGGTGATGGGATGCCTGCCCGCACGTGCGGGCAGAGTCGACTCAAACGCTCAGCCAGACATTGCCCATGGGGTAGAAGTCGGAAGGGTGCACTTGGAACCCCTGCACTTTTTTGCTCACGGCGGTGAACTTGTCACCCCAGAACGGCTGCACGATCACACACGCGTCCTGCAGGATTTGCTCCACGCTTTGCATGGCCACGGCCCGCTGTTTCGGGTCGATAATGCCCATGGCCTTGTCCAGGGCGGCATCGAAGGCCGGGTCGCTGTAGTGGCTTTCGTTCCAGGCGCCACCGCCGCGATAGGCCAGCTCCAAGGACATCACGCCCAGCGGGCGATGAGCCCAGTAGGTCAGGCTGAACGCAGCTTTGTCCCAGATCGGCCAGTACTGCGCCGCCGGGACCACTTTGAGGTTGATGCGGATGCCGGCTTCCAGGCAGTTCTGTTGCAGGATCTGCGCGCAGTCCTGCTCGTAGCGGCCCTGGGTGTTGCCGACGATCAGGTCGATGTCCAGGCCCTTGGGGAAGCCTGCTTCGGCCAACAGCTTTTTCGCCGCCGCGACATCGCGTTCGCGCTTGGGCAGGGGGAAGTACTCCGGGTGGGACGGTGCCACGTGGTGGTCTTCACCCAGGGTGCCCATGCCGCGATAGGCGACTTTGAGCATCTGCGCGTTGTCAGCGCACAACACCACCGCTTTGCGCACGCGCAGGTCGGTGAACGGCTTTTGGTCGCAGGCCATGCGCATCACCACGGTTTGCGCCGATTTGCAGCTGAGCAACTGCGCACCGGGCAGGCGCTTCGCCAGGTCCAGCTCGGCCACGGTGACGCGGTACAGCACGTCGACCTGCCCGGCTTGCAGGGCGGCGAGGTGGGTGGACACGTCGGTGCCCATGTCGATGTAGCGCAGCTCGTCGAGGTTGGCGGGTTTGCCCCAGTAGTCGGCGCGCTTGGCAAAGGTCGCCTGCTTGTTCACGGCGAACGACACCAGCTTGAACGGCCCGGTGGCCAGCGGATTCTTTGCCCAGTCATCGCCTGCCTTGAAGCTGCGGTGCACCAGGGCGCAGGTGAAGGCGTTGAGCATCTCCGGGATCGCCAGGATCGGACGCTTGAGCTGCAGGCGGAACTGGTAGTCGCTGACTTTTTCGAAGGCCTTGATGTCTTGGAACGCGGTGCGGTTGACCGACTTGGAGTCGGCAGCGATCCAGCGCTGGATGTTGTGTTGCACGTCGTCGACGTTGAAGCTGTCGCCGTTGCTCCACTTCACGTCCTGGCGCAGGTTGAAGGTCCAGGTGGTGAGGTCTTCGGACGGACTCCAGCTCTCGGCCAGGTAGGGGTGGGTGATGTTGTCGGCGTCGACCCAGGTCAGGTATTCGAGGGAGTTGCGCAACAGGTTCGAGGCTTCGATCCAGGTGATCAGCATCGGGTCCTGGATTTCCTGGATCGCACAGGCAAAGCGCAGGCTGCCACCTTGGCGGGCCGGGGTGGCATCGGCGGCCTGGGCGTCGCTGCCCAACAGGGCCGAGCCGATAAAGGTCGAGGCGCTGGCCACGGTAATGCCCAGCAGGGCGGCGGTACGCAAGAATTGGCGGCGGTTGATCTCACCGCGTTGCACTTGGGCACACAGGTCATTCACGGCTGGATGCGGCAGGCTGCCGTCCAGGGTCGTCAAGTCTTTCATAAGCCTCTCCGGTACTTGCGAATATGCGTTTTTGTTGAACCGCAAGGGTCAGTGGCAGGCGCGATGCGCGCGCCGCCGAGACCGCTGTGAAACCGGCAGAAGAACAAGGCAAAACGAAGTCAGGAGGCGGGCAATGGGATAGGACATAGGGCAGCTCTCATGTTGTTTTTATTAGAGATGCCCGCAGTTTTGTCATTTGCGCAAAGATCGACAAACGACAAATTCTGCGCAGTAACCTTCTATAAATGCATGTTACAGGTCCTTCCCGGGGCCGCCTGTAGTGCTAGACGGGTTCAGCGCGGTAGCAAGCGCGGGTCGAACGGGTAATCGGAGAGCAATTCGATGCCGTGCTCGTGGATATAGATCTGCTCTTCGAGCTTGACGCCTTCGCCGCCGTCGTCGTGGCCGATGTAGCTTTCCACGCAGATGGTCATGCCGGCTTCGAACACACCGTCGTAACCCAGCGCGTCGATGTCTTCGCGGTGCACCACGTAGGGGTATTCACCGGTCATGCCCACGCCGTGCACCAGGGCGAAATAGCGGTTGTTTTTGTAATGGTCGGGAATCTTCCAGGCCATCTCCGCGTACTCCTTGAAGCTGCGCCCGGCCTTGAGCATTTCGACGTTGGTCTGCACTTGCTCGTAGGCGAGCTTGTACAGCTCCTGCTGCTTGGCGGTGGCGGCTTGATCACCACACAGAAAGGTGCGCGAGAAATCGGCGTAGTAGCCGAAGCGTCCGACCACGTCGGTGTCCAGCGCCACCAGGTCACCGGCCTCGATGGGTCGGGTGCTGCATTCCTGAAACCACGGGTTGGTGCGTGGGCCGGAGGACAGCAAGCGGGTTTCCACGTAGTCGCCGTCGGTGGCGATCACGTGCTGGTGCAGGTGCGACCACAGTTGGTTCTCAGTGATGCCGGGGGTGAGCTTGCTTTCCATCAGGCGCACACCGGCTTCGGTGGCACGCAGGCTGGCGCGGATCATTTTCAACTCGTTGGGCACCTTGATGCAGCGTGCGCGTTCCAGCGGCTCCTGTGCGTCGAACACCTGGTAGCCGAGGCGTTGCAGTTCGAAGGCGGCGGCCGAGGTGGCGCTTTCTATGGCGATGCGTTTGCCGCCGCCGCACTTGCGTACCAGCTCGTCGATCTCAGCGGCCCAGTCGGCGGTGACGTTGCCCAGGAAGCTTTCGCAGAAGTAATACGAGATCGCCTTGGCCGGGCGCACTTCGTCTACGGTGTTGAGGGTTTCGGCCAGGTGCAGGCAACCGCCGAATTCGAAGATCACCACCGGGCCTTCCGCCGGGATAAAGGCATAGCGCGCCGGGTTGCGCGCAGAGTACACCTGCATGTTGCGCGAGCCGGTGGCGTAGCGCATGTGGGTAGGGTCGAAGAGCACGCACGCAGCGTAGTCGCGTTTTTTCAGTTCGTTGCGAACCCGTTGCAGGCGGTCCAGCTGGATCTGCTGAATCTCGTCATGGGTGGGTTCACAGTCGGCGGGGTTGCGGTTCGGGCCGGACAGACTCATGGGGTGTTCCTCGCAGGGCAAATACGGTTTTTTAGTTTTTTGGGGGGGCGGCGGTGGTTCAGTCGAGCAACTGGTCACTGCGGACCAGGTTGCGTTCGGCTTGCAGATGGGCTTCGGACAGGCGTCCGTAAAGCTGCTTGGTGCGTTGGGCGCGGCCGATGATCCCAGGCTTTTCCGAGTAGGCGAAAATCGCCGTGTTGCGCTCGGTGGCGCCCTCGACACGGGTGACCCGGTGCACCGAGAAGCGGCCCTTGAAGATCTGCAGGTCACCGGGGTTGAGCGCCAGCTCCTGCACCCGCGAGCGGTCTTCACCGCGCACCACCTTGCCCACGGCGCCGAGGTTTTCCTGGCTGCGGGAGCGGATCATCGGCGCGTATTCGAACAGGCCGCCAGCCTCGGGCTTCTGGGTCATCATGCTGACGATGAATTCGTTGGTGTCGAAGTGCCAAGGCTGCTCGGTGCCTTCGGGCATCACGTTGATCACCAGCCCGGCGAAGGGGTCGGCGTATTCGAAAATCTCCGGTTCATCCAGGCAGGCGCCGATAAAGCGTTTCATCATCGGCGACACGTACAGGCGATGGATGATTGCGTCGGGGGCGATCATGTCGCGGGTCACAAAGCCGCTGGTGCGCTCCATGAACGTGCGACGTGGGTCATCCTGGGGCAGTGTGGTGTCGTCTTCGGTGAAGTAGGCGTTGACCTTGCGCACCGAGAAAAACGTCTTGTCCGACAGCGCCAGGCCTTCCAGTCGCGCCTGTTCCAGCGCCTCGGGGCGCAGGAAGTTCTTCAGCAGGCAGCAGCCGTCTTCGGCCAATTCGGCGCGAGCATGTTCGATCAAGGCCTGCAATTGAACATGGCCCGAATCATGTATGGGATAAAGTTCGGTATTAATAATGTCGCTGATATCGCCGGTTTCGGCATCGGCAAGTTTAAGACTCATACAAGGCTCCTGAACAAGGGTGTTGTGTTGAGTCGATAGTTGCGTAAAGCAGTGGGAAGTGGAAATTACAAGTTGTGATCGAATCCATCGGCAGGGGCGATAGTTATGTCAGGCGAACTGGATGGCAGCTTACTTAAAGTATTTGTGGCAATTATCGAGTGCCAGGGTTTTTCGGCAGCGGCCGAACGCCTGCATAAAACCCAGTCCACGGTGAGCCAGAGTTTGCAGCGCCTGGAAGAGATCGTCGGCACGCCGCTGATCCGTCGCACCAGCCGCTCCATCGGCCTGACGCCGGGTGGAGAGACTTTTCTGATCTACGCGCGGCAAATCCTCAAGCTGCACCATGAGGCGGTGGCCGCCGCGCAATTGCCTAATGAGCAGGTGTGCATTCACCTGGGTATGCCCGAGGACTACGCCGAATATTGCCTGGGCGGCATGCTCAAGGACTTCCAGGCGCAGTTTGCGCAGGTGCGCCCGGACATCTGTTGCGAGATGTCCACCGCGTTGGTCAGCCGTTTGAATCGTGGCGAGCTGGACCTGGTGCTGGGCGTGGAACACGCCGGGCTGCAACCCGGTGAATACCTGTGTGATGAGCCTTTGGTGTGGGTGGCAGCGCCGAGTTGGAGCTGCGTGGGGCGCCAGTCAGTGCCGTTGGCGGTGTATGCCGAGGGCTGCGCATTTCGCGCCAATGCGGTGCAGGCGCTGGCCCAGGCTGGGCGCTCGTGGCAAGTGGTCTACACCAGCCAGAGCCCCCGTGGCATCGCGATTGCCATCGAGCAAGGTTTGTCGGTAGGGGTGATGGCGCGGCGCCTGGTGCCGGAAGGCTGGCAGATCCTGGATGAGCACCAGGGCTTTCCGCCGATTGCCCCGGCACGCCTGATGTTTTGGCGCCCGGCGGGTTGCCAGGTGCCAGAGGTGGAGGCGCTGGTGGAGATTCTGCAGCGTCAGCTTGGGCGCTCAGGGTATGCGGACAGGCCGCGCCATGCGGGCATGTCCATCAGCCATGCGCTTGAGCATTAGCAGGCTAGCGAGCACCCAGGCGACGATCCAGGCATGCACCACGGCAAACTCACCGCTGGCTTGCAGCAACCCGCCACACACGCCATTGGCCGTGGCGCTGGCCAGGCCGTAGCTGACCATGCTCAGGCTCACCACTTGCAGGCTTTGCAGCGGCTCGAGGCGGGCGCTGAGGTAGGCCGCCATCAAGCCCCAGGACGGGAAGTAAAACAGCGCGAACAGCCCGGCTGCCAGCCAACTCAGCAACAAACTCGGTTGCCACAGCAGGCCGAGCATCACCAGGCCGAACGCACTGATGCTCACTGCCAGCACGCGCAGCGCGCCCCAACGATCCGCCAGTGTGCCCAGCAACAGCCCGCCGACGATCCCGCCGATGCCGATCAGCGTCCACATCGAACCGGTTAGCGCCGCACTGGCGTGCAAGCGCTCGCTGACAAACGCCGAGAGAAAATTAAGGAACGGCCCGCTGATTGCGCCGATAAAGCCGCTGAGCAACACAATCTGCATCGCGACAGGCTGCTCCAGGCACAGGCGCAGCCATTGCCGCAAAACATGCTTGAAACCCGGCGCTTTGGTTGAGCTGGGAGCCTGCGGGGCGGGGGCGGGCACGGCCCACAGGGTCAGCAGCGTGACCAGCAGTGTCAAGCCTGCACAGATCAGCCAGAACTGGCGCAATGACAATCCCTGCAATAAAGCGATCAACACCCCGTTCAAGCAGATCGCAAACGCCGCCCCCGAAGACGCCAACCCCAATACACGGCTGCGGTGGCTCGCCGGGATCACCTCTCGTGCCAGTGCCGCAATCGCATTCCAATTCGCCACGGCGCAGGCCGACACCAACGCCAGGCACAGTGCGAACGGCAGCACCCAGGGCGTGGCCAGTGCCAGGGCCAGCAGCAACGGGCTGAGAAGCATGGTCAGGCGCACCATGGTTTGCGGGCGTACCCAGGCGGCGGCGACCCCGCTGGCCACCGAGGCGCCCATGTAAAACAGTTGCAATAGCGCCGCGATAAAGGCGGCCTGGCTGTAACTGAGTTCATAGGCCTGGCGTATCTGCGGCAATAACGCCGAATACAGAAAGATACTGAAACCATGCGTCGTGGCATTACAGGCAGTAAAGACCAATGCCACTACACCAATATGGACAGGGCGCGGAACTATCGGCATGAACTTGCCTCGATGGCTAATGTGCAACAAGAGGGGGCGAAGTATCAAAGTTTGCACTGGGAAAGTGCGCGGTTTAATCAGCACTTTGATAATGTAAAAGACTAGCGTTTATATAAATAAAACGACCAATGCTTAATTCTCATGTTCGCTGTGCGTAATAGTCGTGCTCCTTAGTTGTCAACGACAACAGTGAGCGAGAAACGACACGCTGCGGTATGTTGCTCGGGAATTTTCCTACGCATCGTGGGAAGCTCTACTTCTTGTCAGTCGTTTTCGAGTGCCTGTTATGAAACGCAAAATGCCCGGTCTCAACGCCCTCAAAGCCTTCGAAGTCGCCGGCAGTACCGGCAGTTTTACCCGGGCTGCCGAGCTGCTGAACGTGACCCAGAGCGCCGTCAGCCGCCAGGTGCGTCAGTTGGAAGAACAACTGGGCGAGAACCTGCTGGAGCGGCGCCATCACCACCTCGAGCTGACCAGTGCCGGGCGTGTGCTGTTGCGGGCCTTGCACCAGTCCTTCGACAAGATCGAGCTGACGGTGCGCAGCATCCAACAGAAAACCCACTCCAACCGGCTGCACATCAACGCACCGCCGACCTTTACCAGCCGCTGGCTGATGCCGCGCCTGGGGCGCTTGCGCGAGGCCCATCCTGAATTGGAATTGAGCATTACCACGTGCCTGCAGGACAGCCTGGCGCAAACCAGCACGCTGGACTGCGCCATTCGTTTTGGCAATGGTGAGTGGGATGGGTTGGACAGCTCGCTGCTGATCCAGGAGCGGCATATCGCGGTGTGCGCGCCGTCGTTATATGCCCGTGAATGCAGTGATGGCGTGGACCTCAACCGCATGACCCTGCTGCATGTGCTGGCCAGTGAGGACCAGCGTTACCTGACGTGGAAGCATTGGCTGGACGCGGCGCGCATCCATGGGGTGGATACCCAAGGCGGGTATGAGTTCGACCTGCTGGATCTGGCGATCCGCGCGGCAACCGATGGGTTGGGCATCACCATTGCCGATTGGCACATGGTCGCGGCGGAACTGGCCTGCGGGCAATTGACCCAGGTGTTGAATGTGCACGTGGAAGGGCATCAGTCGTACTGGCTGGTAACCCGGCCAGAGCAGACGGACATGCCGCAGTTGCAGGTGTTTGGGCAGTGGTTGCAGGATGAAATCTGGTTGGCACAAAGACAATTGGAACCTTCGACCGCCGCGGTGTCTTCCTAAGGAACCCGGTCAAAAATGTGGGAGCGGGCTTGCTCGCGAATACGGAGTGTCAGTCACAGGTGCTTTGACTGGCCCACCGTATTCGCGAGCAAGCCCGCTCCCACATTTGGTTTTGCATAGGCCAGGCAGGTTCGTAAGCCCCCATAACCTGCTTTTTTCTCACGTTACCCCACCCAATAAGTCGTTTGCCCGGCCCCCTAACAACGACAAAACTGCATGTCACTCGCAAAACAACAACGTTGGGCAAACCACATGCAACCCGAGCGCAATTTCTACAACGGCCACTTCGCCGAACCCGCCAGCGATGCCTTGATCGCCGTCTACAACCCCGCCACCGAAACCCTGGTTGGCCACGTCAGCGCGGCCACCGCCGATGAGGCTATCGCCGCCGTCGACGCCGCCGCCATCGCCCAGAAAGCCTGGGGCAAGCTCACCAGTATCGAGCGCGCCGAACACCTGCGTGCGTTTGCCGATGCCCTGGACACCCACGCTGAAAGCATCGGCAAGGCCCTTGCCAGCGAGTCCGGCAAGAGTGTCAGCGACGCCAGCAACGAAGCGCGTTATGCCGCGCAGATCACCCGTTACCACGCTGAGTGGGCGCGCCGTATCGAAGGCGAGATCATCCCCAGCGATACCCCGGACGAAAACCTGTTCCTGCAACGCGAGCCGATTGGCGTCGTGGCCTGCCTGATTCCGTTCAACTACCCGGTCTACACCTTGCTGCGCAAGATTGCCCCGGCGTTGATCGCAGGCAATACCGTGGTGGTGCGCCCGAGCAACAACACGCCGCTGTCGGCGTTTGAAATCGCCAAGGCGGTGGTCACGGCTGGCATCCCGGCTGGGGTGATCAACATCCTCACCATGGACCACGCCACCGCTGCCAGCGTCTGCACCCACAAGGCCGTTGGTTTGATTACCCTCACCGGCAGCGTCAATGCCGGGCGTATCGTGTTGGATTACTGCAAGGCCAACATCGCCAAGCCGTCCCTGGAACTGGGCGGCAAAACCCCGGCGATCATCGAGGCCGATGCGGACCTGGAACAGGCGGCCAGCGCCATCGTTGCCTCCAAGACCACCCACTGCGGCCAGCTGTGCACGGCGGTGGAGCGTGTGTACGTGCACGAAAGCATTTACGACCGCTTCTTGGCGCTGCTGAAAACAAAGATCAGCGCGGTCAAGTTTGGCGATCGTGCCCAGGACGCCAGCCTGATGGGCCCACTGGTCAACGCCAGCTCACAAAAGAATATCCACGCCATGGTCGAGCGCGCCGTCGCCGCCGGTGCTGTACTGGAAGTGGGCGGCGTGCTGCCCGAAGGCCCTGGGCATTTCTACCCGCCGACCTTGCTCAGCGGCTGCCGCCAGGACATGGAGATCATTCAGGAAGAAATCTTTGGCCCGGTACTGCCGGTGCTCAAGTACCGCGACATTGACGAAGCCCTGGCCATGGCCAACGACCATCAGTTTGGTCTCTCGTCGGTGCTTTACACCGAGAACTACCGCACGGCGATGAAAGTGGCGAACGCCATCGAGGCCGGCGAGTTGTACGTCAATCGCACCCCGGCCGACCCTTACCAAGGGTTCCACGCCGGTTGGAAACGCTCAGGGCTGGGCGGCGATGACGGTAAGCACGGGATGCTTGAGTTCACCCAGACCCGCTTGGTGGTCATGAAGTACTGATCCACGAACACTTGCTGCACCTTCAATAAAAACAATTATCAGGGCACCCGCGCATCGGGTGCCTGAGGTCCACACGATGTCCAAGCCTGCACCCGTTGCCCAGGTTTCCGTTGCCGTGCCCGCGGCAAACAGCGACAAAGCCAGTCGCTACTTCCAATTGCTGTTGCTGGTGCTGGCCGCCGGGGCGATCTACCCGATCCTTTACCTGCGCCAGGTCTACCAGACCACCATGCTGGAGGTGTTCCACATCAACCACAGCGAGCTGGGCTACCTGTACTCCATGCTCGGCACGATCTTCTTGCTCAGTTACTTGCCCAGCGGTTGGCTGGCCGACCGTTTGCCGCCACGCTTCTTGATCTTTTTCTCCCTGGTCGCCACCGGCGCACTGGGCCTGTGGTATGCCAGCGTGCCGTCGATGACCGGCCTGATGATCATCTTCGGTTGCTGGGGCCTGACCACCGGCCTGACGTTCTGGGCCTCGGTGCTCAAGCGCGTGAAGATGATTGCCCATCACACTGAACAGGGCCGTTTCTTCGGCATCCTCGACGGCGGCCGTGGGTTGGTGGAAGCCTTGCTCGCCACCGTGGCGCTGGGTTTGTTCGCCTACGCCACCGAAACCCGCAGCCAGACAGCGGCGCAGGGCTTCAAGCACGTCGTGTACCTGTATTCCTTCGTGTGTATTGCCATCGGCTGTGTGCTGGTGCTGCTCAAGGATCCCAAGTCCATGGCCGACACCGCTGCGGTAGAGAAGGGCAAGTTCAACCTGCTCGCCGACCTGACCACCCTGGTGAAAATCCCTGAGCTGTGGCTGGTGACCGCCATCGTGTTCTGTGGTTACCACATGTTCTGGGCCACCTACAGCTTCTCCGACTACCTGCAAGGCAGCGGCATGACCGCTGTGATGGCCGGCACCATTACCACCATCAAACTGTGGATGCGCCCCATCGGCGGCATCGGTGGGGGCTGGTTGGGGGACAAGTTCTCGAACATCTCGGTGCTGATCGTGGCGTTGGTGCTGGTGACCCTGGCGATGGTGGGACTGATCGTGTTCCCGGCGCTCAACAGCCTGGGCCTGCTGATCGGCACGGTGATCTTTATCGGCCTGATGACCTACGCGATTCGTGGCCTGTACTGGGCGATCCTCGACAGCTGTGACATCCCGCTGCGCATCACCGGCCTGGCCATCGGCATTGTCTCGGTGGTGGGTTACCTGCCGGACACCTTTATCCCGCTGATCAACGGCTACTTGACCGACACCTACCCAGGCAAGGCCGGTTACAACCTGTATTTCGGCTACATCGCCTTCATCGGCGTGCTCGGCACCCTTGCGGCCCTGACCCTGCGCGCCCGAATCAACCGTAAAAAATTCAACCAGACCGGTGCCTGAGATGAAAATCGTCGCCCTTGAAACCCATATCGTTGCCGTTCCACCGCCGCATATCGGTGGCATGTACTGGCTGTTCGTCAAACTCAAGACCGACTGCGGCATCGAAGGCGTCGGCGAGATCTACGCCGCCACCTTCGGCCCCAAGGCCATGCTGCCGATCATTGAGGACGTGTTCGAGCGCTACCTGCTCAACCACGACCCGCACCATATCGAGCGCTTCTTCCGCCAGGCGTATTCCAGCGGTTTCACCCAGCGTCCGGACCTGACCATGATGGGCGTGGTCAGCGGCCTGGAAATGGCGTGCTGGGACATCATCGGCAAGGCCGCCAACAAGCCGGTCTACGAGTTGCTGGGTGGCAAGGTCAACGAGCGCCTGCGCTCCTACACCTACCTGTACCCGGTCAACAGCAAAGGCGAGTACGACTACGACGACCCGGACCTGGCCGCCGAGTGCGCCATCGAGAACATGAACAAGGGCTTCACTGCCGTGAAGTTCGACCCGGCAGGCCCGTACACCGCGTATTCCGGCCACCAGATTTCCCTGGAAGTGCTGGAACGCTGCGAGACCTTCTGCCGCAAGATCCGCGAAGCGGTGGGCGACAAGTGCGACCTGCTGTTCGGCACTCATGGGCAGATGGTGCCGTCCTCGGCAATCCGCCTGGCCAAGCGCCTGGAAAAATACGACCCGCTGTGGTTCGAGGAACCCGTACCACCGGGCCAGGAAGACGCCATGGCCCAGGTTGCAGCCAAGACCAGCATCCCGATTGCCACCGGCGAGCGGCTGACCACCAAGTATGAGTTTTTCAAGCTGCTGCAAGCCGGCGGTGCGTCGATCCTGCAAATGAACGTGGCGCGCTGCGGCGGGCTGCTGGAAGCCAAGAAGATCGCGAGCATGGCCGAGGCCTACTACGCGCAGATCGCGCCGCACTTGTACAACGGGCCGATTGGCGCGGCGGCAAGTTTCCAACTGGCGACCTGCACGCCGAACTTCCTGATCCAGGAAAGCATCATGACCTGGGGTGGTTTCCACGCTGAAGTGCTGACCAAGCCGCTGCAATGGGAGGACGGCTACATCATTCCGTCCACCGAGCCGGGCCTGGGGGTGGAACTGAACATGGACGTGGTGCGCAAGCACACGCCGTACACCGGCGAACGCTTGCACCTGCAAATGGCGCCTGCTCCAGCTGACGTGAAAGACACTTCGCCCGCCAAGGGCTAAAAAACGACTTAAGCGGTAACCGTGAATGACATATGACTACATCATCGCCGGCGCTGGCGCTGCCGGCTGCGTCCTGGCCAACCGGCTGTCCGCCTCGGGCGAATACTCCGTGTTGCTGCTGGAAGCCGGCGGCAAGGACAGCTCCTGGTGGTTCAAGATCCCGGTCGGTTTCGCCAAGATGTATTACAACCCGACCTTCAACTGGATGTACTACAGCCAGCCGCAAAAGCAGCTGGCCGACCGCGCCATCTATGCCCCACGGGGCAAAGTGCAGGGCGGCTCGGGCTCAATCAACGCAATGATCTACGTGCGTGGCCAAGCCCATGACTTCAATGATTGGGCGGCCAATGGCAACGACGGCTGGGGCTTCAAAGACGTCTTGCCGTACTTCCGTAAGCTGGAAAATCACCCGCTGGGCGATACCGAGTACCACGGCAGCAGCGGCCCCATCAGCATCACGCCGATGAAGGGCCAAACCCACCCGATCTGCGATGTGTTCCTCAAGGGCTGCGAGCAACTGGGCTATGCCCACAGCGATGATTTCAACGGCCCGAACTTCGAAGGCGCGGGCCTGTATGACGTCAACACCCGCAATGGCGAGCGCAGCTCCAGCAGCTTTGCGCACCTGCACCCGGCGCTGGGCCGCAAGAACCTCACCGTGGAGCTGCATGCCCTGGTGGACCGCGTGCTGTTCGACGAGCACCAACGCGCCACCGGGATTGCGGTGACTCAGCACGGTGTGGTCCGCACCTTCACGGCGCGCAAGGAAGTGATCCTGTGTGCCGGCGCGGTGGACACGCCGAAGATCCTGCAACTGTCCGGCGTGGCCGACCAGCAATTGTTGGCCGAGCACAGTATCCCGCTGGTAAAGCATTTGCCGGCGGTGGGGCAGAACCTGCAAGACCACCTGTGCGCAAGCTACTACTACAAGGCCAATATCCCCACGTTGAACGACGAACTCAGCTCGCTGTTCGGCCAATTGAAACTGGGCCTCAAGTACCTGCTGACTCGCAAGGGCGCGCTGGCCATGAGCGTGAACCAGGCCGGTGGTTTCTTTCGCGGCAATGATGAGCAGAAGGACCCGAACCTGCAGCTGTACTTCAACCCACTGTCGTACCAGATCCCGAAAAACAACAAGGCCAGCCTCAAGCCCGAGCCGTATTCCGGCTTCCTGCTGTGCTTCAACCCGTGCCGTCCCACCAGCCGCGGTACCATCCGTATCGCCTCGAAAAACCCACGGGACGCGGCGTTGATCGACCCCAATTACCTGAGCACCCAGAAGGACATCGACGAGGTGATCCAGGGCAGCCGGTTGATGCGCAAGATCATGCAGGCACCGGCGCTCAAGGGCATCACCGTGGCCGAAGTGTTGCCCGGCAACGCGGTACAGACCGACGAGCAGATGCTGCAGTATTTCCGCGAAAACAGCGGCTCTATCTACCACCTGTGCGGCTCCTGCGCCATGGGCTCGGACCCGCTGGTGTCGGTGGTGGACAAGCGCTTGAAGGTGCACGGGCTGGACGGGTTGCGCATTGTCGATGCGTCGATCTTCCCGAACGTGACCTCGGGCAATACCCATGCGGCGGTGTTGATGGTGGCGGAGAAGGGCGCGGACCTGATATTGCAGGATGCTTGAGGCCGCCCAATAAACACAACGTTGAAAAGATCATGGTGCACCGGCGCGATATTAAATAGAATGAATCTCATTTGAGACTCACTCGCGCCGTGCAGGTCGCTTGCCATGAATGATGCTGTTGCCCCGACCCACGCCCCCGAACTGACTTTGTCGAGTCTCTACCGTGACCACCGCAGTTGGCTGGAAAGCTGGCTGCGTCGACGCCTGGGCAATGCCTGGGATGCGGCGGACCTGAGTCAGGATACGTTCTTGCGGGTACTCGCCAGCGCCCAGCCGATTGCGCAGATGCAGGAGCCGCGTGCGTATCTGGTGACGGTTGGCAAGCGCCTGCTGATCAACTTTCATCAGCGGCGCAGCCTGGAGCAAGCCTATCTGAGCGCCTTGGCCACACTGCCTGAAACCTGTGTGCCGTCGCCCGAACAGCGCTGGTTGTTGCTGGAAACCCTGCAAGCCCTGGATGAGTTGCTCGATGGCTTGCCTGTGTTGGTGCGTCGCGCATTTCTGTGGAGCCAACTGGAAGGCCTGGGCTATCGCGAGATTGCCGAGCGCCTTGACGTCTCCGAGCGCACCGTGAAGCGCTACATGGCCCAGGCTTACGAGCATTGCTTGCTGGTGGACCTGTGAGCCGCGACGTTGCGCGCGCGGCGGCGCAATGGCTGGCGTTGCTGGAGTCTGGCGCAGCCACCGAGCGCGATCACGTGGCGTTGCAGCACTGGCGTGACAGCCACCCCCAGCACGAACAAACCTGGCAGAAAGCCCAAACCCTGCGCCAACGGTTCAGCGACTTGCCCCAGGCCTTGGCCATGGCCAGCCTCGACCGCCCGCAACCGGGACGGCGCGCCGTGCTCAAGCGTGCGTTAGGGTTGGCAGCCTTGGTGCCAACGGCGTGGTTGATCAGCCGCCAATTGCCTATCGAGACATGGCGTGCCGACCTGCATACGGCGACCGGCGAGCGTAAGCGCCTGGCGTTGGCTGACGGTGCCAGCTTGCAGCTCAATACGGCGACCGCCGTCGACGTGGCGCAACGGCGTATCAGCCTGGTGGACGGGGAGTTGGCGCTGAATGTGCCGGGCGTGGCAGCAATGACGGTGCACACGCGCTATGGCGAACTCAGCGTCAGCCAGGCGCAAGTGTGCGTGCGGCAACTGGCTTCCGGCTGCCTGGTGTCGGTGCTCAAGGGGGCGGTGCAGGTGCGTGACCTGAACGGCCAGCTCGCGACCTTGCAAGGCGGCCAGCAAGCGCCCCTGAACGCAAGCGGCCTGGGGGGCTCGGCACCGTTTGACGTGTCACAGCTGGGTTGGCGCGACGGCGTGCTGACGGCGCAAAACCAGCCGCTGGGGGATTTTTTGCGTGAGCTGGAACGGTATCGTCCCGGCGTGTTGCGCTGGGACCCACGGCTGGAAGGTTTGCGGGTTACCGGTAGTTTTCGGCTGGATGATACGGATCGCATCCTCAACCTGCTGGCCTCGACCTTGGGGTTCGAGGTGCAGGCGCGAACCCGCTATTGGGTCACCCTCAGTTAAGAGATTGCATGCCCAACGGTGCTCTGTAGTGAGCGGGCTTGTCCCGCGCTGGGCTGCGAAGCAGCCCCAAAATCGGGCAACCAGGTTCTTCCTGGAGGGATGCGTCTGCCGAATTAGGGCCGCTTCGCAGCCCAGCGCGGGACAAGCCCGCTCACTACAAAAGCTATGTCGCCACTATTACCATTTTAGAGCGGTTTTCAGATCACATGCGCCCGCTGCAACTCTGTCAGGGACAACGCTTTCAACTGCGCCAGCAGCGGATCACGCCGGTCCCTCGGGTGCGGCAAGTCCACTGTCAATTCCTGGCGAATGCTGCTCGGCCGGTTGTCCATCACCAGCACTCGATCACTCAGGTACAGCGCCTCGTCGACATCGTGGGTCACCAGCAGCAACGCGATGGCGTGGTGCTCGGCCAGTTGCAGCAGCAAGTCTTGCAGCTTCATGCGGGTAAACGCATCCACCGCGCTGAATGGCTCATCCAACAGCAAGACCTGTGGGCGTGAATACAGGCCACGGGCGATGGCCACCCGTTGCGCCATGCCGCCGGACAGTGCCTTGGGCAGCGCCTGTGCAAAACCCTTAAGGCCGACTTCCTCGATCAATTGCGTGACCCAGGCCTTGTCGTAGCGGTTGTCGTCGCTGAATCCGATGTTCTGCTCCACCGTGAGCCAAGGCATCAGACGGGGCTCCTGGAACACAAAGGCGACTTCGCCATCCGGGCTGCGCAGTTCACCTTCGAAGTCTTTTTCCAACCCGGCGACGATGCGCAACAGCGTACTTTTGCCGCAGCCGCTTGGCCCCAGCAGGCTTACGGCTTCGCGAGGCTGCAGGGCCAGTCGCACGTCTTTCAGCACCACGGTGTCAGCGAAGCTTTTTCGCGCCACGCGAATATCCAATAACGATGATGTAGTCACTGCTGCGTCCCTTGACCGTTGAAGGTATCGCGCCAGGCCAGGCAGCGTTTTTCCAGCGCCGCGAGCAGGCCATCGCTGACCTTGCCCAACAACGCCAATACGATGATTGCCGCCAGCACGATGTCCGGGCGCGAGGTTTCGCGCCCATCGCTGAGCAGGTAGCCCAGCCCCTTGGTGGCCGCGATCAGCTCGGCGGCCACCAAGAACATCCACGCCAGGCTCAAGCCGCTGCGCAAGCCGGTGAACAAGCCGGGCAGGGCGGCGGGCAGGAGGATGCGGCGTACCAATCGGCGTCGACTAAAGCCATACATTTGCCCGACTTCCACCAGCTTGCGGTCGATGTCGCGGATGGCCGCGACGCCATTGAGGTACACCGGGAAGAACGCGCCAATCGCGATCAGCACGATCTTCGAGGTTTCATCGATCCCCAGCCATAACAGCAACAGCGGCACCCAGGCCAGGCTCGGGATCGAGCGCAACCCGGCGAATGTCGGTTCCAGGTAAGCCTCGGCTTCACGGCTCAAGCCCACCCAGGCGGCAAACACCAGGGCCAGGCTGGCGCCGATGGCAAAACCGAGCAGCACCCGGCCGAGGCTGGCGCTGATGTGTTTCCACAACGCGCCCTCGGCCAGTTGCGTCAGGGTCACGGCGATTTCGCTGGGCGCCGGCATCTGGTACGACGGCAACCAGCCGACCCGCACCACCCCTTCGAGGATCAGCAGGATCAGCGCCGGCAACACCAGGCCCTTGAGTCGGCGAGGCCAGGCACTGCGGTTGATCACCGGCGGCGCTGCCAAGGGCAATGCTTGGGTTTTGCTGGTCATCACGCGCCCCTTATTGACCGAACGAGGTGTCGATCAACTGGTCGATCACCTGGTCCACATTCACCCCGCGACGTACCAGCTCCTCCGACACCAGAATCGGCGCAGCGGCCTTGGACGACACCACGTCCTTGCTGCTCAGGAACGGTGTGCTCAAGTCGGTACGCGACAGTTGCAGCTTGGCCACTTCCAATGGCAGGCCCGACTCATCGGCCAGCAGCTTGGCGAACTCATCCGGGTGCTTCACCGCCCAGTCGCGGGCTTTTTCGTAGGCGCCGAGCACTTTGGTGATGGTCTGTGGGTGCTCCTTGGCAAACTTTTCGGTAACGCTGACTACGCCATAGCTGTTGAAGTCCTTGTTGCGGTACAGCAAGCGCGAACCGGCCTGGATTTCACTGGCGGCCATGTGCGGGTCGAGACCGGCCCAGGCGTCAACATCGCCTTTTTCCAGGGCGGTGCGGCCGTCCGGGTGTTGCAGGTGCACCAGCTCTACATCGTCCTTTTTCAGCCCGGCTTTTTGCAGGCTGCGCAGGGTGAACAGGTACGGGTCGGTGCCTTTGGTGGCGGCGATTTTCTTGCCCTTTAGGTCGGTGACGCTTTTTAGCGGTGAGTCCTTGCGCACCACCAGGGCAGTCCATTCGGCGCGGCTGTACACGTACACCGATTTGATCGGGCTGCCGTTGGCGCGGCTCAACACCGCAGACAGGCTGGCGGAAGACGCAAAGTCCACGCCGCCGCTATTGAGGTACTCCAGGGACCGGTTGCTGCCCTGGCTCAGTACCCAGCCCACCTTGGAGTTTGGCAAGGCCTGCTCCAGCCAGCCGAAGTGCTTGAGCACCAGGCTTACGGGCGAGTAGTAGGCGTAGTCGAGGTTGACCTGCGCGGGATCGGTCTCGGCGGCAAAGGCCTGCGGTTGCAGGCACAGGGCGAGGGCGAAGGCGCCCAGTAAGCGTTGGGTGATGGGTTTCATGGAACTGCTCCGGAAGGCGTTGAGAGAAGGCTTTTCTTATATTCAGAAAATTAGTCGGCATGTTCCATCATGCTTTTCAGGAATATGCAGTCTCTGTGCCAGCAGGTTCGGAGGCGTATTTACGGGGTTTAGCCGGTATAGCGCTGTAGTGGGAGGGGCAGATTGTTGAAACGCTGTTGGCAGGGCAACAGTACGCATATATCTATATCGAATAAATAAAGAGTTATATATTCCTTTTAAGTTTTTCTGCGCTGTTGCATCTTGAGGGCCTGCGCATTCGTGCGGATTGACCCAACAGCCAAAAGGAAAGCCGACATGACCATTAAAGCGATCAACGTGCGCAACCAGTTCAAGGGCGTTATCAAGGAAATCCTGCTGGGCGAAGTGGTGTCCGAAATCGACGTGCAAACCGCGTCCGGCATCGTCACCTCGGTGATCACCACTCGTTCGGTGCGTGACCTGGAATTGAAAGTGGGCAGTGAAGTGATTGCCTTTGTGAAGTCCACCGAAGTGTCCATCGCCAAGCTGTAACTGATCCCCCCGCATTGCGCGGGGGGAACGTTCCCTCAGCGCGTGTGCAGCGCGCGCTCCATGCGCTGCAACCCTTCCTCCAGCAACGCCCGTGGGCAGCCGAAGTTCAAACGCACGAACTGCTGGCTGTCATCGCCGAACTCAATGCCCGCGCTCAAGCCGACCTTGGCCTGCTCCAGGAAGAACTGCTGCGGGTCATCCAGGCCCAGGGCGCTGCAATCCAGCCATGCCAGGAAGGTGCCTTGGGGCGCGTGCATCACCACGCCAGGCAGGCGGGTTTGCACGGCTTCGAGCAGGTAGTCGCGGTTGGCTTGCAGGTAGTGCTTCAACGCGTCCAGCCACTCACCGCATTGGCTGTAGGCGGCGCGGGTGGCCTCCAGGCCCAGGGGGCTGACGCTGTCGACCATGCCGCAGCGCGCGTTGTTGAAACGTTCGCGGATCTCGGCGTTCTGGATCACGGCAAAGCAGGTCTTCAAGCCGGCGACGTTGTAGGCCTTGCTGGCCGACATCAGCGTGATGGTGCGCTGGGCGATCTCAGCGCTGAGGCTGGCGGTGGGAATGTGGCGACGACCGTCGAAGCACAGCTCGGCGTGGATTTCGTCGCTGATGATCAGCGTGCCCTGTTCCAGGCAAGCGTTGGCCACGGCCAGCAATTCTTCACGGGGGAAGACTTTGCCCATGGGGTTGTGCGGGTTGCTCAGCAAGAACGCGCCAGCGCCGGCCAGTGCATCACGCAGGGCGGGCAGCGGGGTCAGGTATTCACCGTTGAGCAACTCGAACGGTACTTCGATCTTCGGCAGGTTCCAGTGCCCGGGTGCCAGGCGGATCGGCCGGTAGTTGGGGGTTTGCAGCACCACAGGCTGGCCCGGTTGCACGAAGGCATGCAGCGCCATGTTGAAGCCGGGCTCGACGCCCGGCAGGAACAGCAGGTCCTCCGGTTGCACACGCCAAGCGTATTTGTTCCACAGGTCGGCAACGATGGCGTCGCGCACATCCGGGCCGGCCACGCTGTAGCCGAGAATCTGTTGGTCGAGGCGCTCGCGCAGGGCCTGCAATACGGCGGGCGGCGCGGCGATATCCATGTCGGCGATCCACATCGGCAACACGTCGGGCGGGTAACGGTTCCACTTGGTGCTGCCGGTACCGAGGCGAGGGTGGATCGTGTCGAAATCAAAGCTCATGGTGGGCTCGTGTCAGGGAGGCGGGCGCAAGAATGGCGCTGATTCTAGCGCCATTGGCCGGTCTGTGGGAGCCGGCTTACAAACCCTGGCTGCCCCTGATCAGGTCGTAGGCTTTGCGTGCAATCGGGTTTGCCGTATTCGGCCGAATCCACAGGTAATACGTGACGTCCGGCAACCTCGGCAGCCCATCCGTTTCGCCGAGAACGCGCATGTCGGGTCCGAGCATCTCCATGCTGCGTGGGGTCACGCCCAGCCCCGCACGGGTGGCGGCCTTGATGCCGATCAAGTTGGAGGCCAAATACGCCTGCCGCCAAGGGATGTTCGCGCGCTCCAGCGCTTCCAGCGCATAGCGCCGGTAGATGCTGGGCTCATCCACCAGAATCAGCGGCAACGGCTCGCTGGGTGAGTGAATGTACTGCGCCGAGCAGATCCACCACACCGGTGAGGTACGCAGGGCAAAGCCTTCAAGGTTTGGGTCGGAGCGGGTGGAGATCACCATGTCCACCTTGCCCCGGTGCAGGTCATCCATCAGGAACGGGCTGCGGCCCACGTCGATCTCCAGGCGCAGGCGCGGTGCGGAGCGGGCGATATGGCTGAGGATCGGCGGCAGGATGGTGTCCGCAATGTCGTGGGGCGAGCCGATGCGCAGCACACCGCTCAGGCTGCTTTCGCGCAGCGAGTTCAATGCGTCGTCGTTCAGCGAAAGCATCTGGCGCGCGTGCCGCAGCAATTGCAGGCCGGGCTCGGTGAGCTGTTTTTGCCGGCCGCGCTTTTCGAACAGGCTGACGCCCACCTGCTGTTCCAGGCGTTGCATGTGCTGGGTCACCGACGATTGCGTGCGCGCCAGGTGCGTGCCGGCTTCGGCGAAGCTGTGGTGGTCGACCACGGCGATGAAGGTGCGCAGCAATTCGAGATCGAGGGTGGACATGGGCATTTTTATATCAAGGGTGTGAAGTTAAACATTACAGAATTTTATGTATTGGTGAAGAAGGTTTTTGCGATGCCCAATAAATCAGGGGTTTTTCTGTATTTCTATGCGTCGAGTTATAACGATATGAGATCTTTGCATTTCCGTTGCCTGGCCACTCTCCCTAGCATGCCCCCCATCAGGTCGGGGTACGCCGATCATTAGCCAGGGAGAAGTCCAATGAAGTTGAAAAAATGGTTGCCGGTGGCCCTGGGGTCGATGATTGCCCTGGGCGGCAGTGTGGCAGCGCAGGCGGATGCGACCCTGGACAAGATCGAGCAACGCCACGTGCTGGTGGTCGGTGTGCTGCTGTCTGGCGGACCGTTTGGCAGCATTGATCCGAGTACGCAAAAGCCCAAGGGCTTGAACGTCGACCTGGCCAATGAGCTGGGCCGTCAACTCAAGGCTGAAGTGCAATTGGTACCGGTTTTGCCGGCCAACCGCGTGCAGTTTCTGCAACAAGGCAAGGTTGACCTGCTGATTGCCAACATGGAATGGACGGCCGAGCGCGGTGAGATCCTCGGGTTTGTGCCCACGCCGTTCTACCGTGTCGGCGGTAGCGCCGCGGTGCTCAAGGACAGCAAGATCACGCGCTGGGAAGACCTCAAGGACCAGCCCGTGTGCACGTCCCAGGGCAGTAGCTACGTCAAGCCGCTGACTGAGTTCGGCGCGCAGATCAAAGCCTTCAAAAGCTCTTCCGAATCGCTGCTGGCACTGCGTGGCAACAACTGTGTAGCGGCGGTACATGACGCCACCCTGATCAATCCGTTGATCAACGACAGCGCCGAGTGGAAGGACTACCGCGCCCTCAGCCCGGAACTCAATCCGGCGCCGTCGGTGATCTGGACCCGTCGTGGCGAAAGCGACACCCAGGCCAAACTCGACCCCATCGTCAAGGAACTGCACCGCAGCGGCTGGCTGATCGACGCCCAGACTCGCAACCGCATCAGCCCGGCATCGCCTGCGCTGGTGGAATTGCAGAAACAGTTCAAGGGCGCTTGAGCACTGTGAGCCATTTGCTGGAGCTGTTCGTCCATTGGGCGGCGGGTTTTGGGTTGAACTACAGCTTTTTGCTGGACGCCTACCAACGCGGCAGCCTGGTGCAGGGCGCATTGACCACTGGCTTGCTGTGCGTGTTCACCATCGTCGGCAGCCTGTTAGCGGGGATTTCCCTGGCGGCCATGCTGACGTCGGGCAACCCGTGGCTGGCCAAGCCAGCGCGGGTGTTTATCGAGGTTACGCGCAATACCCCGACCCTGGTGCAGCTGTACTGCGCGTTCCTGGTGCTGAACATGTTGCTGACCCAAGCGGTGGGCGCGGCCAACCCGCTCACGCCGTTTGCCTGGGTGGTCATCGTGATCTCCCTGCACAAGGGCGCGTTCCATGCCGAAGCCTTGCGTGCGGGCATTGAAGCGGTGCCGGCGGTAACGCTGGAGGCTGCCAGTTCCCTGGCCTTCAGCCGTCGGCAGTTGCTGTGGAATGTGCAGTTGCCGCTGGCCCTGCGCTTTGCGCTGCCGTCGCTGATCAACAACCTGATCGACCTGGTGAAGATGACCGCTGTGGCCTCGGCGATTGCAGTGGGTGATATCACCTACGCCGCCATCATGATCTGGACCCAAAGCGACAACGTGCTGGAGCTGATGATTCTGATTCTGGCGTTTTTCGGCCTGCTGAGCTTTACCGTCAATTGTGTGGGGCGCTGGCTGGAAGCGCGCCTGAGGATGCCCGGCTATGGCCATTGATTCATTCCCGGTGCTGTCGGCGTTGCTGCAATGGTCACCCGCGCTGGTGGCCGGTTTTGGCCAGAACATCCTGATCAGCCTGTTGGCGATTGGCATTGGTTCGGCATTGGGGTTGGTGATCGGTGCATTGGCGTTGTCGCCATTGGGCTTTGTTGCACGGTTGTGGGTGCAGGTGTTTCGCAATGCTCCCTGGCTGGTGCTGATTTATTTCACCACCTACGTGTTCCCGTTCGAGATTCATATCGGCAGCCATTACGTGCCGTTTCCCGATTGGGTCAAGGTCACTATCGGCCTGGCCTTGCCGGCCAGTGCCAACGTGGCGGAGATCTTCCGCGGTGCCATCGGTTCGATCCCCAGCACCCAGTGGGAAGCGGCGCGATCGCTGGCATTTACCCGTGGCCAGTTGTTCCGCTCGATCATCCTGCCGCAGTGCTTCAAACGCATGTTGCCGCCGTGGATGAACCTCTACGCGGTGGTGACCATGGGCACCGCACTGGCCTCGCTGGTGGGTGTGCATGACGTGATCGACACCGCGCAGATCGCCAGCAACACCGTGAACCTCACCGGGTTTACCGTGACGATCTACCTGAGTTTGCTGGTGCTGTTCTTTGCCTATTGCTACCCGATTTCCCGTCTCACCCAACACCTGGAGCGTCGTTATGCCTTCTACTGAATCTCTGGTGAGCTTGCGGGATGTGCAGCTGTCGTTCGGCACCAACGCGGTGCTCAAGGGCATCGACCTGGAGGTGCAGCGCGGCCAGGCGGTGTCGATCATCGGCCCTTCAGGCTCGGGCAAATCGACGATTCTGCGTTGCATTACCGGGCTGTTGCAGCCCCAGCGCGGCAGTATCCGGGTGGGGCAAACTCAGGTCGACACACTGGTTCAGGAAGCCCAACGCATTGAGCTGCGCAAGCGTGTGGGTTTTGTGTTCCAGCAATACAACTTGTTCCCGCACTTGTCGGTGTTGGAAAACCTGGTGATTGCCCCGCGCAAAGTGCTCGGGCGTAACCGCGCCGATGCCGAGAAAGATGCACGAGCGCTGCTCGCCAAGGTGCGCATGGAACACAAGGCCGATGCGTACCCCGGCCAACTCTCCGGCGGCCAGCAACAGCGCGTGGCCATTGCCCGCGCCCTGGCGATGCGCCCGGAGCTGATCCTGTTCGATGAAGTGACCTCGGCCCTCGACCCGGAAACCGTTGGCGAAGTGCTGACGGTGATCCGCGAACTCACCGAAGAGGGCATGACCTGTGTGCTGGTCACCCATGAAATGCGCTTCGCCGAAGAGATCAGCGACGTGGTGTATTTCACCGAAAACGGCGTGATCGTCGAGCATGGCAGCGCGCAGCAGATCTTCCAGAACCCCAACAGCGAACGCACCCAGACGTTCCTGCGTCATGCATTGGGCGATTCGGGGCGCCGTGGCCCCATCGCCCACGACCCGTACCTGCTGACCAATTTGGGTCGTTACAACCTGTCTGTCTGATAAGAGGAAACCCGTGATGAGTACCGAAAACCGTGCCGCCGTTATCGAAGCGTTCTTGCAGCAGATCCGCGTGATCAACAAGCGCGGCGTAGACCGTGCGGCCCTCGAAGAAATTGTCGGTCTGTTGGAAACCCTGGCGGAACGTCGCGACCTGTTCAACTTCGACGCATTCCCCGCGCCAGTGCCGGGGCAGGGCAGCACTGCGTTCCGCTATCGCCTGAATGACGACGGTGATACCCCAACGCTGTACCTCAATTCGCTGCTGCCGGGCAAAAGCACCATCCCCCACAACCACGAGACCTGGGCAATCATCAGCGCTGTGGAGGGCCAGGAAATCAACTACGTCTACGCCCGCAGCGATGAAGGCCAGGCGCCTGGTTTCACCGCCTTGAGCCTGGAAAAGGAAGTGATCGTGCAGCCGGGTACATCCATCTCGTTCCTGGGTGAAGACCTGCACGGCATCAAGGTCGAAGGCGAGCAGGCGACGCTGCACTTCCACCTGTATGGCTTGCCACTGGAGTCCTTGAACGGTCGTTATGGCGTGGAGGCGGACGGCCGCATCCTCAACTACAACGCCTCGCAAATGGCGCCATCGATCAAGGCCTATGCCTGATTGCAGCCACTCTTTCTTGAACACTGTTGGGACTTCCATGAGCCAGACCATCACCCCACGTCAACTGCAGCAATGGCTGTTCGACGGGCAGGAAATTGCGCTATTCGACGTTCGCGAACACGGACAATACGGTGAAGCCCACCTGTTCCATGGGGTGAACCTGCCCTATAGCCGCCTGGAGCTGGATGTACGCCGTCTGGCGCCGAACCCGCAGGTACGCCTGGTGATCTATGACCAGGATGGCGGTGAGGTGGCGGCACGTGTGCTGGCGCGTTTGCAGGGGTTGGGTTACGGCCATGTGCATGTCCTGCAAGGCGGTGCGGATGGCTGGCAAGCGGCGGGCCTGCAACTGTTCGCTGGGGTGCACGTGCCGTCCAAGGCCTTTGGTGAGTTGGTGGAAGAGGCCAGTCACACGCCCCACGTCACGGCGCGACAACTGGCGCACTGGCAGGCCAGCGGTGAGCCGCTGGTAGTGCTCGACGGCCGGCCGTTCGACGAATACCGCAAGATGACCATCCCCGGTTCCATCTGCTGCCCCAACGGTGAGTTGGGCTATCGGGTGCATGACTTGGTACCGGATGAGACGACGCCCATTGTGGTCAACTGCGCCGGGCGTACCCGCAGCATTATCGGTGCGCAGACGCTGATTAACCTGGGGCTGAAAAACCCGATCTACGCGCTGGAAAACGGCACCCAGGGCTGGTACCTGGAAGACTTCAAACTGGAGCACGGCAGTACGCGGCGTTATGCCGAACAGGTCAGCACCGACCTTTCCCTGCAGCGCCAGGCTGCACGGCAATTGGCTGAGCGGGCAGGGGTGGTGAATGTGTCAGCAGACCAGGTGCGCCAATGGGCCGATGATGCGCAACGCAGTCTGTTCCTGTGCGACGTGCGCACGGCCGAAGAGTTTGCCCTCGGCAGTTTGCCGGGTGCGCAGCACACACCGGGCGGGCAGTTGATCCAATCCACCGACCTGTACATTGGTGTGCGTCAGGCGCGCATTGTGCTAGTGGACAGCGATGGGGTGCGTGCGCCCATCGTCGCCAGCTGGTTGCGCCAATTGGGGCATGAGGCCTACGTGCTGAACGGCGGTATTGCCAGCGGCCTGGCCCTGCCGGTGGTGCAGTCAGTGGCGTATGAACCGCTGGCGCTGATCAGTCCTAAAGCCTTTGACGTGAACGCCGTTAACCTGATCGACCTGCGCCCGAGCATGGCGTTTCGCAAGGGGCATATTCCCGGCGCTCGCTGGTCGATTCGTTCGCGGTTGAAGGCCGATAACCGACCGTTGGTGCTGGTGGCAGATGATCCTGCGTTGGCGGCATTTGCTGCCCAGGGGCTGGACGCAACACTGCTCGACGGCGGATTCGAGGCGTGGGTTGCTGCAGGTTTGCCTGTGGCAGAGGATGGGCAAAACCCACCTGACGCCGAATGCATCGACTTCCTGTTTTTCACCCACGACCGTCACAGTGGGAACAAGGATGCCGCACGCCAGTACCTGGCGTGGGAGATCGGCCTGCTGGCGCAGATGAGCGAGGCGGAAATCGCCAGCCTCAAGCCACTGGCGCCGCTGTCGCGGGTGCGTACCCGATTGATCCACGCGGCACGGACCGAAAAGGGCCAGGGTGGCCGTGCGGTCAACGTGCCGATCACACGCATCAGCACCGTACTGTTCGACAACCTTGCACAAATGCGCGATGCCCGTGCCCGCCGCGACAGCGAGCGGGTGCTCACGTACGGCGCGCGCGGCAACCCGACATCCCACGCGCTGGAAGATCTGGTCACTGAGCTGGAGGGCGGCTATCGCAGCCGTCTCTACGGTACCGGGCTGGCAGCGGCAGCCCAGGTGTTCCTGGCCTACCTGCGCCCTGGCGATCATGTGCTGATCACCGACGCGGTGTATTCGCCGGTGCGCAAACTGGCCAGCGAGTTCCTGCAGCCGTTCGGTATTGAAGTCAGCTATTTTGCCCCCGATGGCCAAGGCCTGGAGGCGCAACTGCGGGCGAATACCAAGCTGGTTTACGCCGAAGTGCCCGGTTCGCTGCTCTACGAACTGTGTGATTTGCCCGCCATCGCGGCCCTGTGCAAACCGCGCAACATCCTGCTGGCCGTGGACAACACTTGGGGCTCGGGTTACCTGTACCGACCATTGGCATTGGGGGCTGACATTTCCATCATGGCCCTGACCAAATACCTCGGTGGCCACAGCGATGTGATGATGGGCAGCGTGTCCACCACCCAAGGCGCATGGCCGGCGCTGGGGCGCATGAGCGACACCTTCGGCAATGCCGTGAGCGCTGACGATGCCTACCTGATCCTGCGCGGCGCACGTACGTTGGCCGCTCGGCTGGATGTGCATGAGCGCCAGGCGCTGGAGGTCGCCCAGTGGTTGCAGGCGCAGCCGCAGGTCAAGCGTGTGTTTCACCCGGCGCTACCTGATCACCCAGGTCATGCGCTGTGGCGTCGAGACTTCTCTGGCAGCAATGGCTTGTTGTCGTTTGAGCTGAATAACGCTGACCCGGCCTACCTTGAACGCTTGATCGATGGCTTGCAGCTGTTCGGCTTGGGCGCTTCATGGGGCGGTTATGAAAGCCTGGTCACCGTGGCGGATACCAGGGACCGTGAGCGTGCGGCGGATCGGGGGTTGAACCCGGTGGTGCGTTTGCATATCGGGTTGGAGGACGTGGCGGCGTTGATCGAAGACTTGCAACGCGGGTTTGCGCAGGCAGGGCGCTAAATATAGTGCGGGGCTTTTTGCCGCCGTTCCGTGACCGACAAGTTCTGTAATAAAAACGCCATTGCGCTGGGGATTAAATCCAGGACGAGCTATTTTGGTGCACCTCAATAACTAGAGTAGCCATGGATGAAATACCAACCCTTCAGCCGTACCTTGATTGCCACTGCGCTGGTGTTGACGGTCAGCGGCGTGCACGCCGCGTCCCAAGCCCCGGTGGCCGGTGAAAATGGCATGGTGGTCACCGCCCAGCATTTGGCCACTCATGTCGGCGTGGATGTGCTCAAGGCTGGCGGCAACGCGGTGGATGCCGCCGTTGCGGTGGGCTACGCACTGGCGGTGGTGTACCCGGCGGCAGGTAACCTAGGCGGCGGCGGCTTCATGACCGTGCAATTGGCCGATGGGCGCAAGACCTTCCTCGATTTCCGCGAAAAAGCCCCGTTGGCGGCCACTGCCAACATGTACCTCGATAAAGACGGCAACGTCATTGAGGGCCTCAGCGCCAAGGGTCACTTGGCCGTCGGCGTGCCCGGCACCGTGTCCGGCATGGAATTGGCCCTGAGCAAATACGGCACGCTCAAGCGCGCCCAAGTGATTGCCCCGGCGATCAAACTGGCGGAAAACGGCTTTGCGCTGGAGCAGGGTGATATCGACCTGCTTCACACTGCCACTGGCGAGTTTGAAAAAGACAAGGACATGCGCGGCATCTTCCTGCACAACGGCCAGCCGATGCAGGTCGGTCAGAAGCTGGTGCAGAAAGACCTGGCCAAGACCCTCAAGGAAATCTCGGCCAAAGGCAGCGACGGTTTCTATAAGGGCTGGGTCGCCAAGGCGCTGGTGGATTCCAGCCAAGCCGGCAAAGGCATCATCACCCAGGCCGACCTGGACAAGTACAAGACCCGTGAACTGGCGCCTATCGAGTGCGACTACCGTGGCTACCACGTGGTCTCGGCACCGCCTCCGAGCTCTGGCGGCGTCGTGATCTGCCAGATCATGAACATCCTCGAAGGCTACCCAATGGCTGACCTGGGCTATCACTCCGCCCAAGGCCTGCACTACCAGATCGAAGCCATGCGCCACGCCTACGTGGACCGCAACAGCTACCTGGGCGACCCGGATTTTGTGAAGAACCCGATTGCCCACCTGCTGGACAAGGACTACGCCGCCAAGCTGCGCGCCGCCATCGAGCCGCAAAAGGCCGGTGACTCGCAGGCGATCAAGCCGGGTGTGTCGCCGCATGAAGGCAACAACACCACGCACTATTCCATCGTCGACAAGTGGGGCAACGCGGTGTCGGTGACCTACACCCTCAACGACTGGTTCGGTGCGGGCGTGATGGCGAGCAAGACCGGCGTGATCCTCAACGATGAAATGGACGACTTCACCGTCAAGGTCGGCGTGCCGAACATGTATGGCCTGGTCCAGGGTGAGGCCAACGCCATCGCACCGGGCAAGGCGCCGCTGTCGTCGATGAGTCCGACCATCGTGACCAAGGACGGCAAGGCTGTGATGGTGGTGGGTACGCCAGGGGGTAGCCGCATCATTACCGCGACCTTGCTGACCATCCTCAATGTCATCGACTACAAGATGAACATCCAGGAAGCGGTGGACGCGCCGCGTTTCCACCAGCAATGGATGCCGGACACCACCAACCTTGAAACCTTCGCGGTGAGCCCGGACACCCAGAAGATCCTCGAAAGCTGGGGCCACAAGTTTGCCGGCCCGCAGGATGCCAACCACCTGGCGGCAATCCTGGTGGGCGCACCGTCCCTGGATGGCAAGCCCGTGGGTAACAACCGCTTCTATGGCGCGAATGACCCGCGTCGTAACACCGGCTTGTCCCTGGGTTACTGAGGCGTGAGGTGGTGATGCAGGTGGGCCAGGGACAGCGCCAGGCTGTCATGGGATAACTGGATGGCGGCGCCCTCGGCGCTGCCCTGGGCTGCCGGCATCACCCGTTCGAACATGTGGTTTTCATAAGCCTGAACTGCTTGCGAGCAGTCAGGCGTCTTGAGCAGATGCTCCGCCAATTCGGCGGCATCGAGCATCGCGGCATTCACCCCCTCGCCACCAAACGGCGACATCAGGTGAGCGGCATCGCCGATCAACGTCAACCCTGGCCTGTGCGCCCAGCGATGGCCGACCGGCAGGGCGTGGATATGCCTGCACTCCAGTTGCGCATTGGCGGCGTCAAACAACGCCAGGATGTCCGGGTGCCAGCCTTCGAAATGAGTTTTCAGTGACGCGGCGCAGGACAGGTCGATGTGGCTTGCCGCCCAATCGGTCGGCACACGGAAGACCGCATAGCCGCGCAGGTGGGCATTGGCATTGCGTTGCACAATGATCGATCTGGCCCCACCGTCGATATCCAGCTTGCCCCGGCCGACCAGGCGGGCGATAGGTGGGTGCAGATTGTCGACCTCATCGATACCGAACTCGATGAACGTCAGCCCGCTGTATTGCGGTTGATAGTGCGACAGCAGCGGGCGGACCTTGGACCAGGCGCCGTCGGCACCGACCACCAGGTCGAAGGGGCCGTGAGTCAGGGCGCCTTGGTGCAGCGTCCAACGCCCGTCGCCCACCGGGTGTACGGCGTCGATGCCGGCGCCCCAGTTCACACAGCCCAGCGGTAGTGAGTCGAGGAGGGCCTGGCGCAGTGCGGTGCGGTCGACTTCGGGGCGCTCACCGGCCTCGGGGTTGGGGGCCTCGTATAGCAAGTGACCGCGGTGATTCATCAGCCGCGAGCCCTGGTCTTCGTAACGGGCAATGCGTTTGAACGCGTCTTCCAGGCCGGCGCGCCGCAGGGCGAGTTGGCCGGATTCGGCGTGTAAATCCAGCGTGCCACCCTGTGGGCGCTCAAAAGGACCGCTTTCGCGCTCAAACACGCTGACCGTAATGCCATGGCGATGAAGGATTCGCGCCAAGGTCAAGCCGCCGGGGCCGGCGCCAACGATGGCGATACGCAACGAGGTATGCATGCAGATTGTCCTTGGCGATGTTTATAGGATCCTATACATTTAGTTCATAGGATCCTATGGAAAGTCAACGCCCATGAATGTTCAATCCCCCGCACCCAACCCAATGCAGCAAATCGGCCTGGCCAACCGCGGTTTTATCCGTCTGTACGAGGGCCGCCTGAAAGCCTTGGGGTTTGCGGTTGCGCAGATTCCGGTGTTGGTGGCGCTCAAGTACAGCGAAGGTTTGCCTCAGGCTGAGTTGGTGCGCATTGCCCGTGTCGAGCAATCGAGCATGGCGCAGTTACTCGGGCGCATGGAGCGTGACGGCATGATCCAGCGCGTCGCCGACCCGGCGGACAGACGCAGCCGCTTGATCACCCTGACCGATGCGGTGCGTGAACGCATGCCCCAGGCTCACGCGGTCATGGTGCAGGGGGCGGCGCAGGCGTTGGAGGGGTTCAGCGACGAGGAGCAGGCGACCCTGCTGGCGTTGCTGCTACGGGTGAATGCCAACCTGGAGCGTGTCGGCGAGTAGCTGCTCGACTGCTGCAAACGCGACAGCCCGGCGTTCTTCCCAATGGCCGCGAATCACCAGGGCCGGTTGTTGATGCTGTTGCATCCAGTCCAGGCTGGCCTGGAAAAACGCTTGGCGATCGGTGAGTTCTGGCTGGCAACGCTGGCCATCGGCAGTCCATTCCACATCGTCGGGTGACAACAGCAGGTGCAGGTCGTAATGGCGGGCCAGCAGTTCGCTGTCCAGCCACGCGGGATAGTCGCTGAACAGGGTCTGGCTCCACAGCTTGTTGGTCAGCAGGTGGGTGTCGAGGATCAGCAGGTTGGGCTGCTCGGCGCGAGCGGCATCTTCCCAGGCGAGTTGGCCACGGGCGATGTCCGGGATGTCGGCCAGGCAGGTGTCGCGTTGATGGTGGTCGATGAAGTAGCGCACGTATTCGCCCACCATCAACCCACCAAAGTGCTGATGCAACTCAGCCGCCAACCAGCTTTTGCCACTGGACTCCGGGCCTGCCAGCACCACCACCTTCATGGCTGCAACGCCGGGTCGGCACGCCATTCACGCCAGCCTTGCACGGCGATCACGGTGAACAGCGCGTAGAGCGCGGCGGTGAGGTAGAGGCCTTTGTAGAGGAACAGCCCGACGAAGATCACATCTACGGCAATCCACAGCGGCCAGCATTGCACGCGTTTTTGCGCCATCCACATTTGTGCCACCAGGCTGAAGCCGGTGAGGGCCGCGTCGAGCCACGGTTGGGCTGCGTCGGTCCAGTGCGCCATGGCCGCGCCGAGCAACAGGCTGCCGACGGCGCCCACTGCCAGGCTGGTCATGATCGCAGGCCAGCCCAGGCTCGTGACCTGGCGGCCTTGCTTGACCTCGCCTGCGCGTGTCCATTGCCACCAGCCATACACTTGCAGCGCGGCGTAGACCACCTGCAACAGCATGTCCGAATAGAGCTTCACGTCATAAAACACCCAGGTGTACAGCAACACCATCACCAGGCCGATGGGCCAGCACCAGGGGTTTTGCTTGACCGTCAGCCAGACAGCGATCACCCCCAGGGCAGCGGCGAACAGTTCAAGCCCGGACATGGCGGTTCCTTGGGAGCGTGGGAGAGGGCGGGGATTGTAACCAAAGAAGATTGGCGTAGGAATTGATCGTTCCCACGCCCCGCGTGGGAATGATCAGTGGGCTAGACCTTGAACTGGCGCAGCAGGCCGTCGAGTTGTTCACTCAAACCGCGCAGATGGGCGCTGGCCACACTGGACTGCTCGGCCGCCAACGCGGTGCTGTGGGACAAACCGGCGGCTTGGGTGACGTTCTGGTTGATGTCTTCCACCACATGCGCCTGTTGCAACGTGGCGCTGGCAATCGACGCGTTCAGGCCATTGAGGTTGCGCAGTGCCTGGCCGATAGCGGTAAGACTGGCCCCGGCCTGGCCGGCTTGCTCGATGGTCAGTTGCGAGGCGCTGTGGCTGTCGCTGATCACCTTGACCGCCGCTTCCGAGTGACCTTGCAGCCGCTCGATCATCGCCTGGATCTCGGCAGTGGATTTTTGTGTGCGTTGGGCCAGCAACCGCACTTCATCGGCCACCACCGCAAAGCCACGGCCTTGCTCGCCGGCGCGGGCGGCTTCAATCGCGGCGTTGAGCGCCAGCAGGTTGGTCTGGTCGGCAATCGAGCGGATCACTTCCAGTACGCCGCCAATCTGCGTGCTTTCGCTGGACAGGGTGCGGATTACCTCAACGGCTTGGCTGATGGTGGTGGAGAGCTGGTCGATCTGCTGCAGGCTGCCGTCGATGTTCACTTGGCCTTGTTGCGCCTGGGCCTGGGCATCGCGCATTTCGCTGGCCGCGTGTTCGGCGTTCTTGGCCACGTCCTGCACGCCGTAGGTGACTTCGTTGATGGCAGTGGCCACCAGCTCCATCTGTTGCGACTGCTGTTGGCTACGGTCGTGGGCCTGGGTGGCGTTGTTGCCCAGCTCCATGGAGGATTGGCCCAGTGCGTTGGCGCACACCTGCAACTGGCTGACCACTTGGCGTAGCTTGGCGGTGAAACTGTTGAAGTGGTGGGAGAGCTGGGTGATTTCATCCCGGCCGTGGGTGTCGAGGCTGCGGGTCAGGTCGCTTTCGCCACTGGCGATGTTGCCCATCGCGCTCACCGCCGCCTGCAGCGGGCGCACGATGCTGCGGGCGATCAGCGCCACCAGCAACGCCATGATTGCGGCGATAACCAGGCCCATCAAGGACGCATTCCAGACTTGCCCCCTGAACTCGGCCTGCACGTCATCCACGTACACGCCGGAACCGATGATCCAGCCCCAGGGTTCGAACAATTGGATATACGAGGTCTTGGCCACCGGGGCGTCTGCGCCCGGCTTGGGCCAGCGGTAATTTACGACGCCCGCGCCCTTGGCCTTGGCCAGCAGCACGAATTCGTTGAACACCGCAAACCCATCCGGGTCGCGGATGGCCGAAAGGTTCTGGCCGTCCAGCTTTGGGTTGGCTGGATGCATGATCATCACGGGAGTGAGGTCGTTGATCCAGAAGTAGTCGTCATGGTCGTAGCGCAACCCACGCACCGCACTCAGGGCTTGTTTCTGCGCCGACTCGCGGGTCATGACGCCGCTGGTTTCGAGGCCGTGATAAAACGTCAGGATCCCGCTGGCGGTCTGCACCACGTGTTGGGTCTGTTGGCGCTTGGCCTGGTAAAGGTCGCCGTGAATCTGCTTGAGCATCAGCAAACCCAGGGCCAGCAGCATCAGAACGGCGACTATCAGGATCAGCCAGAGACGGCGGCTGATCGACATACTGCGCAAACTGTTCATCGTCCTGTCACTCCATGCTTTTTATAATTGTGGGCGCTGCATCGACTTTTCCCGCGTGTCTGATAGGCTTTCGGCCTGAAATCGGGAAACCTGAGTACTGTCTGATTTCTCACGGAATTTTCCGTACCGGCGTTGAGTTCCAACACCGGGTCTTGTCGTCAGTGAACCACTAAAAAAGATTATCGAGGCATGCCAATGAGCATGACCTTTGGGGGAAGCATGGATTTTTGGACCGCCATACAGGCATTGATTCTTGGCGTGGTGGAGGGGCTCACGGAGTTCCTGCCGATCTCCAGCACCGGCCACCAGATCATCGTTGCCGACTTGATCGGGTTCGGCGGCGAGCGCTTCGAGGCGTTTAACATCATTATCCAACTGGGTGCGATTCTCGCGGTGGTCTGGGAGTTTCGCCGCAAGATCCTGGACGTGGTCATCGGCTTGCCGACCCAGCGCAAGGCCCAGCGCTTCACGGTTAACCTGATCATCGCGGTGTTGCCGGCAGTGGTGCTGGGGGTGATTTTCGCCGACCTGATCAAGCATTACCTGTTCAACCCGATCACCGTGGCTGCGGCGCTGGTGGTGGGCGGCATCATCATGCTGTGGGCCGAGCGTCGCCAGCACCGGACGCACGCTGAAACCGTCGACGAGATCACCTGGAAAGATGCAATCAAGATCGGCTTTGCCCAGTGCCTTGCGATGATTCCGGGCACTTCGCGTTCCGGCGCGACGATCATCGGCGGCCTGCTGTTTGGCCTGTCGCGCAAGACCGCCACCGAGTTCTCGTTCTTCCTGGCCATGCCGACCATGGTCGGTGCGGCGGTGTATTCGGGCTACAAGTACCGCCACCTGTTCCAGCCGGATGACCTGCCGGTGTTTGCCATCGGTTTTGTCACCTCGTTCATCTTCGCGATGATCGCGGTCAAGGCCTTGCTCAAGTTCATCGCCAGCCACAGCTATGCAGCGTTTGCCTGGTACCGGATCGCGTTCGGCTTGGTGATCCTGGCCACGTGGCAGTTTGGCTGGATCGACTGGACTGCGGTCAAGCCATGAGCATCCAGTACCCACGCTTGAAAGCGGCGATCTTTGTGCTGCTGTGCGCTGCGCCGCTGACGGGGTCGGTATTGGTGTGGCTGCGCGGTGAGACCATCATTCCGTTGGCGGCCTATGGGGTGGTCAGCCTGATAGCGTTCTTCCTGTATTGGAGCGACAAGCGCAAGGCGCAGACTGACCGCTGGCGCACCCCGGAAAACATCTTGCACGCCGTGGAGTTGGCGGGCGGTTGGCCGGGGGCGTTGATTGCCCAGCAGGTGTTCCGGCACAAGACGCGCAAGGTGTCTTACCAGGTGCTGTTCTGGGTGATTGTGCTGTTGCATGAGGTGTTCTGGCTCGACCAGTTATTCCTCGGCGGTACCCTGTTGTCAGTCCTCTAGCAATAAACCGATCTGCGTGCGCTTGGGCAGTTTGCTCACCACCAACTGGTGGGAGCGCTGCAGCAGGCCACGCAACTCCTCAGCGCCCAGTGGGTAGGGCGTGTCCATGATGATCCACTGCGCGCGTGCCAAGTAGGGCGCCGGGTGGATGCCTGGGCGGTCCACGTGGCCCAGGAACAGCTCCTTGTCGACCTTGAACGCCAGCGAATCGCCGCGCAGGCCCTGCAGGGCAAACATCTTGTTGCCGGCAATCGAGAACACACGTACGCCGCCCCACTTATAGTCTTCGCGCGCGCCCGGCAGGCTCAGGCAGAAACGGGCGACTTGGTCTTCGGTCATTTTCATAGCAAACGGTCTCCGCAGCCTTTGAAGCCTTCTTCCAGGTAGTCGATCCAGGCACGAATGGCCGGCAGAACGCCGCGCCGATGCGGGTACACGGCCTGCAACCAGCCGCCCGGCAACGACCATTCCGGCAGCAGTTGCACCAACTGGCCCCTGGCGAGTTCTTCTTCGCAATACATCATCGGCAGTACGGTAAAGCCCAGGCCCATGATCGCGCTGGCCTTGCGTACGATGAAGTCGTCGATGCCCAGGCGGGCCTCCATCACCAGTTCATGGGGGTTGCCCTGCGGGTCGAGAATGCGCTGGTGCACCATGCGGTCGGCCTCCAACGCGCCGAGCACCGGTAACTGCCGCAGATCATCGAGGGTGTCGATCTGCTTGTCGTGCATAAAGATGGGGCTGGCCACCAGCACCGTTTGGGCGCGGCGCAAGCGCTTGGTCACCAGCAGTGGGTCCTCATCCCCCAGCTCGCGTACGCGCAGGGCCACGTCAATGCCTTCGGCAACCAGGTCGACACGGCGGTTGACCAAGGTCATCTCCAGTTGCACCTGGGGATGGGCGGCGAGAAACCCCGCCACCAACTCCGGCAGGATGTGCTGGGCCATGCCCACCGGACAGCTGACCCGCAGTCGCCCACGGGGCTCGCTGGACATGCTGGCCACGGCCTCATCGGCCATTTCCGCTTCCAGCAACATCGCTTGGCAATGGCGCAGGTAACGCTCGCCGACGGCGGTGAGGGTGAGTTGGCGGGTGGTGCGTTGCAGCAGGCGTGCGCCGAGGCGTTCTTCCAGCTCGGCAATACGCCGCGAGAGGCGCGACTTGGGAATCCCCAGCAGTCGCCCGGCGGCCGCGAAGCCGCCGGCTTCGACGACTTTGGCGAAATAGTAGAGGTCGTTGAGGTCTTGCATGGTCAACCTATTGTCCTGTCAGTGGGACAAACTATCGCATTTAAGCCGCCTTATCGGCTATTGGTTTCATGCGTAGGATTGGCTCATCTGATCGCCACTGACGATCCTACCCCGGAGAACTCAAATGAAACTGTTGCATATCGATTCCAGCATCCTCGGCGACAACTCGGCTTCCCGTCAGCTCAGCGCGGGCGTAGTGAAGGCTTGGCAAGCGGCTGAGCCGGGTGTGCAAGTGACCTACCGCGACGTGGCCGCCGAAGGCATCAACCACTTTTCCGGCGCGACCCTGGGCGCCCTGGGTACTCCGGCTGAACAGCGCAGCGCTGCGCAGCAGCAAGAAGCCGAGCTGAGTGCCAAGACCCTGGCCGAATTCCTCGCCGCCGACGCCGTGGTTATCGCTGCGCCGATGTACAACTTCACCATTCCAACCCAATTGAAAGCCTGGATCGACCGCATCGCGGTTGCCGGCCAAACCTTCCGCTACACCGAAGCCGGCCCGGAAGGCCTGTGCGGCAACAAGAAAGTCATCATCGTGTCGACGTCGGGCGGCCTGCACGCCGGCCAAGCCACCGGTGTGGCCCATGAAGACTACTTGAAAGTGCTGCTGGGCTTCCTTGGCATCACCGATATCGAATTTGTGCGTGCCCACGGCCTCGCATACGGCGATGAGTTCCGCACCAAGTCCCTGAGCGACGCCAACGTACTCATCAACGAACAACTGTTCGCGGCCGCGTAAAGCTTATGTAAAACAGCGCTTGTCCCCGTTTCATTCTGAAACAGGGCGTCTAAACTCTGTATTCTGATCGCCTCAAAACGACCGGACTACGGAGTTTTTTCGTTTACCCGCTGTCATTACTTTGGCCCAGGTTATGCACGCATGGGTTTACCACCCGGTGCGAGTACCTTGAACCATGGACTTTTCAACCAGACATGCCGCAGATGTTGAACGTGGGCACGCTACAAAGGTGGACATCCTCATGATGCGTCTTTGTGCAGTTGTGGTTCTTTCCCTCCTGGGCGGCCTGGTTTCAGTGCACGCCGCGCCGGCACCGCACCCGCATTGGAGTGTGGGCTTCCATCGCATGACGTTTCTCGATCCGCTGGATTTGCAGCCGATGAAAGCCATTGCGTTCTACCCCTCTACCGACGATGAGCACACCACGCAGTTGGGCGCTTATCATGTCGCCGCATCCGAAGACTCCAAAATCGCCATCGGGCGTTTCCCGATGCTGATGCTGTCCCACGGCAACACCGGCACGCCGCTGGCCTTGCATGACCTGGCCACCTCGCTTGCACGCAAAGGTTTTGTAGTGGTGGCGGTGCTGCACCCCGGTGACAACTACAAAGACCACAGCCGCCTGGGCACGGTGAGCAACCTGTATGGGCGGCCGATCCAGATTTCCGAAGCCATCACCGCCACGTTGGGCGATTCGATGTTGTCGCCGTTCGTCAACGTCGACCAAGTGGGGGTGATCGGTTATTCCGCCGGCGGCGAAACCGCATTGATTCTGGCCGGCGCCAAACCCGACTTCGACCGCCTGCGCCGCTACTGCCAAGAGCGCCCGGAAGACCGCGACGCCTGCACCACCAAGGGCGAGCTGGTGGTAGACCGCGATGACCTGCAACCCCAAGCCGACCCCCGTATTCACGCCTTGATGTTGATGGCGCCGCTGAGCCTGATGTTTGGCCGTCATACCCTGGCCGACGTGCACGTGCCCGTGCTGCTCTACAGCGGCGACGGCGACAAGTTGGTGGCGGTGGACAAGAATGCCGCCGCGCTGGCGCGCAAACTGCCGGAACCGCCGGACTTCAAGCTACTGGCGGGGGCAGGGCACTTTGTATTTATGGCGCCGTGCGACAGCGATCAATTGGCCGCCATGCCGGCGATTTGCACCGATGCCGATGGTGTCGACCGCGAAGGCATTCACCGGGACTTGATTTCCGAGGCGGGGCGTTTTTTCAGCCACACCCTCGGACAATCCACCCGTGCCGGTATGCAGACAGCTGATCAATAAGCGCGGCGCATGAGCGCGACGGTCACGGCCAGGGCGGTGACCGACAGCAGCGCTGCGCAGAAGAAGATCCAGCCGTAGCCGAGGTTCAGCGCCACGGCCCCCATCAACGGCCCGGCAATCGCCAGGGCCAGGTCAAAAAACACGGCGTACGCACTCAGTCCGGCACCACGGCTGCTGTTGGGCACCTGCTTGATGGCCTCTACACCCAGCGCCGGGTATACCAACGACAAGCCGAAACCGGTCAGTCCAGCACCAATCAATGCAACGCCAGTCGAAGGTGCCATCCATAGCAGGGTCAGGCCGAGGGTTTCGATGATCATGCAGGCAATCGCGGCGCGGAACCCACCGAAGCGGCTGATGGCCGAGATGAACACCAGGCGTGACACGATAAAACACACGCCGAACACCGTCAGGCAGTACGCCGCACCGGCCCAGCCACGGTTGAGGTAATACAGGGTAATAAAAGTAGTGAGGGTGCCGTAGCCAATCGACGCCAGGCACAAGCTGGCACCAAACGGCGCGATGCGCCCGAACACGGCCCAGAACGGCAGGCGCTCGCCGCGTACCACCGGCACTGACGGTTTGTTGCGGATCAACACCAACCCCAGCGCCGACAACACCGAGAGCGCGATGCCCAGGCTGGTGTAGCCGTATTGCGCGACCATCACCACGCCAAGCGGCGCACCGATGGCGATGGCCCCGTAGGAGGCAATGCCGTTCCAGGAAATCGAGCGCGCGGTATGCTCGGCACCCACCTGGCCCATGCACCAACTAATGGTGCCCACGCCGATCAGGCCTTGGGCCACACCCAGCAACAGCCGGGCGGCGATCAGAATGCCCAGGCTAAGTGTGGGCATGCTCTCCACCAGCGTCGCGAAAAACGTCAGCACACCGCTTACCAGAATCCCCGTCAACCCCAGCACAATCGCACGCTTGGTACCGACGTTGTCCGACATCCTCCCGGCCATCGGCCGGCTAAGCAGGGTGGCGAGGTACTGCGAACCGATGGTGATCCCGGCGACGACAGCGCTGAACCCCAGTTGCTCATGCACATAGCCAGGGATCACTGCGATCGGCAAGCCGATGCAGATGAACGCGATGAAGGTATAAAAGACGATGGAGACGATCTGCAGGGTGATCGACAGGGAGCTGGGGGCGGCGGCAGGCATGGTCACTCGTTCGCGGGCGGGCGGTGACGGCATCATGGCAAGGGTCTGGAGGAAAAGGAAGCTGGCTAACTATTAATGATGTGCTTGCATCAAATGCAAAAAGCCCCGTCACACTGGACAGGGCTCTATCTTGCCGCTTATAGCTAAAAGCTAATGGCTGCTCTTAAAACACCACGCCTTGGCTACGCAGGTAATCGTCATAGGTGCCGCTGAAGTCGATCACGCCGGTGGCGCTCAACTCGATGATGCGGGTGGCCAGGGACGATACGAACTCACGGTCGTGGCTGACGAAGATCAGCGTGCCCGGGTAGTTCTCCAGCGCCAGGTTCAGCGCTTCGATGGATTCCATGTCCAAGTGGTTGGTCGGTTCGTCCATGATCAGCACGTTCGGCTTTTGCAGGATCAGCTTGCCGAACAGCATGCGGCCTTGCTCACCACCGGAAATCACCTTCACCGACTTCTGGATCTCGTCGTTGGAGAACAGCATGCGGCCCAGCGTGCCACGGATCATTTGCTCGCCTTGGGTCCATTGGCCCATCCAGTCGAACAGCGTGACGTCGTCTTCGAAGTCATGCGCGTGGTCCTGGGCGTAGTAGCCCAGTTCGGCGGCGTCGGTCCACTTGATGCTACCGGCGTCCGGGGTCAGTTCGTTGACCAGGGTGCGCAGCAGGGTGGTCTTGCCGATACCGTTCGGGCCGATGATCGCTACGCGCTCGCCGGCTTCAACCTGGAAGCTGAAGTCTTTGAACAACGGCTTGCCGTCGAAGCCTTTGGCCATGCGCTCGACGATGACCGCCTGACGGTGCAGCTTCTTGTTTTGCTCGAAACGGATGAACGGGCTCACACGGCTCGAAGGCTTGACCTCGGCCAGCTGGATCTTGTCGATCGCCTTGGCACGGGAAGTGGCCTGCTTGGCTTTCGAGGCGTTGGCCGAGAAGCGGCTGACGAAGGACTGCAGCTCGGAGATCTGTGCCTTCTTCTTGGCGTTGTCCGACAGCAGTTGCTCGCGGGACTGGGTCGCCACGGTCATGTACTCGTCGTAGTTGCCCGGGAACAGGCGCAGCTCGCCGTAGTCCAGGTCAGCCATGTGGGTGCACACGCTGTTCAGGAAGTGACGGTCGTGAGAGATGATGATCATCAGGCTGGAACGCTGTGTCAGGATGTTTTCCAGCCAGCGGATGGTGTTGATGTCCAAGTGGTTGGTCGGTTCGTCGAGCAACAGCACTTCAGGATCGGAGAACAATGCCTGCGCCAGCAATACACGCAGTTTCCAGCCGGGGGACACTTCGCTCATCGGGCCGAAGTGTTGCTCCAGGGGAATACCCAAGCCAAGCAGCAGTTCACCGGCACGGGATTCGGCGGTGTAGCCGTCCATTTCGGCAAACTCGGTTTCCAACTCGGCCACGGCCATGCCGTCTTCTTCGCTCATTTCCGGCAGCGAGTAGATGCGGTCGCGCTCGGCCTTGACCTTCCACAGCTCTTCGTGACCCATGATCACGGTGTCGAGCACGGTGAATTCTTCGTAGGCGAACTGGTCCTGGCGCAGTTTACCCAGGCGCACATTCGGCTCCAGCATGACCTGGCCGCCGGACGGATCGAGGTCGCCACCGAGGATTTTCATGAAGGTCGACTTGCCGCAACCGTTGGCACCGATCAAACCATAACGGTTGCCAGCGCCGAACTTGACCGAGACGTTCTCGAAGAGCGGCTTGGCGCCGAACTGCATGGTGATGTTAGCTGTGGAGATCAATTACTTTACCTATCAATGGGTTGCGAGCGTGGCGGCAGGAGCCTTCAGGCATGCATCAACAGCGACATCAAGGCGCGAAACCCGGTCGCTGAGCAGAAAATTGGGGATGTGTGTTGGAATTTGGCGCGCATTGTCGCATATGTCAGGCGACAGTTGTATGGCGAAACCGACGAGGCCGCTGCTTAGCGTCGCCCGGGCTCAAAAAGCCGTCACGATCGCCTGGGCAAGTTGCTGGTCGGACATCAGGGGGGGGCGGTGGGTCGCGCGGTAATACCGTGCGGCTTGCTCGAACTGCGCGCCACGGATCTCGCCGTCCGAGCCGATAAATGCTAGCGCGTCGCTCTTGGAGGATTTGAACAGCTCTGGAATGTAGGACGTTGCCGCCGTTGTGCCGCCAATGATCACGGTGGGGATGATCGAGGTGATCATCAGCGCGGCCTGGAAGGGGTTGTTGTTTTCTGCCGCGACGGCCGGGTTGCCAGACCCCACCAAGAGGGCGGCCGTCAGTATCTTCCATGACTTCATTTAATGCTTCCGTGCTTTCGAGTGGCGCGCATTGTCGTCTATTTCAAGCCACGGCTGCATGCTGTGCGTGCGTTGGTTTGGCCAATGTCTCCGGCATCGCCAGCCACAACAGCGCCAGCGCAGCGGCCGCGACGCCGGCCAGGGTCAGGAACGCCGCGTTGTAACCGGCCTGTTGCACCACAAAACCGGCGAGGCTTGTGCTCAACGCCGCGCCCAGGCCAAACACGGTGGACAGTGCGCCCAGGCTGACATTGAAGCGGCCGGTGCCTTGGGTCAGGTCCTTGACGATCACTGGGAACAACGCACCGAAGATGCCCGCGCCGATGCCGTCGAGCATCTGCACGGCCACCAGCCAGTAAGGGTCATCGGACAAGGTATAGAGCACGCCCCGCAGCGGCAGGATCATGAATCCCGCGAGCAGCAACGGCTTGCGCCCCCAGAGGTCAGCCTTGATACCGACCAGCCAGGCCATCGGCACCATCACCAATTGCGCGGCGACGATACACGCCGAGGTCAGTGGCGTGGCCATCTGCAGGTTGATCTGCGACAGCTTCTGGCTGACCAGAGGCAGCATCGCGGCATTGGCCAGGTGGAACAGCGCGCAGCAAATGGCGAATAACAGGAGCGGGCGGTTTGCCAGCAGCACAGTGATGCCCGAGGGCTGCGCATGATCGGTGGCATGGGCAGGATCGAAGCCGCGGGCCACTTCATGGTCGATCGCTTGTGCCGACACGCAACCGACGGCCACCACGCTGGCCAGTGCCATGAACGCCATCAGATAGAACACCACGACGGAACCGAACAGGTATGCCAAGCCACCGGCCAGTAGGGCGGCCACGGCATTGCCCGCGTGATTGAAGGTTTCGTTGCGCCCGGTACGCCGGGTGAACGCACGCGGGCCGGTGATCCCCAGGGAGATCGCGGAGATCGCTGGGGCGAACACCGAGGCAGCCACGGCACTGGCTGCCTGGGTCAACGCAACCAGCGTAAAGGAGCTGACAAAGGGCAGCATCAGGCAGCTGCCGGTCACGAGGAGGGCGGCAATCGCGATGACCGCGCGCTTGCTGCGGGTGCGATCGATCAGGGCACCCGCCGGGCCTTGGGTGATCAGCGCGGCGATGCCCGCCAGGGTCATGACCACGCCGATACTGGCCGGGTCCCATTTGTGCACGGCCAATAGGTAGATCGCCAGGTATGGGCCGAGACCGTCGCGTACATCCGCCAGGAAGAAATTCAAGCTGTCCAGGGACAGGGTATTGCGCAGGTCAGTGTGTTTGGCCATAGCGAGGACTACGCAAGGGGCGTTCAACGGCTGAACACTCATTGCGTTAATGACCTACCGGTCAGGCGTTAAGTTTCGCCCGCATCTTGGGGTTTTAATCGGCGAGCACTTGGCTTATTTTCTCAACCTCGCTGTATCGACTTTCTGGAGACGCAATGGACATGCCCTCAGCTCAACAGGCGATTGCCTGCAACAAGGACGCCTGGGATCAATCGGCCAGCCTGCACAAAACCACTGACACCTGGGCCGCCTTGCTTAAGTCGGTGAGCAACCCCGGTTTTTCCTGCCTCGACCCAACGATCACCGGGTTGTTGCAGGACCTTGGCGTGGCTGGAAAGGACGTGGTGCAACTGTGCTGCAATAACGGCCGCGAAAGCCTGTCGCTGTATGGGCTTGGCGCGCGCTCGGTGGTGGGGGTTGACCAGTCCCGGGCCTTCCTCGAGCAGGCGCGTGAGCTGGCCGATGTCTCCCCGCATGATCCCGAATTCATCGAAAGCGATATCCACCATCTGCCTGCGCAGTTGCACGAACGGTTTGATCTCGCCTTGGTAACCATCGGTGTGCTCGGCTGGATGCCGGATGTGGCGCTGTTCATGCGCCATGTCGCCAGCACCTTGAAGCCGGGCGGCAGCCTGGTGATGTATGAAACCCATCCTTTCCTTGAAGTGTTCGACCCCAGGGCCGCCGAGCCCCTGTTGCCGGCCAGCTCGTACTTCCAGCGCGAGCCGTTTGTGCTGCAGGAGTCGATTGTCTATGAAGGCCTGGGCGAGGAGGCGGGGCCGACGTCCTATTGGTTCGTCCACACCTTGGGCGACGTGATCAGTGCAGCCATCTGCGCCGATTTGCAGATTACGCACCTGCAGGAATACGCCCACTCCAACCGTGAAGAACTCTACGACCAGTATGAGCACCAGCCTGCGCAACTGCCGCTGTGTTTCACCCTGGTGGCTACCAAACGCCCCGCCTAAGCTCATTTTCACAGGCAAAAAAAGCCCGCGATAAGAGGCGGGCTAAGGGATTCACTGGAGTAGGTAGGCTTCACCCTATAGACCTGAAAGTGAAGGCTTTGTGAAAATGCGGTCGCAAGCTTGAATGGTTCTGCAATCAAGCTCGGCGTACGAAAGTGCGCATGGTTTGACCTGGGCCAGTACTGAATGTAATGGGCCTGGGCATACTTTCATCCGCTGCGATAAACACAAATTCATTGCCTTCAAGGCGATAGCTCGCGGGCAATTGCTTACCTGCGTCTTCTCCTATGGAGTCCACCCAGGTAATGCTCTTGGGGACAGTGGTGCTGTCTAGAAAAAACCGTCCAGCCAGTAATACATCGCCATCGACGGTTTTCACTTTGAAACGGTCGTCGGTAATCGTGGTAATTGCCCCGGGAGCGCTGTGGGCATCGACGGGATTGAGCACGCCACTGTCTTCGAGTGAGGTTTGCTCCCACGCACCTTGAAGGGCTTGGAAATCCGGGTCTGAAATGGATGACATACAAATTCCTTTTTGCTGAAGGGCTAATCGCTGCTTTAAGTGGATAAGGCGGGATGCTTTATCACCATGCGCGTAATCATGTGTAGGAATATTCCTATTCTTTAGTTTTAACTAATATTTTTCCTTATAAGACAGGCAATTAGCGTTACTTTGCCTGGCCGCTGGGTAACGTCTCGTAACGGATCGTCTATGCTCCGGGTGCCTGCCAGTAACGGCACCTGTGAAACTGAAATAAAACCGCTTGCAGCTTGGCAGGCGTGTCAGTCAATTGGGTGGTCCCTTTGCCGGCAGAGGGCCACGCGTGTCGTGAGCCCGGACGTTGCCCCCTGTTTATTCGGTTGTTATTCAGGTCTGAGTTTTTGGGCGCTGCATTTCAACTCATCAGGGTGTATGAATTTTGAACAACACTCCTCAGCTTCACCCTCATTTAGCCTCGGACGAGATCGATCTTTTTGAGCTGTTTCAGGCGCTCTGGAAGCGCAAGGCATGGGTCATCGGCTGCACGATGCTGACAGGCCTGCTGGGAGCAGGCTACGCGTTTCTCGCGCCCCAGGTTTACCAAGTCAGCAGTGTGTTGCGGCCTGCCGCGATCAACGAACTGGATGCACTCAACCGGTCTGAAGTCTACATGTTGCCGCCAGCCGATGCGTTGGCCAAGGTTGGCGCGCAACTGGATTCCTATGAATCCAAGCTGGGCTTTTTCAGGGCCAACCCCGTCCTGTTCGAAGCGTTTGAGCGGCCCGGGCAAAACCTGGAACAGAGCTTTGAGGCGTTTAACCGTGATGCGATCACGCTGGTCCTGCCTGACCCAAAGAAGTCCGAATCCTTCAACAGTTTTCTTCGCCTGGAAATGCAGTACCCCAAGGGAATTGACGGTGCGGCGATCCTTAATGGATTTGTCGAGTACGCCATCGCGCAGGAGCGCGGTCAGGTGGGCGCCGACCTGAAGGTCATCGTGAATAACCGCCTCAACGAACTCAAGGGCAAGATCGATGCTGCTCGCGCTAACTATGAAACAGCCAAGGAGTCGAAAATCGCCAGGTTGCTGGAGGCTGACAACGTCAAGCGTGCCCGACTGCAGGATGAACTCACGGCCTTGCGTTTGCAGATGAAGATGGAGCGCGCCAGCCGCCTGGCAGAGTTGGCGGAAGCGATCGAGATTGCCAAGTCCATTGGCATCAAGAACCCCACCACGCCCTCAGCGATGGGCGGCGAGGCTTCGCGTAGCTCAAGCCAGGTGATGCGTACTGTCGTGACGAACCAGGCGATCCCCTTGTACTTCATGGGCAGTGAGGTACTGGAGGCGGAGAGGGCGGCGCTAAAACAGCGTACCAACGACGACTTCACCAATAGTCGCGTCGCCGAGATCGGCAAGGAGTTGCGCATGCTCGATATCAATCGTGAGGTGGAGGTCCTCAACAACCGTAAGAATGAAGATATGTTCCTGCAGGATGTTGAACCGTTGCGGGCCGAAGTGTCGCGGTTACGTGGCCTCAATATCGACATGACCGACTTGAAACTGGTGACAGTCGACCGGCAGGCACAGGAACCCATGGGCCCGATAAAACCCAAGAAGGCCTTGATTATTGCATTGAGCACGGTGGCTGGGTTGATGCTAGGGATGCTGGTGGCGCTGCTTCTGCATTTCGTTCAGGTGCGCCGTGAAACGGGGCCGTTTTCGTTGACCGGCGATCGCCGTTTACCGCGCCCGTAGGACGGGTTAAACGTACTGCGGGCTCGCCGCAAGTCGAGCCCGCTGATACACATTCAGTGGACAGCTTTTCACAATTCTTAGTTAACTTTTGGTTACAAACTGTGGCTAAATAACTGGCAATGGCCTCGCGCCGGCTGGTCATTCAGTCGGTTTGGCCGAGTGTGTGAATTGTGATTTCAGGTGCTGCATCTTCAATCCCCGGCCGTTGTGGGCACGTGGGAGCAGCCTGTTCTCTACTGACTTGTGACGAAATCTCTTGAAACTCATCATTGTTGTTCTCTACGTTACCTCCATTGCGTATGTTCACCTGCGTGGCCGGGTGCGGCACAAACTGGGTCGCCAGCTCAGCGACCATTCAACCTTCCTGGCACCGATCAACTGCTTTCTCTATCTGTTCTCCAAGCTACCCAGCCGACCGTATCTGTCGCCCAGCGATTTCCCCGACCTGAGCCCGTTGCAGGAACATTGGGAAGAAATTCGCCAGGAAGGCCAGAACCTGATGCGCGCGGGTGAGATCAAGCGCTCTGACCAATACAACGACGTGGGTTTCAACTCGTTCTTCAAGTCGGGTTGGAAGCGCTTCTACCTGAAGTGGTACGGCGACAGTCATCCCTCGGCAATGAAGCTTTGCCCACGCACGACTGAGCTGGTGCAAAGCATCGGTTCAATCAAGGCTGCAATGTTTGCCGAGTTGCCGCCAGGCTCCAAGCTGGTGCGTCACCGCGACCCGTATGCCGGTTCGTATCGTTATCACTTGGGGCTCGAGACCCCGAACGACCCCGGCTGCTACATCAATGTGGATGGCGAAAACTACTACTGGCGTGACGGCGAGCCGGTGATGTTTGACGAGACTTACATTCACTACGCTGAAAACACCACGCAACAGAACCGCATCATCCTGTTTTGCGATATCGAGCGACCGATGAAGTACCGCTGGGCGGCCGCGTTCAATCGCTGGTTCAGCCGCAACGTGATGGCGGCTGCGGGCTCTCCCAATGATGCCGGTGACAAGACCGGTGGACTGAACCGCGCCTTTACTCGCCTGTACAAGATCCGTCTGCGGGGTAAAGAGCTGAAAAAACGCAACCGCACGCGCTATTACCTGGAAAAATGGGCGATCTTTGCCGGCTTGGCGCTGATCTTCATTTATATCTGAACCCGGGCGGGGGCCGTTCACTCCGGTGGACGGGCCCCTAGTTTGTCCCACATCTTCTTACTGATCTTTTGCCGGTGGGCATAGCCTGCCCACGGATCTGCTTTCAAACCCTGCAAGCGTTCAAGCACGTTGGCGATTGTCCATTGCTGGGCTGCGCGCAGTGTTTTCAATTCTTCCCGGCTGACCGGTACAGACACCGGAAGGCCAGGTCTGGCCCGCAAAGAATAAGCCGTCACTGTACTTGCGCCCCGGGCATTGCGCAGGTAGTCGATAAAGATCTTGCCCACTCGGTTTTTCGGCCCGGACGTGGCGGTAAAGCGTTCTGGCAGTTGCTTGGCCATGAACTGCGCTATGGCCTTGGAAAACGCCTTGACGGTCTCCCAGGCGTCTCGTCGCGCCAGCGGTACCACGAGATGCAAACCCTTGCCGCCGCTCGTCTTGACGAATACCTGTAGCCCCAACTCATCGAGTACCGCCAACGTCAGTTGCGCAGCCTCGAGCATGGTTTTCCAGGGCAACGCAGGGTCTGGATCAAGGTCGAGTACGAACTGGTCTGGGGTTTCGATCTTGTCTGTCGTGGCGCCCCAGGTGTGCAGTTCGACGGTACCCATCTGCACGACACCCTGCAGGGCCTGCGCGCTGTCGATCTCCATCAACCGTGCGTGCCCCGGGTCCAGGCCAGCGGCCAGTTGCTTGATATGGGGGATTGCAAGGCGTTCAGCGTGTTTCTGGAAAAACTGCTCGCCATCGATACCGTCAGGCGCGCGCAGCAATGACACCGGCCGATGGCACAGAAACGGCAGGATCCATTCGCTGATGTCGCTGTAGTACTGAGCCACGTGCTGTTTTTGAAGTCCGCTTTGTGAGTCGATAACACGGTCGGCGTGCGTAATGCTTATCGCAGGTTTAGACGGCTGCTCATGAACAACCTGTGCGTGCGCTTTGTCGCTGCGTAGCCCGATAAACGTGGCGTGGCGCACCATGCCCTCACGCGTCCACTCGGCAAATTGCACCTCAGCGATCAATTTGGGCGCTACCCAGCGCACGCCCCGCGCCTGCTCACGGGTCAGTGGTTTCGCCAGTGGCAAGGTTTTACGGTCGAGTGCCGTGAGTTGCGCGTGGACAGTGTTCAGTGAGGCCTGATCAAACCCCGTACCCACCCGTCCGGCATAGACCAGTCCGGACGCGTCATTCACCGCCAGCAGCAGCGCCCCGAATCCACTGCGTGAGCCTTGAGGGCGGGTGTAACCGACGATGACGAACTCCTGGCGCTGTCGACATTTGAGCTTGATCCAATCGGGACTGCGTGCAGACACGTAGGGGCTGCCCAAGCGTTTACCGACGACGCCTTCCAGATTAAGCGCGCAGGCGCTTTCAATGATGTCGCGAGGGGGCGCAGTGAAGGCTTCGGAGAAACGCAGCAGGCTGTTTTTGCTCGGGGCCAATGCTGACTTGAGTTTCTCACGCCGCGCTTCAATGGGTGCTTGGCGCTGATCCAGCCCATTCAAGAAGGGCGCATCAAACAGGTAATACACAATGTCCAGGCTGCGCCCACTTTCAAAGGCATTCTGCAGCGCTTGAAAATCCGGTAAGCCGTCGCCATTGAGGCTGACCATTTCACCGTCGAGCCAGCTGTCCTTGAGCTTGAGGGCGCGCACCGCCTTGGCTTGACGCGGCAGCCGTTCGGTCCAGTCGTGGCCGTTACGTGTAAACAACCGCACTTCGCCGGCCTGAATGCGCGCGAGCATGCGATAACCGTCGAATTTGATTTCGTACTGCCAGTCGCCGTCCGGCGCGTGATCGACCAACGTGGCCAGTTGCGGCTTCAAGTGTTCTGGAAATGCCTGCTTGGGGTTAACACGCGTCTTGGTCGCTCCAACGCCAGCCCCGCTAAGCACGCTGTTGGGCTGGGCCTGAACGATATCGTACTCAGCGCTCGGGCGAGCCTGTGCGTCATGCTCCTTGATCAGCAACCACTGCTCTTTGTCGCCGCTGCCTTTCAGGCGTGTGCGCACGAGCGCCCAGTCTCCTGACAGCTTCTCGCCGATCAGGCTGAATTTGAGTTTGCCCGCGGCATAGGCCTTGTGGGGATCGTCATGGGGTTGCCAGACACCACGGTCCCACACGATGACATCGCCAGCGCCATATTGGCCGGCAGCAATATTGCCTTCAAAACCACCGTAGCTCAGCGGGTGGTCTTCAACGTGCACGGCCAGGCGTTTCTGGCCAGGGTCAAGGCTCGGCCCCTTGGGAATCGCCCAGCTTTTGAGTACTCCGTCGAGCTCCAATCGGAAGTCATAGTGCAGGTTGCGCGCATCATGCTTCTGAATCACGAAAGACAGTGCACTGGCCTTGCGTTTGCCGCTGGGCGCAGTGCCGGAGGGTTCGGCGGTGATATCGAAGTCGCGCTTGCGGTTGTATTCGCTCAGGGGCTTGGCCATGGATCAGGAGGCCTTGTTGGTTTTTTTTGCGGCGGCCTTTTTGACAGGCTTGCCGGCAAGGCTGCGCTTGAGCAGTTCCGTCAGGTCGATCACGTCGGCAGACTTGCGTTCTTCGCTGCCTTTAACGGTTTCCACGTCCTTGATCTTGCCGGCCTTGGCCTTCTTCGCCACCAGCGCCATGATTTTTTCCTGAAAGCTGTCGCGGTAATCGCCGGGTTGCCAGTCAGCGCTCATGTCGTCTACCAAGCGTTTGGCCATGTCCAGCTCGGCCTTTGCCAGGCTGGGTTTGGTCACGTCGCTGGGCAACTCCAACGTGTCCAGGCTGCGCACCTCGGCCGGCCAGCGCAGCATTACCAGCACCAGTGCCGATTCCAGCGGCATCAGTGCGGCCAAGTGTTGTTTGGTGTGCAACACGACATTCGCGAGGGCAACCTTACGGGTCTTCTTAAGGGTTTCCCTTAGCAGTGCGTATACCTTGCCACCGCGTTTATCCGGGGCCAGGAAGTAGGGCGTATCGATGTTCTGCAGCGGAATCTGGTCGCTGGCGACAAACGCGATGATTTCGATGGTCTGAGTCGACTTGGGGTGGGCCGAGCGAATCTCCTCCTCGCTGAGCAGCACATAGCGGCCTTTCTCATAGGCAACACCCTTGACGATGTTGTCCTTGCTGACTTCCTTGCCGGTGGCCTTGTTGATGCGCTTATAGCCCACCGGGTCCATGCTGCGCTTGTCCAGCCAGTCAAAATCCACGCCCTGGGCGGACGTAGCGGACACCAGCGACACAGGGATATGCACCAAGCCAAAACTGATCGCACCTTTCCATATTGCCCGTGGCATGCCTGAGTTCCTTGAGAAGATGGGTGTCTTCTGGTGACTCGCCGCAGGCTGTAAAAGTTTCTGCAGGCAGATGTGCGGACAGATTGTGTTACACCTGATGAGAAACTATTTAGTTACCAAAGCCGAACCCAGGGCGTAGCGTGTTATCGAAAGCACGTACTACTCGCTCCTGAGAGGCTTTGTCATGAACAGTTGTATGCGTCACGTTGCAGCGCTTGCAGTGGCTTTGGCCTTGATGCCAATCGCCCAGGCTCAAAGCTTGCCCGGCAGCACCGATTCCAATAACAGCCCGATTCACCGGGCCAATCCTAATAGCATGCAGGGCACCCAGCCCAGTGCGCCGCCGGCGCGCGGTATCCAAACCGGGCCCACCCCGCGCGCACCGACCGTGGAAAACGGCGGTATCGGCAACAGCTATCCCAAGCGCAACCCCGTTCCCAGCCGACCCGCCACTGAAACCAAAGCGCCCACCTATGACGCCAACGGCAATCGCCGGTAAGGACTCGCCTTATGTTGCTACGCAAAACCCTTCTCGCCGCTCTTTGTGCAACCGCGATGTTGCCCATGGCGGCTGTTTATGCGGCTGATGGCCAACAGTTCCCCAGCGAACAAGGCAGCATCACTGCCACGCCGATTGCCAAAGGCCTGGACCATCCGTGGGCCGTGGCTTTCCTGCCAGACAAACAAGGCTTCCTGGTGACCGAACGGCCCGGTCATTTACGTTTTGTCAGCCCGGACGGCAAGCTCTCTGCGCCGTTGACCGGGGTGCCCGAGGTCTGGGCCAAAGGGCAGGGCGGTTTGCTGGATGTGGTGCTGTCGCCGGACTTCAAGCAGGACCGCATGGTCTACCTCTCCTACGCGGAAGGCGGCGGCAAGGGCGGTACGGCCGGCACTGCGGTCGGACGCGGGCGTTTGTCGGCTGACCTGAAAGGCTTGACCGATTTCAAGGTGATCCTGCGCCAGGAGCCCAAACTCTCCACGGGTAACCACTTCGGTTCACGCCTGGCGTTTGACCGTGATGGCTATCTGTTCGTGACCCTCGGGGAAAACAACGACCGGCCCACCGCCCAGGACCTGGATAAGCTGCAAGGCAAGGTCGTACGAATCTTCCCCGATGGCCGCGTGCCGGATGACAACCCCTTTGTCGGTCAGGAAGGCGTTCGTCCCGAGATCTGGTCCTACGGCCAGCGCAACCCACAAGGCTTGGCGCTGAACCCGTGGAGCGGCACGATCTGGGAAAATGAACACGGCCCGCGTGGCGGTGATGAGATCAATATCATCGAGCGTGGCAAGAACTACGGCTGGCCGTTGGCGACCCACGGCATCAACTATTCCCTGACGCCGATCCCCGAGGCCCAGGGCAAAACGGTGGAAGGGACTGTGCCGCCGCATCATGTCTGGGAGAAATCACCGGGCATCAGCGGCATGGCGTTCTATGACGCCGACCGTTTCAAACCGTGGCAGCACAACGTTTTCATTGGCGCACTGGTCAGCCAGGAACTGATTCGACTGCAGTTTGATGGTGACAAGGTGATCCATGAGGAGCGTTTGCTGGGCGGCTTGAAAGCGCGGATTCGCGATGTACGACAGGGGCCGGACGGTTACCTGTATGTGCTGACGGACGAGGACAACGGCGTGCTGTACCGCGTTGGCCTGAACCAGGATTAGTGTAGTGAGCGGGCTTGTCGAACCGTCGCACCGCCCGCGCTGGGCTGCGTAGCGGCCCCAAAACCGGGCAATCAAGTTCTTTCTGGAAGAATGCGTTTGCCGAATTAGGGCCGCTACGCAGCCCAGCGCGGGCGGTGCGACGGTTCGACAAGCCCGCTCACTACAAACCCAGGTCGGACAGGCCGGGGTGATCGTCCGGGCGCCGGCCCAGCGGCCAATGAAACTTGCGCTCGCTCTCCTTTATCGGCAGGTCATTGATACAGGCAAAACGATTCGCCATCAGGCCGTTCTCGTCGAACTCCCAGTTCTCATTGCCGTAGGACCTGAACCAATTGCCCGAATCGTCGTGCCATTCATAGGCATAGCGCACGGCGATGCGGTTATCGGTAAATGCCCACAACTCCTTGATCAGTCGGTAGTCCAGCTCCTTGGCCCACTTGCGGGCAAGAAAGGCCGCTGCTTGTTCGCGGCTGTGCACGAATTCGGCCCGGTTACGCCATTGGGTGTCTTGCGTGTAGGCCAGGGCCACACGCTGCGGGTCCCGAGAGTTCCAGCCATCTTCGGCCAGGCGCACTTTTTCAAGGGCCGATGCGTGAGTAAAGGGGGGGAGCGGCGGGCGTGTTTCGGCAGGAGAAGACATGGGGCAGTACCTCAAAACTATAAGGTTCATCGGAAGTTGTACGGGGTCGTGCGGTCAAAGCTTTAATAACGTTCGTGCCATCTGTTGCGCGTTATCGGCAGCGGTTGAATCGCCCATTACCAGGGCAACGGTGATGGCGCCGTCGATCAGGATCAGTAACTGCGCGGCCTTCCGCTCGGCGTCAGCGCTGCCATGTGCCTGGCACAGTTCCAGTGCGTACTCCAACAGCTTTTGTTTATGCGCCTTGGCCAGCAGCCGCACCGGGTCTTGCGGGTCGCCGGTTTCGCCACTCGTGTTGATGAACGCGCAGCCGCGAAAATCCGCTGAGCCGAACCAGGCCTTGAGGGCGTCGAACAGCGCCAACAGACGTTCACCGGTGCCTTCGCTGCGTTCAACTTCGCTGCGCAGCCAGTGCATCCAGCGCTCATCGCGGCGCTGCAGGGCGGCGAGCACCAATTCGTCCTTGTTGGCGAAGTAGCGATAAATACTTTTGCGCGACACACCGGCGGTTTTCACCAGGAAGTCCATGCCAGTGGCGGCGATACCATGGCGATAGATCAGTTTCTCGGTGACGTCGAGGATAATGTCGCGGGTTTCACTGTTGGTCGTTTCGTTCATGTTGCTAACAGTAGAACGATCGTTCTTCTTGGTCAATCAACTTTTTCCATGCCCAGCAACGAGACCTGGGCACCCCCATGGTGTAAGCTCGGGGCCTCTTCGGATTCGACCCATTGCGAGCCTTATGCCGTCGTTCTTCAAACGCTCCCTGTTGCCCAAACTGCGCGGTTTCCCCCTCACTCCCGACGCGATTGACGTGCTGCCCAGCGCCGATGCGTATCGTCGTTGCCTGCTGGAGAAAATCCCCCAGGCCACACGGCGCATCTATATCGTCGCGCTGTACTTGCAGCAGGACGAGGCGGGGCAGGAGATCTACGACGCGTTGCACGCCGCCAAGGCCGCACGACCGGAACTGGAGATCGTGGTGGTGGTCGATTGGCTGCGCGCCCAACGCGGCCTGATCGGCGCCGGCAAGCAGCCGGGCAACAGCGCCTGGTACCAGGCCATGACCCAGTCACACGCCAGCGAAGTGCCGGTGTACGGTGTGCCGGTGCAAACCCGCGAGCTGTTCGGCGTGCTGCACCTCAAGGGCTTTGTGATCGATGACACCGTGCTGTACAGCGGCGCGAGCCTGAACAACGTGTACCTGCACAAGTTCGACAAGTACCGCTTCGACCGCTACCACTTGATCCACAGCAAACCGCTGGCCGACTCCATGCAACACTTGGTAGAGCACGGCCTGGTGGCGTCCAAGGCGGTGCACCGCCTTGACCTGCCCAACCCGCCGACCACCCGCAGTTTGCGCAACGACATTGGTGATCTGCGCAGCCGGCTCAAACACGCGGCCTACGACACCACGGCGGGGCAGTTGCCCAATGGTCATCTGTCCGTCAGCCCGCTGCTCGGTGTAGGCAAGAACAACCCCCTGAGCCGGGTGATCCTCGAATTGATCGCCAGCGCCCAGCATCAACTGACGATCTGCACGCCTTACTTCAACCTGCCGCTGCCGGTAACCCGCGAAATCAACCGTGCCCTGGCGCGCGGGGTGAAGATCGACATCATCGTTGGTGACAAGACTGCCAACGACTTCTACATCCCGCCCAGCGAGCCATTCAAGGTCATCGCGGCGTTGCCTTACCTGTATGAAATCAGTCTGCGTCGCTTCGCCAAACGTCATCAGCGCGACATCGACAATGGCCAGTTGAACCTGCATTTATGGCACGACGGCGACAACAGCTATCACCTCAAGGGCATGTGGGTCGATCAGCGCTACACCTTGCTCACCGGCAACAATCTCAACCCACGAGCATTTCGCCTCGACCTGGAAAACGCCTTGCTGATCGACGACCCACAGGGCCAGTGGCTTGAGCCGCGACGCACCGAGCTGGCACAGATTTTCCAGCACACCACGCGAATAGAGCGCTACCAAGACCTGCAAACGCTGGTGGACTACCCGGCGGCGGTTGGCAAATTCCTGCGGCGAGTCAGCCGGGTGCGGATTGAGCGGTTGTTGTACCGCATTCTATAAATCCTGCATTCATTGCAGCACTGTAGGCGTAGCGACTAAGACTTCGCTTACAGTGCGACTTTCTGTGTTCTCAATAGATTGGCTGCCTACCGGGCAGGGATGCGCGGCTTTTCCGTCAGGACTCAGCCAGCAGAGGACACTCTCATGTCATCCATTTCCTCGTATTCACCACCTCCCGTGTTTCGCCAAATTCCCTTTCATTCTGAAGCGCTAACGCCTACTCCTTCATCGGTGCGTCGTACTCGTTCTACGGCTGAAGAAGAGCCTGTGATTGCGACGCCGACCTGGACCCTTGAAGCGCCTGGCGAAAACGTTAGTACCCGCCAGGGCGACACCGTCCTGGCTGGACGTTTGAGCAGCGCCGTGAGCAGTGGGGAAGTGCGGGTTAACGTTCCCCACGGCAGCAGCCTGGAAAAGGCCTTGCAGCTCTATCGCGACTTGCTCAATCAACCGCAGGCACTGGAATGGTTTGCGCGCAAAGGGCTCGAATTGAATAGCCTGACCTTGCACAAACACGAGGTGAAGGGCTACACCACCCGCGACGGTGTGCGCACCGCTGTCGCATTCAGTGCTACCGATGACAGCGGCTGGTGGCAAGTCTCGGCGAAAATGCGCGCCATCCGCGATCTTCTGGACCCCGAAGACAAGGGGATGCCTTACCTTGATAGCGGCGAATACCAAGTCCCTCTGCATGTCGCAACATCGGCGTATGACCTGCCAGTGAGAGAAGCGCCGACGAGTCCGCTGGTGCTTTCTCCTACCGTGGTGGTTGGCATGAAGGACGTCAGGCGCGTGATTGCCGACCTGGATGAGCGGGCCTTTTTGGCCTCCTTGATGGAGGCGCATTTATTGGACATGCCCGCTGATCGCCCCATTGACTGGACGCTGCAGCAGATAAACGTGTCGCCCGCTTCCGCCGAAGGTATCGGGCATCAGGCGCGCTACAACGTCGACCAGTTGCTCCAGTACAAGGGCCTGGGCTCACCCCAGACGGCTGGGGCCTCACGCCACGTCATCGAGTGGCTGCGCGTGGCGTTGCCACCTGCTCCGGCCGAGGGTGACTACAGTGGGCTGGACGCCAGCCAGCCAGCGCGTGCGCAATGGCGCGCCCTGGAGAGTCCTCCTGGCACCGTGGGTGGGTTCGAGCTTTACCATCCCGTGAATATGGGCCGTACCTTCAGCGAAGTGCGCAACGACCTGGTACAACACCTGCGCGATAAGAAGGGCCTGGAGCCCAGCCTTGCAGGGCAGGTTGCGACCATCGGGCTGGCCCAGGTTGCCCCGGAGTTCCTGGTGCGTGAAGGGGCCGATGCCACAACGATCGGAACGCCCGCCTGGGCCGAACTGCGCCTGGGGGGCGAGATGGCGGAAGCCGTGGCACCTGGCACCTCGCGAGCATTGAATTCAGATCAGGTGCGTGCGCTGACGACGTTGGTGCCGACCTCCGACGAGCAGCGCACGTTGATGCAGGTTCGTGCGTCCCGAGTGTTGCTTGATTGGGCGGTGCTCAACGGAATTGTGCCTGCCAAGCCCCAGGGGCAACATACGGTAAGCGACCTGAAAAAGGCTTCCGAGGTATTCAATCGCCAGCGCAAACTGGCCACGCGGGCGTTCAATATCACTGGCACGCCATTGCCAACGCGCAGGCTGCTGGCCCAGCAAGAGTTGTTAAAAGTGTTCCCGGATAAAAGTGCCCGTCAGTTGGAGGCCATGACGGTCCAGTTGGTCGATGCAAAAGAACGCAGAAACCTGAGAGCCTCCGAGCCTCGTACGCGCTCACTGATCGATACCTACATGACCGGTGACCTGGTGCCCGGCAAGTGGATATTGAGCAGTGATGTGCCTCCAACCGGCCCCGGGCAAGCGCCACGTACGCCTTTTCAATTTCAGAACGATGAAACACTTCCCATGCTCGCGCGCAACAAACTGGACGGGCTGATCCGGCGACTGCCTGTTTTGGACGACTTGCTCAAAACTGCCGTCAGCAAACACCACAACGCGCAGCAAAGAGCATTTGTGACAAAACTGAAGCTGATGTTCGCCAAGTTGCCCCTGGCTGACCGCCAACGTATCGAACTGGGCGCCGTGGACTTGTTTACCCTGCGCAAAAAAACCGGCAAGCAACAGGTGTGGGAATCGGATGATGACCGGGCAGCTGTGACGGGGCGTCAGGGCACACTGATGCGCGTACTGCATGATCAGGCGGTGACTTACTACGAAGTGCTCAATAGCGGCAGGATTATTCGGCATGACGACCCTGCTACTACGAGCGCCCTCGACAAAGTGATGCGCGATACATCCTACCTGGGGCAATACAAGTTGCAGGGCCAAAGTTACATCCGCAGTGGGCATGATGTGCCGCTGGATTTTGAAGCCTATGCCAGCGGTAGCCAGCCAAGGCCCGGCGTCACGTCGTCGGACGTCATCATCGACCGACTGGGACGCAATGCAGAAGCTGGCTCGCTTCCCGCAAATCAGACCCTGGCCACTTTTGTGCCCGACAGTTACCAGTCGGACCGTGTCGAGTTCATTGCGTGTGAGATTGCGGAGCAGAACTTCTATGAAAGTGCGGAGCAGATGCTCAAAAGGGCCAAGGGGCAATTGCCTGTGGAAAAGAGCCGGGCGGAGCATGCGCGAGATATCAACCTGCTGACTTCGCTTGTGCCGTTCGTGGGGGCTTATCAGGATTTCGCCGATGGCAACATCACCAAAGGCCTTCAAAGCCTGGCCCTGGATGTGGGCGGTGTGCTGGTTGGCGCCGGTGGCCAGGCGCGTAAGTTACTTGGCTCGGGGAAAGCGTTTACGTTAGGCAGTCTGGCGCCGACGCGTGGAAAGCTGAGCGCTTCAGTCAAGCCCTGGGCACCCAAAGTGGCATGGTCATGGAATGAGCCAAAGCTCAGATTCAGCGATGCAGCCTTGGATTTTTCAAAGCAGACAACGCAATTTTTCAACGCGGTTTTCAACCCTCTGGACGGCTATCCGCGGTTGCTGGGTGCTACATCCCGAGGCTTGACCAAGCTGCCAAGGCTGGCGACCACAAACCATTTGGGGCTGAGTAAAGCCTTGCCTCATCTGGCAATGGCCGAGGAGAAATTGAAGTGTTACTTCCTGGTGGGGACTGGCCTGGTCGATCCAGGCAAGCCGCCGGCAATAAAGTCGGAATGAGCGCAAGGGGCACTCATCCAACGGGGATGAGTGCCCCCCAGCGCATCAGTTCAGACCCAGCTTGCCGCGCAGGGTGGACAGGTCTTCCGCCAGGGTGTTGACCGGGCCAACCAGGGCTTTACGGTCGTTTTCCTTGACCTTGTCGTAGGTCTCAAAGCCACCGTCCTTGGTCTTGTACTTGGCCAGGATCTTGTCCACGGTGGCGAAGTTTTTGTCGACCTTGGCCAGGAAGGCTTTGTCTTGCTTCTCGATCTGGCCACGGAACAGGTCGACGATTTTCTTCGCGCCGTCGATGTTGCCCTGGAAGTCGTACAGGTCGGTGTGGCTGTAGCGGTCTTCTTCACCGGAGATCTTGGTCGCGGCAACTTCTTCCAGCAGCGCTGCGGCGCCGCCCACGACTTTCTCGGGTGGGAAGGTCAGGCCGTCGACACGGGTCTTGAGGTCGTTGACGTCGGTGTTGAGCTTGGCGGTCAACTCTTCCAGGCCTTTGGTGGTGTTCTGCGAGAACAGCACGTATTCGATGCGGTGGAAGCCGGTGAAGTCTTCGGCAGTCACGCCTTTTTCGTGGTCATCGACACGGGAGTCGATGGAGGCGTCGAGGTCGCTGAACAGCTCGGCGATCGGCTCGATGGACTCATAGTGCACACGGGTCGGCGCGTAGAGCTTCTTGGCGGTAGCCAGGTCGCCCTTGTTGATGGCGTCGGTAAACGCTTTGGTCTGGGTGACCAGTTCGCCGATTTCTTCGGTGACATAGATCTTGTAGTCCGACACCGGGCCCACCAGGTCCAGCGGCGCGGTAGCGGCAAACGCTGCCAGCGGTGAAAGGGTCAGCAGCAACGACAACGCGATAGACGACTTTTTCATGGGACGATTTCCGCTCTGGGGTTTGTTTTAGGTATTGGCAGTGGTTTGAGGGTGCGTTGCAGCGAGCAGCGTGCGGCCAATGAAATCCTTGGGTCCCGTGACCCCCGGCAAGGTGAAGAAGTAGCCGCCGCCGACTGGCTTGAGGTATTCCTCCAGAGGCTCGCCGTTGAGCCGGGTTTGCACGCTGATAAAGCCTTTCTCCAGGTCAGCCTGGTAGCAGATGAACAGCAGCCCCATGTCCAGCTGACCGTTTTTGTTGACGCCGTTGGAGTAGTTGAACGGCCGACGCAGGATCAGGTTGGCCTGAGTCTGCGGGGTGCGTGGGTTGGCCAGGCGGATGTGGGCATCGAGCTTGGTCAACTTGCCTTCCGGGTCCTTGCTGTAGTCGGGAACCTGGGTTTCTTTTTGGCCATCCATGGGCGCGCCCGTGGTCTTGACGCGGCCAATGATGCTTTCTTGCTCTTGCAGCGGGGTACGGTCCCAACGTTCGACGAAGTTGCGGATGATGCGCACCGCCTGGTAGCTGCCGTTGGCGGCCCAGGTCGGTTCGTCGCTGCCGGGCTGCACCCACACAATCTGGTTCATGGCAGTGTCGTCGTTGGAGTTCGGGTTGGCCGAACCGTCACGGAAACCGAGGAAGTTGCGCGCGCTTTGTGCCGGCTCTCCGGGTTTGCTCGGCGCCTGCGGTGGCACGCTGCCTTCCTGTTTCCAGCGCACCAACAGCAGGTCGGGCAGGTTTTTCACGATGTCGCGCAGGGCATGGATGTTGGTGTCCGGCGTGTTGGAGCTGAATTGCAGGCTAAGGTCGCCGTGGCACTGCGCAGGTTCCAGCGCATCGTTGGGGAAGCCGACCATGCGAATCAGGCGCTTGGGCTTGGCTTTGGCAAGCCCGAAGCGTTCGTCGAACAGCGATTCACCGATGGAGACGGTGATGGTCAGGTTATCCGGTGTGACCACTGGCCCGAGGATCCCGGAGTCGGTGGGCGGCAGCTTCGGATCGACTTGCGGCACGGTGCCGCCGGTCATCAAAAAGCCGATGCGTTCGTTCAGGGTACGGAACAAACGCTCCAGGTCTTCGCGGTCGCTGGCCAATACGTCGAATGCCACCACCATGCCGCAGGCAGGGCGTGGCGTAACGATGCCGCTTTGGTGTTTGCCGAAAAAGTCGTGATGATCCTGGGTCTTGTCGCTGCGCGGTGCGGTGGTGACTTGCTCGGCGGCGGCAGCCATGGCCGGGCAGGTCAGGGCACTCCCGGCAATTGCGGCGCCGGTGGCCGCCATGCCCAGCAGGACACGGCGACGCTGAAGGTTGGTGTGTTCTGAATCACTCATGTGTGCGGTCGTCTTCACTGCAGGCCGGAAAGGCCGAGGGCTGGGTCGATTCCATCGAGTGCTGCGGCCAGAGCCTTGGCCTTGTCGGCGATCTGCTTGCGCTGATCGGCCGTAACGCTGTCGTAGCGGCTGTACTGGCCGTCGACTTTCAAACCATTGAGTTGTGCATCGAATGCGGCGAGCGCAGTGTCGATTTTTGGCAGCAAGTCGGCGGCGGACTTGACCAGCAGCGGGCGCATCAACTCGACAACCTTGTGGGCGGCCTCCAGGTTGGCGGCAAAGCCATTCAGGTCGATGTGGCTGTAGCGCTCCTCTTCACCGCTGACGGCGCGCACATCCGCCAAGCTATTGAGGTTGCGCACTACGATGTTCACCAATTGCTCTGGTGGCAGGGACTGGGCGAGCAATTGCTGCTTGAGTGTGGTGACGTCGCTCACCAGGCGCGCGGCAACCGGGGCCAGGCCGTCGAGGCTGCGTTGCTGGAACAGGCTGTATTCGAGGCGGTGGAAGCCACTGAACGCCGGATCCTGTTCACGCTTTTCGAAGTAGTCGGCGCGCGCGTTGATCGCGTTGTCCAGTTCCGCCAGGCGTTGGGAGGCCGGGGCCAGGCGCTGGTAAGCCTCACGGGCTGGCACGTAAAGCGCCTGGGCTTGGGTGAGGTCGCCAACGTCGATGGCCTGTTGCAGGGCAGTGACAGCCTTGACCAGCGCGCTGCCCTGGCCACTCAAGTAAACGCGGAACTCCGACAGTGGGCCGATAAACGCCACCATCGACGGCTTGGCTTTGGCCTGGGCATCGGACTCGGCGGTTGGCGTAACGTGCAAGGTGCCACGCGGGTTGCTCAGCAGGCCGCACGTGATCGCGTAATCGCCTGGCAACAGGTTGGCGTTGATCACTTGGCTCAGGCCAGGGGCGATATTTTCGCGCTCCTCGATCACGAGCACGCCGTCGAGAATTTCCCACTCCACCGCCCGGTCAGAGCGGTTGATGATACGAAAGCTCGCGCGCCCGGCAGGCACGGTCAGTTCATTGGGCTCGCAGGCGTGACCATGGATGGTCACCGCGATTTCATTGTGGTTGGTCTGGCGCTTGCTCGCGGCCAACTGCGATGCGTAATAAAACAGGCCACCGGCTGCGATCATCACGACCACCGAGCCCGCCACGGCCCAGCGCAGCGCGCGGGGAGGCGAAGCCGGTTTAGGGGTTGGGTTGGACAAGGGACGGTCCTTACTGGCTGGAAACGGAAGAAGATTCAGAAACAGGCTTGGGCGGTGCCGCAGGCAGGAAGAACATCACCAGGGCCACCACCAGGTAAATCAGATAGGCGCCCAAGGTGCTGACGGTAGGTGCTTCCTGATAACCGAACATGCCCGCGAGTACCGAGCCCAAGGGGCTGTCCATCGGCAACACCGCGCTGAAGTCGAACAATACGGTTTGCAAGTGGTTCCACACGCCCGCTTCGTGCAGGGCCTGTACCGAATTGGCGAGGATGCCGGCGGCCACCACGAGGATAAACAGGCCGGTCCAGCGGAAAAACGCGCCGAGGTTCAGGCGCATGCTGCCGGTGTAGATCAGGAAACCCACGATGATCGCCAGGATCAGGCCGAGCAGGGCGCCAATCGGCGCACCCGGGCCTTCGCTCTGTTGGAACACGGCCAGCAGGAAGAACACGGTTTCCAGGCCTTCTCGGGCCACGGCGAAAAACACCATGAGGATCAGGGCGGTGACCTGATGCTTGGAACCGGCCAGCGCATGATCAAGGGATTGGTGCAGGGAATGCTTGATGGAGCGCGCTACTTTGCGCATCCAGAACACCATGGAGCTGAGGATGCCCACAGCGACCAGGCCAACGATACCTTCGAACAGTTCCTGTTGTTTCTGCGGGAATTCGGCACTGACCAGTTCCAGGCCACCACCGACCAGCAGGGCCAGGGCGGCGGCGAGAAACACGCCAATCCACACGGCGGGCATCCACTGGCCACGGCCGGTTTGTTGCAGGTAACTGGCGATAATGCCAACGATCAGGGCGGCTTCAATGCCTTCGCGCAGCATGATCAGAAAGGGAACAAGCATTCGGCACCGCATCACGATTAGATAGGATGCTAATTTGTAACATAATGATACTCATTACTAAACAAGCAATCTTGACCTTTTCTGAACTGCGGCTGAACGGTGGTGGCGAAACGCAAGCCACCTTATGATGCACGCCATTATCTGCGGCAACGAATGCACGATCCCCTATGTCGGAAAAAGACACCATCTCCATCCACCTCGTGCGCGAAGCCTTGTTGCAAAGCTGTGCGCCGGGCGCCGCCACGGTCGAAGTGCTGGGCAAAGCCGGCATCGACCCGTCGGTGCTCGAGCAGCCTTCTGCACGGGTGTCGGCCACATCCTACGCACGCTTTTGGCGCTTGTTGGCGCGGCGCATGGATGATGAGTTCTTCGGCATGGATCCCCGCAAGCTCAAGTCCGGCAGCCTGGAATTCCTCTGTCGCGTGGCAATGGCGCAACCGACCTTGGGTGCGAGCCTGGAAACCGGCTTGGGTTTTCTGTCGTTGATGTTGGAGCGGATGCCTGCGCAATTGGTGCGGCAACAAAGCCTGGCTGAAATCGTGTTGTTGGAGCCCGAGCTGGAACCCAAGCGCGCGTTTACCTGCTTCACCTACTGGATGATCGTGCACGGTGTCGCCTGTTGGCTGGCCGGAAGACGGATTCCGATCCTGGCGGTCGAATTGCGCTGCGCGCAGCCGGACTTCTGCGACGACTACCAGGTGATGTTTTCCGACAACCTGCGCTTCGACCGGCCGCGTACCCGCATGATCTTCTCCGCCGAGTGCCTGGACCTGCCAGTCAAGCGCAGCGCTGAAGAGCTCAAACGCTTCCTCGCCCATGCGCCGGCCAATATTCTGGTCAAATACCGCGACCCCGACAGCCTGGCGACCCGCATCAAACACGACCTGCGCCAGATGCCCCCCGACACCTGGCCGGAAACCGACGGGCTGGCCGCCAGCCTGTGCATCTCCGCATCTACCCTGCGTCGTCGTCTGGCGGAGGAAGGGCAGACCTACCAAGGCCTCAAGGACAGCGTGCGCAAGGAACTGGCGATCGTTTGGTTGGCGGAACCGCAGATCAGTTTTGCCGAGATTGCGGCGCGGTTGGGGTTTGCCGATACCAGCTCGTTCTATAAAGCGTTTCGTAAGTGGGCAGGGTCCAATCCCGGGCATTACAGAAGTTTGATTCTGGGGGAGCAGGGCTAGGCGAGAGTTCTCTGTATGCCGAAACGTCTGGCTCGGTCCACAGCGTTATCTTATTCCTCCCGGTTGACGCCCCCAACAAGCTGAGCACTCTTGAGCTACAGATGAGTGCACGACATGTCATCAACCTTCCCCCGCATTTCCCAATTCGCCGACTTTAGACCATTCAAGATTCCACCCTACGTTGCGCCAACGATCGCAGAGCGCTCGCGCCCCGTGGTACAAGCTGAACGCCCCAAGGTTTCACAGCATGAGCTCGCCGCTGCCGTGCTGGATGCACGTGAAAAAGAACGCTGGTTGATGGCGCTCGAGGCGCGTGCAAACGGCAAGGCCGACGATATACGCCTTGATTTGCAAGACATCCGGTTCGACCTGGCGCGGGGCGGCGATCGCGACGTAAAAGAGACGACCGCCCTGCAGTTCTTGCAACAACTATGGCCGCATATGAACGCGCAGAACGCCCCCACTACGGCTGGGCAGGTGCGCAACCTGATCAAATGGCTACGGCACCCGCTGCCGGCGAGTCCTGCAATGGGCAGTTATTCCGGCGCTTGGCTGGGGGCTCAGTCGCCCGTTCTTCCTGGACTGCTCCCGCAAGAGCGTCGACAGTTGATCGCGGCGTTCGAACGTGACGTGGGGGGTGGCATCCTAAACAGCCTACCGGCGACCAACGAGGATATGGACCAGCGAATCACCCAGCATCTTCACAGTCGTACACCGCTCAATCGCTTCCGACAGCAGATGTTGCTCGCGTCAATAGGCCGTAGTGAGGCGGGACTTACAAAAGTACAGTGCAACCAATTACTGCTCACTGCTCGCATGCTGCACATCGACTCCGAGCTGGGTTTGCGACGGAACCACATCGCAGGCTTCGACCTCTACGCTACCGCCAATGCAGGGCGTACCTTGGCGCAGGTCCGAGAGGCGCTGGAGGACCATTTGGTGCGCAATAAAGGCGTAAGGCCGGAGGCCGTGCAAGCCACTGCGCATATCATGCTGGCCAATGTTGCCCCGGAGTTTCTGGTGCGTGACACGCCGGCTACTTTGCACATCGGTTCGCCTGCCTGGTTGGCATTCAGGAAAACGGTTGCGCTGCTGGAAGAGTCCGCAGCGGGTTCCAGTCGCACCCTGACGTATGACCAGGTGCTCGAGCGCTCTGCGCTTGAACCACTGACACCCGAGCAAGCTGTGCTTTTTCACGCCGCCGAAACTGACCCTCTGCTCGATTGGGCAACAATGCACGGTGTCATCGCGTTACGCGAGAATGATCAGTACACCGCCGAGGACTTGAAACAAGCCATCCGACAATACAGCGCCTACATCGAGGCGACTCACCAGGCAACCAAGATACTCAGTACACCGGTGGCTGGCAGGAGAGCGTTGGCCGAGGCGGACCTGAAACGGGTGTTTCCTGGGCGAGACGTCAACAAGCCGGTGCACTTTGTGGAAAACGTGCTTATTTTTGCGCCGACTCACGATGTGGGCTACCAGCAAAGCCTGGTCGACCTGCATATGATGGGAGTCTTGAAAGATGGCAAGTTTGATTCGCTACGGCGGGATTCCTCGCTGATCAGTATGCCGTCCAATAGTCGGTTTACCTCCGAATTTGCTGGCTTGAAAACGCAGTTCAAGCATCTGAAGTACTCCAGGCAAATGCTTGATCAAGCAACCAAGGACAATTCGATCGGCTTTCACCGCGCGATATCAACAGGCCTGAAGGACATTCTCAGCAAAATGCCCTACGCAGACAGGCGAGCGCTGGAAACCCAGAAGCTGACGTTTTATCAGGTACAAGCCGAATCGATTGATGGCAAAGGAACCTCTAGGAAAAGTGCACAAGCACAATTGGATGCTGTGCAGGGCCGTTATGGCTTCCTGATCAGCGCGGGAGAAGGAAAAGACGCCAAGTGTTTCGAGTTTTTGCCCATGAGCGGCGCGTATGTTGAGCGGCCGGAGTTTCTTGCCGCGCTGGACAATGGCGAGGCAGTGGTCCCGAACCTGTGGAATATCCGGATGAAGTCCCATGTCGATGGCAGCGATGCCGGCGCGTCCGAGATCCAAGTCAGGGCATTGCGCCAGACACTGCCAGCGGCTTCGGGGTCAACTGCGCCGTTATCACCTCTTGGCTTTTTTTCGCCTCGTGCCGAAGCGATTGCGCAGCACGTTTCCAAGCAGAATCTGGTGTTGAAACTCGATAGTCTCCAGGCTCTAGCCTCAGGCAGCACCCCGCGAGAAGACTTTGAACAACGCGCCAAACTGGTAGTGAAGACGGTGGTAAACACGCTCATTCCCTTTAAGGCGTGCTACGACGATGTCGTGTCTGGTCGTGTTAAACAGGATCTTGGTGCAATGGCGGGGTGCGCCACTGATGCGGTGACGGCCATCTCCGTTGTTGCGGGAGGCGTTGCTGCAGGGGCGGGTGCCATTGCTCGGGCGGAGTCTGGGCTTTCCCGGTTGGGGGAGGCCACTCGTGCCGTGGGCTCAATTACTAACGGATTGTTTAACCCCGTTGCCGGGCTTGCCGAGCCGCTAGCCAATGCGAGCAAGTGGCTCAAGGATAAGTCTTTGTTGCGGCTCAGCCGCCGTGAGGGCCCGCAGCGTGACGCCTGGAGAGCGCAACTGGACGAGCAACGGGCCGGGCGGCCTATGCAAATGCGCCGAGGGTCGCTCAAAGAGGCTGGAACCGTGGGCAAGGAGAAGGCCGTTGCCGCCAACGCCACGCCTGAAACACGCGCAACACGTGCAGAAGTCAAACACATAGTGGAGCGTGCGCAGCCCCTGATGGTTTCAAAACTCGACGATGCGCTGCAGGTAATGGCAGACCCGGCACTGACTGATGATGTTGATTTTGTGCTCAAGAATTTTCAGGGGATGTCCCCCACACAGGCGCGCAAATTGATGAACTCTCGACTGTCCGGTCTCAAGGCCAAGGCTGAGGTACTGACGGCGAATAATGTAAAATTCATGCGTTCGAAAAACCACGATTGGGTTGCACAGGTCAATCCCGAGGATTTCAAGCTAGATCGGTCGGGGAAGTTCATTGAAGTCAATATCGACGGTGCCAAACGTTACTACCAGCATTTCGGCTCGAATGAGGGTGCAATGAGCAATGCGCTGATCCATGAGCTGGACCACCTTCCAGGCAAGCTGACTCAGGGGTCACTCGATTTTGCCTACCTCACACGGCTGAATAAGAACGAGGAAAATGCGGCCGGCCTTTTGAACTTGGCGAAAGGCCATACTGAGCCACAAGCATTCGTGAGTGCGGGAGAGGATGCATCGGCGCTGGTGGACAACACAGGCGTCAACATGTTTGGGTCACGCGCGGGGAGCCTGAATGCAGAGTCCACCATGACCAGCGTGGCGTTGCTGGCGCAGTTAAAGACCGACCCGGCGCTGTTTAAGCAAAACCGCACCATGATCGAAAATGCACTGAATTCATTTGGCGCGTCAGCCATCACCGAGCAGGTCCCCATCAAGATAGTCAGCAAACGATCCATCAACACGCCTGCGCCGGGGTTGATGTATATGGTCGATCGGAGCTCCCAGCAGCTGCTCGGTGTGTTCAGGCTAATGCAACATCCGCCGGGCTCTATTGATCCGCAGAAGCCACCTTTTCAACAGCCGGCGCGCAGCCAGGCATTCAAAAGTTATATCCAGGAGCATCTTGTTTTTTGAATGCGGCGAGGAACAGTGGGGGTGATTTTGCCGGTGATGCTGCTGCAGCAAGGGACTAGGAAATAACTTACTGGGTGCTTAATTTGTACTACAGAGCCGTCTTTCAATATTTTAGGAAGCCGCCGGCTTACCTCAAGTAATAAGTCATGCATAGTCATCGCCACGGGTCCTACTGTTGAGCTCGGATAACTTTTTCTATGGTCGGCACGTGTCTGCGCAGACGGTGGCGTGCTGCCTTGAGGGCGGCCTATGTATAAATAAAAAGTCGATGGTTTAAACGCAAATAACTTAATTGTTTAACCCGTGAGGTGAGAACCATGAAAAGTCTTTTTGCAATCCCCTTTTTGGCTTTGGCGCTGACATCGTTTCAGGCAAATGCGTTGTGTTTGTATATTACGGAGAGCTTTAGCGGAATAGTGCCGCCTGATACGACGGACACGGCCAATGGCCCGTTCTCTATAACATCGGCGGGCGGGTGCGCTGGAGCGAGTATTAATGCAACAGTATCTGCCGGTGGCGCAGGTAGAGCCCCAGAGATTTATATCGAACGCGAAGTAGGAGGCTCATGGAGCCGAGTGACGTTCAGCATAGGAAATAACGCGTCCTTTTCTGGACCTCATGGCAATTATCGCGTGAGGGTCAGAAATTCGGAGGCTGCGCCTAAATCCTATTCAGGGACCGTCCGCTACGGACGTTAAGTCTAGATCGGCGCAGGGCGCGAGATGAGCATTTGAACGCCCTGCGTTTTTATCGGAGTAGTTTATGCTTGCTCATCGACTGCGAAGTCTTTTCGAGATGACCAAGCAAAGTAGGCGAGTGCATTAACTGCCTTGTTGGCATCAATCATTCCTTGCCTCCATGGCCAGAACAGTGGTTCTTGCTTTTGTTGTTCGGTATAACTAGACATCCAAGATGTTTGTTCTTCAAGCCTTTGGTCAAATAGCGCGATCGCGTTGAATTTGACGTGAAGGTCTGCCTGGTGGCCGTCTTTATCGACCGCGTTGGTGCCATCGATGAAAACACCAAATGCCTGCTCGCTGATCAGTTTGTTTTCATACAGCTTACGACCAACTTGTTTAAGCTCCATGTTTGTGATGTGGGTCATGTCGTATTTTTTTAAAAATTTCTTTAAGTCGGAAATTTGCACATCGTCTTTGAGTGTTAACACCTTTGCCGCTTGCGAATCGTCTTTGACAGTGAAATCAGTGATCACCTTTTTGGGTTCTTTAATTATGTATCCCGGATCTTGTTTGCTGATTTTTCCTGTCGACGTAGGCGAAGAGATGATCATCTTCTAATTCTCCAGCAATCGAAAGCTACCTCCCTGTATCGACCTCAGTTGATCACACTTTAAAAAAAGCCCCGCGTCCGAATAGGCCGCAGGGCTAAAAATTGGCTGGATGCGACCAACCAAAGGAGCTCTTTACATCACTTGTTGCTGGCGACCACCGTGTCCGGCTGCCAGCCACCACCCAAGGCTTTGTAGATCGCGACGATGCCGCGATACAGGTCCACTTCGGCCTGGGCCTGGGAGTCTTCGGCGGCCAGGCGCTCGCGTTGCGCGTCGAGCAGCACCAGGAAGTCCACGGTACCTTCGCGATAGCGAATGGCGGCGAGGTCGGCGGCGGCGCGGCTGGATTCGCTTTGGCGGATCAGCGACACCAGGCGTTGCTGGCGCTTGCCGTAGTCGCTGAACGCGTTCTCGGACTCTTCGAGCGCTAGCAATACTTGCTGCTCGTAGGTCGCCAGCGCGCCATCGGCTTCGGCATTTGCACCGCGCAAACGGGCACGCACGCTGCCCAGGTCGAAGGCGGCCCAGGTAATGCTCGGGCCGAGGGACCAGGCGTTGGCAGCCGCCGAGCCGATCTGCGAACCACGCCCGGCCGTAAAACCGAGGAAGCCGCTGAGGCTGACCCGTGGGAACAGGTCGGCCTTGGCCACGCCGATCCGCGCGGTAGCAGCGGCCAATTTACGTTCGGCGCTGAGGATGTCCGGGCGACGTTGCAGCAGTTGCCCCGGGTCGCCAATCGGCAACGCCTTGGCAATCGCCGGCAGGTCTTTGGGGCTCAGGTCCACCGTCAACTTGTCCGGGCGTTGGCCGAGGAGGGTAGCGATGCGGTTACGCTCGCGCACCTGTTCAGCCTGCAATTGCGGCACGCTGGCTTCGACCGCTGCCAAGCGCGCATCGGCACGTTCCACATCCAACTGATCGCCCACGCCGGCATCGCGCAGGCTGACGGTGATGGTGCGCGATTCCTGCTGGTTTTTCAGGTTGTCCAAAGCAATGCGTTCGCGCAGTTGAGCGCCACGCAGTTGACCGTAAGCATCCACCAGCTCGGCAATCATGGTGACTTGCAGTTGGTACAGGTCGGCTTCGGCTACTTGTTGGTCTGCGTCGCTGGCCTCCAGGTTGCGGCGAATACGACCGAACAGGTCCACCTCCCACGCCATGTCCAGGCCCAGGTCATAGCGCTCGCTGTTGACGCGCTTGGTAGTCTGGCCGGGGATCTGGCCCTTGCCCACATCGCTGCTGGCGCGGGAGGTGACCACGGGCATGATGTCAGTGGCCACGTCATCACGGATCGCACGGGCTGCCCGCAGGCGGGCAAAGGCCACGCGCAGGTCACGGTTACCGCTCAGCGACTGAGTGACCAGTTGATTGAGGGTCGGGTCGTCGAACTGCTGCCACCAGATGCCTTCGTACTTGGCGTGGTCATACTGCTTGGCATCGGCGGCGGCCGTGATATTGGCCGCCTCCAGCTTCTCGGTTTTATAGTCCGGGCCTACGGCACAGGCGCTCAGTGCCAGTACCAGCAAGCTCGGCAGGAATACTTTCACGCTCATTGCTGTGTCTCCAGCTTCAAGGCCTTGGCCGCTTTGCGTGCTTCGCTGCGCTCCACATAACGACGGATCAGTACGTAGAACACTGGCGTCAGTAACAGACCGAAGAAGGTCACACCGATCATCCCGGAGAACACCGCCACGCCCATGGCATGACGCATCTCGGCACCCGCACCGCTGGACAACACCAGTGGCACCACACCCATGATGAACGCGAACGAGGTCATCAGGATCGGCCGCAGACGCAGACGGCAGGCTTCCAGTACCGCAGCCAGTGGGTCGAGACCCTCCGCTTGTTTGTCCTTGGCAAACTCGACGATCAGAATCGCGTTCTTACAGGCCAGTCCCACCAGTACGATCAGGCCGATCTGGGTGAAGATGTTGTTGTCACCGCCCGAGATAATCACCCCGGTGATGGCCGACAGCAGCGTCATCGGCACGATCAGGATCACCGCCAGTGGCAGGCTCCAGCTTTCGTATTGGGCCGCCAGTACCAGGAACGCCAACAGCACGCACAGTGGGAACACGAACAGTGCGGTATTGCCCGAGAGGATTTGCTGATAAGTCAGGTCGGTCCACTCGTAGGTCATGCCGTTGGGCAGTTCTTCTTTCAGCAGTTTTTCAATCGCCGCTTCTGCCTGGCCCGAACTGTAGCCCGGTGCAGCGTTGCCGTTGATCTCTGCGGTGATGAAGCCGTTGTAGTGCATCACGCGGTCGGGGCCCGAGGTGTCGCTGACCTTGATGAAGGTCGCCAGCGGGATCATCTCGCCTTTGTTGTTGCGTACTTTCAACTGGCCGATCTGGTCTTCATCCAGGCGGAACTGTTGCTCAGCCTGTACGTTGACTTGGTACGTGCGGCCAAAGCGGTTGAAGTCGTTGGCATACAGCGAACCCAGGTAGATCTGCAAAGTGTCGAAGATGTCGCTGATCGCCACGCCGTGGGTCTTGGCCTTTTCGCGGTCGATCGCAGCATCGACCTGTGGCACGTTGACCGTATAGCTGGTGAACAGGCCGAACAGCTCCGGTGTCGTGCGGCTCTTGGTGATGACGTTCTGCACTTCTTTGTACAGCTCGTCGTAACCCAGGTTGCCACGGTCTTCGATCTGCAGGCGGAAACCACCAATCGTACCCAGGCCCTGTACCGGCGGCGGCGGGAAGATCGCCATGTAGGCTTCCTGGATGCTGCTGTACTTGCCGTTCAGTGCGCCAGCGATTGCACCCGCCGACATGCTTGGGTCTTTACGCTGATCAAACGGTTTCAAGGTCACGAACACGATGCCGCTGTTCGGGCTGTTGGTGAAACCGTTGATCGACAGGCCCGGGAACGCCACGGCGCTTTCCACGCCAGGCTGTTTCAGGGCGATGTCGGACATGCGCTTGATCACGTCTTCGGTACGGTCCAGGCTTGCGGCGTCTGGCAATTGAGCGAAAGCCACCAGGTATTGCTTGTCCTGGGCCGGTACAAAACCGGTGGGCGTGTGGGCAAAACCCAGCCAGGTCAGCACCATCAAGCCGGCGTACAGGAACAGCGCGATACCACTGCCGCGAATCACTCGGCGCACGGTGCCGACGTAGCCATGGCTGGCCTTGTCGAAGAAGCGGTTGAACGGTTTGAACAACCAGCCACCGAGCAACTTGTCGAGGAACCGCGAGAACGCGTCCTTCGGTGCGTGGTGACCTTTGAGCAATACGGCTGCCAGTGCTGGCGACAGGGTCAGGGAGTTGAACGCCGAGATAACGGTCGAGATCGCAATGGTCAAGGCGAACTGTTTGTAGAACTGCCCCGTCAAGCCGCTGATGAAGGCCGCCGGGATGAACACCGCACACAGCACCAACGCGGTGGCGATGATCGGGCCGGTCACTTCGCTCATGGCTTTTTCAGTGGCGGGGAACGGTTCCAGGCCAAGCTCGATGTTCCGTTCGACGTTCTCCACCACCACGATGGCGTCGTCCACCACGATACCGATAGCCAGTACCAGGCCGAACAGCGACAGGGCGTTAAGCGAGAAGCCAAACAGGTGCATGACCGCAAACGTACCGATCAACGATACCGGCACCGCCACCAACGGAATGATCGAGGCGCGCCAGGTCTGCAGGAACAGGATGACCACCAGCACCACGAGGATCAGTGCTTCGAACAGGGTGTGCACCACCGCTTCGATGGAGCCCCGCACGAAGATGGTCGGGTCGTAGACGATGCTGTAGTCCATCCCTTGCGGGAAGCTTTTTTTCAGCTCTTCCATCTTGCCGCGGACTTCGTTGGAAATCTCGATGGCGTTGGAGCCCGGACGCTGGAAGATCGGGATCGCTACCGCCGGCTGGTTGTTGAGCAACGAGCGCAGCGCGTATTGGCTGGAACCCAGCTCTACCCGTGCGATGTCCTTGAGGCGGGTGATTTCACCGTTATCGCCTGCGCGAATAATGATGTTCTCGAACTCTTCCTCGGTCACCAGGCGGCCTTGGGTGTTCACCGACAGTTGGAAGCTGGTGGCATTCGGCGCAGGTTGTGCACCCAGCGCACCGGCGGCCACTTGACGGTTCTGCTCACGGATCGCATTGACCACGTCGGTGGCGGTCAAATTGCGCGAGGCGGTCTTGTTCGGATCGAGCCAGACACGCAGGGAGTAGTCGCCCATGCCGAACAACTGCACGTCACCCACACCGCCCAAACGCGCCAACTCATCCTTCACGTTAAGCAAGGCGTAGTTGGACAGGTAAAGCATGTCGTAACGCTGATCCGGGGAGGTCAAGTGCACCACCATGGTCAGGTCAGGGGAGGCCTTGTCCACGGTAATACCGATGCGTGTCACTTCCTCCGGCAGTTTTGGCTGAGTCCGGGTGACGCGGTTTTGCACCTGCACCTGCGCGTTGTCCAGGTCAGTGCCCAGGGCGAAGGTAATAGTGAGGGTCAGCTTGCCATCGGCGGTCGACTGCGAAGACATGTACAGCATGTTTTCGACGCCGGTGATGGCTTGCTCCAAAGGGGCCGCCACGGTTTCACCGATGACTTTAGGGTTGGCACCCGGGAAGTTGGCGCGGACCACCACGGTCGGCGGCACCACTTCCGGGTATTCGCTGATCGGCAATTGGAACAGCGAGATCGCACCGGCGATCAGGATCAACAGCGACAGCACCGCTGCGAAGATCGGCCGCGAAATGAAGAACTTGGAAAAATTCATCTTGAGTCGTATCCCTTAACCGCGTGGAGTCGCAACGGCTGCGAGCTTGGGCGCGGTTTTTTCCGGCGCCACTTGCTCCAGGTTGCTGGCTTCAAGCGCTTGTCGTTGTTGGGCCAAGGCGGCGAGGGTTTCCTTGCTGGCCATCGGGATGGTTTCCGGGGCGACCGGCGAGCCAGGACGCACGCGCTGCAAGCCCTTGACGATAATGGTGTCGTCCTTGTTCAGGCCGCTGCGCACGATGCGCAAACCTTCGATTTTCGGCCCCAGTTCCACCGAACGATAAGCCGGCTTGTCGCCTTCCATCACCAGCACGAACTTCTTGCCCAGGTCAGTACCGACGGCTTCGTCGTTGATCAGCACAGCGGAGTAGGTGCCGCTGCCGACCAGCTTCAGGCGAGCATACAAACCAGGGGTGTATTCGCCCTTGCTGTTGTCGAACACGGCACGGCCACGGATGGTGCCGGTGGCCGGGTTGACCTGGTTGTCGACGAAGTTCATCTGGCCCAGGTGCGGGTTGCCGGTTTCGTTGGACAGGCCCAGGTACACCGGGGTGGTCGCGCCACGGCGGCCTTGGCGGGCCAGTTCGGTGTACTTAAGGAACACGCGCTCATCGGCGTCGAAGTAGGCGTAGACCTTGTCGGTGGAAACCACGCTGGTCAGCGGGGTAACGTCGGCGGTCACCAGGTTGCCGGCAGTGATTTCGGCACGGCTGACGCGACCGCTGATCGGCGAGGTCACGCGGGTGAAGCTCAGGTTCAACTTGGCCAGGTCCAACTGCGCTTGAATGCCGGCGACAGCCGCGCGAGCTTCCTGGGCAGCGGTGGTGCGCGAGTCGGCCAGTTCGGCGGAAATCGCGTTGCTCTGGCGCAGGCGCTCGCCACGTTGGGCTTCGTTATCGCTGCGGGTGGCGGCGGCGCGGGTCTGTTGCAGTTGGGCTTCAAGACGACGCACTTCAGCCTGGAACGGACGCGGGTCGATTTGGAACAGCAGGTCGCCTTTCTTGACAAGGGCACCTTCGGTGAAGGCCACCTGGTCGATCTGGCCGGACACGCGCGGACGGATCTGCACGGTTTCGGGAGCTTCGAGGCGACCGGTGAATTCATCCCACTCGTTGACCGGCTGTTCAAGCACTTTGGCCACGCTGACCGCTGCAGCTGGCATGGCGGCCGCTTGCTCCGGGGTTTTGCCGCACGCGCTCATCACCACCACGGCCAAAATCGCCAGGGGGAAGCGCAAATGTTTGAGTGACTGTTCCATGAGGTGCATCCGCCAATGTATTTGAGATGGGCGGATCATGCGCGGCGAGGTGCTATGTCACGAATCGAATGAAGCAAAGGTAACTATCATTCGGAATGATATAAGCGCTGGAAAAGCCCTCTAGCATGGGCTTTTCGTTAGGGTGCTATCAATGGCCTTGATGACAAAGCATTGTTGCACGCAGCGCAATCATCCCTAAACGCCGGACACCCGCCTTATTGGCGTGCGTCATTGTGCGTCACATGAATATCCAGTGCGAAATGGTGGGCCCGGCGCTCCGTACGGAAAATCGACTGCAGTTGCCAGGGCTTGGAGCCTTGGCCGAAGACGCGTCTTTCAACGGGAGCACACCATGATTCAACACCTCAAGACCGCGAAGCCAGTGGCTGCGCAGGCTGAAATTGCCAGCCAGGTTCGCGACGTCGTGGCGGACATCATTGCCAACGTCGGTCGCCGCGGTGACGCCGCGGTCCGCGAGTATTCCAAGCAGTTCGACCAGTGGGACCCCGTCAGCTTTCGTTTGTCGGATGAAGAAATCGCCGCCTGTGTTGCCAGTCTCTCGGAGCAGGAAATCGGCGATATCAAGTTCGCCCAAGAGCAGGTGCGCCGTTTTGCCCAGGTGCAAAAAGCCGCGTTGGTGGATGTTGAAGTCGAGACGCTGCCGGGGGTGATCCTTGGGCACAAGAACATCCCCGTGAACTCAGTGGGTTGCTACATTCCCGGCGGCAAGTACCCGTTGCTGGCCTCGGCTCACATGAGCGTGCTCACCGCCAAGGTGGCTGGCGTAAAACGCGTGGTGGCTGCTGCGCCGCCGTTTGATGGCCGACCGCATCCGGCGATCGTCACCGCGATGTACCTGGCGGGGGCCGACGAGATCTATTGCCTGGGCGGGGTGCAAGCCATCGCTGCGCTGGCGTTGGGCACTGACACCTTTGCGCCGGTGGACATGGTGGTCGGCCCCGGCAACGCCTATGTGGCGGAAGCCAAGCGCCAGCTGTACGGCAAGATCGGCATCGACCTGATCGCCGGCCCCACCGAGACGCTGGTGATCGCCGACGAAACCTCCGACGCAGAAATTGTCGTGGCCGACCTGCTGGGCCAGGCCGAACACGGGGTGAACTCCCCAGCGGTGTTCCTCACTAATTGCGCGGCGCTGGCCGATGCGATTCCTGCCGAGATCGAGCGCCAACTCGCCGTGCTGCCAACCGCCGCCGTTGCTTCGGTGGCCTGGCGTGACTACGGGGAGATCATCTTGTGCGACACGGTGGAAGAACTGGTGCAAGAGGCCGACCGCATCGCCTCCGAGCACGTCCAGGTGATGACCCGCGATCCACTGTATTTCCTGGAGCACATGACCAACTACGGTGCGCTGTTCCTGGGTGAGCGCACCAACGTGTCCTACGGCGACAAAGTCATCGGCACCAACCACACCCTGCCTACCACCAAGTCGGCGCGCTACACCGGTGGGCTGTGGGTCGGCAAGTTCATCAAGACGTGCACCTATCAGCATGTGCTGACGGATGAGGCCTCGGTGCTGGTGGGCGAGTACTGCTCCCGCCTCTGCGGGATGGAAGGTTTTGCCGGTCACAAGGAGCAGGCCGATATCCGCATCCGGCGTTACAAGAAGACCGCTTGAACCCAACCCTGCTGCCCGCAATGGGCAGCAGGGGCAGGGCAGTCAGTCTTGCCCGCCCCAGACAATCCCCGCATTGTCCCCCGTCATATATTCGCGTACCTCGAACGGCAGCGATGCATCCCCCGGCAGCAGCACCGTGGCCTCGCGCAGGTGACGCTTGCGGATCAGCCCCTTTTCCACATAACCCAACGTCAGGCGCGTGGAAAACGGTTGTCGGTAAGACGACGACGCCACCCCCGTGACCAAACCATGCAGAAAACGAATCGGCCGACGATGCTGCGGGGTCAGGATCGAAAAAGTGATCTCGTTACGTTGCTTGCCTTCGAAGTCCACCATGAACAAACGGTCGCCGAGCAGCAGGCAAAACCCGTGGTAGGTGAATGAATAACCGGTCTTGCCGCTGCCATCCTGCAACGGGAAGCGCTCCACCGTGACGTACTGCACCATCGAGTCTGCACGGTACAGGCACGTGACCGAACGCAGGATGCGACCTTTATAGATCGACGAGTTGTGATAGCGGTAATACACGCCCAGGTAGTCGTCCAACCCTTGCACGGAGGCCTTGGCCAGTGGCAGGAAGTGGTTGAACTGCGCCGACGCCCGCAGGCCGATGGGCAATTCGTTCTCAAAGCCCTCGTAGAACTTCTTGAAGTCCGCCGGCTCCCGAAACAGGTCCTCGGCCTCCATCATGAAATAGCGGGCGATCTTCTGCAGGATCTTCTGCGACGGCACATGCTGGCCGGCCAGGTACTTGTTGAACTGTTGGCGGTTCACATCGATCTTGCGGCACATGTCAGCGACTGACCGGCACGACTCCACCAGCGTGGCGAGGTTTCTTTGTACGTTGCCTTGCAGGTCACTGCGCACTTGGTGGCGCTCACCATGGGAGGGGGCGGTTACAGCTGGCATGGGCGGATGTCTCTCCTCAGGTACGGCGTTTTATCGTTTTTTTCGTACAGTCAATCAGGCGCGAGCTGCGGTTTGCGCATGCTAGATAGTCTGCCTGCGAGCGTCTAGCCTCGCAGGCAGCGCCTGTCGCATGCAGCACATGTGCGTCGGTTTGCGTCACCCACGAGCCAGGTGCGAAATTGAGCCCGGTGCGTGATCTCTCGATACTCGAAGCCTGAATTCCAATAACGAAGGGGCCATAGCCCCTCGACAGGTGAACCATGCTATCGAGCAAACACGACAACTCCCTCGTTACCCCCAGAATCAAGAAAGCGCGGATGGCCACGTTCGCCGGTTTCATGATCATGGGCGCGCTGTTCTACACCTGGTCGGTCGGGGTGAGTGCGTTTCGCAACCACTTGGGCATGGAAGGCAGCCTTGGCGACCTTAACTTCGGCATGGTCGCCCTGGGGATCGCCATTGGCGGCACCATCGGCGCCTTTATCGTCGGGCACTTTGTCGACCGCTTCGGCCCGCGCAGTGTTATCCGTCTTATCTTGCTGGCCTACCCACTGTCGCTGATCGCCTTGGGATACGCCTCCGCGTACACCTTCGCGTTGATGTTCGGCTGCGTGCTGGGGGCGTTGCGTGGCGCCGTGGACACCGCACTGAATGCCCACGGCGTGCAGGTCGAACGCTTCTACCAGCGCTCGATCATGTCGGCGTTTCATGCGTTCTTTTCGTTGGGCGGGTTTCTGTTTGGCATCCTGGCCAGTTACCTGGCCGGTTTTTCCACCGAAAGCGCGATGATTCCCTTCACCGTCGCCGGCCTGTCCCTGGCACTGCTCAGCCTGCTGACCAGCCAGTTCATGCTCAGCAAAGATGAGTTGTTGCCTGTGGCCGCCGAACCGGCCAAGGCCACCGCCGCGCCGCTGTCGCGTAATTGGAAGATCCTGATGCTGATGATCGCGTTCGGCGCACTGTTGATTGCCGGAATGATCAGCGAAAGCTCGGTCAGTGATTGGGGCCAGGAATTTCTGGTACGCGAGACCGGCATGACCATCTCCACCGCCGGCCTGGCCATCAGCTTCTTCACCGGCGCAGGGTTTATCGCACGCATGACCGGTGACTGGCTGGCCACCCGCATCGGCGCGGCGGCGATGGTGTTCTGCTGCGGCGTGATCTCGATCATCGGCATCTTCCTCTCCACCCTCAGCCACTCACCTGTGCTGGGCATGGCCGGTTTTGCCTTGCTCGGCCTGGGCCTGGCGTGCATCGCGCCACTGATGCTGTCGGCCGCAGGGCGCAAGGACCCGGCCAACTCGGGCCGCAACGTCGGCATCGTCAACGGCATCGGCTTTGGCGGCATGCTCGGCGGCCCGGCGATCTATTCCTACCTGGTGAGCACTTACGGGATTGGTGCGCTGTTCTACATGCCGCTGGTGCTCATGAGCCTGATCGCCATCTTCGGCCCACTGCTGATGCGCATAAAACCCGATGCCAAGCCATCCAAGCCGGCGCTGTCGGTCACTGCTGAATAACTGCGAGCGAGGCGGACATGAAGGTATTTCCTGAGGTCATCGTGATCGGCAGTGGTGTGGGGGGCGCAATGACCGCCCGCCGCCTGGCCGAGAATGGTGTGAATGTACTGATGCTTGAGCGCGGCGACTGGGTGCCCAAGGAACCGGACAACTGGCGCGTGGCCTCGGTGTTTTTCGACAAGAAGTACACCGCCCACGACACCTGGCTGGATGCCCGTGGCGAAGCGTTTCGCCCGAGCATTTACTACAACGTGGGCGGCTGCACCAAGTTCTACGGTGGTTCGATGATCCGCTATCGCGAGCGGGATTTTGAAGAACTGGTGCACGAGGAGGGCGTCTCACCGGCGTGGCCGGTCAGCTACGCCGAATTTGAGCCGTATTACACCCAGGCCGAGCAGATCTTCAAAGTGCACGGCGACGACAAGGACGACCCGTCAGCGCCATGGCGCAGTGCGCCGTATCCGTATCCTGCCGTGGCCTCTGCGCCTATCGTCGAGGCCATGTGCAAGGGTATGCGGGCCGCTGGCGCGCGCACCTCGGCCATGCCGCTGGCGGTAAATTACTCGAGCGAAGGCAATTGCACGCTGTGCAAAACCTGCGACGGATTCCCGTGCAAAATCTCGGCAAAAATGGAAGCGGAAACTGCGCTGGTACGCCCGGCCCTGGCCACGGGCAACGTCACGTTGCGTACCAACACCCTGGTCAAACGCCTGTTGTTGAGCCAAGACGGCAAGAAGGTCACCGGTGTGGTGGTTGAAACCGACGGCAAGAGCGAAGTGCTCACGGCCAGGCTCATCGTGGTGGCCTGTGGAGCGGTCAACAGTGCGGCGCTATTGCTGCGCTCAGCCTGCGAGGCGGCGCCCAACGGCGTGGCCAACAGCTCCGACGTGGTGGGTCGCCATTACATGGCGCATAAACAGACTGCGCTGATGGGGCTGTCGATGCGCCCCAACGACACGGTGTTCCAGAAAACCGTGTCGATGAACGAGTTCTACTTCGGCGCCCCGGATTACCCGTACCCGCTGGGGCATGCGCAGATGCTCGGCAAGCTGCAGGGCGGCATGCTGTCGGCCAATGTGCCGTTCATGCCCAAGGCGGTGGGTTCGACCATGGCCCGCCACAGCATGGACTGGATCGCCTTTTCCGAAGACCTGCCCGACCCCGAGAGCCGCATTGTGCTCAAGGACGGCCAAATCCAGATGGCGATCCGGCGCAACAACCTCGGGCCCCATCGGCGCTTCATCAAGAAGCTGGTGACGCTGCTGCGGGCCAGCGGCTACCCGATCGTGCTGACCAAGCCACTGCTCAAGCACTCCACGTCCCATCAGTGCGGCACGGTGCGGTTCGGCACCGACCCAAAAACCTCCGCGCTGGACATTTATTGCCGCAGCCACGACCACGCCAACCTGTTCGTGATCGATGCGTCGTTCATGCCCTCGTCGGCGGCGGTCAACCCGGCGCTGACCATCGCCGCTCAGGCGTTGCGCGCGGCCGAACACATCCTCCACACAGAATTTGGCATCACCCACATCAAGAGGCCTGACGACGTGCAGGCCCAACCCGTATTCATCTACGAAACAGCAGGAGCGCAGCATGACTGATACAAAAAAAACAAAAATGACCGGCGGGCAGATCGTGGTCGAGTACCTCATCCGCGAAAAAGTGCCGTACGTGTTTGGCATTCCCGGGCACGGCAACACCGCGCTGCTGGACGCCTTTGTTGATCGCAAGTCGGAGATCACCCTGGTGCCTGCGATGCATGAGCAAGGCGCCTCGCACATGGCCGACGGTTTCTACCGCGCCAGCGGGCAGATCGCGGCGGTGTGTGCGTCCATCGGCCCGGGTGCCACCAACACCTTGACCGGGATCGCGACCGCGTTCGCCGACTCGTTGCCGCAACTGGTGATCAGCGGCGGCGTACACACCTACATGCTCGGCAAAGGCGTGTTGCAGGAACTGGATCGCCCCCACGGCGACAACTTCCCGCGCATGGCCGAACCGGTGGTCAAGCGCTGGTGGCAGCCGGGCACCGTGGCCCAATTGCCGGGCGTGATGACCCAGGCGTTCAACGTGATGCTTGAGGGCCGTCGCGGCCCGACGCTGATCAACCTGCCGCAAGACCTGCAAGCCGAATGCGCCGAGATCGAGCTGCCTTCGCCGCAAACCCATCGCGGCCACGGCCGACTGCACGGCGACCCAGCAGACATTGCCCGTGCCGTGCAGTTGCTATTGTCAGCAGAGCGCCCGGTGATCATGGCCGGTGGCGGGGTGATCGCGGCCAACGCCAGCGACGACCTGGTGGCCATCGCCGAGCATGTGGGCGCAGCCGTGACCACCTCGTTCATGGGCAAGGGCTCGATCCCCGAAGATCATCCGTTGTACGCCTGGCCGTGCGGTGACCTGGGCTCGATTCCGGGCAACGCGATGACCCGCGAAGCTGACGTGATCCTGGCCATCGGTTGCCGTTTCAGCGACCGCATCACGTCTTCGTATCGTCCTGGCGTGACCTTCGACATTCCCAACAAGACCAAGCTGATCCAGATCGATATCGATGGCTTCGAACTGGGCAAGAACTACCCGGTGGAAGTGGGCATCGTCGGCGATGCCGGGCCGATCCTGCAGGACCTGCTGGCGGTACTGCGCAACAGTTGCCCAGCGCGGGACTACAGCACCTCGCCGATGTTCCAGCGCTTGCAGCACCTCAAGGCCAAGTGGGAAGAGCACCTGGCGCCGCTGCGTACGTGCAACCAGTCGCCGATGACGGTTTCCCAGGTGTTGTTCGAAGCCCGCAAGATCCTGCCGCGCAACACCATCGTGGTCACCGACTCGAGTAACCCGCAAAACCAGGTGTTCAACGAATTTCCGGTGTACGGGCCTAAACAGCACATCACGCCGGGCGGTTTCTCCGGTATCGGCTTCGCACTGCCGGCCGCCATCGGCGCCAAGATGGGCGCGCCAAACCAGCCGGTGGTTGCCATTTGCGGTGACGGTGCGTTCCTGCAAACCGGCCAGGAACTGGCGACTGCGGTGATGATGGGCGTTCCGGCGATTTTCCTGATCATCAACAACGGCGGCTGGGGCGCGATCCGTAACCTGCAACTGAACATGTTCGGTGAAGACCGCGAAATCATCACCGACTTCCGCACCCCGGATGGCGCGTCGTGGGAGGCCAATATCGCCGACTTCGCCAAGTCGCTGGGGGCTGCTGCCGAGCGTGTGACCGACCCGCTGCAGATCGGCGCCGCCGTGGACCGGGCACTGGCGTCCAACCGTCCGTACGTGATCGAGGCGATGTGCTCCATTGAGCGGCCGTGGAGCAACATGCACCCGACCGGCTGGTGGGACATCACCGTGCCGGACTACCTCGGCGAGTACCGCGATGAGTACGTGAAGAACCGCGGCTTCTGATTCCCGCGATCGAATCGCCTGTGTTCAGGGACGAACGCAGGCCTTCATGCACTGCCATAGGCCTGACAAATGACAAAAATCAATCAGCAGCGTGAGCTGCAATTCAGCGACCAGTTTGTAGCGTGTTACCTGGTCGAAAACGTTAAAGACTTCAAGGTGGAGGGGGGCGTAGCAGTCAACCTCGACCATGCCCCGATGCACATCGGCGGCCCTGTGCCCACTGTGGTGCCTGGCTGGAAATCCACCGTATTGTTCAATGCGGTGATTGCCAGTGCCAACCGTGTTGCGGTGTTTCGCGTGCGCAGCGAGGTTGACCTGGGCGGTATCGTGCTCGGTGAGTGGGACTGGTTCGGCAACCGCTTGGCCAAGTTCCCCCGCACCACGCCGCTGTACATCTCGCGCTACGACGAAATTGGCGATGTGCGCCTGGACCCGTATGCATTCGCCAACCAGCGGGCAGAGGCCGTCGACCTACGCGAATACGGCATCCGCCTGAACCTGTGGTGGGCGCCGACCAACACCGATTGCTACCTGCACAACGAGCATCCGTTCCTGGAAATCCACACCCAGATCCACGGTTCGGGGCGTATCCAGAAATTCCTGGCGCGCGATGAAAACACCCTTTACAAGCAGATCAGCATGGCGCCTGGTTACACCCATGACCCCTTTGTGCATGTCGATAATGCGGGCAACCCGACGTACCCCTGGCACCGCTATTGGTCCGATTCGGACGCGATCTGGCTGGCCATTGAATTTCATCCCAAGGCCTGAGGGCGCGCCATGAAGATAGCTGTTGTCACCTGGACCCTCGGCATCACGGCACCGGAGCAGGTGCTGGCCAAAGCGGTGGCGTTGGGGCTGGACGCGATCCAGTATTCCGGCGACCACCGCGACGTCTGCCCGGTGAACCTGCGCGAACAGGCACGGCAGGCAGGTATCGCTATCCTGGCGGTCGACCCGATCAACGGTGGGCCGCAGGACCCCGCCCAGGCCACGCCTGAAGACGCCCTGGCGTACTACCGCAAGGTGGTGGATTTTGCCGCCGCGCTGGGCAATGTCCCGGTCACGCTGCAAGGCCTGTCACTGTGGACGCGCAATTGCCCCGACACGGCCTCGGCGCGTGCGCGGTTGCTGGCGTGCTGCAAGGCGATTGACGCCTATGCGCAAGCACGCGGTGTGCCGACGCTGTACGAGCCCTGCAACCACTTCGAACTGCCGCTGATCAACACGGCGGCCCAATGCCGGGCGCTGATCCGTGAGGTGGGCGGCGAGAACCTGCGCATGGTGCTGGACAGCTTCCACATGAACATCAATGAACCCGACCCGCTGCAAACCTTGCGCGACCACGCAGGTTTGACGGCGATCTACCACATCTCGGATTCGGGACGCGGGGGCATAGGCAGCGGCCATATTGATTTCCAGGCGCAGCACCAGGCGTTGATGGCCAACGGGTTTGCAGGTGATGTGTCTATCGAGTTGGTGTTGCCCCAACTGTTGCCGGGGCAATCTCCCGTCAGTGAAGCGGATATGTTGGTGTTGGACGCCCAGGTACGCGACAGCGCCAGAAGCTGGCGTGGCTATTTCACAGCGATGCGTTGAGTTCGTCGATCAGCGTCTCACGGTACTTCAACGCCGATATCGCCTGCTCGCCCAACTTGCCGGCAACCGCGCTCAACAAACCCTGCGCCAGCAACATGAACGCGCACATGCTGTTGCTGAAAAACAGGCTGTGGTTGGGCACATAGAAACTGTGCAACGCCACCTTGGCCAGCGGCGAGCTGGCGGAGTCGGTCAGCGCAATGACCTTGATCCCGTGGCGGGCAGCGACCTCTGCCGTTGCGAGCACGCTGGGGGTGTAGGGGAAGCAGCTGGAAACCACCAACACATCGCCTTCTTCCAGCTGCGCCAGGGCATCGGCCACGCCCTGGCGGCTGGAGTCGAGCGCCGCCACATCCGGGCGCAACATGCCCAGGCCGTAAGACATGAACAACGCCAGCGAATTGAACTGGCGCATACCGTGGATTCTTATCCGGCGGGCACTGGCCAGCAGTTCGACGCTTTGTACGAAGACGTCGGCATCGACCTGTTCAATCATGCTGACGATGTTGGCACTTTCCTGCCGACCCAGGCGGGTCAGCTGGTTGAGAACGTCCTTGTCCTCGCTGTTGACCACCAGCCGCGAGGCCTGGTCGCTATAGAAGTGCTTGCCTTCGGTAATCTCCCGCCGGAACACATCCTGCAGTTTGCTGAAACCGCCATAACCCAGGCGCTGCGCCAGCCGTGACAGGGTCGAGGCGTTTACGCCCAGTTGTTCCGCAAGCTCGCTGATCGATGATACCGCCGTGCGTTGCGGGGATTCGATCAGCGCCATCAGGACGCGCCTGGAGCTGCTGCCCAACGCGATGTCGACCTCGCGCCGCTCGATGGCGGCGAGCAATTGCTTGAGACCATCCAGCGTGTCGGGAGGTGCAGTCAGGGCTTTATTCATCAACGGTATCCATGATTGGGTGAGCGCCAAACCTTCATCGACCTGAACAGGCGTCGATCAATGAGCGATGGACCACGCCTTCGGCATCGGGTTGGTCAGTGTTTGGCCGCGTATAGACGCGCCACTCTACAGTGTTGGCGCTGATCAGAAAAACGCCGGTTGCCAGGGTGTTTTCATCGTCCGGATCATCCGCAGCGCAACGGTAAACGGGCAGGGCGCCACCTGAAGTGTCACGCAGAATCTTCAGCGCTGTATCCGCATCCAGATCCGCCGTTATCCCGTGCAGCAGTTGGTCTACACACCGCTGCCTGGCACCTGAACTGGCGGTGATGCGTTGTTCGACCGGGTCCAGCGACAACGACACCAGATGGTTCGAATGCCCAGCCGGCCATTGCACTTCACTGACGTGACTGCCCTCGGCACACGCCTCGACACTGACCACGCGTGCGCTGCCGGCTTGGCCAAAGGTGTGGTGGAAGGCACCGGCGCGACCCGTGCGGGTGACGATACGAATCGCCTCGTCCACACAGGCGGCGTCCAGGGTTGCACGCGCCAGGATCTGCCGGGGGATGCCGACGGGGATCTGCGTTGGCCGGAGATTGTTCACGGTCGCCACTACGCCGCGCTCGTTCACGGCCAGGGTGTGTCCTGGCAGCGAGCCTGGGTAGACGAAACTGGTGAACGCAAGTCCTGCTTCGGGTGTGGCATGCAGCAGCGCACAGTGCCCGCGCAGTTGCGGGAAGCCGTCTTCGTTGTGCGCGATCAGCGTGCCGGTGTGTGTAGGTCCGAAAACGGTGGTGCAGCCGTCCACGCTTTGTGCGTGCACATAGTCACCCCGGCAGTTCCACATGAACACTTCATCGAGTGGCAACTGCAAACCATCGGCCAGCCCCTCGATTTCCTGCCAGTAACGCGGAAATTCGTTTTGCACCTGTTGGCGCATCTGCAAGGCTTTTGGTGTGGTTGCTTGCGCTGCCAGGTATTTCCAGAGCGCGAGCGGGCGCAGGTGCTCAAGCACCGCAGCGCGACCGAACACGCCCAACCCGTGGCCAATGGCGTAGGCGCTACCGTCAAGATGGATAGAAGGCAGTGTCATTGCAGCTCCTCACGACACGTGTTGCAGAAATTCCCGCAGGCGGGCGCTGGGTGGGTTGGCGATCAGCTCGGCGGGCACGCCATCTTCGGCAATGCGCCCCTTGTCGATGAAGATCAGGCGCGTGGCGACCTTGCGCGCAAAGTCCACTTCATGGGTGACGATCACCATGGTCATGCCTTCATCGGCCAGCGACTTCATCACGGTCAGCACCTCGTGGCGCAGCTCCGGGTCGAGGGCCGACGTCGGTTCGTCGAACAACATCAGCTTGGGCTTTACCGCCAGCGCCCGGGCAATGGCAACGCGCTGTTGCTGCCCACCGGACAATTCGGACGGGTAGTGATTGGCGCGGTCAGCCAGGCCGACCTTGGCCAGCAGCCCGGCGGCGAGCTGCTCTGCTTCCTGGCGGCTGGCACCGCGCACCCGCACGGGTCCAAAGGCGACGTTCTGCAGCGCGGTCATCTGGGGGAACAGGTGAAACTGCTGGAACACCATGCCGGCTTCCTGGCGAATCAGGCGTTCATCGACCTTGGGGTTGTTCACCTCAAGGCCGTCGACCATCAGTTGGCCACCGCTGACTTCTTCCAGCTTGTTGATGCAGCGCAGCAGCGTCGACTTGCCCGACCCCGAAGGGCCGATGATCACCACCACTTCGCCGCTGGCGATGTTGAGGTTGATGTCATGCAGCACCTGGGTACTGCCGAAGTGCTTGGAGACACCTTTGAATTCGATCATAGGATTTTCAACCTCGATTCCATGCGCCGCAGTGCATAGCTCAGCACCAGGGTAATGATCAGATAGATGACGGCGACCGCCGACCAGATTTCCATCGCACGGAAATTACCGGCGATGACTTCCTGGCCCTGGCGGGTCAGCTCAGCGACCCCGATAACAATGAACAGCGAGGTGTCCTTGATGCTGACAATCCATTGGTTGCCCAGCGCCGGGATCATGCGCCGGAACGCCAACGGGGCGATGACGTAGCGCAGGGTGTCGCGCTTGGACAGGCCCAACGCCAGCCCGGCTTCGCGAAACCCACGATTGATCGACAGCACCGCGCCGCGGGTAATCTCGGCGATGTAGGCGCCGGAGTTGAGCATGATGGTCACGACAGCCGCCGTGAACGGATCAATGCGCACCGGCACCATCATGGGCAGGGCGAAGTAGATGAACATGACCTGCACCATGATCGGGGTGCCACGGATCAATTCGATGAAAACAAGCGCAACACGGCTGCTGATAAAACCGCCGTAGGCGCGGGCAAAGCCCGCGACCACGCCGATGACGGCGCCACCGATCAGACCCAGGATCGAAATCCACAAGGTCAGTTTGGCGCCTTCAAGCAGTACCGGCAGCGCATCCCAAATGGCGCTCCATTGGAAATGCATGCTGAATTCTCTATGGGTGAAAGACGGGGGTTATTGCGGATCGGTGCCGAACCACTTGCGGTAGATCTGCGCATAGGTGCCATCTTCACGGAGCTTTTTCAGCGCCGCGTTGACTGGTTCACGCAGTTCGCTGCCCTTGGGAAAGGCGATGCCGTATTGCTGGGCAAGCATCTGCGGGCCGACCGCTTTTACCTGGCCTTCACCGGCGGTCTTGATGTAGTACAGAACGTTCGGCGTGTCGTGCATGGCGGCATCGACGCGGCCAGTGCGCAGTTCCAGGTAGGCGTTGTCGATATTGGGGAACTGGCGCAGGTCGCGGGCCTTGAGGTTGGCCTTGGCGTAGTCGGCCGATGATGTGCCGCTTTTCACGGCCAGGGTCTTGCCGGCGATATCTGCTTCACCTTTGATGGTGTCGTTGTCGCTTTTGACCATCAATAGAAAACCGCTGTCGTAGTAACCGTCGGAAAAGTCGATGGCTTGCTTGCGCTCTTCCTTGATGGTGATGCCGGCCAGCGCCACATCGACGTTATGGGTTTGCAGGGCAGGGATGATGCCGTTGAAGTCCATGGGTTTGAGCTGGTAGGTCACCCCCATTTCCTTGGCAATCGCCGCCCACAAATCAATGTCGAAGCCCACGTATTCGTTGCCTTGCTTGAACTCGAAAGGCACGAACGCCGTGTCGGTGGCCACCAGCAATTGCTTGCTCGCAGCAAAGCTGCCAGAGGCGGTAGCCAATGCCATTACCGCCAGTGAAACCTTCAGAAAGTTCTTCATGCATGTTTTCTCTTCAGGGGGATACAGGCCCCAGGGCAAACCTGGGGCAGTAGGGATAGCGGCAGTCAATTTTTCGAGCGATTCATAACGATTCACTCCACTGTTTTTGTTGTTAGCCCGGCTAGCCACCTGAGAGAGGAGGCGCACGATATTTTTGCTGTTTCGCAAAATATACATGCATTTACTGGTTATGCAAAAAATAATTGCATTTAAAATTCGTGCACCTATTATTTGCAAAACCCTCCGGAGCGGCACCATGAGCCACGTCTTTCATCGCAGCCTCACACAGCGTTATCCCACTGCCATTCAAGGTGACGGGCCTTACCTGATCGACAGCGACAACCGCCGCTACCTGGATGCCAGCGGCGGGGCTGCCGTGTCGTGCCTGGGTCATAGCGACCCCGAGGTGATCGAGGCCATACGCAAGCAGATGGGTCAGTTGGCGTATGCACATACCTCGTTCTTCACCACGTCGGTGATGGAAGAGCTGGCGGACTTCCTGGTGGCCCGCGCGCCGAAAGGCATCGACTCGGTGTATTTCGTTTCAGGCGGGTCGGAGGCCATTGAAGCGGCACTGAAACTGGCCCGCCAATATTTCATCGAGATCGGCCAACCCCAGCGCAAACACCTGATTGCGCGGCGCCAGAGTTATCACGGCAATACCCTGGGCGCCTTGGCCACCGGTGGCAATGAATGGCGGCGCAAGCAGTTCGAGCCGCTGCTGATCGGTGTCAGCCACGTCAGCCCTTGCTACGCCTACCGCGAGCAGCAAGCGGGTGAAAGCGCCGAGGCCATGGGCGTGCGCCTGGCGGCGGAACTGGAAGCAGAAATTCTGCGGTTGGGTGCTGAGAACGTCATGGCGTTTGTGGCCGAGCCAGTGGTTGGCGCGACCTTGGGGGCCGTCACCGCCGTGCCGGGCTACTTCAAGCGCATTCGCGAGGTGTGTGATCGCCACGGCGTATTGCTGATCCTCGATGAAGTCATGTGCGGCATGGGACGCACCGGCACCTTGTTTGCGGCGGAGCAGGAAGGCATTACGGCCGATCTGATCACCGTCGCCAAAGGCCTGGGGGCGGGTTACCAGCCCATCGGCGCAACGTTGGTCAGCCAGAAAATCCGCGACGCCATCGCCAACGGCTCGGGTTTTTTCCAGCATGGTCATACCTATATTGGTCACGCCACCGCGTGTGCGGCGGCACTGGCGGTGCAAAAAGCGATTGAGTCGCGAGGCTTGCTAGCCCGCGTCAATCAGTTGGGCGACGGCTTGCGCGCGCGCTTGCAAGCGAGCTTGGGTGATCATCCGCACGTCGGCGATATTCGCGGTCGCGGGCTGTTCCAAGGGATCGAACTGGTGGCCGACCGTGACAGCAAGGCCGCATTTGATCCCGCGCTCAAGTTGCACGCCAAGCTCAAGCAAGCGGCCATGGCTGAAGGCCTGATGTGCTACCCCATGGGCGGCACCCTTGACGGGCAGCGCGGCGATCACATCCTGCTGGCGCCGCCGTTTATTCTTGAGGACCATCACCTCGATGAGATCGCTGGCAAGCTCCTGACAGCGATCAACACCACCTTGAAAAAACTCTGAGGGAACCCTGCAATGGCAATCCAATCGCGCCTTGGCACGTTGACCGACGCAACCATGGACGACGCGCAGCGCGCGGTGCTCAAGGACATCCTGGCGGGGCCGCGAGGTAACCTCGACGGGCCTTTTCTGGCGTGGATTCACAGCCCGGAACTGGCCAACCATGCCCAGCTGCTGGGTGCATTCTGCCGTTATGGCACCCGGCTGGAGTTGCGCCTTACCGAACTGGCGATTCTGTTCACCGCTGCCTGGTGGCAATCCCAGGCCGAATGGCAGATTCACGCGCCTATCGCGCGCTCGGCGGGGGTGAGTGATGCGGTGATCGTCGCCCTGCAACAGCAGACGGAACCGCCGTTCACGCAAGAAGACGAACGACTGGTGTACCGGCTGGGCAAGACGATGTACCAGACGCGGCGAATCGACGATGCACTTTATGCGCAGGCGATTGAAGCGTTCGGTGAGCCCGCAGTGGTCGAATTGGTGGGGGTTTTTGGCTATTACGCGCTGGTGGCGATGACCTTGAATGTGTTCGCCGTACGGCGTGACACCGACGCCCCCCTGCCTTTTGCAGAACCATAGTTACCCGCGCGATATCAGATACAACTCGGTCGAAATGTGGGAGCGGGCTTGCTCGCGAAGGCGGTGAATCAGCTAAATATTCATCGGCTGACACATCGCTTTCGCGAGCAAGCCCGCTCCCACATTTGAATCTGATCACTTTCAGGCAGCGGCGGTGGCTTGCTGGCCAGGGATAGCCGCAATCAACTCGCGGGTGTAGTCGCTGGCCGGGCGGTTGAAGATACGTTCCACCGTGCCCTGTTCCACTACCTTGCCATTGCGCAGTACCAGCACCTCATGGGCAAAGTTGGCCACCACCGACAGGTCATGGGACACCAGCACATACGCAATACCCATGTCCCGTTGCAGCTCTTCGAGCAGGTCGAGGATGTGCGCTTGTACCGACACATCCAGTGCGCTGACCGGTTCATCCAACAGCAACAGGTCTGGCTTCAGCGCCAAGGCGCGGGCGATGGCCACCCGTTGGCATTGGCCGCCGGACAACTCGCGTGGCAAACGATCGAGGAAACTCACCGGTAAATGCACACGGTTGATCAACTCCCGCGCTGCGTGTTCCAGGGCCTGGCCCTTGAGCAGGCCGAACGAGACCAGCGGTTCGACTATGCTTTCGAACACGGTAAAACGCGGGTCGAGCGCGGCGAAAGGGTTTTGCTGCACCAATTGCAGGCGCTGGCGCAGCGGGCGGAAGTCGCGCCAGCTCAGGTGTGTGACGTCTTGCTGTTCGAACCAGACCTGGCCCTGGGTAGGTTTTTCCAGGCCGAGGGCGATGCGCAGCGCGGTGCTTTTGCCTGAGCCGGACTCACCGACAATCGCCAGCGTCTGGCCGGGGTATACCTCGAAGTTCAGGTTTTCCAGGGCCACGAACGTGTTGTCTTCACCCTTGACCTTGGGCAGGGCGAACGTCTTGCCGACGTTTTTCAGGCTCAGGATCGGTTCTTCCATCGGGTCGATGCGAATCAACGGTTCGCGGCGCTTGGCGAACGCCGGGGCGGCGGCAATCAACGCACGGGTGTAGTCATGTTGCGGCGCATTAAGGATCTGCCGGGGCGGGCCTTGTTCCACCAACTCGCCATGTTGCATCACCAGGATGCGGTCGGCGCGATCGGTGGCCACGCCCAAATCGTGGGTGATGATCAGCAGCGAAATGCCACGCTCGCTGACCAGGCGCTGCAGGTGATCGAGGATCTTGCGCTGCACCGTCACATCGAGGGCGCTGGTGGGCTCGTCGGCGATGATCAGCCGTGGGTTGCCGGCCAATGCGATGGCGATCAACACGCGTTGGCGCATGCCGCCGGACAGCTCATGGGGATACTGGCGAGCGCGCAATACGGGTTTGTCGATGCCCACCTGTTGCAGCAGTTCGACAATGTCGGCATCGACGGCAGGGTAGCGCTTGCCCTTGGCCAGGATCAGCGCCTCGGCGATCTGCTGGCCGACGCGTAGCGTGGGGTTGAGGCTGACCATCGGGTCCTGCGGCACCAGTCCCACGGTACGCCCGCGCAGTGCACGCTTCTGGCGTTCGTTGGCGTGGGTCAGGTCGTTGCCGTCCACCCACAACTGGCCGGCGCTGATCTGCGCCGTGTCCGGCAACAAGCCGAGAATCGCGTTGGCCAGGGTGGATTTACCCGAGCCGGACTCGCCGACAATCGCCACCGTTTCACCTCTGGCGATGGCAAACGACAACGCGCGTACCGCGTGATTGACCTGCCCGTTGGTGCGGTAGCTGACACTGAGTTGGCGAACATCCACTAAAGCGTTCATCGCGGGTTCTCCTCGAAGGTACGGGCGATATGGTTGAGGCTGAACACCACGGCCACCAGGAACAAGCCCGGCAGCAGCGACACCCAAGGCGCGGTGATCAGGAAGTGGCGGCCGTTGGCGATCAAGGTGCCCCATTCGGCGGCCGGGGGCACAGCGCCAAAGCCGAGAAAGCTCAGCCCCGCCGTCGCAAGAATCGCGGCGCCGAAATCCAGTGTCGCCAACACCGCCACCGGGCCCCAGGCGTTCGGCAGGATGTGCAGCAGCAAGGTACGTCCCCAACTCGCGCCTCCCAGGCGCGCGGCTTCCACATAGGGCAAGGTCTTGACCCGCAGCACCTCGGCGCGGGTGGTGCGGGCAAATCCCGGAATGATGCCGACGCCCACCGCGATGGCCACCGGCACCGTACCGAAACCGATGGCGGTGACAATCGCCAAGGCCAGCAGCACGCCGGGCAACGCCAGCAGCACATCGACAAAGCGCATGATCACTGAGTCGATACGCCCACCAGCAAACCCCGACAAAATGCCCAGCCCCAGCCCGCCCACCAAGGCAATCCCCACCGCCAGCGAGGCCGCGAGCATTGACAGGCTGGCGCCGTAGACTACCCGTGTGAACAGGTCGCGGCCCAGCTCATCGGTGCCGAACCAATGCGTAAGGTTGGGTGCGCGCAGCTTGTCGACGGGGGAGGTGGCGTAAGGGTCGAAGCCCGTCAGCAGGTGCGGTGCCACGGCTGAGGCCAGCGCGAATAACACCAGCAACAGGGCCAGGCTGAAACCGGGCCGTCGCAGCAGCGGCAGCAACACGGCTGACGCGCGCTGCAGGCGGCTGCGGCGACGCCATAATGGATGGCTGGCGGGGATGGCTTTGCCGTGCAGGTTTTGCTGGAGGATGGTCATGATCTACGACACCTTTGGCGTGTGGGAAATACGCGGGTCGAACCAGGGGTAGAGCAGGTCGACCAGCAGGTTCACCAGTACAAACGCCGCCGCCGACACGGCGACAATGGCCAGCACCACCGGAATGTCCTGGCGCAGCACCGCTTCTTGGGCAAGCCGGCCAATACCGGAGCGGGCGAAGATGGTTTCCACCAACACCGCCCCGGACACCGTGTTGCCCACCTGCAAGCCGATCAGGGTGAGGATCGGCAGCGCAGCGTTCTTGAACCCGTGCCGCGCCTGCACCTGGCCACGGCTGAGGCCCTTGGCATAGGCGGTGGCGATATAGGACTCCTTCCATACGCCCTGGAAACTGCGTTGCAGCACCTGGGCGTACACCGCTGCACTTGGAATGGCCAGGGTCACCGCCGGCAGGATCAGGCTTTCAAAGCCCTTGCTGCCGGTCGCCGGAAACCAACCCAGGCCAAAGGCGAACACCTGGATCAGCAGCAACCCCATCCAGAATACCGGCACCGAAAAACCCAGGGAGGGCAGGCGGGTCAACGCTTTTTTCAAAGGTTGCCAGCGGATATAGGCGGTCAGATAAGCCAGGCCGATACCGCCCAGCAGTGACAGCACAATGGCCAAGCCCGCCAGTGACAGGGTTTGCGGCAGCCGCTCCACCAGCAGCTCGGCCACCGGGCGATTCAGCGAAAGCGACTGGCCGAAGTCACCCCGCAACGCGCCCCACAGCAGGTCGAAATATTGTTCGAACACGCCTTTGTCCAAGCCGTAATAGGCGCGCGCTTTGGCCAGGTCTTCCACCGACAGCGAGTCGGCTTCCATGCCCGAAGCGCTGAGCATCAGCGACAGCGTGTCACCCGGCAGCAGGTACAAGATGAAGTAGGTGATGCTGTAGGCACCCCACAACACCACAAGCGCTTGCCCGACACGACCGATCACATAGCGGCTCATGGCGTGCCGATCTCAATATCACCCAGCAGCGCGAAGCCTTCGGCGGTCCAGCGGAAGTTCTTCACTTTGGCCGAGGTTGCCGCCTGCCACACGCGCTCGTAGATCGGGAACGCCGAGCTTTCATCGATCAGCAGGTCTTGCAGGTCGCCATACGCGGCTGCGCGTTGCGGGCTTTGGGTGGCGGTGATGCCGGCATCGAACAAGGCCTTGGCTTTGTCCAGCACAGCAGGCGTGTAGGTATTGGTCGCGACGGTGGAGCTGTTGGCGCTGCGTGGGTCGAGGATGGTTTGCAGAATGATCGGGTCGGCGCGGGTCATGTAGTTGATGGTCAGGTCGTAGTTACCGGCGGAGTTGTTGGCCACCCATTCGGCACGGGTCACCACGCTGAGTTTCAACTCGATGCCGACTTTGCGCAGTTGGTCCTGGATCAGCACGTCGCCGGCAGTTTCCGCCGGGCTGATGTTGTAGCTCAGGCTCAGGCGCTTGCCGTTTTTCTGCCGGTAGCCGTCTGCGCCCTTGGCCCAGCCCGCTTGTTCGAGCAATTGCTCGGCACCTGCGGGGTCGTAGGCAAGCTTGTCCGCCTGGCTTTTGAAGTAGGGTGTGGTCACATCGAACACACCTTGCACCACCGGGAACTCGGCGTTGTACACGGTGCTGGCGTAGCTCTTGCGGTCGATGGATTTCTGCACGGCCAAGCGCACGTTTTGGTCGGCCAGCACACGCTCACCACGCGTATTGGGGAACAGGTTCAGCGATGGGCCCGGCAGCGAGCGGCTCTGGATGGTCGCACCCTTGGACTGGAAGAGCTTCAAGTCAACTTCCGAGAACGGGTTGCGTGGCCACAGGATGTCGGCCTTGCCTTGCAGGAACAGGCCGTTGCGCACGCTCTCTTCGGGGATGTAGGTGACGTCTACGGCATCCAGATGCGCTTCGCCCTGGTTTTTCATATTCGCCGACGCCCAGGCGTAGCCTTTGCGCTTGGTTAGGTGCGCACCGACTTCCGGGGTGTAGCTCGCCAGTACGAACGGGCCGGTACCGATGATCTTGCCCAGCGAACGCTCCTTGACGGTGAGGGCGTAGGACGCCGGTGCGAGGATCGACAAGTTGGTCGTGGAAGTGGCTTGCAGGAAGCCGGCGTTAGGCTTGTTGAGCACCAGCTTGACGGTGAAATCGTCGACCACTTCGGCGTGGTCATAGCCCGCCAGGTAAGTCGCACCAAAGGTCGCCGGCAACTCGGTGGCCAGGGCCTTGTCACTGTCGAACGCGGTTTTTACTGCCTTAGCATCGAAACGCTCGCCATTGCTGAACGTCACGTCCTCACGCAGGTGAAAGGTGTAGGTCAGTGCGTCGTCACTCACTTCCCAGCTTTTGGCCAGCCAGGGAATGATCTTGCCGGTGTCCGGGTCCTGGTCGGTCAGGGACTCGGCGACGTTGCGCAGCAGCACGCGGTGTTCCAGCCAATAGACCTGGAAGGGGTCGATGCTGACCAGGATGGTGTTGTCGCCGAAGAACGCGATGTTCAAGGTCTTGTTCGCCTGGGTGTCGTTACCCGGAGAACACGCGGCCAGGCTCAAGGCCAGGGCGCAGGGGGCCAGCAGACGGCTCATCAAGTTGGAGGTATTCAATGGTTTGCCCTCGTATGGCGATTCGGGTGCGTGGGAGGTTCGGATCAGAAGTCGTAGGCCAGCTTGGTGTACCAGTAGCCGCCGCCGGGGTAGAACGGCGGGTTGCCGTAGGCCGCCAGGCCCAGGTTGCTGTAGACGGCGTGTTTGTCGGGGCGCACGTCGAAGATGTTGGTGCCGCCGATGCTCACGGTCAGGCTGTCGACGAAGGTGTAGCTGACGTCGAGGTCGGTGATCCATTTGGCGCCAAAGCTGCGGTCGCCGCTGGGGTTGACCGCCAGGGTCTTGACCGAGCCGTAGCGTGCGGTTTGCAGGTTCACTGCTAGGTCCGAGACCTTCCAGTTGGCCCCCAAAATCCATTTGGTCTTGGGCGAGGCATCGGTGAGGTCGCCTTCGCGGTCGCGGCCCACGAGGGTCACGCCCGAGTTAGCCAGCGCAGCCGGGGTGTCGCGGCTGCCTTCAATCGTGGTTTTGTTCCAGTTGAAACCCAGGCTCCAGCGCACATCGCCCCAGGCGTCCAGCGGCGTAGTGTGGTCGGCGACCACGTCCAGGCCTTTGGTGCGGGTGTCGAAGGCGTTGGTGTAGTAGTTGACCCAGGTGCCCGAAGGCACGCCTTGCGCGGTGAGGATCGAGTTGATGGCGCCGTTGCCACGGTCGTAGATATTGCTGGTGAGCGCGATGCGGTCGTCGATGTCGATCAGGTACGCGTCGGCGGTGATGCTGGTACGCGGCGCCGGTTGCCAGGTGAGGCCCAGGCCGAGGTTGCGCGATTTCTCCGGCTTGAGGTCATCGCCGCCGAGGGCCTTGGCCAGGTTGCTGCCGGACGGGGTCAGGCGCGTCACTGCCGGAACCACGTTGCCGTTGGCGTCGATCGCCACGCGGTTGTCGGCCACGGTGTAGCCGATCTGGGTCAGCGATGGCGCACGGAAACCGGTGCCCACGGTGCCGCGCACGGCCACGGTGTCGGTCAGCTCATAGCGCGAGTTCACTTTCAGGCCAAAGGTGTTGCCCGAGTCATCGTCGTAATGTTCGATGCGGCCAGCGAGGTCGAGAAACCAGCGCTCGGTCAGGTCAAAGCCCAGGTCCAGGTAACCCGCGTAGTTATTGCGGATCAGGCTCACCTCGTCTTCCGGGCGAATCGTCACCGCTGCCTGCGCCCCCGAAGCCGCTGGGTAAGTGCCGGTGATATACGCCTCGCGGTCACCGGCGAAGGTGCTGAAATGCTCCCAGCGGTGTTCCAGGCCGGCCGATACCTGCACCGGCGACGTCAGGTTGAACAGGCTGTCGTAGCGGCGGGTGAAGTCGAGGTTGTTCACCCATTGCTCAAAGCGAAAGGTTGCCAGGTTATCGAAATTGGTCGGTGACGCAGTGCCCAGAGACGGGTTGATGTTCAAGTCGCTGGAGTGGTGCACATTGTTGCGCCCGTACGTGGTGCTCAGGTCCCAGTTCCAGTCGGCGACCTGGCCCTTGCCGCCGAACAAGAGTTGGTAGTCGCGGTCCTTGATGTTGTTCAGCGGGAAGTAACCGTCGGGGAACACTTCCGGCACCGCCGCCGTGCCGGTGGGCAGGCGGAAGTAGTTGGCAGCTTCGGCATCGCGCTCGCCGTAGGTGGAAAACGAGTACAGCGTCAGGTCTTGCAGCGGTAGCTCGGCGTTGTAGGCGAGGTTGAAGGCCTTGAGGTCGGGGTCGCCGTTCTTGATCGCCACGCGGTCCCAGGCTGCTTGCTTGGCCGGGTCATTGAAGGCTCGCACGCTGCTGTCGGCCTTGTCGTTCCACGACGCGCTGCCACGCTTGCGCGCATCGGCGGAGAGGTGAAAGAAGCCGCCCTGGCCAAGCTCGAAACCCTGGTCACCGGCCACCTTGATGGTTTCGCCCTGGCCGGAATACAGCTGGCCGTAGCTGGTTTCCAGGTGGCCGCCGCTCTTGGTGTTCTTGAGGATGATGTTGATCACACCGGCCACCGCATCAGAACCGTACTGCGCGGCAGCGCTGTCTTTGAGCACTTCGATATGGTCCACGGCGCTGACCGGGATCAGGTCGATATCCACCGCGTTCGCACCGCTGTTGTCGATGGAACCGCGCTGGCCGGTGGCGCCGTTGTGGCGACGCTTGCCGTTGACCAGCACCAGCGTATACGCGGGGCCCAGGCTGCGGTTGCTCAACGGGCGCGTCACCGAGTTGTAGCCGGCGATATTGGTGCCGAAGTTGAACGACGGCAGCAGCTTGGCAATCGCCTCCGAGAGCTCGGCGCGGCCGGTCTTGAGCAATTGGTCACTGTTGATCACGTCAATCGGTGCCGGGCTGTCCGCCACCGTGCGTTCCTGGCCACGCAGGCCGGTGGAGATCACGGTGACGGTGTCGAGTTTGGCGTCTTCGGTTGCTGCTTCGGCAAAGGAGGGCGTTACGGCTAGCAGCAGGGAGCTGGTCAAGAATGACAGGTGAAACCTGGTGAAGGGGTAGGTGGTGTCGGGCATATCGAGAAGCATCCCTTAAGCCTGGATCAGGCGGCTGGTGGTCGGATGTACGTCCTCCACCAGGTAAGGGGTCGGTCTGTGATGTGAAGATATTCCTATAAAAAACCTGAGTGAAAGTCTTTTTTGGAATAAGCTAATTATTATAAATTGTTATCTTGTAGGTGCTTAAGATCATCTATTTTTATTTAATGTGCCTGCCACTTCCGTATTAATCCCAGGTGCCCAAGCCCTTTCTCTTTGGTCGTGTAGGGCCTCGTTGCGTTGGACGGCGGCGGGCGCGGCTGCAATTCTGCGTAGCGCTCCCTCACAGACAAGGACGCTCGCCATGCTCGGTTACTACGCCCACTACAGCCAGTACTACATCACGGTGCTGATGCTCACCACCACGTTGTTTTTTGCCCTGCCGATCTTTGTTGCCCCCATCACCTGGGCGCGTCTCATGGGCTGGGCGATCCCCGAGCATCAGCACCTGGCGATTTATTTTGGCCGGTGCCTGGGGGCGTTCATCCTGGTGATAGAAGTGGCGATGTTGCGCTCAGCCACCACTGGCACCAGCTTCAGTTACGCGTTCGATCTGCTGTTTGTGGTGTTTGCGCTGATGTTTGTCGTGCATGTGTATGGCGCGCTTAAACGCATCCAACCGATTTCGGAAACCTTGGAGATCGGGTTTTGGATGCTGTTGTTTGTGCTCAACACGGTGTTCTATCCAGGGACATCTATCGTCCTGTAGGGGCCGCTCATTGCAGGAAGAAGTGCTGTTTGATCGACTCCAACAGCAGTGACTTGACCACCTGCAGCGTGCTGTCGTGTTTGCTGCCGACGCGCATGCCCAGTTCAAGTTCGTAGGACGGCATAGGCACGGGGCAGGGGAAAATCCGCAGCGTGGTGATTTTTTCCATCGCCCGTGCGGCATGGGTGGGCACGGTGGTGATCAGTTTTGAGCCGATCAGCAAAAACGGCACTGCGGCGAAGTGTGAGGTCGAGGCCTTGACCGTGCGGGTCAGGCCGACACTGTTCAGGCCTTCGTCGACGATGCCGATATAACCGCCAGAAGACACCAGCAGGTGCGGACGTTGCGCGTAATCCTGTGCTGTTTGCGGAATGGGGTTGTCGGCATCTGCCACACACAGGTAGTTGCCCCTGCCGAGGCGGATCCTGGTGATCAGTTGCGACGACAAGCCGCCCGCCGAGATCGCGATGTCTACTTTCTGCCCCATGAGCATGTCTTGTACGACGCCGCTGTGGGTTTGCCGGAAAATGATGCGCAGCCCCGGCAGGCGTTCTTCCACGACCGAAAGAATCTGCTGCCCCAGTGCTATTTCGCTGTCATCCGACAACCCGATGGTGATGGTGCGACCCTTCACTTGCTGACCACCGGATGATAAGGCCAGCGCCAATCTGCAGCGGTTGATTGCCTCTTCTATCAACGGGTACAGCTCGTTCGCGCGCATGGTTGGCCGCAGGCCGCGTCCGGTTCGCTCAAACAGCGGGTCTGCGTAGATGTCCCTCAAGCGAGCGAGTGAGGCACTGACGGCCGGCTGGGTGACACCGAGCCTGATAGCCGCACGGCTGGCACCGCCTTCTTCGATCAGGGCAACGAAGACCCTCAATAGATTGAGGTCAACCGTTTCGATATCAATGTGATTCATATCAGATAGCCTGGATTGCGTGTTGATCTATATTCTAGCAGCCGTAAAAATGGCCTACCAAACGATTTGTAGTTCATCACGAATGACTGATGGGCAAACTCTTTGTCGTTGGAAAGTATGTGTTAGTGCGAAGGGTCGATAAAAGGCATTAAGGCCTGAGGCATAACGATGATGCGCCATTATCCGAGTTTTGGCTTTGTCTTGCTCTCTGGCTGTGTGTTGGCACTACAGGGATGCGGCGCAGCCGATAACCGTTACGTATTAAAAGACACCCATGCGCCCGTGGCCGAAGAAGTAGTCGGTGCGCTGCAGCGTGAGTTGGCGGTGCGCAACTATTATCAAGGTGCGTTGGACGGTGTCGCAGGCGAGCAAACTGCAGAAGCGATCTTCCTCTTTCAGATGGATTGTGAACTGCCGTTAACCGGCAGTATTAATCTTGAGACGTTAGAGAAGTTGAATATAGATTCTCCTGCATGGCTGTCTGAGTAAGTGCCCGATATTACCGATTAGGAAATTATTTAAATGTTATGGCTTTGACCAAGGCAACATCGCCGCGCTGTCCATGGCGATTCAGCCTGGCGGTTATTTTTGTAATAACCATGGCGGTTATTGTGTGTGTCCGAATTATCCAGCTGCAAGTTGCCGACAAGGCATTTTTGATCCGCCAAGGCGATGCTCGCAGCGTTCGATATATGACTTTACCGGCGTACCGAGGCTTGATCACGGACCGTAATGGACAGCCGTTATCCGTGAGCACGCCCGTGACGACGATCTGGATAAACCCCAAGGAGTTGCTGCTGGAAAAACACCGTTGGGCAACGTTGGCGAACGCGCTGGGTATGCCTGAGGCTGAGTTGAGTTCGATCATTCTGCGCAACCGAAACAAGGAATTCGTCTACCTGCTCCGACGCATTCCACCGCAATCCGCGGAGGGGATAATGCAGAACCTGCGCCCGCTCAAGGTCACGGGTGTTTATACGCTGCAGGAGTCCCGCAGGTTTTACCCCGCGGGGTCAGTTGCCGCGCATGTCACCGGCTTTACCGATATCGACAATCGGGGCAGTGAAGGCGTGGAGTTGGAGTATGAGCCTGTGCTTGCCGGTCGTGATGGCAAGCAAACGTGGCCATCAGCAAAGTCGCGTTTGATATTGGCGCAGAACGCATTTACGACGTGTTGCACCGGGTCGGTCTGGGCCAGGAGACGGGTATCGGTTTTCCCGGTGAGCAGAGCGGGGTTTTGCCTGCGCGGCGTGAGTGGCGGCCCACCGAAACCGCGACGCTGTCCTATGGCTATGGCGTGTCGGTGACCTCGGTGCAATTGGCCAAGGCTTATGCCACGTTAGTTAACGGCGGTGTCAGTGTTCCCACGTCGCTGTTACGCATTGCTGAAGTACCCAAGGGTCATCAAGTTATCCCTGCGAGTGTTGCCAATGCCGTGAGAAAGATGCTGGTGCAAGTAGTTGAAGGGCCCAGAGGAATATACCGTGCCCAAGTGCCCGGTTTTCATGTGGGCGGCAAGAGTGGAACGGCAAGGAAAACCGGTGCCGGTGAAAAGGGCTATTTGACTAAGTCCTACCGCGCCATATTCGCCGGCTTCGCACCCGCAGCCAATCCCCGGTATGTCGTTGTAGTCGTCGTTGATAACCCAACGAAACATGGCTTCTTTGGTGGTTTGGTAGCCGCACCGCTATTCAGTCGCATTATGTCGCAGACCCTGCGATTAAATCATGTAGTGCCGGACGCTCTCTGAATTCACCCGCTATCTATAGACACTAAGAGTGAGTGATGACGGACTTGATTAACCTGAATGACCAGCAGAAAGAAGCTGATGTCATAAACGGGAGGATAATCGCAAGTGCAGTACTGGTCATGGTGCTCTCCCTGGCGTTAGTTATCCGACTGTATGCACTACAGGTGACACAACATGATTACCAGGTTTCGGTGGCGGAGAAGAACAGGGTTCATTTGCGGCCGATCGTTCCAGCGCGCGGTGTTATTTATGATCGCAATAAAGCAGTGCTGGCTAAGAATACGCCGGTCTTCAACCTGACCTTGAGCCGTGAGCTGGCCGGCGATACAGGCGCGGTGGTCGATAACCTGGCCAGGATCCTGGACCTTACCCCAGCTGAAAAGAGCCGCATCGAGAAAGACATGCGCCATGCAAGAAGGGCCTTCGAACCCGTTACGCTGATGCTGGACCTCAGCGAAAAGCAGATCGCCTTAGTGGCCGTGAACCAGTTCCTGTTGCCGGGTATTGAGGTGCAACCACAGTTCCTGAGGGAATACCCACTTGGGGAGCACTTTGCCCACTCGGTCGGTTATGTGGGGCGAATCAACGAGAAGGAGTACCGCAGCCTTGATCCGGCCAAGTACCTCAGAAGCCAGCTGATCGGCAAGACCGGCATCGAGCGTTTTTATGAAACCGCGTTGCACGGTCAAATGGGCTTTGAAGAAGTCGAGACCAATGCCCAGGGCAGGGTGATGCGTGTGCTGCGCCGCCACAATCCGGTCGATGGGGAGGACATCGTGCTGACCCTTGACGCGCAACTGCAACGTGCAGCCGAGGAAGCCCTGGGTGACCGGCGCGGTGCGGTGGTCGCGTTGGAGCCTGCTACCGGTGAGGTGCTGGCAATGGTCAGTCGGCCCAGTTTCGATCCCAATCCCTTCGTCAAAGGTATCTCCACCCACCGTTACGCCGCGTTGCGGGACTCCGCCGATATGCCGCTGTTCAACCGGGTGCTGCGCGGGCTCTATCCACCGGGCTCGACCATCAAACCGATGGTGGTGGTGGCTGGGTTGGACAGTGGCGTCACAACCCCGACCAGCCGGGTGTTCGACCGGGGGTATTACGAGCTGCCGAACTACAAGCATAAATACCGTAACTGGAACCGTGCAGGGGACGGTTGGGTGGACATGTACGACGCGATCATGCGTTCCAATGACACGTACTTTTATGACCTGGCCCACAAGCTGGGTGTCAGGAGGCTACACAGTTACCTCAGCGAATTTGGCCTGGGGCAGAAGGTCTCGATGGATATGTTCGAGGAGTCTGCGGGGTTGATGCCGTCCCCAGAGTGGAAGCGTTCAACCCATCGCCAACAGTGGTACCCCGGCGAAACCCTGATCCTGGGCATCGGCCAAGGCTATATGCAGGTCACGCCGTTGCAGTTGGCCCAGGCCACCAGCCTCATCGCCAATCGAGGGGTGTGGCAACGGCCGCACCTCGCGTTGTCGGTTGGCGGCAGACCGCCAATAGATTCCAGCCCTATGCCCAACATCGTTCTGGGCGACCCGCGCATTTGGGATCAAGTCAGTGATGGCATGCAACGGGTGATGCACAACCCCCGTGGTGTTGGCCGAGGCGCTGCCAGAGGCGCGCAATACCGGATCGCCGGAAAAAGCGGCACCGCCCAAGTGGTCGCGATCAAGCAAGGCGAACGCTACAACCGCAACCAGACCCGCGAGCGGCATCGTGACAATGCCCTGTTTGTTGGCTTTGCGCCTGCCCAGCGCCCGGCCATCGTGGTCGCGGTAATGATCGAGAACGGTGAGGCCGGTGCTCGGGTCGCCGGCCCGGTCGTGAGGAAAGTCATGGATGCCTGGCTGCTGGGCGCCAGCGGGCGTTTGAAGCCGCAGTTTGCCGAGCCTGCTGCCGTTGGGGCGCGCTTGAACAAGGCAAGTGCCCGCGCGACATGAGCGGCCACCTGCAAGGTTCACGTTCACATTCAAGTCTGTCACTGAGGAAATAACGGGTGCGAGTCATTAAATACCTGGGGTGGGGCGTTCTCGCGTTGTTGAGCGTAATGCTGCTCGCGGCAAGCGGTTCGTACCTGTATCTGCTGCCGCAACTACCGGACGTGGAAACCCTGAAAGACGTTCATCTCCAGGAGCCGCTGCAAATATTGACCAGGGACGGGAAATTGATCGCCGAATTTGGCGAAGTGCGACGGATCCCGATCGCTAGCCCAGATATTCCGCCCAACTTTCGATCGGCTTTCCTGGCCGCCGAAGACGGCAACTTCTATCACCATGCCGGTGTTGACCCCGCTGGCTTGCTGCGGGCGGCGGTTCAACTGCTCAAGAGCGGTCACGTTCGATCTGGGGGAAGCACCATTACCATGCAGGTGGCGAAGAACTTTTTCCTGAGCCGCGAACAGACCTTCTCGCGCAAGTTGACCGAGATTCTCTTGGCACTGCAGATCGAGAGAAGCTTGAGCAAGGACGAAATTTTCAACCTGTACGTGAACAAGATCTATCTGGGCAAACGCGCCTACGGAATCGTCGCGGCGGCCAAGGTGTATTACGGCAAGCCGGTTTCGCAGTTGACGTTGGCCCAGGTAGCAATGATTGCCGGACTGCCGAAGGCGCCATCGCGCTATAACCCGATCAATAATCCCGCCAGGGCCAAACAGCGTCGCGACTGGATTCTTGGCCGCATGCATGAGTTGGGCAGCATTGACGCCGCTGACTACCATGCGGCGCTTAACGAGGAGGTTGACGCCCGTTACCACGCGCCGGAGCCCGAGGTCGAAGCACCTTATATTGCTGAAATGGCCAGGGCGCAAATTGTCCGCAGGTTGGGCGAGGACGCCTACACGCAGGGTTTGAGGGTGGTCACGACGGTGTCCAGTTCATTGCAGACGGCGGGCAACGCCTCACTTCAAAAAGGCTTGAAATCCTATGACAAACGGCATGGTTATCGCGGGCCTGAAGGGCATATCACGATCACGGCGAACGCCCCGTGGTTTGAACAACTCAACCATTACCCTTCGCTTGGCGGCTTGAAAGCCGTCGTGGTTACCCGGGTATCTGACCAATCCATCAGCGTCGTCGACCAGGCTGGGCAGGAGCAATCGGTCGCTTGGGCGAGCATGCAATGGGCGCGTCCGTTTATTGGCAGCAATGCTCTTGGGCGCGTGCCTGTGCGACCGTCGGATGTGGTCAAGCGCGGGGACGTTATTCGTGTGGAAGCGCAGGGCAATCAACTGAGTTTCAGCCAGGTTCCCAAGGCCCAGGGCGCCTTGGTTTCCGTAGATCCGGAAGATGGGGCAATACAAGCGCTGGTAGGTGGCTTCGACTTTCAACAGAGCAGTTTCAACCGCGTGGTACAAGCCAAGCGCCAACCCGGTTCGAGCTTCAAGCCGTTTATCTACTGCGCTGCACTCGACAACGGCTATACACCGGCCAGCATCGTCAACGATGCACCTATCGTACTGGGGGATGATTACGCTGGGCCCACATGGCGCCCGCAAAATGAAAACCGCACGTTTCTCGGCCCCATACGTTTGCGTGAGGCACTCAATCGCTCACGAAACATGGTGTCGATCCGCCTATTGCAAGCGATGGGCGTGGATAAAACCGTCGACTACATAACGCGCTTTGGCCTCGACCCACAGGACCTGCCGCGCAACCTCTCACTGGCGTTGGGAACTGCCTCGGTAACGCCCATGGAGGTGGTGGCGGGCTGGAGTGTCTTTGCTAACGGTGGCTTCAAAATCACGCCGTACTTCATTGACCGAATCGAAGACAGAAAGGGGCAGGTCATCTTCAAAACCACCCCAAGCGCCGCCCCGAGCGAACAAAACCCGACCCCCGAGGTTGTCGCGCAACAGGTGGTCGATAGTCGCACCACATACCTCCTGACCAGCATGCTTCAGGACGTGGTCAAAAGAGGCACCGGCCGCGCCGCTGCTGCCATGCATCGTCCTGACATCGCAGGCAAGACCGGCACCACCAACGAGGCTAAAGACTCGTGGTTTACCGGCTATAACGGTCGTTTGGTCACCAGTGTCTGGGCCGGGTTCGACCAACCCGAAAGCCTGGGGCGACGGGAGTGGGGCGTTACCATCGCACTGCCGATCTGGATGGACTACATGACAGCGGCACTCGCCGGAATACCTGCCTACTCCCAGCCCGAACCTGACGGGATCGTGAGGCGGCGCATCGCAGTGCAAGACGGCAAGGCTGCGAGCCGCTCGGAAATGGAAGTCTTCAGGAGTGACAATGTTCCGCCCTCCGACCCTTCAATCGACAGCTCCCAGAGTGTACCGCAGACGTTGCAAGAGCTGTTTTAGCGCCTTTACTCCCGTGGCCAACACCCTAGGGCATGCCGCGCCAGCATCGGCAGTTCCTGTTCGCCCTCGCATCTGACGCTTAGTGCGCGGTGCGCAGGTCCTTACGCAGTATCTTCCCGGCCAATGATTTGGGCAGTGACTCAACGAAGGTGATGTAGCGCGGCACCTTGTAGGCGGTCAGGCCAGACCGACAGTGCGCCTTTAACTCATCGACCGTCACGGCCGCACCTGGGGCGCGGGGCACGGCGAACAGGTGGGGCACCTCACCCGAGCGCTCGTCGGGCACACCGATACAGGCGCACTCGAGGATGCCTGGGTGGCTGGCCACCACGTCTTCGATTTCTTTGGGGTACACGTTGAAGCCCGACACCAGGATCATGTCCTTTTTACGGTCAACCAGATGCATGAAGCCATCCTCGGCAACCGTCACGATATCGCCGGTCTTGAACCATCCGTCATCGGTGAAGGCTGCGCGCGTTTCTTGCGCATTTTGCCAATAGCCTGCGAACACCTGCGGCCCTTTGACCTGCAGCTCTCCCGAGGCTGAAGCGGGCACGGTTTGACCTTGATCATCCACCACACGCAACGCGGTAGAGGGCATGGCAATGCCGATGCTACCGTTGCGCCCGCGTGGGTTGAACATCATGCACGGTGACGTTTCGGTCAGCCCATACGCTTCAGTGATGGGTGCGCCACCGGCGGCGATCCAGCGCTCCACCACCGGTTGCTGCACCGACGCACCGGCACCGATCACGGCGTAGGTTGTGCTGAAATCCACGGTGTGCAGTTGAGGGTCTTCCACCAGGCTGTTGAACAGCGTGTTGACGCCCATGAACATGTCGAACGGTGCGCGTTTCAGTTCATTGATGACCGAGGTCGTGTCCCGTGGGTTCGGCACCAGCCGCAGGTTGGCACCCAGGGAAATGGACATCAGTGCGACCGACATCGGGTAGACGTGATAAAGCGGCAACGGCAAGACGATTGCCATCGGATGGGTGATATTCGCGGGCGTGAACCACAACAGAATCATCTTCAAACTGGCACCGACACTGCGGTGGGTGAGCACCGCGCCTTTGGACACGCCGGTCGTGCCACCGGTGTATTGCAGGAACGCAATATCGGTAGGCGCCACCTCTGTCGGCACCGCAGTGACCTGGTCCCTGAGGGCCTTGGCGAACGGCGACGCGTGCTCGCTATCGAACTGCTCAAGCAGCCCAAGAACGGGCGTCGCCAGCACCTGCTGGACCGAAGTGTGTTCGATCACCTGCTCGAGTGTGGTCAAGAACGGCTCGGCAATCACGATGCTACGGGCACCCGAGTCCTTCAGTTGATGGGCCAGTTCGCGGGGTGTGTACAGCGGGTTGACGTTGACCACCACCATGCCGGCTTGAATCACACCGGCCAGCGCGATCAGGTAGGGCAGGCTGTTGGGCATCATCAGCGCGACACGATCACCGCGTTGCAGGCCGCTTTGGTGTAGGTAAACGGCGAAGTTGTTTGAGTGCCGGGCCAGTTGTGCATAGCTCAGTGTTTCGTCAAGGCAGGTGGCGGCGATTCGTTGTGGGTAGCGGGCGAAGGATTGCTCAAGGGTGGTGATCAGTGTGTCTTGCTCACCCAGTTCAAGCTCATCGGGAAAGCTGGCGGGGTAGGCCGGATGCCTGGCGTGCGGGTCCATGATTCACTCCTGTTGTCATTGTATTTATTGGCAGGTGAGAAGAGGTGTGTGCGGCTTCAGGCGAGCGCTTCCTCCACAAAATCCAGTCGGTCCTGGCCAAAGAACATCTGGTCGCCCACGAAGCAGGTCGGCGCACCAAATACGCCGCGTTCCAGCGCTTCGTCGGTGGTGCTTCGCAGTTGTGCCTTGACGTCCGGGCTATTGGCCAATGCCAGGATTTCGTCGATGGAAAAACCTGCGCGTATCAACGTACGGCCAATCAAGGCAGGTTCGTTGAGGTTCAAGGCGTCGATCCACAGCGCGTCAAACAGCGCTTTCAGTAAATGCTCGAACCGTTCAGGTTGGTGCATCTGCACGCCGGTCACCGCCCGCATCAGTTGCAAGGTGTTGACAGGGAAGTGTGGGTTCATCACCAACGGCACGCCGTAGCGCTTGGCGAAGCGCCCCAGGTCGATACCCGAATGGCGCCCCTTGACCGGCACGGCGGCGGGGGATGCGTTGCCGGTTGCCTGGAAGATAGCGCCCAGTAGCATCGGCCGGAAAACCAATTCGGCACCTTTTGCCGCGCAGATTTTTGGCAGCTGCGTCCACGCCAGGTAGGACGCCGGACTGCCCACATCGAAGAAAAATTCAACCTTCATGCAAACCCCTCGCTCATAGAAAAACCATCGTTTACTAAACGAACGTTATGCTACTGTTTCAGCTCTGTCAAACCGCCGGTCCGGGCTCATGCGCTATTCAAAAACACACAAAGACGAGACGCGTCTCAAGCTGCTCAACAGCAGCCGGGCGATTACCAAAAAGGGTGGCTTCAGCGTCACCAGCGTCGACACATTGATGTCGGCGGTGGGCATGACGGGTGGGGCGTTCTACAACCACTTCCCGTCCAAGCAAGCGTTGTTCCAGGCGGTGATCGAAGAGGAAGTGCAAAACAGTCGGGAGATGCTCGCCGGCGATGAAAACTCTTCCGACGACCACGTCATCAAGTGGCTGCGCAAATACCTGAGCGTGTCCCACGCCCTGCACCCTGACGACGGCTGCGTGCTGCCCACGCTGGGGCCAGAAATTGCCCGATCGGGCCCCGAAGTGCGTTCGGCGGTAGAGGCTGCTGTGACGGGCATTCAAAAGGCCTGGAGCGCGCGCACTTCAGACGGTGACGCTGCATGGGCTGTCATCGCCCAATGCATTGGCGCGCTGGCGTTGGCTCGCATGGTTGAGAGCGAAGCAACCCGCGAGGAAATCCTCCAAGCCAACCTGCGCGTCATCGAAAAACACCATCTGCACACGCCCGACGACCAATAAATAAGCGTGCAACGGGCGCCTTGACCGGCGTTGGGGGTGAGCGTATGTTTTATAAAAAAACGATCGTTCACCAAAGGAGCTGCAATGTCCAAACCAACCGAAAACAAGGTCGCGTTGATCATCGGCGCAGGTGATTCCACCGGCGGTGCCATCGCCAAGAAATTCGCCGCCGAGGGCTATATCGCCTGTGTCACACGCCGTGACGCCGACAAGCTGCAACCGCTGGTCGACAGCATTCGCGAGCAGGGTGGTGTGGCTCATGGCTTTGCATCCGATGCGCGCAAGGAAGAAGCAGTGATCGCGCTGGTTGAACAAATCGAAGCGCAGATTGGACCGATCGAGGTGTTGGTGTTCAACATCGGCGCCAATGTGCCCTGCAGCATCCTGGACGAGACGGCGCGCAAATATTTCAAGATCTGGGAAATGGCCTGCTTCTCGGCGTTTCTCAACACCCGCGAGGTGGCCAAGCGCATGGTGACCCGCCAGCGCGGTACGATCCTGTTCACCGGTGCCACTGCTGCGTTGCGTGGCGCGGCTAATTTTTCGGCCTTCGCCGGCGCCAAACACGCGCTGCGCGCCTTGGCGCAAAGTGCTTCGCGAGAGCTGGCGCCGCAGAACATTCATGTCGCACATGTGGTGGTCGACGGTGCGATTGACACCGACTTCATCCGCACCCAATTTCCCGAACGCTACGCGCTCAAGGATCAGGACGGCATCCTCAACCCGGCACACATCGCTGACAACTACTGGTACCTGCACACGCAACCACGCGATGCCTGGACCTTCGAACTCGATCTGCGCCCGTGGATCGAGAAGTGGTAAACCCTTGGGATTTGCCGGCCCCATTCATACTCGAACTCGATGTCGGCGAGGGCGACATCGATGAGTTGGGGCACGTCAATCATTCGGTGTACGTCAAGTGGCTGGAGCGTTGTGCCTGGTCACATTCCTGGGACCTGGGCATCACGTTTGCCGACTACCGTCGATCAGATCGCGGCCTGGCGGTGCTGCGCAATGAGGTCGATTACCTGGCGAGCGCCTACCTGGGCGAACGCTTGCTGATAGCCACCTGGATCGTCAGCGTGCAACGGATCAAGTTGGTTCGGCACTTTCAGGTGGTGCGTGAGGCAGACGCGCGCGTGTTGTTACGCGCGATCACTACATTTGCCTGTGTCGAACTCTCCACGGGCAAGCCAAAGCGTCTGCCTGTGGAGTTTGCTGTCCGTTATGACGGTGCAGTTGGCCACGCAATACCTGATGTCGACCTGCATTAGCCGAAGGAAAATCGGCTAGGTTGTTTACGTGATTCAAGCGTTCATGCCAGTCTCCACCACGGCGGCAGACGGCCGCCAAACGCCTCAGGAGATTGGCATGGACAAGTACTTCGACAATTCAGGGCTATTCAAGACGACTTCGTATCACAGCGCCGGCTCCGCCAGCAGCGCCATTACGGGCTGGGAGCTTAAAAACCTGTCCCTGAATACGAAGGAATTTTTGATATGTCCAAAGAACTACTCGGAGTTTCTGCTCTAGTCCTGATGGTGCTGGGTGAGTTTTGTGCGATCTACAGCGAGGTCGCAACCGCCCGGCTTGCACAAGCGAATGATGGCAGCGCATGGACGTCATTCGTCATCCCCGTCCTGCTGATGTGCTTCGCAGGGCTTTGCCTCTTGGGTGCTTATTGGCTCGGGTATGTGGCGGTGGGGGACATATGGATTGTCACCGTCGTTTCCGTCACTTCACTGCTGCTGCTTGAGCCGCTCGTGGTCTGGGGCTTGTTCCAAGAAGCCCCAGGGCGCGGCGCGCTGATAGGGTTTTGCCTGGGGGCGCTGGGTATGTTGTCGACCGTGTTGCTGTAGGGATGAAGGCCGGCTCGACGGTTAATGGTTGAGTCGGCTATTCCCAGCAGTTTTACCTTGATAGCCAGTCCTTGACTCGCGCGCACACAGCATAGGTAGAAATACCGTAACGATCGTGCAGCGTCGGAAGCGCGCCGGCATCGAGAAACGCATCCGGCAAAGCTATTTGCCGGAACGTCGGCGTAACGCCATTGCGTAACAGCACAGTCGCCACCGCTTCGCCCAATCCGCCAATGATGGAGTGGTTTTCTGCCGTCACTACCAGGCGTCCCGGCTTTCTGGCCTCAGCCAGGATAGCCTGTTCATCCAAAGGCTTGATGGTGGGGACGTGAAGCACCGCGACATCCACACCGTCGGCTTGAAGCTCCTTGGCGGCTTCCAAGGCGCGCATTGTCATCAAGCCGGTGGAGATGATCAGGACATCGTTGCCCGTGCGCAGGGTTTTGGCTTTGCCAATCTCGAATTTATAACCATATTCGTCGAGCACCATCGGTACATTGCCGCGCAGCAGCCGCATGTACACCGGCCCTTGATGCGCGGCTATGGCAGGCACGGCTTGTTCGATTTCCAAGGCATCACAGGGGTCGACGATCATCAGGTTTGGCATGGCGCGAAAGATCGCCAGATCGTCAGTCGCCTGGTGGCTGGGGCCGTACCCGGTGGTGAGTCCAGGCAGACCACAGACGATTTTGACGTTGAGGTTTTCCTCGGCAATCGCCATGCAGATGAAGTCATACGCTCGGCGAGAAGCAAATACCGCGTAAGTAGTCGCGAAGGGCACAAACCCCTCCCGAGCCATGCCCGCTGCGGCGCTCATCAACAATTGCTCAGCCATGCCCATCTGGTAGAAACGGTCCGGGTGCGCCTTCGCAAAAATGTGCAGGTCGGTGTATTTGGACAAGTCAGCCGATAAACCGACAATGTCCTGTCGCTGGTCTGCAAGCGCGGCCAATGCGTGGCCAAACGGCGCGGATCGGGTGGGCTGACCTTCAGCAGCAATTGAGGCGATCATCGCGGAGGTTGTCAGTTTTTTCTTCGGGCCGGCAGGCGCCTGAGCCGTTGTGTTGGTTGCGTTGCTCATAGGGTTTTGCCTTCTTCGAGGTTGTTCAGGGCCACATCCCATTCATGCTCATCGACGCGGATGAAGTGAGTCTTTTCACGGGTTTCCAGGAACGGAACACCTTTGCCCATCTTGGTATCGCAGATAATGACGCGCGGTTGCTCGCCAGGATGGCTGCGGGCCGCGTCGAACGCTTTGACCAGGGCGTTCAGGTCGTTACCGTCTACCCGCTGGGTGTACCAGCCAAAGGCTTGCCATCGGTCAACGATGGGTTCAAAGGCCAACACTTCGCTGGAATGTCCGTCGGCTTGCTGGTTATTCACGTCAACGATGGCGATCAAGTTGTCGAGTTTCCAGTGCGAAGCAGACATGACCGCTTCCCAGGTAGAGCCCTCATTCAGTTCGCCATCCGACAGCAGGTTGTAGACGAAAGAGCTGGACTGTTTGCGCTTCAACCCCAGGCAGGCACCCACCGCGATGCCGAGTCCCTGGCCCAGTGAGCCACCGGTGATTTCCATGCCGGGGGTGTAGGCGGCCATGCCGGACATGGGCAGTCGGCTGTCATCCGAACCGTAGGTTTCAAGCTCATCCATTGGAATGATTTGAGCCTCAATCAGCGCGGCATACAGCGCGATCGCGTAGTGGCCAATGGAGAGGTAAAAACGATCACGCTGTTCCCATTCTGGGTTTTCGGGCTTGTAGTTCAAGGCATGAAAGTACGAAACGGCCAGCAGGTCTGCGGCGCCCAGCGCCTGGCCGACATAGCCTTGGCCTTGGACTTGCCCCATGCGCAAGGCATGACGGCGAATGTTATGGGCACGTTGCACCAGTGTGGTGGACGATGCGCGAGATAAAGTGGCAGTCATGGAAGTTCTCCGTTAACTCAACGATTGACTGAAGCGGCAGGAATGCGCAGGACCAAACAGGCACCTATGCACAGCACACCGGTAATCAGGTACATGCCGATAGCGCTCGAGCCGGTCGTGGTGGTGATCCATCCAATCAGGTAGGGCGAGCAGAACCCTGCAAGATTGGCAAAGCTGTTGATTCCAGCGATCCCCGCAGCGGCGGAGACACCCCCCAACAGGGTGGTAGGCAGCATCCAGAACAGTGAAGACGCCGACAGCACACCCGCTGCTGCAAGGCACAGGCACAACACCGACAGCATCAGGCTGGTGCCGAATACTGCGGCCAACGTGAGGCCCAGCGCGCCGGCAATCATCGGCGCTACCAAGTGCCAGCGGCGCTCCTGGTGCTTGTCGCCGCTGCGCCCCATGAGCACCATCGCGACGATGGCGCACAGGTAGGGGAGGCTGGTGAGCAAGCCGATGTGCATCGGATCGGCGACGCCAGCGTTACGGATAAGTGTCGGCAGCCAGAAGGTGATCGCGTATTGGCCCATGACCACGCAAAAATAGATGCAAGCGAGGATCCACAGGCGGCGGTCGCGAAGGAATGCCCCGACTGATGTGTGGGTGACTTTGCGGCTGTTGTCCTCCGCCAGTTCTTTGCTGACCAGCGCTTTCTCTTCCTCAGTCAGCCAGGTCGCCTGGTGCACACCATCCTTGAGGTAAGCCAGTACCATCAGGCCAACGATGACGGTCGGAATGGCTTCAATCACGAACATCCACTGCCAGCCCGCCCAGCCATGAACGCCGGCGAACTGGGTCATGATGTAGCCTGAGAGCGGGCCGCCGATCATGCCGGAAAGCGGGATGGCGATGAACCACAACACGGTCATTTTGGCGCGGCGGTAGGAGGGGAACCAGTAGGTGAGGTAGAGCAGCAGGCCCGGTGCGAGACCTGCTTCGGCAATACCGAGCAGAAAGCGCAGCGTATAGAATTGCCAGGCCGTTTCTACAAAGGCGAAGAGGGCGGAGATGATGCCCCACGAAATCATGATGCGCGCGATCCAGCGACGGGCACCGACTTTGTGGAGGATGAGGTTGCTCGGTACTTCGCAGAGGAAATAGCCAAGAAAGAACACGCCCGCGCCGAGCCCATATACGGTTTCGCTAAGGGACAGGTCGTTCATCATCTGAAGCTTTGCAAACCCAACGTTTACCCGGTCCAGGTAGGCGCACAGGTAACACAACATCAGGAATGGCATTAAGCGCCAGGCAGTTTTGCGATACGCACTTGAGCGCACTGTGGACACAGCGTCGAGCGTCATGGTGGTCATCATGAGGGTCTGATCTCTTGTTTTTATAGAACGCCAGGCTTGAGGCTCGACGTATCTTCGATCCAGAACTTAATGGACAGCGAGTGGTGACACCTGTGGTCAATGGATCAACATGCCGCCGTTTACGTCCAGCGTGATGCCGGTGAGGTAAGAGGACAAGTCGCTGGCGAGAAACAGCGCCGCATTGGCGACGTCTTGCGCTGCGCCCAGCCGACCCAGGGGAATGCTTTCGATGATCGCGTGGCGGCGGTCATCCTGCATCAGGCCACCGGTGATGTCTGTATGGATCAAACCGGGAGTGATGGCGTTGACGCGGATGTTGTCCGCGCCAAATTCGCGCGCCATGGCTTTGCCCAGTCCCAGCACTCCGGCTTTGGCTGCGCTGTAGTGTGGGCCGCCAAAAATGCCGCCGCCGCGTTGAGCCGATACAGATGACATGCAAACGATGCTGCCCGAAGCCTGAGCGCGCATCACCGGAATGACTGCCTGGGACATCAACAGCGTGCCGCGCAGGCTCACATCCAGGACCTTGTCGTAATCGCTCGGGCGAATGTCCAGGGTCTTGATCGGCTGCGTGATGCCGGCATTGTTGACGAGTATGTCGATGCGGCCGTAACGCTCGACCACCTTGGCGACGGCTGCCTTGACTTGCGTCTCGTCGGCGACGTCGGCCGCCAGCCCCAGATGGCCTTCGCCGAGCGAGGCTGCGGCGTCACGGGCGGCGGACTCGTCGAGGTCCAGTATTACAACGCGTGCGCCATGTTGGGCGAAGGTCTGCGCCGTTGCGCGACCGATACCACGTGCCGATGCAGCGCCTGTAATAATCGCGACTTTGCCTTGAAGAAGCATGATAGGTACCTCTGATTGTTTTTATGGTTCGACCCAGTGATCGATGACTCAGAGTGGTCTGGCGCGATGGACCGAGCAATAACGCAAACGTCACTGCTACATGAAAAAAATTCAGCACTCGTCATTGCAGGCAGCAGATGCTTGAATGAAGCTTCCCGTACGAGCCCAAAACAATAGGCTGAAGACTGATGCACCAAGACGATTTCCCTTCATCCAAACTTCCACCGTTGAGAGCCATTCAAGCCTTTGAGCAAACCGCGCGTTTTGGCAACCTGGCGCGCGCCGCCGAAGTGCTGGACCTCACGCCGTCAGCAATCAGTCATCAACTGGCCAAACTTGAGGTCATGATCGGTCGACAGTTGTTTGTTCGGGCGGCGCGAGGGGTGACGCTGACTCCGGTGGGTGAGCAGTACTTGAAGGACATTTCCGGTCTATTGCAGAGCCTTGAGGTTGCTACCGAGCGGGCAGCGAGTGACGTCAGCCTGGATTGCCTGCGGCTGCATTCCTCCCCCAGCTTTGGCTTGCTCTGGTTGATGCCGCGGTTGGAGTCCTTTCGCTTGAGTAACCCGGACATCCAGATCAATTTGTCTTGTTCCTATGAGTCGCTGCATTTCAGCCAAGACAAAATTGATGTTGATATTCGTCACGGTCGGCCTAATTGGCCCAGCTATGAAGTGCGCACGGTACGCAACGAGAGTTTCGCTGTGCTGGCATCCCCTAAATTGATCGAGCGCTGTGCGGTAAAACATGCGGCAGATCTGTTGGCTGAAGATCTGATTCTTTCCGAGGCGACCTTGCTCAGATGGCCTGAATGGTTCGCCCAGCATGGCCTGGCGCGCCCTGAAAAGCCCTACACCTTGAGTTTTGACCGCTCCTACATGAGTCTGGAAGCTGCAAGCCATGGCCTGGGATTTGCCCTAGAAAGCACGCTGCTGGCGCAAAAATATCTCACCGCTGGTTCGCTGGTTGAAGTTGCCCCCGAGTCACTGAGCGCCCCGGTCGCCGCCCATCATTTAGTGTTCCCGAAGGCTCACTCCAGTTTTCCTCGCGTCAGGCGTTTTTTGGGTTGGATGGAGGGGGAGCTAGGGCACAGCTTTGTGTTTTAAAGCTATGGCCGTCCGAAGGGCAACCGCTTTGATATCAGCTACTAATCCTCATGTGGAGCTGAAAGGAGGTAAGCCGCTCACGCTGATGTAATGGCTTCCTAGGTTACGTTCCGAGTGAGTCTAGCTCTATCATGAACTAGTGCTCATGCATGCCCATTTCTGATAAGCCGCTGGATACCGCCCCTATGAGAGACCTGCCGCCCACCGCGACTTTGCGCGCATTCGAAGCTGCGACCCGGCACTTGACGTTTACGTCGGCCGCAGAGGAGCTACATGTGACTCAAAGTGCGGTCAGCCACCAGCTCAAGCATCTTGAGGCGCTTTGGGGCGTGCAGTTGTTTGAGCGTAGCAAGGTGTTACGTCTCACGGCAGCGGGGGCTGCGCTGGCGCCCATCGTGCGGGAGTTTTTCATCAGCCTGGAGGCGACTCTGGGTGATTTGCGCGAGCAAAAAGACCGGGTTCGACTCAGCGTCAGCACCACCTATTCCTTCGCGCTCAAATGGCTGCTGCCACGCTTGCCGCGTCTCTCTCGCCTGCACCCCGAGCTGTTGGTCTCGCTGGACACCACGGATAAGATCATTCACTTCTCTCACGGCCAGGCTGATGTTGCGATCAGGCTCGGCAAGGGCAATTACCCCGGTCTGTATTCTGAGTTCCTGTTTGGGGAGCAGGTATTTCCTGTGGCCAGCCCTGAACTGTTGCGACGCGTCGGGACCCCGCAGAGCCCTGCCGCACTGTTGAATTTCCCGCTGCTGACACGCGATGGTGCGCAGATGGTGCCTAAGTGGGAGGTATGGTTTCAAGCCGTCGGGCTGGCCTATTTGCCGCTCAAGGAGAGCGTCAGATTTGGCGACACCAACATGACGGTCGAGGCCGCCTTGCTCGGCCAGGGCGTTGCATTGGTGCGCAGCGGGCATGTCGAGAACGAAATGAGCGATGGACGTTTGGTGCGGCTGTTTGATGTGCCGTTTCCCTCGCCATTGGCTTACTACTTCGTCTGCCCCAAGGGCATCGAATCGCAACCGCACATCGCCAGCTTTCGGCAATGGTTGGTCAGCGAGGCACTGAAAGTCCATCAGCTGGATGAGTGAGTCATGAGTATTCGTTCATGCTGCGATGAGGAGACTTTGCTTTAGTCCTGGCGGCGCATTGCCTACAGTGGCGCATGCCTATTCATATCATCTTGCTCGTGCTTTTCGCCGCTCTCCTGCATGCCAGCTGGAATGCGCTGCTGCGTAGCGGTGCCGATCGGCTGTGGTCCATGACGGTAATGTGCATTGCCATCGCCATCACCAGTGTCGTCGCCGCAGTGTTCATGACACCCCCCGCGATTGAGAGCTGGGGCTACGCGGTGCTTTCGGGGTTGCTGCATGTGGGCTACAACCTTTTTCTAGTGCGCAGTTACCGAGTCGGCGACCTGGGGCAGGTCTATCCGATTTCACGTGGGTCGTCACCGGTGCTGATTACCTTGGGGGCAGCCGTTTTCGCCGGAGAAAGCATCACGCCGGGAGAGTTACTCGGCATTGCGCTGGTGTCAGGTGGGATTATTTCTCTGGCCTTCAGAGGGCGCAGTCTGTCGGTTCCCAGCCTGCCCTATGCGCTGGGAACCGGCGGCTTTATCGCGGCCTACAGCGTGGTCGACGGCATCGGTGCCAGGCTTTCCGGTGCGCCGCTTGCCTACACGGTTTGGATGTGCGCCTTGTGGGGCGTACTGATGCCAGTGGTTTACATCGGCCTGCGTGACGCCCGCAGCTTGTTCTCCGTGCGGCCCGGAACAGTCACCGCTTTGGTCGGCGGGCTAGTCTCTTTGCTCGCGTATGGAATGGTCATCTACGCCATGAACGAAGCGCCCTTGGGCGCGGTATCCGCATTGCGCGAAACCAGCGTGCTGTTTGCGGCGTTGATCGGCTATGTGTTTCTCGGCGAGACGCTCACCGCACGCCGGATACTGGCATGCGTCGTCATTGCCAGCGGCATCCTCATCATCGGCTGATACAGCCAACGGCTCAGGAGCTTATTTCATGGTCAATGTCTCGCAGGCACCGTTGATTCTAATCACCGGTGGAAGTCGTGGAGTGGGGGCGGCCACCGCCCGGCTGGCGGCCGCAAGAGGTTATGACGTAGCTATCAGCTACGTGGCCAACGAGTCTGCAGCGCTCACCGTGGCTGCGGATGTAGAAGCATTGGGGCGCCGGGCGTTGGCGATACGGGCCGACAGTGCGGACCCCCAACAAGTGGCCGAATTGTTTGCAGGCATCGACCGCACGTTCGGACGCATCGACGTGCTGGTGAACAATGCCGGGATGCTTGCGCCTCAGTCACGCCTGGAAGACCTCGGCTTCGAGCGGATGCAGCGTATTTTTGCGGTCAATGCCATTGGGCCAATTCTCTGTGCCCAACAGGCAGTGAAGCGCATGGCTTACCGTCACAACGGCCCGGGCGGCGTGGTGATCAATGTCTCGTCGGCCTCGGCGCGCCTTGGCAGTCCCAATGAGTACGTCGACTATGCGGCGTCAAAGGGGGCGCTGGAGACGTTCACCATTGGCTTTGCAAAGGAGGTCGCTCGAGAAGGCATACGCGTCAACTGTATTCGCCCCGGACATATCTATACCGATATGCATGCCAGTGGCGGTGAGCCGGGGCGGGTCGATCGTGTCAAGGATTCGATCCCCATGGGGCGAGGTGGTCAGCCGGACGAAGTGGCACGCGCGATTCTGTGGCTGGCGAGCGCGGAGGCATCATTCGTTACCGGTACATTCCTCGACGTGACGGGCGGTAAATGAGTCCGGGGCATGGACCATCGACCGATTGCGCTCGGTTTCAAGTCACAGCGGGCTGCCTCACCTTGCGACTTAATCCTGGTGTCTTACCCGTAATACGCTTGAATGCACGGCTGAAAGCGGCCTGCGATGTATAGCCCAAACGCTGCGCCACCTCTTCAATCGGCAGCCTTTCGAGGGTCAGCCATTGGCTCGCAAGCCGCATGCGCAGTTCGGTGACATAGCGCAGCGGGGCCATGCCGATCGTCACCTGGAAGCGGTCCGCGAAGACCGAGCGTGAGGTGTTGCAGTGCGCTGCCAATTGCGCAACGGTCCAGTCGCGCCCCGGTTGCTGATGGAGCGCAAGCAGTGCACCGGCCAAGCGTGGATCGCGCAAGGCGGCGACCAGGCCTGAGGCATTGCCGCAGGCGCACTCCACCCAGCCGCGAACGACCATGGCAGCCACCACGTCGGCCAAACGCGCGAGGATACCGGCGAAGCCGACACGTGCGGCGCTAACCTCGCGCTCCATGGTGGTCAGGATCGGTACCAGGCCGGGGTAACGCTGGCCGCCGGCATCAATCAGCATCAGGCCCGGCATCAGCCTGCCAATGCCATGGATACTGCCCAGTTCAAATTCCATGCAACCACTGAACAAAATTGTGCACGGCGTGCGGCTGGCATCGGCTCCGGTAGCCACTGCGCTGACCGTATCACCCAGTGGGGCGCCGTCTAGACGGTCGATGTCCAGAACAGGCGCGTCCGGATGTGAAAGCAGTTGATGGGCCGCGCCATGGGAGATGAACACGGCGTTGCCGGCAGACAGTTCGTAGGTGGTGCCATCCTCCATTCGCAGCACCGCATTGCCGACGGCTATGAAGTGGAACCACGCATGCCCAGGTTTTTCCGTGAAGCCCAAGCCGAAGGTAGGGCCGGCCTGGATACGCCGATATTCGACACCGCGCAGGCGCATGCCGCGCAACAGCTCGTTGATGAGGTCCGAGGAAAGAGCAAACTGATCTGCAGGCATCGTTCAGGTGTTTTAGTCAAAAAGTAGAGATTTTCGATCATAGATCATCCGGGTCCCGACGCCTAGACTGCGGCTCGCAATGAAGATTGGGAGATCCGTGCAATGACTGACTGTGTATGTAACGCCGTACCCGACCGCCATCCTGGCGTCGGCTTGGATGTAGAACCTGCGACCCCCGCGTGGATGGCCGTGTTCTCATTGGCAATGGGGGTGTTCGGGTTACTGACCGCCGAGTACCTACCGGCCAGTTTGTTGACGCTGATGGCGACTGACCTGGGCGTGTCCGAAGCGCTGGCTGGCCAGGCGGTAACGGTGACAGCCGTCGTAGCGCTGTTCGCCGGCTTGTTGGTGCCAGGCCTGACCCGTGGCATCGACCGGCGTTGGGTGCTGCTGGGGTTTTCCACGTTGATGGTCGCATCCAATGTGTTGGTCGCCGTTTCCTCCAGCTTCGCGGTGCTGTTGTTGATGCGCATCTTGCTGGGCATTGCCCTTGGCGGGTTCTGGAGCATGGCCGCGGCGGTAGCGATGCGGTTGGTGCCGAGCGCTCTACTGCCCCGGGCGCTATCGATTATTTTCAGCGGCATTGCCATCGGGACGGTCGTTGCAGTGCCGCTGGGCAGCTATCTGGGCGGGCTGTATGGCTGGCGCAGCGCGTTTTTTGCAGCGGCGGCGGTAGGCATGCTGACCCTGGCTTTTCAGTCGTTCACTCTGCCGCGTCTCGCGCCGCGTCGGCCGGCAAGGCTGCGCACAGTTTTAGAAGTGTTGCGGCGCCCAGGCATTGCCATCGGGATGTTCGGTTGTGTGCTGGTGCACAGCGGGCACTTCGCGATGTTCACCTATGTTCGGCCATTTCTTGAAGGGACGACCGGCATTGGCCCGCAAGGGCTCTCACTGATGTTGCTGGGCTTCGGTGTGGCCAATTTCGTCGGCACGCTGTTGGCCGGGAGGCTGCTGGAGCGCCACCCGCTGGCCACATTAGTGTTGATGCCCGCGCTGGTCGGCGTTGCAGCACTGGCGTTGGTGCTGTTGCCAGCGTCGTTGCCCGGGCAGACGGTACTTCTGGCGATCTGGGGCCTGGCCTTTGGTGGGGTGCCGGTGGCGTGGTCGAACTGGGTTGCCAGTGCGGTACCTGATCAGGCGGAAAGCGCCGGAGGCATGGTGGTGGCCTCTGTGCAGTCCGCCATCGCAACAGGCGCCGCTGCGGGTGGTGCGGTGTTCAGCGTCGGTGGCAGCGCAGGCGTATTCGTTGCAGCGGCCGTGCTGATGCTGCTGGCCGCGCTGCTGATTGCGTTGCGGGTCCGCGTCCCTTCTGCCCATGGCGCTCGCCAGCCCAAGCCCGCGCTGCACCTTTGATCCGGCTTGCAAAATCGCTTCAATCCCATCCGTAATCAGGAATTAACCCATGAACAATACGACGTCTCACCAAGGACGCCTCAAATCGTTGCGCGCGGCCGGTATCGGCAATGCGCTCGAATGGTTTGACTGGACCCTCTACGCAACCTTTTCGGTGTACCTGGCAAGCAACCTGTTTGACAAGACCGATGCACGCTCGGCGATGCTCGCGACTCTGGCTGTGTTTGCGGTTGGCTTTGTCGCACGCCCTGTCGGCGGATGGTTGTTTGGCCGACTGAGTGACCGGCTGGGGCGTCGGACCATCATGGTGCTCACCATGCTGCTGCTTGCGATCAGCAGCCTGGGCATCGCGCTGATTCCTGACTACCAGAGCATCGGCCTGTATGCCTCGGTCGCGCTGCTGTTTTTCCGGCTTATGCAGGGGCTCGCCCATGGTGGCGAGACAGGAGTTTCCTACACCTATGTCGCCGAGATCGCTCCCAGCAAACACCGTGGCTTATGGTCGAGTTCGGTCTATGTGGGGGTGACGCTGGGGGTGATGGCTGCGACGGCCGTGGCGGCGACACTCACCTGGCTGCTGGGCGCGCAGGCCATGGGTGATTACGGCTGGAGGATAGGTTTCGCTATCGGTGGAGTGCTCGGTATTTACGCGCTGTTCTTGCGCCGCGGTGCGCAGGAGTCTCATGTGTTTGTAGCGCAGCAGGGGCAGGCGCGGCCGCCGCGCAAGCTGTCCACGGGGGAGATGCTCCGCGTTGCACGTAACATCGTCATGCTTGCTGCGGCCGCCAATGTCACTTACTACGCCTGGGTCACGTTCGGCGCTGCGACGGCGATTGCCCAAGGCATGGACGCCACGGGTGCCTACGTCGCCAGTCTTCTCGCGCAGATCCTCTGTGTGTGCTGGTTGCCGGTCTGCGGAATGTTGTCCGATCGGGTAGGGCGCCGGCCCATGGTCATTGCCTGGGGCCTGGGGGTGATCGTACTGACCTATCCGCTCTCGATAATGGTGACCACTGAGCCCTACACGCTGTTCCTGGCCCAACTGCTGGGGCTCGGCGCGTGGTCGCTGATTGCGGCGATTTTCCCCGCGGTGCTCTCCGAGCAGGTACCCACCCAGGCACGGGCCCAAGGCGTCGGCTTGGTCTCGTCGGTGTCAGTGGCGATCTTTGGCGGCACTGCTCCCTACCTGCACACCTATCTTAGCGGCGCCGACCTTGGCTATCTGTACGTCAGCTATGTGATCGGGTTGGGCGTAGTGACCGTTTTGGCAGGGTTTCTGATCGACGAAACGGCGGGCATCGACCTTGCGCACATCGAGGCGCCTGGCGCTCGAGCCAGCGCACATACCTTGGCTGGTCGATCCGCCAAATCAGCCGAATAAAGGAGTACGACTCAATGAATTCCACAGACCTCAAAAACCCCGCTGCACGAGGTGAACGGCCCGGCGCCAACGTGACCGTCAGCCAGACTTCAGGGCCACGCCAGGCCGCACGCGAGACCTGGGTGGAAGTCCCTTCAGAATCAGGCCCGGCGGCGGCCTGGTGCTATTCGGATCGCCGCGCCTATAGCCCGGGTGATTCGGTTTGCCTTTATCTGTCGTCGAACTGCCCGCAGGTGAGCCTCAGGATCTATCGCGATGGCGCCATTGCGCGCACGCTGCATACCACCGGCAGCCTGGATGCTCGATTCCACCCCCTGCCTGAACGTGCCTATGAGCATGGCTGCCACTGGCCAGTCTTCCTGCAATGGCCAATCCCCGCTGATGCCGAGCAGGGTGGCTACATAGTGGAAGTACGCGACAGCGCTGGCAGCGTCCTCGGGCATCATCTGTTTATCGTCAAGGCGCTACGCAAGCGTGCCGATGCCTTGGTACTCGTCGCGGCCACATCAACGTGGGCCGCTTATAACGACTGGGGCGGTGCCAATCATTACTTTGGCCTCCACCCCGGCACGCCACGTGGACGCTCACCGTTGCTGTCGGCACAGCGTCCCTGGGCGCGAGGGCAGGTGTGGCTGCCGGACGATGCGCCACGTTGCGTCAATGCGCGCCGGCCCCGCAAGCCCGGGCCGGCGCGCTATGAGTTCATCGAATGGGCTGGCCTTAACGGTTACGCCAAGTACTACGCGCTGGCGGGGTGGGCCTCTTTCGAGAGACCCTTTGTGGTCTGGGCCGAACAGCAAGGTTATACGGTGCATATCCTCACCCAGGACGATTTGCATCACGACCCGCACGCGTTGGAGGGTTACGCCTGCGCCGTCTTCGCCGGACACGACGAGTACTGGACTCGGGAAATGCGCGACCATGTCGACGCCTTTGTCGAGGAGGGCGGTAAGGTCGCGCGATTTGCCGGCAATTTTATGTGGCAGATTCGCCTGGAGGATGAGGGTCGGCGGCAGGTGGCCTACAAGTACGATGCCGGCGCGCTCGATCCTGTAGCGGCTACCGAGCCGCATCGGCTAACAGGGGCCTGGGAAGATCCGAGGGTAAATCACCCCGGGGCATCGACGTTCGGGGTGAATGCGCTGCGCGGGATATACGGCAGCTTTGGGGGAATGGCACCGCGCCACCCGCGCGGATACACAGTCTTCAGGCCTGAGCACTGGGCGTTTAGGGGGACGGGCCTTGGCTACGCGGACATGTTCGGCGACGAAGCCAACATCTTTGGCTATGAAGTGGATGGCCTCGAATACACGTTCATCGACGGCCTTCCAGAACCGCTCGGCACCGACGGAGCGCCCAACGGAGTGCACATTCTCGCAATGGGCTGGGCGACCAACGCCGAGCACGGCCGGTCCGAGGACGACTATTCATTCATGCTCGGCGACGGCGACGCCCGGTTTCGCGCGTCCATCCTGGCACCCGAACTCAGCGACGCCAGCATCGCGTCTCACAGCCGTGGGGCCGGCATGGTAGTGCACTTCCACAAAGGACGAGGCGAGGTCTTTACCGCCGCCACCTGCGAGTGGGTACATGGGCTCATGCAGGCAGACATTTACACCGTGATGATCACAAAAAATGTACTTGAGCGTTTCTTGCGCAGTAGGCAGGTTCGCTGACCTCCTTAAAAAGGAGGTTGTTTTAAAGGGTTTGGAGTCGGGTGCGATCGTGTTTACAGGCTATCGGGGTCGCCAAAAAACATTTTGACTGGGCTCTAGAACAGTGTTCTTAGGCTGTAAAATGCTAAATGTGCCCCCAATTTTGCCCCCAGTCACATGCGCTGCTCGAGCAATTGTGAATGCGCGCCCTGGTGGTGATCCACCGCAGTAATTGATCGGGTTCAGTGGTAACAACCCCTTTGAAATTGGCAGGTTCGTCCACTTTGCAGATGCTTACTGACGGCCAGCCTGCTGCTATCTACTGATGCATCTCGGTCACGGACATAGTGAATACCAACTTGGATCTGCCAGCGTTGGAATAGGAATGGGGAACATCGGTTTTGGCCACTGCCGAACTCCCCGCAGGAATGACCAACTCTGTTTCCCCTACCACACATTTCAGCGCGCCTTTTTCCACATGAAACAGCTCAAGCGTGCCCTGAGGATGCCCCTGTGAAGAGAAGGATTCGCCTGGGTGCATTTCCCAACGCCACAGTTCGATCATATTTGGTCCGGACGTTCCAGCCAGAAGGCGCGCCGTTCCTCCCAGGTCCCCGGTCCAGAGCGTGGGGATGTCTTGGCTGTCGATGATATGGGCGGACGGGGCTTCGCTCACATTGACGATGTCTGCAACGGACAGGCCCAGCGCGGCGGCGATTTTGCAAAGGATGCCGATACTGGGGTTCGCCGTACATTTCTCTATTTCGACAACCATTCCTTTGCTCACGCCAGCACGGCGGGAAAGTTCATCCAGCGTGATCTTCTGTGTTTTGCGTGCCTGTTTAAGTGTGCGCGCAACGGCCAGGCTGACGGCATGAGCATCAGCGCCAGGGGTACTCGACAGGCTGGTATTGGTGGTCATTGATGAAGGTCATGAGAAAAATGTGCTGGGATTCTCGGCCTTTATAAGTAGCTCCGTCAATCGGATCAGCCGTTATAGTAGATGATAATAGTCATTATATTGACTTTATTGGTCGTCGCTGACTAGCATGAAATGACATTTAGGTTCCTGGAGGTTTTTGATGCTGTCCGTACTGCCGTTAATCGATCAAGCCGTTGCCGAGCTGGCGCCGGAGTTCAGGGCCCTGAGTATCGTGGTGGAAGCTGCACCACTGGCTCATCCTGAGGTGGCCCAGGCTGCGCTGGACCGTGCTTGCAAGTCTGTGCAGGAAGGTGGGCCAAGCTGGGGAGAAGGCCATCTGGCTGCATGGGCTGAGACCTTTCGAAAGTTTGGGGCCAAGCCGCAGCGCACACCTTGTTCAGCTGAAGCGCTGCGTAAACGAGTTTTACGTGACGGCAGCTTGCCTAGCCTGGATCCCATCGTCGATCTCTACAACGCAATCAGCATTGAGTACGCCATCCCGGTTGGCGGGGAAAACATTGAAGCCTATGTGGGCTCCCCACGGCTCGTAGTCGCTGATGGCACTGAGGCTTTTGACACGATGAAAGAGGGGGCTGCTGCCTTCGAGTATCCGGATGCCGGCGAGGTTGTCTGGCGCGATGACAAAGGCGTGACCTGCCGTCGCTGGAATTGGCGGCAAGGTGTCAGGACCCGTCTCGGTGCTGACGCGAGGAGCATGTGGTTCATTCTGGAGAGTCTGCCGGCGATGCCGCTTGAAGCCCTGACGGAAGCGGGGGACAAACTCATCGAAGGGTTGCAGCAAATGATGCCAGGCGTCCAGATCGAAAGCTCACTGATTGGTCCTGGGGCCAAATAGTCCATAGACCACTGCAAGGAGTGATGACGATGTTTACCGGTCTTAGTGCATTTCCTCTGACCCCTATGGATGAGCAGGGTGTGGACGAAAATGCTTTTACTTGTCTTGTGCAGCAATTGGTGGCAGCTAAAGTAGATTCCATCGGGGCTCTAGGATCCACCGGAAGCTATGCGTATCTTTCTCGAGCCGAACGTTCTCGAGTTGCTCAGTTGGCAGTAGAGGCCGCGGAGGACGTGCCTGTGATGGTGAGCATCGGCGCGCTGCGTACACGCGACGTTTTGCTGCTGGCTGAGGATGCGCAAGCCGTGGGGGTCAAAGCCTTGCTGCTGCCACCCGTGTCATATCAAAAACTGACTCAGGACGATGTGTTCTCGATGTACGAAATGGTTTCGGCCAACGTCTCAATCCCGCTATGTGTCTATGACAATCCTGGTACCACTCATTTCGAATTTACCGATGAGTTACACGGGCGTATTGCAGAGCTACCCAATGTCAGCTCAATCAAAATCCCTGGCGTCCCCGAGGCGCCGCATCTGGCCAGGGAGCGTGTGGAGCGCCTGCAGAAATTGATTCCGAGTCACGTGACTATTGGAATAAGCGGCGATGCGTTTGCCGCTGTTGGAATGAATGCCGGCTGCGATGCCTGGTATTCGGTCATGGGCGGTTTGTTCCCCAATACGGCGCTCGCCATCACACGAGCAGCATTGTCAGGTGACGCCTTTGAGGCTATGCGTCTCTCCGAATCCTTGAAGCCGCTTTGGGCATTGTTCAGCCAATTTGGCGGTAGCTTTCGCGTGATAGCCACTGCAGCGGAGCTACGCGGCATTACTCACTCTCCGAGCGTGCCTTTGCCGCTTAGAACCATCGAAGGGGAAGGACGCAAGCAAATTGCAGCGGTGATAGACGCGCTCGAACTGAGCTGAGCACTGCGGTGAACACTCTGCCTCATCATGGTTGAGGAGGCAGAAATCCAACTGCCTACAGTTTCAAAAACGTCGTGAAATGATCTTGGTGTCCCTCCAGGATTTCCCTGGGTAGGATCGTGCTAACACTTCCTCGATGCTGCAGGCCATGAGAAAGCACATGAGCAAGGATTTGTTCTTTGGTCATGTTGCCGGGTTTGCCATCCTTGAAAATAAATTCCACCGGTTCAGACAGCTCCTTTGCAGTGACTGATTTCGTGTAATCGACAAACCATTGATTTGCCGTTGTGAAAGCCTCTTCCAACTGACGAATGTCTTGCCGCTGCTCAGTGACGACGTCGTCAAATTCCTCCGGTTTTCCCTGCAGCCTGGCGATGAATAGTTGGTCCACAATATTGATGTGCCTGAGCCAATAACAGGCCTTCTCCATTTCCACAGGAAACGACTGCGAAATGGGCGCTTTCAAGCACCTGAATAACACATCCTCAGACCATGCCTTGTACTGATAAAGCGAGTGCAGCAGATTCTTGGCACACATGGTGTTCTCCCATTTCTAAGCATTGTCGGCCCTCGCACATCCCATGGGCTTGGACAAAAGGGGGGTTCGTGTAACGGGAACGGAATACCGTTAGCGAGATATAATAGTCGATATATTGACTTTTATGGTCATTGGTATGAAGCTGGATCAAAGGCGATTAACGCTACCGCATTGAATTCCGCAGAAGCCCCAGCTTGCAGGCGGCCGGCTCGGAAATGGCTTGAGGGTGTCTTGGATCATGAAATACGTCAGCACACGGACCCCGGGTAGAACGTACGAATTCAGCGAGGTGCTGATGGGGGCGTACGCGCCTGACGGTGGTTTGTACGTGCCGCACAAGGTTCCCCGCTTCAAAAAGGAGGAGCTCTCAAAGCTCGAATGGTTGCCCTTCCATGAATTGGCTCGCTACGTAATCGAGCCCTTTCTGGGGGGATGGATCGAGCAGGATCTGTTGTCTCGGATGCTTGAGGAGATTTTTGATTGTTTTAAAAGCAATGCAGTGACACCGCTGTACCAGACCGCAAGTAACGAGTGGATACTCGAATTGTTTCATGGGCCGTCAGGCGTCTACCAAGACGTTGGCCTTCAGTTGATGTCTCGCTTTATCGATCATGATTTACTCAGGTCTGGTAAGAAGGCGCTGATTATAGGTTGTACAGGTGGAGATACTGGCGCCGCAGCAATAAAAGCATTTTCGGGAATGAAGGGCGTTACGTTGTTGGTATTGCATCCTTCCATGGGGTTAACGGCGGAGGATCGCCTACGCTTACTGAGTACGCACGAAGATAATGTTGTGAATGTTGCGGTCGACGGAGACTATTCTGATTGTCATCGTTTGTGTGAGCAGTTCCTGAAACAAAGTAATAATGCACGGCAGCATCTTATTTCGTTCAACTCAGTGCATTGGGTTCGCGTACTTGCGCACCTCGCCTTCTATTTCTATTCTGCTCTTCAGCTCGGTGCGCCTAAAAGAGAGATTGCTTTCAGTGTCCCGACTGGAAATTTTGGCGCCCTGTACGCTGGTTATATTGCCAAGCAAATGGGACTGCCGATTCGACAGCTTATCGTTGCCACGAATGCTAACGCCGGACTGCATAACTTTCTCCAATCAAATCTGTACAGTCGAAATGAAATTCGTACTACCAAAATTCCCACTATGAATGTTTCATTAGCCTCTAATTTTGAGCGCCTACAGTGGAGCATTTTAAATCGATGCGGAGAAAAAGTAGCTCGTAATATGCAGTTGCTAGAAGGCGAGGGAACTATTCAGTTAGCGCAGGATGAATGGTTGGAGGCACGCAAACTGTTTGACTCACTGGCTGTGGACGATGCAGACGCATTCAGTTGTATTCATGAGGTCTTTGCAGAGAGTGGATATCTGGTCAGTCCCAATACCGCTATCGGCTTGCGCGCTGCACGTGCAAGCAGACGCAGCTTGATGATCCCCATGATTTGCCTGGCAACCACACATCCGTCGAAAGTTGGCACTGCAACCCAAAAGTCAGAGATGGTTGGCCACCTAAATACAATGGGTGTTCCTGTAGTTGCTGAACAAGACTGTACTTCAATTCCCAACGACGTCAGGTCGCTGATCTCATTGGTCAGGGCATTATCAAAGGACACGGAGTCTCACTCGTTATAAGTCCGGAGCCAGAGATGAAACGTGTTTTAGATAAAGTTGATGAAAAGATTTTGGAGGAGCTAACTCGCAATGCACGGTTGGCCCACAACGATATTGCCCTAAAAGTCAATTTGTCCAGGAACGCAGTCAGGCTGCGGATTGAGCGATTGGAGCGCGATGGGTATGTCCGAGGCTACACAATTATTAAAGGTATGCCTTCAGCTGATGCAGGACCCATTAATGCGTTAATCTTCGTTTATCGTAAGGATCGTATGCGAGATTCAGAAGTTGTTCGCTCCGTTGGTGCAATGCCTGAAGTTATTTCCTGCAATGTGATGAGTGGCGACCTCGATATTGTACTGACGGTTCAGGCGATGAATGCAGATCGTATCCACAGGGTATGGAGTGAGATCTCGACGCTGCCGGGAGTCCTGAATACCGTAACGTCTTTTGTTCTGTCGAGCACAAAATAGCAAGTTGCGCTGTTGTACGAGCATTTTGCTCGCAACAACGTTCTGTTTGCCATATTCGTAAAGTTAAGTCGGCGGCTTACTATCTCAGCACCACAACATAACAATGAGAACCCTGTCGTGACTGAATACAAAATTGCGTTGCTTGGATTTGGTGGCGTTAACCGCGCGCTGACCCAGCTTATTGCCGATAAGAATTCGCGTTGGGCCGATGAATTAGGTTTTACCTTGAAGATTGTCGGTGTCAGTGACCTTTACCTCGGTTCGATCATTAACAAAGACGGCCTGGACGCTCGTGAATTGGCAGCAGTGCCTGCTGCTAAAGGCAGTTTCAGGACCCTGGCCGGCGGGACTGCTGAGCCGGCAAACGAAACCGTTATCCGCTTCTCTGGCGCCGATATTGTCGCTGAGGCAACGTTCACCAATCCTGTGGATGGTGAACCGGCTACGACCTTCTGCCGCTGGGCTCTGGAAGAGGGCGTCAGTGTCGTGACCACCAACAAAGGGCCCGTGGCGCTGCATGCACAAAGCTTGAAGACGCTGGCCGATAGCACCGGCGCCCGCTTTGAATTTGAAGGTTCTGTCATGAGCGGGACCCCGGTTATCCGTTTGGCCAAGGAGTCACTGGCAGGCTCGGAAATCACCGGCTTCAAGGGGATCCTCAACGGTACTTCAAACTTTGTCCTCTCCAGCATGGAGACGGGGTTGGACTTCTCCAGTGCTGTCGCAAAAGCGCAGGAATTGGGGTATGCCGAAGCTGACCCAACAGCGGATGTAGAAGGGCACGATGTGCGCTTGAAGGTTGTCATCCTCGCCAATGAACTGCTAGGCGCAAAACTCAAACCAAGCGACGTCCTGTGCAAAGGGATTTCTGAAATCACGGCCAAGGATATTGCCGAGGCGTCGAAAGCGAATGCCCGCTGGAAGCTGATTGGCAGCGCAGAGAAACGCAGCGATGGTTCGATTTCAGCATCGGTGAGTCCGAAGCTCTTGCCGGCGAGCGACGCGCTCTCAGCCGTGAGCGGAGCCACCAACGCAATTACCTTCAACACGGCCATTCTCGGTCCCGTCACTGTAGTGGGTGCGGGGGCAGGTCGTTTTGAAACCGCATTTGCCTTGCTCGCCGACATCGTAAGCATCCACAACCACAAAACCACGTCAGGTAAGTAATCATGAATAGCTTGAGTCTCTTGCTCGCTGCTGATTATAAGGCCATTACGGTGCTCAGCCCGTTTGACGGCAGCAAAGTGGGTGAAGTGGCAGACATACCCGCATCATCCGCTACCACGATAGTTGACACCGCCATTTTAGGTGCCTTGATTGCCAAGGATCTGCCACGCCATGAGCGTGCGCGTATCTTGGAAAAGGCCGCAAGCTCAGTCGAGCGTGACAAGGACTCCTTTGCCAAACTGATCGTCGCGGAGTCAGGAAAAACGCTGAAGCAGGCGCGAAAGGAGGTGTTGCGATGCGTCAATACCTTGAAGTTGTCTGCCGAAGAAGCCAAGCGCAATGCCGGTGAAGTCATTCCTTTTGACGCCTATGTCGGGTCTGAGTCCCGCCAGGGCTGGTTCACTCGTGAACCGTTGGGCGTCATCGTCGCCATCACCCCTTACAACGACCCGCTTAACCTGGTCGCGCATAAATTGGGGCCTGCCATTGCAGGAGGAAATGCAGTTGTTCTCAAGCCGTCTGAGCTCACACCGCTATCAGCGATCAAGCTGGTGGAGTGCTTGATCGACGCGGGTCTGCCTCCGGTTGTTGTCACCGTCGCAACAGGCGGCGCCGCCCTGGGCAAGGCGCTTGTGGCCCACCGTGCGGTGCGCATGGTGTCTTTCACCGGCGGCTTTGTCACGGGTGAGCAGATCGCTCGTACAGCTGGCCTCAAGAAGCTAGCGATGGACCTTGGCGGTAATGCGCCGGTCATCGTGATGGCTGATTGTGATTTGGATGAAACCGTTGATTCATGCGTGTCGGGGGCTTTCTGGGCGGCCGGACAAAACTGCATCGGTACCCAACGGATCCTCATCGAGGCCTCACTCTATGAAGCCTTCAAAACGCGCTTTGTTGAACAGACCTCTAAGTTGATCGTCGGTAACCCTGCAGATGAGCAGACGGACGTAGGGCCGATGATTACCGAGGCGTCAGCCAAGCGTACCGAGGAAGTGGTCAATGACGCCATTGCCAAAGGCGCCACGTTGTTGTTTGGCAACACATGTAACGGCTCACTCTATTCACCTACCGTGCTGGAAGGCGTCGACCGCCAATGCAAGTTGTGGTGCGAAGAGGTGTTCAGTCCGGTAGTCATACTTCAGAGCGTCGCCTCCCTGGATGAAGCATTGGCACTGGCTAACGAACCTGAATACAGCCTGCATGCTGGGATCTTCACCAGCAATCTGAAGGTTGCAATGACCGCCGCTAAACGCCTGGAGGCGGGCGGGGTGATGATCAACGACTCTTCCGACTACCGTTTTGATGCAATGCCTTTCGGCGGCTTCAAGTACGGGAGCATGGGTCGTGAGGGCGTACGTTTCGCTTACGAAGACATGACGCAACCCAAGGTCGTTTGCATTAACGGTGTGAGTGGAAGCTAAGCAACTCGCTCAACTCCAGAATGAAACACACAACAATAAAGAGGAAACGACATGCGCCCCGATAAGCACAACCTTTCGACATTATCTGCAGCGACACTTGCTGTTCATGGCGGCAATGTCGCAGATGTCACCAGTGGCGCCGTCCGTACACCATTGGTCATGGCGAACTCCTATCTCTTGCCGGAAGATCCGGCGACCATGGACTGGTCGAGCCCGGACGGGCTCGTGTACACACGCAATCAAGGCCACAACCAGGTTTGCCTTGAGAAAAAACTCGCAGCCCTTGAGGGTTGTGAAGACGCGGTAGTATTCGCGACCGGTGTTGCTGCTTTGCACTCGGTATTTTTTTCATTCTTGAAAAGTGGTGATCACGTCATCGTCAGTGACATCACCTACCAGGCAGTCTGGCGGCTTTTCGCCGAACTACTGCCTGAACGTTACGGCATTGAGGCAACCTTCGTAGACGTAGGTGACCTGGAATCGGTACGTAACGCCATTCGCCCCAATACCAAGCTGATCCACACTGAAACGATCGCCAACCCCACCACGAAAGTTGCTGACATTGCCGCATTGGCTGAGATTGCGCACGCCCATGGCGCGCTGATCTCTGTGGATGCCACATTCACGCCGCCTCCATTTTTTCGTGCAAGTCAACACGGTGTCGACTTCGTCATTCACTCATTGACCAAGTACATCAATGGCCATGGTGATGCGATGGGCGGGGTAGTGATCGGCTCCAACCAGTTGATCAACAAGATCAAGAATGATGCCTTGGTTGACCTCGGCGCGACCATTTCGCCGTTCAACGCGTGGATGATCATGCGCGGCTCGGTCACGTTGCCTTTGCGCTTGAAGCAATTATTGAACTCGGCCGAAAAGTTGGCTCAGTTTCTGGATAGCGATGATCGGATTGCCTACGTCTACTACCCCGGTTTGCCCTCCCACCCGCAGCATGAGTTGGCGCGCCGGCAATTTGCGGGCAAGGGCTATGGTGCTGTGATGGCGTTTGCCGTAGAGGGTGATCCTGATACCCAGAATCGCTTTGTCTCGAACCTGCGCATCATCACGTCGGCCGTTTCATTAGGGCATGACGAATCACTGATCGTGCACGTAGGTGCAGAGGGTCGAGGTGGCTTTGACAAGTACCCCGAAGAGTTCCGCCAGTACGGTCATTTGCGGTTTTCTGTAGGGCTGGAAGACCCAGAAGACTTGATCAAGGATATTGCGTTCGCGCTGGACGCAACATTCAAGTGATTTGAATACGGGCGCTATGTAACCAGGGTTTGGTCAACCCGTCTTTACCCCCGTCCTCGCGGGGGTCTTTTTAATAACGTTGACGTATTAATTGCGCCTGGCGCAAACAGTCTTGGTGTTTTTTATTGATTGGGAGTTGCTCATGGCTTGGGTGAGTTTGATAGTTGCGGGGATATTTGAAGTTGTGTGGGCTTTTTCGATGAAACAATCTGAAGGGTTTACGCGATTGGTGCCCACGGTCATTACATTTGTCACCGTGGTTGCCAGTTTCGCGCTTTTATCCTTCTCGATGAAGAGCTTGCCGCTGGGTACGGCGTACACCATCTGGACGGGGATCGGCGCTGTGGGGGCTTTTGCTGCGGGTATTTTCTTCATGGGTGAACCCGCCACGCTGTTGCGTATCGTGGCCGCCGTATTGATTGTCAGTGGATTGTTAATGATGAAATTGGTGTCTGCTTGAAAGGCGAGCATTTTGCTCGTGATAACGTTCAATTTGCCATATTCGTAAAGTCGCCGTACTCAGGTAACGTTCAAGTCGAGACGCAGGTCTCGTTAAATAATAACGAGCGTCATGGTTAATGCTGTCGGATGTTTACTGCCCTTAATCCAACTACAATATCTAGGGATGTAATTATGATTTCGCTAAAGAAGCTATGTTTAGTAATGGGCTTGGCGTTGTGCACAAGTGCAGTGTCTGCCAAAGAATACTCCACCTTGCGTTTCGGCGTAGATGCCAATTACGCGCCGTTTGAGTCCAAGGCCGCCGATGGCAGCCTCAAGGGATTTGATATTGACTTGGGCAACGCGATTTGCGCCAAGCTTTCAGTCAAATGCATCTGGGTGGAAAGCGATTTTGATGGCCTGATTCCAGGCCTCAGGGCCGGCAAGTTCGACGGTATCCTGTCATCCATGACCGTGACGGCCACTCGTGAAAAAGCCATTGATTTTTCAAGCGAGCTTTTCTCCGGATTCACGTCCTATGTGTTCAAGAAGGGGTCGGACCTGAGCACGGATGTGGCATCACTCAAAGGCAAAACGGTTGGCTATTTTCAAGGCAGTATCCAGGAAGCTTACGCCAAGGCCGTGCTGGACAAAGCCGGGGTAAAAATCCAGTCCTATCAGAACCAGGATCAGGTGTATTACGACCTGGTAGCGGGTCGGCTGGATGCATCCCTTCAGGATGCGCTTCAAGCCCAACTGGGTTTTATCAACTCCCCCCAGGGCGCTGACTACGAAATGAGCCCGTCGGTCGAGAGCCCTTATCTTCCCTCCAAAACAGCCATCGGCATCGCCAAGGGCAATACAGAGCTCAAGGCCTTGCTGGACAAAGCGATCCAGGCTCTTCACGACGATGGCACCTATGATTCGATCCAGAAGCAGCATTTTGGCGATCTGAATCTTTACAGCGGCAAATAACCACCCGGCGCTCGTCCGCTGGATGGGCGTTTTCGCTATAGGTTGTTGATCATGTTTGAAACATTATTAGGCGCATTGGGGCTCTCTGCATTCAGCTTGCAAGGCTTCGGCCCGCTGCTGCTCGAAGGCGCTTGGATGACCGTCAAGCTGTCCCTGTGCTCTCTTTTGCTTAGCGTATTGCTCGGGTTGATGGGCGCCAGCGCTAAACTGTCCAGTCTCAAGCTGCTGCGTATGCCCGCGCAGCTCTACACCACACTGATTCGTGGGGTGCCGGATCTGGTGCTGATGCTGTTGATTTTCTACAGTCTGCAAACCTGGCTGACGGTCATCACAGTGGCATTGGGCTGGCAGTACATCGAAATCAATCCCTTCGTCGCAGGAATCATCACCCTTGGTTTTATCTACGGCGCCTATTTCACCGAAACTTTCCGTGGCGCCATGCTGGCCGTACCCCGTGGACAGGTCGAAGCCGCTACTGCCTATGGGTTAAGTCGCGCCCAGCGTTTTCGCTTTGTGGTATTCCCGCAAATGATGCGGTTTGCCCTCCCGGGGCTGGGTAATAACTGGATGGTAATTCTTAAAGCCACCGCATTGGTGTCGATCATCGGCCTGGCTGATTTGGTAAAGGCTGCCCAGGACGCAGGAAAAAGTACCTATCAATTGTTCTTTTTCCTGGTACTGGCTGCACTGACCTACCTGATCATCACCAGCATCTCCAACTTCGTCCTGCGCTGTCTGGAAAAACACTACGCCGCGGGTTTACGGGAGGCAGTGCGATGATCGAACTACTGCAGGAGTACTGGAGGTCATTCGTCTACAGCGATGGCCAGCAAATCACTGGTCTGGCCATGACACTATGGTTGCTCAGCGCATCGCTTTTCATCGGCTTTATCGTATCTATTCCATTGTCCATCGCACGCGTGTCCCCCAGGTTTTACGTGCGCTGGCCAGTGCAGTTTTATACCTACCTGTTCAGGGGGACACCGCTCTACATCCAACTGCTGATCTGCTACACCGGAATCTACAGCCTCGCCGCAATACGCGCTCAGCCTGTGTTGGACGCATTCTTTCGCGATGCAATGAACTGCACCATTCTTGCCTTCGCTCTGAACACGTGCGCTTACACCACCGAGATATTTGCCGGGGCCATTCGCAACATCGCTCATGGCGAAGTCGAGGCGGCAAAAGCGTATGGCCTCTCGGGATGGAAACTCTATGCGTTTGTGATCATGCCGTCAGCCTTGCGTCGCTCGCTGCCGTATTACAGCAACGAAGTGATCTTGATGCTGCACTCAACCACGGTGGCATTCACCGCCACGGTGCCGGACATTCTCAAAGTTGCCCGTGACGCGAACTCAGCGACCTTTTTAACCTTTCAATCGTTTGGGATTGCGGCACTGATTTACCTGACGGTCACCTTTGCGTTGGTCGGAGTGTTCCGAATTGCCGAACGTCATTGGCTGGCCTTTTTAGGGCCGACTCACTGAGCCCTGTATCTGACAGGGCCGCTCCCAACCCGCTTAGAGGATGATTGCGAACATGTACAAATTGACGGTTGACGGACTACACAAGAGTTACGGTACCCATGAAGTACTCAAGGGTGTTTCCCTGCAGGCCAAAACGGGCGATGTCATTAGCCTGATCGGCGCGAGCGGTTCGGGAAAGAGTACGTTCCTGCGCTGTATCAATTTTCTCGAAACACCCAACGACGGTGCCATGAGTTTGGATGGCAAACCAATTTGCATGGTTAAAAATCATGCTGGATTACGTGTGGCGGATGACCGCGAGCTGCAACGACTGCGTACCCGCTTGGCCATGGTCTTCCAGCATTTCAACCTGTGGGGACACATGACCGTGTTGGAAAACATCACCATTGCCCCGCGCCGGGTGCTAGGCGTCAGCAAAAAAGACGCAGAAGACCGTGCGCGGCGATACTTGGATAAAGTCGGCTTGCCTGCCCGTGTTGCCGATCAGTTCCCTGCATTTCTTTCCGGTGGTCAACAGCAGCGGGTAGCGATCGCCCGCGCCCTCGCCATGGAGCCCGAAGTCATGCTGTTCGACGAACCCACCTCGGCGCTTGACCCTGAGGTGGTGGGCGAGGTGCTCAAAGTCATCCAGGGGCTTGCTGAAGAGGGGCGCACCATGATCATGGTGACCCATGAAATGGGGTTTGCACGCAAAGTGTCGAACCAACTGCTGTTCCTTCATCAAGGACTGGTTGAAGAGCAGGGCGGACCTGAAATTCTGGATAACCCCAGAAGCGAGCGCCTGCAGCAGTTTCTGTCCAACGGGCTTAAGTGAAATGCTTTGGCTATGACCAGCGGAACAAAGAACCACGCGGCCCATGAGGGTTTGGGACGCATCGACGCGGCCATCGTCGACGTACTGCGCCGCAATGGGCGCATCACCTATAAAAAACTCGCCTCACTGGTGCACTTGAGCGAGAGCCCTTGTCAGCAACGCGTTCGCAAGCTGGAGAGGCTGGGCGTCATCCGCGGTTACGGGGCATTTATTGACGAGCGCAAGCTATTACCCGGTTTATCACTGGTGGTTCTAGTGACACTGGCTGAGGGCAGGGGATGCAGCACGCAAAAGGTATTTGAGGCGCTTGTCAGTGCTTGCCCGCAAGTCATTGAGTGTCACCTGGTGAGTGGTGCGCTTGATTACTGCCTCCGAATACGCTGCCGGGATATGGAACATTTCCGATCAATCACTGAATCATGGCTGGAGAGCACTGAACTGCACCTCGAGAAACTGGTGGCCTATCCACAGCTGGCCGTCATCAAGCCTTCATCGACGCACCTTGGTATTGAATAACAATTACAACACTTCACGCCTAGAGATAAACCATGATGATTGCGAACCTGAAGTTCAGTCATAAGGTATTGCTTGCGGCATCATTCGTTGTTGTCGCAGCGTTTTCGCTTTTTACGCTTTACAACGACTCGATCCAGCGCAAAACCATTCGCTCGAACCTTGAAAACCACCTAGAGGAACTGAGCAAGATCACGGCTGCAAGCGTTCAGTCCTGGCTCTCTGGGCGGGTACTTCTAATAGATCATGTTGCCCAGACGGTTGCCAATGATCCCGCGTCGCAAAACATCACGCGGCTGCTGGAGCAGAGGTCGTTGCTATCGACGTTTACCTTCACTTATCTAGGCAGTCGTAACGGTAGTTTTGTCATCCGGCCAAAGGACGATCTACCTGCTGATTACGATCCTCGCACCCGGCCTTGGTATACCGACGCAATGGCTGCAGGAGGGACAACGCTGACTGAGCCTTACCTCGATGTGACGACAGGGCAACTGATGATTACCATTGCAACGCCGGTCAGTCAGGACGGCCAGCCGCTTGCAGTGGTAGGCGGGGATCTTACACTGGAGACGCTGGCGACCATTGTCAGCTCGCTCGACCTAGGTGGAATTGGCTATGCCTTTCTGGTCAACGCAGATGGCAGGGTGTTGGTTCATCCAGAAAAAGAACGGGTGATGAAGCAATTGAGCGATATTTACCCCCTGAACACGCCATCACTTAGCTCCCATATCAGCGAGACGGAGCAGGACGGAAAACCTCAAATTTTGATGTTCTCGCCGATCAAGGGACTGCCTTCGGTGAACTGGTATATCGGTTTGTCCCTCGACAAAAGCAAAGCTTATGCGGCACTTGATGATTTTCGCACTTCCGCCATTTTGTCGATGGTTATTGCCGTTGCGACCACGCTGCTTTTGCTGGGCTTGCTTATTCGCGTACTGATGCGGCCCCTGAGGTTGATAGGTACAACCATGCGGGATATCGCCCAGGGAGAGGGCGACCTTACCCGCCGCTTGAGTGCGCATTCGAAAGATGAGTTCGGAGAACTGGCCGCAGACTTCAACCTTTTCGTGGAACGTATTCAGCACTCAATACGTGAAGTGTCTTCTGCTACCGAGCATGTCAATGAAGTGGCCAGGCGTGTAACGCAGACCTCTAGTGCGTCAATGTCGAACTCGGACGACCAGGCCAATCGCACCAACAGTATTGCGGCCGCGATTAACGAACTCGGCGCGGCGGCCCAGGAAATCGCGCGTAACGCGGGTGACGCTTCCCTTCAGGCTTCGGATGCCCGGTGCCAGGCTGAAGATGGCCGCGAGGTGGTGACCCAAACGATAAATGCCATGGGCGCGCTCTCTGGGAAAATCCGCATGTCATGCAGCAACATAGAGTCGCTGAATGGTAAGACCGAAAATATCGGTCGAATTCTTGAAGTCATCAAGGGCATTTCCGAACAGACCAACCTGCTGGCACTCAATGCCGCGATCGAGGCCGCGCGGGCGGGTGAAGCCGGGCGTGGGTTTGCTGTTGTAGCTGACGAAGTTCGCAGCCTGGCTTACCGCACGCAGACGTCAGCCCAAGAGATCCATACAATGATTGCAGAGCTTCAGATGGGCGCACGTGAGGCGGTACTCACCATGAACGAAAGCGAGCGCTACAGTAAGGACGGCGTGATTATCGCCAACCAGGCCGGTGAGCGGCTGGGCAGCGTCAGTCAGCGCATCGGCGAGATTGACGGAATCAACCAGTCGGTGGCGACAGCAACTGAAGAGCAAACTTCGGTCATCGGTTCACTGAACATCGACATCACCGAGATCAAAAACCTCAACCAGGAAGGGGTGGAAAACCTGCAGGCCACACTGCTTGCTTGTGACGATCTTGAACGACAAGCCACACGACTCAAGCAGCTGGTGGATGGCTTTCGAACTTAGGCCATCCCTACAAGAGCAGGCATAGAATCACGCGCGCGAGAACAGCAGCTTAAAACCTGCTGCGCCAAAGACCAACGCAAGGGTGCCTTCAATCCATCGGCGCGCCCTGCGATAACCCCGAATCATCGGTGCCGTGGAGAAAACGATCGCATAACCGCAGAAAATAGAAATGCTCAACACGGCACAGCCAGCCAGGATGATCATAACTGTTTCAGGTGTCGCTTGTGGTCCCAGGCCGAGCGTCATCGTGGCGATCCAACCCAGTAATGCCTTTGGGTTGGTCAGGTGCATAAGCAAGCCCCGCTGGTAGAGGCCAAAACCCGAGATAGGCGGTGCTGCGCCCAGCGCTTTCTCAATTTTCTCGTCAGGTGTCAGGGCAGAACGTCCCGCTTTCAGGGCTAGGAAAAGCAAGTATGCTCCGCCGACGATCTTGAGCACGAAGAGTGCCTCTGCGAACTGAAGCAGAATGGCCGAGACGCCTGTGGCGGCCATCGATCCCCAAAAAAAAGAACCACTGATCACTCCGGCTGCAAGCATCAGCGCAGGTTTTCTGCCTTGGTGCATGGCAACGCCCATGATCCGCATATTGCTGGGCCCCGGGCTTGCCGCTCCAACAATGTAGGCGGTAAAAACGAGTAGAAGGTGGTGGAAATCAAATGACATCAGTCGACCCTCGAGCTGCTTGTAATAGCTCGCAGCTTAAGTGTTCATAAGCTATTCGTCATTGGGTTCTTTAGCTGAATTTTCTGGCTTATTTGATTCTCATCTCGTGGGACTGGATCGCGCTCAATGGGATGTTTTCCATCGCCAACTTCCTGTAGTCCTACGCCGAGTTTGCCCCTGCCAATCCCGTCATCAGCGTGTGATTTTTCGAGATTTGGGCTGCTAGACCTTAGACTGGGGCCATCCTTTTCTAACCATCCAAAGCATGCCCTCAGATATGCCCCCAATGTAGCAATGCGCTGGAGGTGGATGGATCTCCATGGCCCTTGAACAGGCAGAAGTGATCGGATAAACAGCCCGCCATCCGGCCCCTAGAGACTCTCAGGGTCCCCGAAAAACATCTGAATTCGCGACCGCAACCACCGCTCCCCAGGATCATTGTCCTGCGACCCACGCCACGCCATGTGCAACTCAAACGAGCGCACTGGCAACGGCGGCTCTTCCGCACGCAAACCGCCTGCTGCGGTCAGTGCCTCGGCGGCGTAGTCCGGCACGATGGCGACAATATCCGTGCCCGCCAGCAAAGTGCCCAGCCCGTTGAACTGCGGTACGGCGAGTACTACGTGGCGTTTGCGATCGAGCTTGTCCAGTTCTTCGTCAATAAAGCCGCTCAAATCACCGGCAAACGACACCAGTGCATGGGGGCGGGCGCAGAAGTCGTCCAGGCTCAGGGAGCCGGGCACGCTGTCGGCGCGCAGCAGTTTGGGCAGGCTGCGGCGCAGGACTTTGCGCTTGGCGTTGGCCGGCAGGTCGGCGGTGTAGCTGACGCCGATGGAGATCTCGCCAGAGGCCAGCAGGCCGGGCATCAGAATGTAGTTGACGCGGCGTACCACCAGTACGATGCCCGGGGCTTCGGCGCGCAGGCGTTTGAGCAGTTGGGGCAACAGGGCGAATTCGACGTCGTCGGACAGACCGATACGGAACACTGCGGTGCTGGTGGCCGGGTCGAACTCGGCGGCGCGGCTGACGGCGGTGGAAATCGAGTCCAGGGCCGGAGAGAGCAGGGCGAAGATTTCCACGGCGCGCGCCGAAGGTTCCATGCTGCGTCCGGTGCGCACGAACAGCGGGTCGTCGAACAGGCTGCGCAGGCGTGACAATGCCGCGCTGATGGCCGGCTGGCCGAGGAAGAGTTTCTCGGCGGCGCGGGTTACGCTGCGCTCGTGCATCAAGGTTTCGAATACGATCAAGAGGTTAAGGTCGACACGACGCAGGTCGTTACGGTTCATCTTGTGTCCTGGAAGAGTCAGCTTGCTTGACGAGAGCGGCCATATCAGAACCCTTCAGATTCCATTTAGAAGCATGACCGGCATGAATCTTACGGGGAAAGGCTGGTACTCTGCACCGGCTAATTGAATTTTCCTACGTTAGCTGAAGTCTTTTCCCCATGTGCGGAATCAATGACAGGCATGTCGACTATTAACGGCGACCTGTGGTCTTACCGGGAAAGCCCAGATAGAGTTCATGGCATTAGAGGTTACTTTGACGAGGTTTGCGATGTCCCGCACGATCCGTTTTCACAAGTTTGGTCCGGCCGAGGTGCTCAAGTGCGAAGAGCATGCAGCCGCGTTGCCCGCACCGGGCGAAGTGCAGGTGCGAGTCGAAGCGATTGGCATCAGTTGGTATGACATTTTGTGGCGCCAGAACCTGGCGTCTTCCCATGCACGCCTGCCCTCGGGGCTTGGCCATGAGATGGCCGGAGTCGTGGTCGCAGTAGGCGACGGCGTGGAAGATTTGTCGGTGGGCGATAAGGTGGCCAGTTTTCCGGCCGAGAGCCCCAATGATTACCCGGTGTATGGCGAGCAGATCGTCCTGCCCCGTTCGGCCCTGACCCGTTACCCGGATGTCTTGAGCCCGATCGAAGCCAGCGTGCACTACACGCCGCTGCTGATTGCCTACTTTGCGTACATGGACCTGGCACGCGTCAAACCTGGGCAGTTCGCCCTGGTCACCGACGCCAGCCACTGCGCCGGCCCGTCCTTTGTACAGCTGGGCAAAGCCTTGGGTGTGCGGGTGATTGCCGCGACCAAAGACAGCGCAGAGCGCGAGTACTTGCTGTCTCTCGGGGCGGAAAAAGTCATTGTCACCGAAGAGCAGGATCTGCTGATGCAGGTCAACAAGTTCACTGATAACCGTGGCGTGGACGTCGTATTCGACGGCCTTGGCGGTCCGCAGATGTCATTGCTCGGTGATGTATTGGCACCCCGTGGCAGCTTGGTGCTTTACGGCCTGCAGGGTGGCAACCAGACGCCATTCCCGGCATGCGCTGCATTCCAGAAAAACATTCAGTTCTTTGTGCACTGCATAGGCAATTTCACCGGCAAGCCGGAGCTGGGCATTACCCAAGACCAAGTGGCTTTGCAACGTGCCCTGCGTGACATCAACCAACTCACGGCTGATCGCGTGCTGGTGCCATTGAAAACTACAGTGTTTCCATTCAACCAGTTCGTGGAAGCACACCGCTATATGGACGAATGTCCGTGCCGTGAACGCGTAGCGTTGCAGGTAGAAGCTGTTTAGGGTGTAGGAAGATTCGCAAACGACTCTTCCAGCCCGCTGGCGAATGGGGCAAAAGCGCCATTTGACAGGACTCATCCTGCTCTACCTCTAAAGCGTCGGTTTGGCGCTTTAGCCCAGCAAAATCTACCTTTCTCCTTTACGCCGCGCCGGATTCCAGCGCGGCGTCGTTGTGTGCGCGCCATCATCCTGTCGCTTGGTGTCAATCTGGACTGGTTTTCGGCCAGGTTCTGTATCTGTTAATCGATACTCCAGCATTGATAATTGCATCTTCACTTTCATCTCAAGGACTGAGCAATGATTGAATCTTCGAAGTCGCAGCTGGTAGTTGCCATAACTAACAACGCAGCACTCATGTGGGATCATGGAAACAACAAGGCCCGAGGAAAGTCTCAATTCAACAAATGGATAAGTTGTTTGAGTTCTGTAGGTGGGACGCTTCTTTAATTGATTGGTTAAAGGTGTGTAGGAGTTTGTCGGAACGATCCTAGGGCGGTGCTTTCCGCCCTAAACACTCGGTAAATGCTGCATTTGCGTGCATGAGACATGCTCGGATCCTCCGTGAGTGTGTCGATTTTGAATGGCTGCTGAGTGCTAGTGTTTATTCATCGGCGTACGGTGCGCCGAGCAAATCTCTTACACGCACAATAGATCGGGCACATACTTTTCAGCTGCTCGAAACTGATATTTAAACGTAGGTAGTAGAACAATGAGCGCTATTCACGAACAGGCCATGAATTATGTTTACCAGCAAGTTCTGAAACGGTTGATTGGGCACTTTACTCGAGAGGAACGCACGGTACTTCAATTGTTGATTCAGCGGATCATTGTGTCAGCCGGTGGTATGGAGCAGATCGGCGACTACAAAGTCTTGATCGCCCATGGCGGCGGTGTTGTGAGCAGCTACACCCTGGCGCTGTTGCGGGCCGCACAATTGACGATTGCGGGTCGGTCCCCTCGGACCTTCAAGCTGCGAGTCGCAACCCTACGGCATGCAGGCATGACCCAAGGCACGCTTGATACGCTCAACCGTGGCTACGGCCGGCTGTTTTTCCATGACGACTCGCGGGTAGAACTGCTGATGGTGGACAACCAGGAAGTTCACCCCTTCAACCATCAGCGCCCGGCGTCCAGCATGGGTCGCGAAACCAGTCAGCGCAATATGCTGATGGCGGGCCACCTGACCTCAGGAGACTGTAGGGCGATACTGTGCAGTGACACCTATTTGGCACTGGGTGATTTCCATCAACGCGTCACCACGTGGCATGGCGGCGTCCATGCATTGGTCAGCGGTGATTCCCCGCGTAAGCAGAGCCAACTGCTCGCCTGGCTCAAGAAGTCAGCCCAAGGCGCGGGCGTGGCCATACCGAGCGCCCGTCCGCCGACTCTCAACGGCTTGTTCACTCGCATGACCGAATGGAGCGAGGGGTACTACCGCGATATGTACGGCGAGCATTACGTCGCCAGCAGCAACCCCAGCAAGGCGTGTCATCGCCATCTGGCTTATATCGGCATTGCCGACCTGCTGGAAAGTGTGGTGCCCGCATCCTCGTCCTTGCTCAACGACTTCATGGCCTATGCGACAGATCCGCTCGACTTTCACTTTAGTCAGCCGGCCTATGCCAATCCGTTACTGATGGCTCATCTGCATGGCCTGCAGGGGGAATGCCTGCGTGATCTTAATTATGAGGAGGGTGTGAAGGGCTTTATCCAGCAGGCGGCCCGGAACACACGCCGCCGAGAGCTGCCCGAGCGGCTCTTGGCTCAGGCGACAACCCGCGAGGGACGTGATACCTCGAACACCCTTGCACAGCAATTCTTCGGCCTGGATGGAACTCAACTGACCTGCATGCTCTATTCGCCGTTTATCCACCATGGCGAACGCCTGGAAAGCTATCTGCGTCAGTGCCATCCGGGCATGCTGGTGGCGCTGCCGGAACTGCACAAGGTCCTACAAGGCAAGCCCTCTGCCGACATGCTGCAACAGTGGGTCACGGACACCAGCGGTTTACCGATGGCCTTGTTGCAGCACCTGTACCGTAAGCGGCCAGAAGGGCAGGCGGTTGATGTCCTTGCGGCCAGGCGGCCTGATGGGCAGCCTTGTCAATTGTCCGGTCGATGATCCTGCGCGGCGAGCGGCAGGCAGATTTTGCCTACCAGGCGGTCTATCGCTACATCATCAGCCTGATCGGCGAGGTCAGCACCGATGCGCGGGTAAAACTGCCATCGCTGCGGCAGTTGGCCACGCGTTTGAGCGTATCGATCTCAACGATCCAATATGCATATTCGCTACTGGAGAAGGAGGGCAGGGTCTACTCGGTGGCCAAGTCGGGTTACTACGCTTGGCCGATTCCGACACAGCCGCCGACATGGACAGGCGGGGATCTGCTTGATCGTGTGTATGCCGCTGCTCGACGACCCAGCGTGGTGGTGCTCAGCGGTGATGAGCCGACACTCCTCGCCTCATTGGATGGCCCTCTGTTAAAGCTGGAGCGGGAATTGGTGCGCCAATACCCGCGACATCTGCAGCCCTGGTCCCAACCTTGTGGTGTCTGGGAGCTTCGGGATGCATTGGCGGCGCGGTATACCTCCTCACCTACGCGTTGCTGGCACGCGGACGATGTCTACATTGGCGCTGATTTGCGTGGCGTGCTGGACCTCTTGACCGAAGTGCTGGGCCTGCGGGGTACCACCGTTATCGTGGAGTCGCCCTGTGACTGGTTGATCCTGCGTGTACTACAGGATGCCGGGGTGCGTGTCATCGAACTGCCCTGGCTGGCGGATGGCAACCTGGACCTGGGCACCCTCGACCACCTGCTGAACGTCGAAGCGGTGCACCTTGTGCTGCTGTCATCGACAATCAGCTTGCCGTCCGGGCTCGGCATGTCGGCCGGTGATCGACTCGATGTAGCGCGATTGCTGGATCAATACGGTTGTTGGGTGTTGGAAAACGACACCTTTGGTGAGTTGAACTTCAAGTCGCTACATACGCCGTTGCGAGACGTGGTGAACCCCGAACGGCTGATGGTGTTTTCCACGTTCGAGAAAATCCTGGGTTCGGAAGCCCCCTACGGTTATCTGCTGTCGCGGCGAATGAGCCGCGAATTGCAGCGCCAGTTTTTACTGCGTTCCTTCCGGTTATCGTCGATCCGCCAGCGCGCTATTGCCCGGTTGTACCAAAGCGGGCGCATGGACCAGCACCTGCGCACCTTGCGCCAGCAGTTGCGTCAGCAAGCCGAGCAAATGGCTGAGCGCCTTGAGCTACACCTGGCGGGCCAGTTGACCTACCGAATGCCACTTGCCGGCGCTACGTTCTGGCTGGGTTCCACCCGGACAGTCGATATGCGTCAGGTATTCCAGCGCTTGCTCGCTCAACATGTGGTGGTGGCACCTGGCGAGCTGTTCAGTCTCAGCGGCCTGCACCAGCAGCACCTACGTTTGAGCCACACGTTTCATGGGCAACCCAACCTGGACGACACCCTGGTTACGCTAAGCGAAGCACTGCGCCAGGCTCAGATAGGTTAGCGGGTGAAGTTTCTCTTTCGGTCGTAGGATTTATAACGTCGCGCAGTAGTCGAACTCTCAGTAAACTGGCATTTTTCCTAATCCTTCTTTCCGAGGTTTTTGCATGACAATCAGTCCTTTTGCGGGCAAACCGGCGCCAGCCCAGTTGCTGGTGGATATCCCGCGACTGGTCACGGCCTATTACACCGGCCAGCCTGATGCAGCAATCTCTACCCAGCGCGTGGCCTTCGGTACCTCGGGGCACCGTGGCAGTTCGTTCGAGCTGAGTTTCAATGAATGGCATGTGCTCGCCATCAGCCAGGCCATTTGCCTGTACCGCGAAGCGCAAGGTATCAATGGCCCGCTGTTTGTTGGCCTGGATACTCATGCGCTGTCGACGCCTGCCGGTGCCAGTGCGCTGGAAGTGCTGGCCGCCAACGGCGTGCATGTGATGTTGGCTGAAGGTGATGAATACACGCCGACCCCGGCGATTTCCCACGCCATCATTTGCTACAACCGTGGCCGCACCAGTGGCTTGGCTGACGGCATCGTGATCACGCCGTCCCACAACCCGCCACAGAGCGGCGGCTACAAGTACAACCCGCCGAACGGCGGGCCGGCCGATACCCACGTCACCAAGTGGATCGAAGCCAAGGCCAACGAGCTGCTGGCCAATAAGCTCGCCGGGGTCAAGCGCGTCACCCACGCCCAGGCACTCAAGGCCGACACCACTCATCGCCATGACTACCTCAACAGCTACGTGGCCGACCTGATCAATGTGATCGACATGGACGCCATCCGCAGCGCCGACCTGCGCCTGGGCGTGGATCCGTTGGGCGGAGCAGGGGTGCGTTACTGGTCGGCGATTGCCGAGCATTACCGTCTGAACCTGGACGTGGTCAACACCGAAGTCGATTCGACCTTCCGTTTCATGAGTGTCGACTGGGACGGCCAGATCCGCATGGACCCGTCGTCCAGCTACGCCATGCAAGGCCTGATCGGTCTCAAGGAACGTTTTGACGTTGCTTTCGCCTGCGACCCAGACCACGACCGTCACGGCATCGTCACACCGTCTGGCGGCCTGTTGGCGCCGAACAACTACCTCGCGGTGTCCATCGACTACCTGTTCCAGAACCGCCCGGATTGGCGCGCCGACGCGGCCGTGGGCAAGACCGTGGTCAGCAGTGGCTTGATCGACCGCGTTGCTGCACGCATTGGCCGTCGTCTGTACGAAGTGCCGGTAGGCTTCAAATGGTTCGCCGATGGCTTGTTCGAAGGTTCGCTGGGCTTTGGCGGCGAAGAAAGCGCCGGTGCCTCGTTCCTGCGCAAAGACGGCACCGTGTGGAGCACTGACAAGGACGGCCTGATCCCGGCGCTGCTGGCGGCGGAAATGACCTCGCGCAAAGGCCAGGACCCGAGCCAGATCTACCGTGGCCTGACCGACGCCCTGGGCGAGCCGTTCGCTATTCGTGTCGACGCCAAGGCCACGCCGGCGCAGAAAGCGCTGTTGGGCAAGTTGTCGCCGGAGCAGGTGACGTCCACTCAACTGGCCGGGGAAAGCATCCAGCAAATTCTTAGCCACGCGCCGGGCAACAACCAGGCAATTGGCGGCTTGAAAGTGATGACCGAAAACGGCTGGTTTGCGGCACGACCGTCGGGTACCGAGGACATCTACAAGATCTACGCCGAGAGCTTTATTGGCGAGGATCACCTCAAGCAATTGGTGGAAGAGGCCCAGGTGCTGGTAGACGGCGCGATCTCCCAGTAACACAGCAAAACCAAAGGTGGGAGCGGGCTTGCTCGCGAAGGCGGAGTGTCAGTAACTGAATGTGTTTCTGATACACCGCCTTCGCGAGCAAGCCCGCTCCCACATTCAGGCCAGGTCCACCAAGACGATCTCGCTGTCCTCAATCGCCGTAACCCGTAACACTTGCTCATCTTCAACCGCTACACCATCCCGAGCTTGCGCCCGCAAGCCATTGATCTCAATCACACCCGTTGCCGGCACCAGATACGCACGGCGTCCGCTGTCCAATCGATACTCCGCACTTTCCCCGGCTATGAGCGTCGCCGCCACCAACCGTGCATCGGCACGGATGCGCAGACTCTCGCTGTCACCGGCCTTGCCACTGGCCAGGGTCACAAAACCTTCGCGACCGTCTTTCGGAAACGGCTTGGCGCCCCACGACGGCGGCAGGCCGCCTTCGTTGGGAATGATCCAGATCTGAAAGATCTTGGTCGGCGTGGCTTCCAGGTTGTATTCGCTGTGGGCAATCCCGGTGCCTGCACTCATCACCTGCACATCGCCAGCTTCGGTGCGGCCTTTGTTGCCCAGGTTATCGGCATGGCTGATGGCGCCTTCGCGCACGTAAGTGATGATTTCCATGTCGCGATGCGGGTGCTGTGGGAAGCCGGTGCCCGGCGCGATGATGTCATCGTTCCACACCCGCAGGTTGCCCCAATGCATGCGCTTGGGATCATGGTATTCGGCAAACGAAAAATGGTGATGAGCGTCAAGCCAGCCATGATGGGCGCCGCCCAGGGAGTTGAAAGGTCGAAGTTCAAGCATGATCGTCTCCTGTTGATGCCGACTATGATCCGCCAGCCGATGATCGATAAAAAGCGTAAAAAATGCCTGATTCCTATCGGTAGATTAGATTGATTGCTGGCGTTTTGACTTTCACTTCAACGGCTAACTGCATGACAGGTAAGCAATTGGCTGGAACTCGGCGCCGATTCCGGCGACCATGGCCCACTCGTTAACGCCAAGCACACCGCAGGAGTCCGCGTGCCGCAACAACAGCCTGATCTGCCTCCCGAACTGCGTCCACTCGCGGAAATGCCCTTGCTCAAACGCCTCGCCGCACGCCTGTTTGGCCATGGCTTGACCCGTCTACGCGCCCAGCATCGGTTTTCCTGGCTGCATGGCCAGGCCGATGGTTTTCGTAGCGGTCACGAGGCAGGCGTGGAATACGGCTACCGCGAAGGTAAGGCCGATGGCATCGAAGAAGGGCGCCAAGTCCTGTTGATCCGCGACTTCCGCCCGGACGAGCACCGTGCGCCTGGGGTAGACGACAGTCTGTTCGATGATTGGCGACTGCCGCTCACTGCCGAATTGAAGAAGCGCATCAAGGCCGACGTGGCGCGCTTGCTGCCGGCCCACGCCCAGCCCAGTGCGGCGCAATGGAAGATGATTTTCAGCGATACGCCGTCTACCTCAGTGATTGCCGGTGCGGGCGCGGGCAAATCCACTTCGCTGGTACTGCGTATTTTGCTGCTGACCCATTACCTGGGCTTCGAGCTGAGTTCGATGACCGTGGTCACCTTCACTCGGGAGTCGCGTAAGGACTTCATCAACAAGCTCATGGAAATTCTGAGCGTGTGGGGCCAACCCCTTGGTATCAAGGAGGCCCAGGCAGTGGTGCGCACCTTTCACTCGCGTATCCTGCCGATGGTGCGCAGCCTGCCGGGCTTTGAGCGCTTGCAAGCGTTCGAGAACCTGGGGGCGGGCTTTGAGGATGCCGACAGCAACCCGTTCGACCTGCGCATCAATGAAGCTCAACGCCAGCACATGAATGCCTGCTACCACCGCCTGCATGGCCAGCACGCGCGCTTTCGCGAATTGATCGCACCGTTGGCCCGCCATGGCCTGCAACTCAAGGAGCTGGAGCGCGATCACCCAGATGTGCAGAAGCGTGTGGCGGTGACCGAACTGGCGGCCAAGCGCGATGAAGAGCTCTGCGACGTGATCGAAGACCTGTGGTTCCGTGCAGGGGCCTGGCCGATCAAGGGCATAGAGCCTAACCGTCAGCCAGTGGAGATCAACGGCGCGCAGTTCCACTGCCATGGCTACATTCCCGAGCTGGATGCCTGGGTGGTGCTGGGCTTCGACTCGCGGGAAAACGCCCAGGTCAGCCGGCCGAACTCGAAACTTTCAGTGCGCGCTGAGTGGGCAGTAAAACGCACCCTGTTTCAAGCTTTCTGTCGTAAACCTTTGATCTGGATAGATAGTTATGAGTCTTCAAAGAGGCTTTTGAGCAGTCTGGCCGGCGATGCCGCTGCCGGGCCTGGCTTTGATTACAAGGTCAAGGGCGAACTGGCATCGGCGCCGTTGCTGGACAGTTTTGTGACCGCCGCCGGGTTTATCGAAAACCTCGGCCTGGACGTGCCCACGGCAGTGGGCCAGATGAGCTTCGCCAAAGATGACCCGGACCGCTTGTTCTTTGAAGCCCTGAGCATTTTCTGGAAGGCCCTGGAAGACCACCTGCTGGACCAGTCGCCGCCGATCATGACGTACAACCGCATGTTCTCGCTGTTCGGCGAGAACACCCCGGAAAACCTCAAGCTGCTCAGTGATCCGTTGCTGCGGCCGTTGTCGCACCTGATGATCGACGAGTTCCAGGACGTTTCCCCGCAGATCGTTTCCTGGTTGCGCGCCAGCCTGCGCGAGATTCGCAGCCGCGGCCCTGCCATGCATGTAGGGCGCGGTGCCCAGCATTCGTCACTGCTGTGCGTAGGCGATGACTGGCAGTCGATTTACGGCTGGCGTGGCAGTTCGCCCAAATACTTCATGGAGTTCAACAAGGAATTCCCATCGCCAAGCACCACCCGCGTGATGCTGAGTGAGAACTACCGCAGCCATCAACACATCATCGATGCCGCCGAGCACATTGTGCGCGCAGCACCGGCGATCCCCGGTAAAAAAGCCAAGGCCAGTGGTGCGCCCAAGACACTGGTGCCGGTCGCGGTGCTGGAGCGGGATGAGGCGGCCCTGGGGCGGCAATTGCTCAAGCACTATCAACAGGGCGAAAGCGTGTTGATGCTGTATCGAAAAAGTAGCGATAAGTTATTGATAAAAGAGCATATTCAGTCTGTACTTAATGTGGATTCTAGCTTGCCGCCCGCCTCTCGCAGGCTGAAACAGCTGACCTATCACAGTGCCAAGGGCCTGCAGGCAGATGCGGTATTCCTGTTTGGGGATTGCCAGCACGTCACCCGATCCCCCTATAAGAACCAGGTATATCGAATGGCGGGTCTGGGCAAGGAAGGTGACAGTGAGCCGTATGACTCTGCGCAAAAAGACGAAGTATTACGCCTGGCCTATGTGGGCATTACCCGTGCAGTGAGCCATTGCTATTGGTATGTGGAGAAGCCAGAAGGCCAGGCAGTGAATGTGCCGAAGGCGTCAGAACGGGTGGATGGCAAGAAGGCCTTCTTCGACGATCAACGCAATTAGCAGCTGAACGCAGCTCCCAAGCCTGGCACACATCCAAATGTGGGAGCTGGCTAGCCTGCGAAAGCGGTGGGTCAGCCAGCATCTGCACAGACTGACACACCGCCTTCGTCTGAAAAACGGGCGTCAGGCCCGCAATGACACGGGTGGCACAAACGCCTCCAGTTCATCCTCCACCGCCTCGATAATCCGCTCCACATCTGCCGCATTCATCACCGTGGCGCAAGGGATGCCGGCAATGGCGATCAGCGTTTCGCCGCTGGCGCGGTCGAACAGGCGGGCGACCATGCTGCCGGGCGCGTCCATGCTGCCCTCGAAGCCCATCGGATGAAAGTGCCAGCGCATCAGTTGGCACGCATTCGGGAACGTCACTTTATTCATCTTGCCCACCTTGTTCATTGAGCGCTTCCTTTAGCTCGCGTCAGGGGGCCATGACCTTCACTGGTCGTGGCGTCGAAGGAATAAAAAATAGCACTCGTGGGCAGGCCCAAGGTGAGTTTTTTCGCTCCGTTCGGCGGTTGTTTTCCATAACTATGATGTAGGTCATGTCCTACCGATGGATTGGGCAAAGGGCCATTATCCGGAACTGTCGATTGGCCATTGTCGAAGCCTGTAAAATTCGGCAATCTCCATGGTTTACCCGCCCCAGAGCCATCCATGCCAAACATCGCCCTAGACGATGACAACCTGCACACCCAAGCCACGGGTGACCTGGTCCTTCGCCACCATCTGTGCTGGCGGCACCGGGATTTGGACGGCGTAATGTCCTACTACCACCCGGACATCCAGTACCACGACTTCTTCCAGAACCGTGTCATCGGCCACGCCGAGTTGCGTGAATACCTGCAAGCCAGCATGCCCCGCGAAGCCGACGAAGCGATTGAGCACACCGACCGCATCCGCGCCGACGGCGACACCGCGTTTATCCAGTACCGCATCACCTTGCGGGGTGGCCACGGCCTGGTGTCGTTTCGCACCAGTGAAGCGATTACCGTGCGCGATGGGCTGATCTGGCGGGTCAATGAATACGCCTCGCTGGTGCATGAACCGCCGGCCCAAGCGATGCGTCCGACGGTCAGCCGCCTTGGGTTGTCGCCCCAGCAACTCGGGCATATGGCCAATGACTTGCAGCAGTACTTCGAGCGCAAGCAGCCGTATCTGGACCCTGAGCTGGACTTGCAACGGGTATCCAAGGAGTGTGGCTACAGCCGCAATCAGATTTCCTACCTGCTGAACCAGGTGCTGGGGCAAAGCTTCTACCGTTACGTCAACCAGGCCCGTCTTCAGCATTTGCTGGCCGCACTGGACAAGGCCGCGCCGCCGATCAAGGTCGATGACCTGGCGTTTGCTGCCGGTTTCAATTCGTTGTCGGCGTTCTACAGCGCGTTCCGCCAACACACAGGCCAATCGCCCAAGGCTTACGTCAAACAAATTTCTTTGCGTGCACGCGCGCAAGACAGCCCCTGACACCGCGCCCTAGGATCCACCCTATCGTAACGAGGGTGGGGAACCGGGCATGCCAGCATGGCGCACTATCAGTTTATGGATGGACCAGTTGGACGACCCGCTCGTGGCGCGGCCATCGCTGGAGCACGACCTGGACGTCAACGTGGTCATTATCGGCGCCGGCTACACCGGGCTGTGGACTGCGTACTACCTGAAGCGCCAAGCCCCTGAGCTGAACATCGCGATCATCGAAGCGCAAACCGCCGGTTTCGGCGCGTCGGGGCGCAACGGTGGCTGGCTGATGGGCAACCTGCTGGGAGAGGATCGCCTGTTGGCAGGCCTTGACCCCGAGCAACGGCGCGCCTCGTTTGACCTGTTGCACGGTATTCCCGATGAAGTGGCGCAAGTGCTCACCCGTGAGGGCATCGACTGCGACTACCGCAAGGGCGGCGCGCTGTACTGTGCCGCGCGTTACCCGGAGCAGGAAGGCAGCCTGCGCAGCTACCTGGACAAGCTCTACGAGCAAGGCCTTACCGAAGCCGATTACCGTTGGCTGACCCCGGAGCAACTGGCCAAACAAATCCGCATCGCCAAGCCCTATGGCGGTATCTATGCGCCCCATGTCGCCACCATCAACCCGGCCAAGCTGGTACGCGGTCTGGCGCGGGTGGTGGAGGGCATGGGGGTCAGGATCTACGAAAACACCCCGGCCACCCATTGGCAGTCCGGTCGTGTACGCACCGCAAAGGCCAGCGTGCGCGCCGCCTGGGTGGTGCCAGCCGTCGAGGGGTACGCCAACACCTTGCCGCCACTGGGCCGTTACCAATTGCCAGTGCAAAGCCTGATCGTGGCCACCGAGCCATTGCCCGCCAGTACGTGGGACCAAATCGGCCTCAGCCACGGCCAGGCATTTGGCGAGAGCAGCCGTCAGGTGACGTACGGCCAGCGCACCACGGACAACCGCTTGGTGTTCGGCGCCCGTGGCGGCTATCAATTCGCCGGCAAGCTGCGTCACAACTTTGATTTGACTGACAGTGAAGTGGAGCTGCGTCGCTACCTGTTCGGCGAACTCTTCCCACAGCTCAGAAACGTGAAGATTACCCATTCCTGGGGCGGCAACCTCGGTATGTCGCGCCAGTTTCGGCCGCACATGCTGTGCGACCACAAGACCGGCATTGCGTTGTCGGGTGGTTATGGCGGGGAGGGCGTGGGCGCCACCAACCTGGGTGGTCGCACCCTGGCCGACTTGATCCTGGGGCGCGACACAGCGCTGACCCAGCAACCCTGGGTTATCCATGAGCGCGGCCTGGACGCACTTAAGCCCTGGGAGCCCGAGCCGTGCCGCTGGTTGGGCTACAACGCGATCATTCGCAGTTTCGTCCACGAAGACCAGGTGTTGGCCAATCCCAACACCGCCCCTTGGCGCCGCAAGTTGGCGACAGGCGTGGCCGGGTTCATGGAAGGGTTCATGCACTAAGTTGTTTCACTCACACGGGAAAACCCATGAGCATCACTCAATTCAAAGACACGCTGAACGCCTACCTGCCGGACTCGTCCCCGGTGGCAGTGCCCTTGGGCGAGCCTATCGCCGTGGCCTCGACCTTGAGCGTTGAGCGCACCGACGGCGTCGAAACCGGCATCTGGGAATGCACCCCGGGCCGCTGGCGTCGGCAGATCAAATCCCAGGAGTTTTGCCACTTTATCCAGGGCCGCTGCACCTTCACCCCCGACAGCGGTGAAATCGTTCACATAGAAGCCGGCGATGCACTGATGTTGCCGGCCAACAGCACCGGAATCTGGGATATCCAGGAAACCGTGCGCAAGACCTACGTATTGATTCTGTAACGCTTTGATCCTTGATCGCCTGCCATAAAAACAGCCCTAAAACCGCCAGGAAATCGAACCATGAAAGCCATTGCCCTGTTGCCCTTGATGTTGGTGGCCTCTATCAGCCAGGCCGCCGAGACGGTGAAGATCTACAACTGGTCGGACTACATTGCTCCGGACACCACCAAGAACTTCCAGACAGAAACCGGCATCGGTTTCACCTACGACGTGTACGACAGCAATGAAACCCTGGACGGCAAGTTGATGACCGGTAAATCCGGCTACGACGTGGTGTTCCCGTCCAACCATTTTATGGCTCGGCAGATTCAGGGCGGTGCGTTGAAAAAACTCGACAAGAGTCAGTTGCCGAACTGGAAAAACCTCAACCCCGTGCTGTTAAAGGCCCTGGAAAACAACGACCCGGGTAACGCTCATGGTTTCCCGTATCTGTGGGGCAGCACCGGTATTGGCTACAACATCGACAAGGTCAAGGCGGTGCTGGGTGACAACGCACCCGTGGACTCCTGGGACTTGATCTTCAAGCCCGAGAACATGGCCAAGCTGCAAAAATGCGGTGTGGCGATCCTCGACAACGGCCCGGAACTGCTGCCGGCTGCGCTCAACTACTTAGGGCTGCCGCATCACAGCAAGAAGGCCGAAGACTACAAAAAAGCGGAAGACCTGCTGATGAAAGTGCGGCCGTACGTGGCGTACTTCCACTCTTCGAAATACACCGCTGACCTGGCCAACGGCGATATCTGCGTGGCGGTCGGCTTCTCCGGCGACATCCTGCAGGCCGAAAGCCGAGCTAAGGAAGCTAAGAACGGCGTGAACATCGGCTACAACATTCCCAAGGAAGGCGCGGCCATCTGGTTTGACATGGTTGCCATGCCCGCCGATGCTCCGGATGAAAAAGCTGGCTACGCCTTTATGAACTACCTGCTGCGTCCCGAAGTGATGGCCAGCATTACCAACTACGTGCATTACGCCAACGGCAACAGCGCGGCGGACAGCCTGGTGGACCCGGCGATCAAGGCGGACACCAAGGTCTACCCAAGCCCGGAAATGATGGGCAAGTTGTTTGCGCTGGAAGCGATGCCATTGAACGTTGACCGGATTCGCACGCGGGTGTGGAACACCATCCGTACCGGTAAATAAGCACGACGCACCGCTCCCACATTTTTGACCGAGTGAGTCCTGTCTCAGGGGTTTTCGAGGTCGTGCCCCAGCGACTGGATAAACAACGAAAACAGCTCCGGTTGCGACGAGATATCCAGTTTCGCGTACAGATGCCGCCGATGCACTTTCACGGTGTCCGGCGAGATGTTCAAACGCTCGGCCATGGCCTTGGACGAGAACCCGCGCAACACCAGGCGCGCCACTTCCAGTTCACGTTCCGACAGCACACCGCAGCCAAAATGACTTAATGCATCGCGTATCTGCGTGTCCATGGCCGGCACACGCTGCGTGCTTTGCTGCCAATGCTGTTGCATCAGCGGCACTACCCACGTACCCACCATCGTCATCAAGCCGGTTTCTTCGGCAGTGAACCTGCGCTGCATGCCCAGCGACAACGACAGCGTGCCCGCACCCGGTAGTTGCAGGATGAACTGCATCTCGTCTTCCAGCACGTTGTCGTGGAAGTAGTTGAGGTAGTACTCACTCTGGCGAAAATGGTCCGGTGCCACTTCCTCCAGGCGGTAAACGCCACTCAAATAACCCTCACGGCACGCCTGGAAAAACGGGTCGAGCAAATACAAACCATTGAGGTACACCAGCATCGATGCCGGTTTGCTACTGGGCTGGGCATCGTATTCTTCCAGGGCCTGGGGCGGGCCCTCCAGCGGATAGTAAATCGCCAGGGCGTTATCGAACGCCAAGCTCTGGTGCAGCAACAACACCAGCTGTTTCCAGAAGTGCTCGGTGCCGATGTGCGCCACGGTGCGGCCCAGGCCTGCGTGCATGCCGACTTCCCGAAACAGGCTCATGTGTCAGGCTCCCGCCAGCAAAAGATCGCCCAAGCCTTCGGCTTTTGCCGAGTGCCGTCAAGGGGGAGTACGCCAATAGGGGAATTGGCTGACAAGCCCCCGTTCGTTAACGTCGGCATCATTCAACGGGAAATATATCCCGGCAAAACCCCCTTTTTTCGTTTCTGCCTCACACCAAGAACAACGACAGAGGATAACGATATGAGTGCTTCCCCCGCGCCCGACGGCGTATTGAAACCCACCCTGAGCGTCTTCGATGTAGTGGCCATTACCGTTTCGGCGGTGACCCCAGCCAGTTCCGTGTTCGTCATCGCACCGTTTGCCATCCAGCAGGCCGGCAGCGGCGTGTTCCTGGCGTTTGTCATGGCGGGCTTGCTGGCGCTGATGTTCGCGTTTTGCTACGCCGAACTGGGCCGCGCCCACAACAGCGCTGGCGGTGAATACGTATACGCCAAGCGTGTATTTGGCGGCATGGCTGGTTATGCGACCTTTCTGACAGTACTGGTGATGCTGCTGTTTATCCCGCCGGTGCTGGCCACGGGGGCGGCGACTTACTTGAACAACGCCCTCGGCACAAAATTCGACTCACAAACCGTCGCCCTGGTCATCGTGGTGTGCAGCTACGCCCTGGGCATCCTCAATATCAAGCTGAATGCCTGGATCACCGGCACCTGCCTGCTGCTGGAAGTGGCGGCGTTGCTGGTGATCGTGTACCTGGGCTTTGGTAACCCGATGCAATCGGCCAGTGTGCTGTTCGAGCCGCAGATCGTCGAAAACGGTGTGCTGCACGCGGCGCCGTGGGCTCTGGTGATTGGTGCGGTGGGTATCGGTTTGTTTTCCTACAATGGCTATGGCCCGGCGGTGCTGCTGGCTGAGGACATGAAATGCGGCGGCAAAGGCGTGCACAAGGCCGTGCTGTGGTCGCTGGGGTTGGTGGTGATCATCGAATTGGTGCCGATCACCGCGCTGTTGATCGGCGCGCCGTCCCTGAGCGAGATGATCGCCAGCCCGGACCCCATTGGTTACCTGCTGACCAGCCATGGCAATGAAACCCTGTCGCGCCTGGTCAGTGCGGGGATCTTTCTGTCGGTATTCAACGCCATCGTCGCCATCGTGATCCAGATCGGCCGTGTGGTGTTCAGCAGCGGCCGCGATGCGCTGTGGACGCCGAGCATTAATAAAATCTTCACCCGTATTCACCCGCGTTGGGATTCACCGTGGTTGGCTACGCTGTTCCTGGCGATCCCTTCGGCGCTGCTGAGTTTCAGCTCCAACCTCGCCGACCTGACCTCGTTCAGCGTATTGCTGATCATGCTGGTGTACCTGGTGGTGGCGTCAAGCGCGTTGATGAGCCGCGTGCTGCTGCGCGACCGTGAGCACCCGTATCGCATGCCGTTGTGGCCGCTGCCGGCGTTGGTCGCAGTATTGGGCGCGGGTTATTTGCTGGTGACCCTGGTGGCGGCAGCCTCGATCAGGGACATCATGATCATCATCGGCTTGCTGGCCCTGTCGGTGATTTTGTATTGCATCAGCGGCCGGTTCAGTCCGGTCTTCCAGAAATTGTAAGGAGTGGTTATGCGCGCACGTCAATTGGGCATCACGTTGGGGCTGGGCACGCCCGGGGAATTGAACGCCATCACCGATGTGCCGGGCGTACGGGTCGGTCACAGCACGCTCAAGACCCGTATCGACGGCAAGCAAGTGCGTACCGGCGTCAGCGTGATCCAGCCGCGTGCCGGTGAGGCGCGGCAGCAGCCGTGCTTTGCCGGCTACCACGTACTTAATGGCAACGGCGATGCCACCGGCCTTGAGTGGATCAACGAGGCGGGGCTTTTGACCACCCCGCTGGCCATCACCAACACCCACAGCATCGGCATTGTGCGCGACACCCTGATTGCCCTGGAGCGCGAGCGCCTGGCGGACCCGTCGGTGTATTGGTGCATGCCAGTGGTCATGGAAACCTACGATGGCTTGCTCAACGATATCTGGGGCCAGCACGTGGGGCCGGAGCATGTGCGCGAAGCCTTGGGCAGTGCCGAATCCGGCCCGGTGCAAGAGGGCGCTGTGGGCGGCGGCACCGGGATGATCTGCCACGAGTTCAAAGGGGGAATCGGCACGGCGTCGCGGCGCCTTTCGGCAGAGCAGGGCGGCTGGACCGTCGGCGTGCTGGTGCAGGCCAACCATGGCAAGCGCCAGGAGTTGCGAGTGGATGGCTACCCGGTGGGCCGCCAACTGATGGACATTCCCTCGCCGTTCGCCGAGCGCGGTACGCCGGGCATGGGCTCTATCGTAGTGATCATCGCCACGGACGCGCCGTTGCTGCCGCATCAATGCAAGCGGCTGGCGCAACGCGCGTCCATCGGCATCGCCCGCACGGGCGGCGGCACCGAGGACTCCAGCGGCGACCTGTTCCTGGCCTTCGCCACTGGCAACCAGGACTTGCCGCCGGCGGATTACGGGCGCAAGGGGCTGCCGTTCAGCAGTGCCTTGCAGATGGTCAATAACGACCACATTTCCCCGCTGTTCACTGCGGCGGCGGAAGCGGTGGAAGAGGCGATCATCAACGCGATCCTGGCAGGCGAGGACATGCTCACCGATGACGGTGTGCGCGTACCTGGCCTGAAAGGTGAAGTGATGCTGGAGGCATTGCACGCGTGTGGATGGAACGTGTCCCGGTAATAGGGGACAACGCTAACTATTACTGTAAGTAGTGGCTGTTTAATGTTGCCAATGGCACCGTGGCAATATATTGGATCCATTAATAAGGCGCGCCGCTCAAGTTGAGCGGCGTTAACGTTATTTAATATTTAAATAAGTACCGCTTGTTTTTTGTCGGACAAAATCTCGTACACCCAATAAACACGGACTGCGCTCTGCTTAGTTAGTACTCGACTCAGTTTTTTGCGCCGGAAAAGATGTAGACGAAAGATTTCAAGTTGTGTCAGTTTTCTTACGCCTTCAAAAGAGGCGAGTGATAGGACGATCTCGCCCGCGGGGTTCCTATCGATCAAAGACTGATGCACTTGCAAACAAGGAAGTACGTTTATGTCAAAAGTAAAAGACCAGGCTATTGTGTCGGCGGCGCAAGCCAGCACTGCTTACTCGCAAATCGATAGCTTTAGCCATTTGTATGACCGTGGCGGCAATCTCACGATCAATGGCAAACCGTCCTACTCCGTCGACCAGGCAGCTACCCAGCTGCTGCGCGACGGTGCCGCCTACCGGGACTTTGATGGCAACGGCAAGATCGACCTGACCTACACCTTCCTGACCTCGGCGTCGTCCAGCACCCTGAACAAACATGGCATCTCGGGCTTCAGCCAGTTCAGCGCACAACAGAAAGCGCAGGCCGCGCTGGCCATGCAATCCTGGGCGGATGTGGCCAACGTCACCTTTACCGAAAAGGCCAGCGGCGGTGATGCCCACATGACCTTCGGCAACTACAGCGGTGGCCAGGACGGCGCGGCGGCTTTCGCCTACCTGCCCGGTACCGGTGCGGGCTACGACGGCACGTCGTGGTACCTGACCAACAGCAGCTACACGCCGAACAAAACCCCGGACCTGAACAACTATGGCCGGCAAACCCTCACCCACGAAATCGGCCACACCCTGGGGCTGGCTCACCCTGGCGACTACAACGCCGGGAACGGCAACCCGACCTACAGCGACGCGACCTATGGACAGGACACGCGCGGCTACAGCGTCATGAGCTACTGGAGCGAGAGCAACACCAACCAGAACTTCAGCAAGGGCGGAGTCGAAGCCTACGCCTCCGGCCCGCTGATCGACGACATCGCGGCGATCCAGAAGCTCTACGGCGCCAATTACAACACCCGTGCTGGCGACACCACCTACGGTTTCAACTCCAACACCGGGCGTGATTTCTACAGCGCCACCTCCAATGCCGACAAGCTGGTGTTCTCGGTGTGGGACGGCGGTGGCAATGACACCCTGGACTTCTCCGGCTTTACCCAAAACCAGAAGATCAACCTCAATGAGGCGTCGTTCTCCGACGTGGGCGGCCTGGTAGGCAACGTGTCCATCGCCAAGGGTGTGACGGTCGAGAACGCCTTTGGCGGTTCGGGCAACGACCTGATCATCGGCAACAACGCGGCTAACGTAATCAAGGGCGGTGCCGGCAACGACATCATCTACGGCGGCGGCGGTGCGGACCAACTGTGGGGCGGCGCAGGCAACGACACCTTCGTGTACGGTGCCAGTTCCGACTCCGCGCCAGGGGCGTCGGACAAGATCTTTGACTTCACCTCGGGCTCGGACAAGATCGACCTGTCCGGCATCACCAAGGGCGCGGGCCTGACCTTCGTCAATGCCTTCACCGGGCATGCTGGCGATGCTGTACTGACCTACACCGCAGGCACCAACCTGGGCACCTTGGCGGTAGACTTCTCCGGGCACGGCGTGGCGGACTTCCTCGTCACCACCGTCGGCCAGGCAGCGGTCAGCGACATCGTGGCGTGATGCAAAAGCGCGGCGTTTCGGCGCCGCGCTTCTGGGAAGGAGCTTGAAGATGCAACGTTTTTTCAACTTGATCGCCGGCGTATCGCAGGTGATGTTCGTGTCGGCAGGAGCCCACGTTATGGCCAGCAGTCTTGTTTTACCCACCAGCGCTCAATTGGCGGGGCATTGGCAATTGCACCAGCAGGGGCAAGTCTGCGCCCTCGATCTGTTGGAGCAGGCCAATGCCCTCGGCGGCGATGTGGCCTGCGCCGAACAATGGCTGGGGGACAAACCCCTGAGCTGGTCGCCGACCCCGGACGGCATCTGGCTGATGAATGCCGAAGGCACTGGCATTACGCACTTGAGTCGCCAGAAAAACGGTGACTACCAGGGGCGCACACCGTCCGGTGATGCAGTGGTATTGCAACGCGCACCTTAGTTGCCCGTTATAACGCTATAACCCGATGTATTAGTTGACCGTCCCTTACCAGGGGCGCGGGCAACTATTGCGTGTGATTTGGTTCAAGGAAGATCGAACACTATGGCCAGGCCGCCGTTATTCAAAGCGCTGGGTGAATACAAGAGCATCTTGATCAGTGTCGGTTGTTTTACCGCGCTGATTAACCTGTTGATGCTGGTGCCCTCTATTTACATGCTGCAAGTCTATGACCGCGTACTGTCCTCCCAGAATGAAACAACGCTGGTGATGTTGACGTTGATGGTCGTTGGCTTTTTTGCGTTTATTGGCACCCTGGAAGTAATCCGCAGTTTTATCGTGATCCGCATCGGCAGCCAGTTGGAGCGGCGCTTCAACTTGCGCGTCTACAAAGCCGCGTTCGAGCGCAACTTGCAGCGCGGCCAGGGGCACGCCGGGCAATCCCTGGGCGACCTGACTCATATTCGCCAATTCATCACCGGGCCTGCGCTGTTCGCGTTTTTTGATGCGCCGTGGTTTCCCATCTATTTGCTGGTGATCTTCCTGTTCAACGTGTGGCTGGGTGTGCTTGCCACCACCGGGGCCGTTTTGCTGATCGGCTTGGCGTGCCTCAACGAATACCTGACCAAAAAGCCCCTGGGTGAAGCTAGCGGTTATTCCCAACAATCCACGCAACTGGCCACCAGCCACTTGCACAACGCCGAGACCATCCAGGCGATGGGCATGCTCGGTGCGTTGCGCAAACGCTGGTTTGCCGTGCACTCGCAGTTTCTCGGGTTGCAGAACCAGGCCAGCGACACCGGTTCGGTGATCACCGCCCTGAGCAAATCCCTGCGCCTGTGCTTGCAATCCTTGGTGCTGGGGCTGGGTGCGTTGCTGGTGATCAAGGGCGATATGACGGCCGGGATGATGATTGCCGGTTCCATCCTGATGGGCCGTGTATTGAGCCCCATCGACCAGTTGATTGCGGTGTGGAAGCAGTGGAGTTCGGCAAAACTGGCCTACCAGCGGCTGGACGCTTTGCTGCGCGAATTCCCGCCGGAAGCCGAACAGATGAAATTACCGGCACCTAAGGGCCAGGTCAGCTTCGAACAGGTCAGTGCGGGCCCGCCGGGGCGGCGAGTGGCGACCTTGCACCATGTCAGTTTCAACCTCGGCGCTGGCGAAGTGCTGGGCGTACTCGGTGCGTCGGGCTCCGGCAAGTCGACCCTGTCCCGCGTGTTGGTAGGCGTATGGCCGGTGTTGTCCGGCACCGTGCGCCTGGACGGTGCGGATATTCATCGCTGGGAACGCGACGACCTCGGCCCGCACATCGGCTACCTGCCCCAGGACATCGAATTGTTCAGTGGCAGCATCGCCGACAACATTGCGCGCTTTCGCGAGGCGGACCCGGACCTGGTGGTGAAGGCCGCGCAACAAGCCGGTGTGCACGAGTTGATCCTGCGGCTACCCTACGGCTACGACACCGTCCTGGGCGATAACGGCGCGGGCCTGTCCGGCGGGCAGAAACAACGGGTGGCCCTGGCCCGTGCGCTGTACGGCGGACCGCGCCTGATTGTGCTGGACGAGCCCAACTCCAACCTCGACACCGTCGGTGAAGCCGCATTGGCCAGCGCCATTGTGCAGATGAAAGCCCAGGGCAGCACGGTGGTACTGGTTACCCATCGCTCGGCGGCATTGGCCCAGGCCGACAAGTTGATGGTCCTGAACGAAGGCCATCTACAGGCCTACGGACCGAGCCAGGAGGTGCTGCGGGCGTTGTCCGGGCAGCGCGAACAACCGCCCCAAGCAAGGATGCCAGCATGACTCACGAACAACACGACGCGCGTTTTTTTGCGCGCATGGGCTGGTTGCTGACGGTGGTTGGTGCTGGCGGTTTTTTCCTGTGGGCTAGTTTGGCACCGTTGGACCAGGGCATTCCGGTGCAAGGTACGGTGGTGGTCTCGGGCAAGCGCAAGGCGGTGCAAACCCTGAGCCCTGGCGTGGTCAGCCGCATCCTGGTGAAGGAGGGCGAAACCGTCACGCAAGGCCAGGCGCTGTTTCGCCTCGACCAAACCCAGCATCAGGCTGATGTGCAATCGCTGCAGGCGCAGTACCGCATGGCCTGGGCCAGCGTGGCGCGCTGGCAGAGCGAGCGTGACAACCGCACCGGCATTACATTTCCGGTCGAGCTCAGCGCCAATCCCGATCCCGCGCTGGCGTCGGTGCTGGAAGGCCAGCGCCAACTGTTCAGCAGCCGCCGCGAGGCCTTTGCCCGCGAGCAGGCCGGGATTCGCGCCAATATCGACGGTGCCACCGCGCAACTCGGCGGCATGCGCCGTGCCCGCAGCGACCTGACGGCCCAGGCCCGGTCCCTGCGCGATCAACTCGGCAACCTGCAACCCTTGGCCGACAACGGCTACATCCCGCGTAACCGGCTGATGGAGTACCAGCGCCAGCTGTCCCAGGTGCAACAGGACCTGGCACAGAACACCGGCGAAAGTGGCCGGGTAGAGCAGGGCATTCTGGAGTCGCGGCTCAAGTTGCAGCAACACAGCGAGGAGTATCAAAAGGAAGTGCGCAGCCAGTTGGCCGATGCGCAATTGCGCAGCCTGACCCTGGAGCAGCAACTGACCTCCGCCGGTTTTGATTTGCAACACAGCGAGATCATCGCCCCGGCGGACGGCATAGCGGTCAACCTCAGCGTGCACACCGAGGGCGCGGTGGTGCGTGCCGGCGAAACGTTGCTGGAGATCGTGCCCCAGGGCACGCGCCTGGAAGTGGAAGGGCACCTGCCGGTGCATTTGGTGGACAAGGTCGGCACCCAGTTGCCGGTGGACATTCTGTTCACGGCGTTCAACCAGAGCCGCACGCCACGGGTACCGGGGCATGTCAGCCTGATTTCCGCCGACCAGATGCTCGATGAAAAAACCGGCGCGCCGTATTACGTACTGCGCACCACCGTCAGCGAGGCCGCACTGGAAAAACTCCAAGGCCTGGTGATCAAACCCGGCATGCCCGCCGAGATGTTTGTGCGCACCGGTGAGCGCTCGTTGCTCAACTACTTGTTCAAGCCGCTGCTGGATCGTGCCGGCTCCGCGTTGACCGAGGAATGAACATGAAAGCGGTGTTTATTGCCTTGCTCCTGACCTGCGCCAACGCCCAGGCCGCCATGGGCCCGTTTGATGTGTACGAACAAGCGCTGCGTAACGATCCGGTATTCCTCGGTGCCATCAAGGAGCGCGACGCTGGCCTGGAAAACCGCGCTATCGGGCGTGCCGGGCTGCTGCCCAAGCTGTCGTACAACTACAACAAAGGCCGCAACAACTCCCAGGCGACGTTGCCCGATGGGCGCGGTGGCAGTTACCACGACGACCGCAACTACAACAGCTACGGCTCAACCTTCAGTCTGCAACAGCCGCTGTTCGACTACGAGGCCTATGCCAACTACCGCAAGGGCGTGGCCCAGGCACTGTTTGCCGATGAAAGCTTTCGCGACAAGAGCCAGGCGTTGCTGGTGCGCGTGCTGACCTACTACACCCAGGCGTTGTTCGCCCAGGACCAGATCGACATCGCCCGCGCCAAAAAGAAGGCCTTCGAACAACAGTTCCAGCAGAACCAGCACCTGTTCCAACAGGGCGAGGGCACCCGCACCGATATTCTCGAAGCGGAGTCGCGCTATGAACTGGCCACGGCCGAGGAGATCCAGGCACTGGATGAACAGGACGCCTCGTTGAGGGAGTTGGGCGCCTTGATCGGCGTGCCAAGTGTCGACATCCATGACTTGGCGCCGCTGAACCAAGGCTTCGCCGCGTTCACCTTGACCCCGGCCAATTACGACACCTGGCATGAGCTGGCGATCAGCAACAACCCGACACTGGCCTCCCAACGCCAAGCCCTGGAAGTGGCGCGCTTTGAGGTGGAACGCAACCGCGCCGGGCATTTGCCCAAGGTCACGGCGTATGCCAGCTCGCGCCAGCAGGAGTCCGACAGCGGCAACACCTACAACCAACGCTACGACACCAACACCATCGGCGTGGAAGTCAGCCTGCCGCTGTACGCCGGTGGTGGCATCTCGGCCTCCACCCGCCAGGCCAGCCGCGCCATGGAACAGGCCGAATATGAGTTGGAGGGCAAGACGCGCGAAACCTTGATCGAATTACGCCGCCAGTTCAGCGCCTGTCTGTCGGGGGTGAGCAAGTTGCGCGCTTATCAAAAGGCATTGACCTCCGCCGAAGCGCTGGTGGTGTCGACCCGGCAAAGCATCCTGGGTGGCGAGCGCGTGAACCTGGATGCGCTTAACGCAGAGCAGCAGCTCTACAGCACCCGCCGCGACCTGGCGCAGGCGCGTTATGACTACCTGATGGCCTGGACCAAATTGCACTACTACGCCGGCAACCTGCGCGACACCGATTTGGCCAAGGTGGATGAGGCGTTTGGGGCAGCGCAACGATAATTACGGACGCAGAGCGTCCTGGGCAGCATTCCCACGCAGAGCGTGGGAACGATCAGAGAGGCACTACCATGGGAATCTTTGACTATAAAAACCTCGGCAGCGAGGGCTCCAAAGCGTTGTTTGCCGATGCCATGGCAATCACGTTGTACAGCTATCACAACCTGGATAACGGTTTTGCCGTGGGCTACCAACACAATGGCCTGGGGCTGGGTTTACCGGCGACGTTGGTGGGGGCGCTGCTGGGCAGCACGGATTCCCAAGGCGTGATACCGGGCATTCCCTGGAACCCGGATTCGGAAAAAGCCGCCCTGGAGGCTGTCCAAAAAGCCGGTTGGACGCCCATCAGCGCCAGCGCCTTGGGGTATGGCGGCAAGGTTGATGCACGGGGCACGTTTTTCGGCGAAAAGGCCGGCTACACCACCGCGCAAGTGGAGGTGCTGGGCAAGTACGATGACGCGGGGAAACTGCTGGAGATCGGCATCGGTTTTCGCGGCACCTCCGGGCCGAGGGAGAGCCTGATCAGCGACTCCATCGGCGACCTGGTCAGCGACCTGCTGGCGGCACTGGGGCCCAAGGATTACGCAAAGAACTACACGGGCGATGCCTTTGGTGGCCTGCTTAAAAGCGTCGCCGATTACGCCAGTAACCACGGCCTCAGTGGCAAGGACATAGTGGTCAGCGGCCATAGCCTGGGCGGCCTGGCGGTCAACAGCATGGCCGATTTAAGCACTGATCAATGGTCAGGGTTCTACAAGGATGCCAACTACGTCGCCTATGCCTCGCCGACCCAGAGCACCGGCGACAAAGTGCTTAACATCGGTTATGAAAACGACCCGGTATTCCGCGCGCTGGACGGTTCATCCTTCAACCTGTCGTCCTTGGGCGTACACGACAAACCCCATGAATCGACCACCGACAATATCGTCAGCTTCAACGACCACTACGCCTCGACGCTGTGGAATGTGCTGCCGTTTTCCATCGCCAACCTGCCGACCTGGATCTCCCATTTACCCACCGGTTACGGCGACGGCCTGACGCGCATCGTTGAATCCGGTTTCTACGAGCAAATGAGCCGCGACTCCACGGTGATCGTGGCCAACCTGTCCGACCCGGCACGCGCCAACACCTGGGTGCAGGACCTGAATCGCAACGCCGAGCCCCACACAGGCAACACCTTCATCATCGGCAGCGACGGCAACGACCTGATCCAGGGGGGTAAGGGCGCGGACTTTATCGAGGGCGGCAAGGGCAATGACACGATCCGCGACAACAGTGGCCACAACACCTTCCTGTTCAGTGGTCACTTTGGCAACGACCGCATCATTGGCTACCAGCCCACCGACAAACTGGTGTTCAAGGATGCAGACGGCAGCACCGACCTGCGTGACCACGCCAAAGTGGTCGGCGCAGACACGGTACTCATGTTTGGCGCCGACTCGGTCACGCTGGTGGGGGTCGGCCATGGCGGATTATGGGCCGACGGTGTGGTGATCAGCTGACGCCTCAACGCCAATGCTGCCCCCGCCAGCCGCCCCCGTACGGCCGGTGAGGGTAGCCATAACCGTAATAGTGATGCGGATAATAGTAGTAAGGCCGAGGACCGTAGCCCCAGTGGCCGTAATAGATCGGCGGCGCAGGCGGTTGCACCACGATCACCCGCGGAGGCTGGCGGATGATGATGGTGTCGGCAAACACCGGCGCACTCGCCAGGGCAGCCAGGGTCAAGGGAATGAGTAACAGCGCGCGTACCGCTGGGGACAGGCGTGCCATGGCGGTGGTTCTCCGTTCTGCCGCGTTCGAAGATGAAGGCGGCTTACCGGTTAAACGCAGGGTCGATGGGGAATCCTTCGGTGAATAAATCTTCACGTGGCCAGTACTGACGGCGGCGACGGAATGCTGGGGGCTCACACGTTAAAGGCGTACCTGCGAGTTGTTTTCGCGCGCTACGTGGGAGGAACTGAACATGTCCCGGCTTCGATTGTTACTGTGCGCCGTGGTACTGCTGGGGTTGGGTGGGTGTGCGGTGTACCCGGCCTATCCGGGGCCGTGCTGCTACCGGCCGTACTACCACTCGTATTACTACCATCCCTACTATCACCCGTATTACCACCCGTACTACCGGTATTGAATTGTAGTGAGCGGGCTTGCCCCGCGCTGGGGGGCGAAGCGGCCCCAACAAAAAACACCGCGGTCTGTCAGGCAGAACGCGGTGTTTTGTTTAGGGCGGCTTCGCCCCCCAGCGCGGGGCAAGCCCGCTCACTACAGGGCTTACTTTTCCTTGATGACGGTGGCCACATCGGCGGCCTTTACGCGTACCCGCTTGCCGGCGATGTCGGTGAATTCGTAGAAGCCGTCGGCGCTGTTGGTCTTGGGCAAATCCTTGGTCAAATACTGTGTGCCGTTTTGCAGTGTCACCACGGTTTGCGTTGCGCAACCGCTCAAAAACAGAAAAGTGAGTGCAACCAGTGGCAGACCCAAATTCTTCATGTTCATTACCTATACCTTTAACCTTGAAAAATCCCGCGCCAGAGCTGCGGGGTCACAAATTTTACGCCATCGACTTCCCCATCTGATCACTTTTATACAAAAAGTTGCGTGCGCCATTTATCTATTACCGATTGCAACACGGGCTAGGTGGCGGCACTCTGTATGCATAACCAGTATTTGATCACCGTGCGCCATGGCCAATCCCCTCGACGACCCGCTCTATTACCTGCATAACTTCCGCCAGGTGGCGCATTGGCTGGGGCAACGCTATGCCGATTTGCTTGATGCAGACGAAGCACATTTCATTCAGCAATTTGACAGCTTGCCGCAAGCTTCCCAGGCGTTGTTGGTGCGCATGGTGATGCGCAAAGGTGTGCACTTTCGTGCGGGCAAGCTCAATTATCGGGAGATCGGCTGTACGCATGCCGCCGCAGGGCCGCTGTTGGAATTGGGTTGGGTGCTGGACCAATCCCCGCTGGCGTTTGAAGAGCTGTTCGGCTTGCTGCAAAAAGCAGAGGTTTTCAGTGCGTTCAAGCCCTGGATCGAGCAGCCCAAGGGCAACAAAACCGATTGGTTTGAAGGCTTGGCGGCGCAGTTCACCGAAAGCCGCAGCTTCTCTGGTTGGTGTCCCGAGCTCGCCGATACGCTCTACAGCCTCAGCGTGATGGAGCTGTGCGACCGTTTGCGGCTGATGTTTTTCGGCAACCTGCATCAGGATTGGTCCGAGTTCGTACTGGCCGACCTGGGCATCTACACCTACGAAAAAGTCGAGTTCTGCGCCGAATCCCGTGGCTTGCGCAGCCGTGATGACGTGCACGGCTTTCTATTCCTGCACCAGTGCCAGCAGGCCTTTGAGGCCGGCGAAGCGTTGGAGCCCGTACTGGCCGACATCGCAACACTCAGCACCGACAACCCTTGGTTGGAAAAACGCCGCGCCAAGCTGTTGTTCCAGGTGGGGCAGTATTGCGAGCGCATCGCCGAATTAGACCAGGCGCAGCAGATCTACCGCACCTGTGCATACCCCGGCGCACGTTCACGGCTGATCCGCGTACTGGAGCGCCAAGAGGATTTCGTCCAGGCCATGGCGCTGGCGAGCGAGGCGCAACACGCGCCGCAAAGTGCCGCCGAGCAGCAGCACCTGCTGCGGGTCTTGCCGCGACTGCGTCGAAAACTCGGCGAGCCGGCGCTGCCCAAGGTCAAGCCCCGCCCCGTTACCCGCTTAGATCTGGACCTTGCGCTGCCGGACCCTTTGATGTCGGTGGAGTACTGCGTGCAGGCGCACTTGAGTGAGCCGGACGGGCCGGTGCATTACGTGGAAAACGGCCTGATCAACTCGCTATTCGGCCTGCTGTGCTGGGAGGTGATTTTCGCGCCGTTGCCGGGTTCGTTTTTCCACCCATTCCAGCGTGGCCCGGCGGACCTGCACAGTGAAGACTTCCATCAGCGCCGTGCGCCGTTGTTCGCCGCGTGCTTCGAGCAACTGCAGGATGAACGCTACAAGGCCACTGTCCGCCAGCGTTACCTGGACAAATGGGGCATACAGTCGCCGTTCGTGTTCTGGAACCTGCTCAGTGAAGAACTGCTGGACCAGGCCTTGGAATGTTTGCCCGCCGAACACCTGCGCTACTGGTTCGAACGCTTGCTGCTGGACATCCGCGCCAACCGCGCCGGCATGCCAGACCTGATCCAGTTCTGGCCGGCGCAAAAGACCTACCGCATGATCGAAGTGAAGGGCCCCGGCGACCGTCTGCAAGACAACCAACTGCGCTGGCTGGAGTTCTGCGGTGAGTATCAGATGCCGGTCACGGTCTGTTACGTACGCTGGGCGGAGCAAACGGCTTGAGCTACAGCGTGGCCGTGCGGGCGCTGTGTGAGTTCACCGCCAAGGTTGGCGACCTTGACCTGCGCTTTACCCCGTCGCCCAGTGCCCAGGAAGGCATTGCCGGTCATCGTACCGTGGCCTCGCGCCGCAGCCAGCATTACCAGAACGAAGTGGCGCTGGAAGGCGAGTACCAGCAACTCAAGGTGCGGGGCAGGGCGGACGGCTACGACCCGGATGCCAATCGCCTGGAAGAAGTGAAAACCTATCGCGGCGACTTGGACGCCCAACCTGCCAATCACCGGCAACTGCACTGGGCCCAGGTCAAGGTGTATGGCTGGTTGATGTGCCAGAAGCTCGGCCTTGCAGAGATCAACCTGGCGTTGGTGTATTTCGATATCGTCGGCGAAGGCGAAACGTTGCTAAGCCAACACTTCCAGGCCATTGAGCTGGAAGCGTTCTTCAACAAGCAATGCATGCTGTTCCTCGGCTGGGCCCAACGGGAGATGCAGCACCGCGAAGCGCGTAACAGTGCCGCACAGACACTGGCCTTTCCTCATGCCGATTTCCGTGCGGGCCAGCGCGCCCTTGCCGAGTCGGTGTACAAGGCCGTCAGCACCGGCCGCTGCCTGATGGCCCAAGCCCCCACGGGCATTGGTAAAACCATCGGCACGATCTTCCCGTTGCTCAAGGCCTTGGCGCCCCAGCAACTGGACAAGGTGTTCTTCCTCACCGCCAAGACCCCCGGTCGCAAGCTCGCCCTGGATGCGGCCCAGGTGCTGTACGCCAATAATCAAGACCTGTCGTTGCGGGTATTAGAACTGGTGGCCCGGGACAAAGCCTGCGAACACCTGGACAAAGCCTGCCACGGTGATTCCTGCCCATTGGCCAAGGGCTTCTACGACCGTCTGCCCGCCGCGCGCATCGCGGCGTCCCAGGTGCGCCTGCTGGACCAGCGCAATCTACGGGAGGTGGCCTTGGCCCACGACGTCTGCCCGTATTACCTGAGCCAGGAAATGGCCCGCTGGGCCGACCTGGTAGTCGCCGACTACAACTACTATTTCGACTTCGGTGCCATGCTGTTCGGCCTGGCCCAGCTCAATCAATGGCGCGCTGCCGTGCTGGTGGACGAAGCCCATAACCTGGTGGAACGCGCCCGTTCGATGTACAGCGCCAGCCTCGACCAGTACCACCTCAAGACCCTGCGTGACACCGCGCCAGAGGCATTGAAGAAGCCGCTGCAGCGCCTGAACCGTGAATGGAACGCGCTGCACAAAGACCAGGTTGCGCCGTATCAGGCCTACGTCGCCCGGCCGGAAAAACTGCTGCAAGCCCTGAGCCTGTGCACCAGCGCGATGGGCGAGTACTTCAACGATCACCCCGAAGCATTGAGCGGTGACCTGCAAACCTTTTACTTTGATGCACTGCAGTTCGCCAAAGTCGCTGAGCTATTCAACGAACACTTCATCTTCGATATCAGCAAACGCCAACTCAGCGGCAAACGCAGCAACTCGACCCTGTGCCTGCGCAACGTGGTCCCCGCCGAATTCATCCGCCCACGCTTGACCGCCGCCCGCAGCAGCGTGTTGTTTTCCGCAACACTAAGCCCACGCCACTACTACGCCGACCTGCTGGGGTTGCCAGCGGACACGGCGTGGATCGATGTGGAATCGCCGTTCAAGGCCGAGCAGTTGCGCGTGCGCATTGTCGACGAAATATCCACGCGTTTTGCCCATCGCAGTGCGTCGCTTGCGCCTATCGTCGAGCTGATCACCCAGCAGTTCGCTCAACAACCGGGCAATTACCTGGCGTTCTTTTCAAGCTTCGATTACTTGCAACAAGTGGCGCAGTTGCTTGCCGAAAAACACCCACACATCCCGCTGTGGCAGCAATCACGCGGCATGGCCGAAGCCGAGCGTCAGGCATTCCTCGATCAGTTCACTCAACACAGCCAGGGCGTGGGGTTTGCTGTGTTGGGCGGAGCGTTTGGCGAGGGGATCGACTTGCCGGGCAGTCGCTTGATTGGGGCCTTCATTGCCACGCTGGGGTTGCCGCAACTGAACCCGGTCAATGAGCACATGAAGGCCAGAATGGGCGCTATTTTTGGCGCGGGGTACGACTACACGTATCTGTACCCCGGCATTCAAAAGGTCGTGCAGGCGGCAGGGCGGGTAATTCGCGGCCAGCACGATCGTGGGGTGGTCATGTTGATTGATGACCGGTTTGGGGAGCCGCAAGTGCGGCGGTTGTTGCCGCAGTGGTGGGCGTTCAACTGATGGTTATCGTTCGGCGCAACGATTCTTCGAGCTCGACGGCGCGGTGGCAAGAAAACCAACTGTGCAGTTCAGTGCAGCAACTTGCGTCCTTGAAACGCTCATTTCCGGTCACCCTGATACGCAGGTATTTCGCGGCGTAATCATCGTAGTGCATTGGAAAGAAGGCATTCATGCTGCAAACATGTCGCCAAAAACGAGGTGCCCGATGGACGAACTTGCACAGGGACAACTGCTGATAAACGATATTTCGTTGAGCGTACACACGGCTGGCCCCGAAACCGGCCCACCCATTTGGCTACTACACGGCTTCCCTGAATGCTGGCATTCGTGGCGCGAACAAATCCCCGCATTAGCCCAAGCCGGCTACCGGGTATTTGCTCCTGAGATGCGCGGCTACGGTCGTTCCAGCTCGCCGCCAGACGTAGCTGATTACGACCTGCTGACGCTTTGCGCAGACATCCAGGCCGCCATGGACCTGCTGGGCCATCGCCAGGTGACAATGGTCGGGCATGACTGGGGCGCGGTAGTGGCCTGGCACCTGGCCTTGTTGGAACCTGAGCGTGTCACCTCATTGGTCACCCTGTCGGTACCGTTCGCCGGAAGAGCGCGGCGACCGGTGATTGAAATCATGCGTGAGTTATACGCTGATCGTTTCAATTACATTTTGTACTTCCAGAAACCGGGCGTGGCCGAGCAAGAGCTGAATGCCGACATCGAGCGCACGCTACGGCTGTTCATGCAGGATCAGGATGTGTTCCTGCAGCACAAGCCAGCCAGCGCTGCCTTGCTTGAAGGTGTCAGCGCACCGGGTGAGTTGCCTGATTGGTGCAACCAGCAGGACCTGGATGTCTACGTGCAGACCTTTGTCGAACACGGTTTTCGCGGGCCTTTGAACTGGTACCGAAACTTCGAGCGCAATTGGCAACGCACCGATTTTCTTGCCGGCAAGCAGGTATTGCAACCCACGTTGTTCCTGATTGGCGACCGCGACCCGGTGGGTGTGTTTGAAGCCCACACCCTCAAGCGCATGCCCGACTCTGTGCCCAACCTGGAACAACATGTCTTGTCCAACTGCGGTCACTGGATCCAGAACGAGCAAGGCGCGCAGGTCAACGCGCTCCTGCTCGACTTTCTAGAGAGAACGAAAACGTAGCTCCGTGTCCCGGTCGATCAACCAACTGAATACTGCGCCCGTGCAATTGCAGGATGCGATGCACGATTCGCAGGCCCAACCCGCCATCCCGGCGCGCACCGCCGATGGTGAAGGCGCGCAGGAACACGCCCTCACGCAACTCGGCATCGATGCCGGGGCCGCTGTCACTTACGGTGACGGTGACGCCATCCGCAGCGGCCGACAGGATGACTTCAACCTCGCCATTCACCGGCGTATGGCGCAAGGCGTTGTCCAGCAGGTTGGTCAGTACGCGCTCGATCAACCCCAGGTCGGCGTACACCGTCGGCACCAGTGGTGGCAGGATGGCGATGAGGCTAATGGTGCGGGCCTCAGCGGTCAGTTCGAACTTCTGAAACACATCCTGCACCAAGTCCGGCAATGAAAACCCTTCGATCACCGGTTGCACAAAACCGTGTTCCAATCGCACCAGCTCCAGCAGCGACTGTGCCAAACCACCCACCTTACGGCTCTGGTCCAGGGCGATGCCCAGGTAGCGGCGCCGCTCTTCAGGGCTCAGGCTGGCATCCTTGAGCGAGAGCGTTTCCAGATAACCATGCATAGACGCCAATGGCGTGCGCAGGTCATGGGAAATATTGGCCACCATTTCCCGACGTTCCTGGTCCTGATGGGTGATGGCCCGCCATTGTTCGCCCAGGCGGTTTTCCATCTGCACGAAGGCGTGGTCGAGCACGGCGATCTCGTCGCTGCTGTCCAGCTCTGGAGTAACGGTTTGAGCAGGTTTGGGCGCGCCGTTGATGTCGAACTGGCCGACCTTGTCGGTGAGCTGGCGCAGCGGGCGGGTGATCCAGGCAAAGGCGATGAGGCCGGCCATCAGGCAGAGCAGGGCGACCAGGCCGATAGACCACAGCGCGATTTTCAGCGCCATGCCGGTGGCGTCCTTCGCGTCATAGGCATCATGGGCTTCGCCCAGCAGCACCACATACAGGAAACCGGTTTGCTGGCCGCCGGCCTTGAGCGGCGCGGCGCTGAAGACCTTGCGCCCATCGACGCTGCGCGGGTCATCGCCGAGGATCGGCAGCATGGCGCCGCTGAGAAAACGCCGGATCGGTGCCAGGTCTACGTGATCGCGCAGCAAGTGCCCGCTAGGCGCGGCATTGCCGACCACACGGCCATCGATGTCGAGCAGGTACACCTCGACACTCGGGTTCACCAGCATTAGTTGGCTGAACAGGTTGCGCACGGCATCAGGCTTGAGGCCATCGGCATCCATCAACTGAGTATCGCGGGCTATATGCGCAGCCAGATCGCGGGACAGGCCTTGTACCACCTCCAACTCGTGCATGCGGTTGGAGCGCACTTGCAGCCAGGCCGAGGTGCCGCTGCAAATCACCAGCAACACGGCAAACACTACCGACAGGCGTTGGGTGAGGGTCAGCTTCATGGCGAACTCTCGGCAAACTTGTAGCCACGGCCCCATACCGTGAGGATGCGCGCCGGGTTGGCCGGGTCGGCTTCAACCTTGGCGCGCAGGCGGTTGATATGGGTGTTTACCGTGTGTTCATAACCTTCATGGCTGTAGCCCCACACCGCGTTGAGCAGGTCCATGCGCGAGAACACTTTGCCCGGCTGGCGTGCGAAGAAGTACAGCAGGTCGAATTCACGTGGGGTGAGGTCCAGGCGTTGACCTTGCAGCGTGGCGTCGCGGGTTAGCGGGTTGATGAACAGCTGGCCGAGTTCAAGGCTGCCGGCGTCCATTTTCAGGTTGCGTGCCATGGCGTCTACCCGGCGCAGCAGCGCTTTGACCCGCGCCACCAGCTCCGGCATGGAGAAGGGTTTGGCCAGGTAATCGTCGGCCCCCAGTTCCAGGCCGAGGATGCGGTGCATTTCGCTGGAGCGGGCGCTGGTAATGATGATGGGCGTGTAGCGCGCCATGGCGCGGGCATGGCGGCAGATTTCCAGGCCGTCGACGCCGGGCAGCATCAGGTCAAGGATCAGCGCGTCCCAACCGCCTTGCTCCAGCAGGCGCAGGCCTTCGCTGCCGTCGGCGCTGTGCACCACCTCGAAGTGTTCGTCGCGCAGGTGCAGGCAGATCAGGTCGGCAATGTGGGCGTCGTCCTCGACCACCAGGACTCGTTTGGGCTGATCCATGTAAGAGAAACCTTCGCTTGTGGTTCGCGCATTGTGCGGGTTTTGCAACAGTGTAGTTATCACGAATTGTTTAACTCTGCGTGAGGATTCCGCGACCGTACAGGGCTCAGGATGGCGCCATTGCTGCGGTTGTAGTGAGCGGTCAAGCATCGAGGAGAAACACATGTACTCACGTCGACAACTATTGCTGGCCGGTGGTGGCCTGGGTGTCGCGGTCCTGGCCGGTGGCCTGCTCAAGCAGCTCGACCTGGTCAGCGACGCCGACGCCGCTGAAACCTTCGAGGTCAACCACACCGACGCCGAATGGCGCAGCCTGTTGACCGCCGAGCAATACGCAATCCTGCGCGAGGAGGGCACCGAACGGCCCTACACCAGCACGCTGAATGACGAACACCGCGCCGGCTTGTTTGCCTGCGCCGGGTGTGCGTTACCGCTGTTTTCCTCAAGCACCAAGTTCAACAGCCACACCGGTTGGCCGAGTTTCTGGCAGCCGTTGGACAACGCCGTCGCCAGCCACACCGACACCTCCTACGGCGTGGTGCGCAAGGAAATCCACTGCCGCCGTTGTGGCGGTCACCAAGGGCACGTGTTTGACGACGGCCCGCAGCCCACCGGCCTACGCTATTGCATGAATGGCGCGGCCATGACGTTTACGGCGGCATAAGCCGATGTCTTTTCATTCGTATAAGGTTCGATCCCATGTGGCTCCTGGTTCTCGCGTATCTGGGCGGCGTGCTGACAATCGTCAGCCCGTGCATCCTGCCTGTTCTGCCTTTTGTCTTCGCTCGCACCGGGCAGCCGTTTTTGCGCAGTGGCTTGCCGCTGTTAGCGGGGATGGCGGTGACGTTCGCCCTGGTAGCCACGCTGGCGGCGGTGGGCGGCGGTTGGGTGGTGCAAGTCAATCAATACGGGCGCTGGCTCGCGTTGCTGTGCGTTGCCCTGTTCGGCTTAACGCTATTGTTTCCACAACTGTCGGAACGCCTGACCCGTCCGCTGGTGGCCGCCGGCAGTCGCCTGTCGCAAGCCGCCGGGGCCGACGCCAAGCCGCGTCCGGGCGCATCGTTCCTCATCGGCGTGGCCACCGGGTTGCTGTGGGCACCGTGCGCCGGGCCCATCCTGGGGCTGGTGTTGACCGGTGCCGCGCTGCAGGGCGCCAGCATCGGTACTACCTTGCTCCTGCTGGCGTACGCCGCCGGGGCTGCCACCTCCCTGGCTCTGGCGCTGTTGGTCGGCGGTAAAGTCTTTGGCGTGATGAAAAAATCCCTCGGCGCCGGTGAATGGCTGCGCCGTGGCCTGGGTGCGTTGATGCTGGCCGGTGTGGCGGCAATCGCCTTGGGCCTGGACACCGGCGTGTTGTCGCGGCTGTCGACGGCCTCGACCGGCGGCCTGGAGCAAAGCCTGGTGGATCGCCTGAGCGCCAAGCCGGCCCAGCAGGGTGGGGCGATGATGATGGCCGCCAACCATGGCAGTGACACGCTGCCGATCGAAGGGGCGTTGCCGCCGCTGGACGGTGCCGTGCAATGGCTCAACAGCCCGCCACTGACTACCGAGGCGCTCAAGGGCAAGGTCGTGCTGGTGGATTTCTGGACCTACTCCTGCATCAACTGCCTGCGCACGCTGCCTTACGTCAAGGCCTGGGCCGAGAAGTACCGTGACCAGGGCCTGGTAGTGATTGGCGTGCACGCGCCGGAATTTGCCTTTGAACGGGACGTGAACAACGTCACCAAGGCCATGAAGGATCTTGGGATCACCTACCCGGTGGCCATCGACAACAACTACAAGATCTGGCGCGCGTTCAACAACCAATACTGGCCGGCCCATTACTTTGCCGACGCCAAGGGCCAGATTCGTTATCACCATTTTGGCGAAGGCGACTACGCCGAGTCCGAGCGCGTTATCCAGCAATTGTTGCGTGAGGCTGGGGCTAAAAATGTGGCGGGCGGGTTGATCGAAGCGGACGCCAAGGGCGTGCAACAGGCACCGGACATGAACGAGGTGCAGTCGCCGGAAACCTACCTGGGCTCCCAGCGCGCCGAGAACTTCGTCAAGAGCGGCCCCTTGGCCCTGAACAACTGGACCCTGGAGGGCCAATGGAATGTGGGCGGCCAGCAAGTCACCCTCGACCAGGCCGGTGGGCGCATCGTGTACCGCTTTCATGCGCGTGACCTGCACCTGGTGCTGGGGCCTGGCGCAGACGGCAAGCCGGTGCGTTTCAAGGTAACGATTGACGGCCAGGCACCGGGCGACGCCCACGGTACGGATGTGGCACCGGATGGCAGTGGCACCGTGACTGAGCAGCGCTTGTATCAGCTGGTGCGCCAGTCGGGTGCCGTGCAGGACCGCACGTTCACCATCGAATTCCTCGACCCCAACGTGGCGGCCTACGCCTTTACTTTTGGCTAACCCATTTCTGAATTGATAACCCAATCAGTGTGGGAGCGGGCTTGCTCGCGAATACGGTGGATCTGCAAGCACATCAGGTGACTGATACACCGCATTCGCGAGCAAGCCCGCTCCCACAGTTGACCGTGTTTTGGAGTGAGATCTATGAAAATTTCGAAATACCTACCCGTGCTTGCGTTGACCGCGTTTATTGGCCAAGCCCACGCCTTCTCCTTCGGCCCGTCCGATGACGCCGTGGTCATCGCTCCCCCGGCGCTGGACCTGCCCGCCACTCCGGGCAACCTGCAAACCGCAGTGTTCGCCGGCGGTTGCTTCTGGGGCGTCCAAGGCGTGTTCCAACACGTGCAAGGCGTGAAAAACGCCGTCTCCGGCTATGACGGTGGCGCGGCGAACACGGCCCAATACGAATCCGTCAGCGAAGGCGATACCGGCCACGCCGAGTCGGTTTCCGTCACCTACGACCCGAGCAAGATCAGCTACGGCAAGCTGTTGCAGATCTACTTCTCAGTCGCCCACAACCCCACCGAACTCAACCGTCAAGGCCCGGACACCGGCACCCAGTACCGCTCGGCGATCTTTGCGCAGAATGCCGAACAGCAAAAAGTCGCCCAGGCCTATATAGCCCAGTTGGACGCCGCCAAATCGTTCGATAAACCCATCGTGACCCAGATCGAAATGGGCAAGTCGTTCTACCCGGCGGAGTCTTACCATCAGGACTTCCTCACCGAGAACCCGTCCTATCCGTACATCGTGATCAATGACCTGCCGAAAGTGGCACAGCTTAAAAAATTGTTCCCCGATCAATACCGCGCCGAACCGGTGCTGGTGAAACACCAATAACCCATGTGGGAGCGGGCAAGCCGCTCCCACATTGTTGGGCCTCTGTGTGGCTTAAATCACTTCCAGGTAAGAGCTGTGTATCGCCCGCGCGAGCTCACGTACCGTGTCGATGAAGTCCGTCAGCCGGCTGTGCAAGCCGTCCTCAAGAATCTCATCAATCCCCGTGTACCGAAGCCGCGCCTCGAATTCGGCGGCCAGGCGTTGCGCTGCGCGGCCATAACTGCCGGGGAGGTCCGACAGGATATGGCTCAGCTCCTCGATACACGCATGCAACGAGCGCGGCACATCGCTGCGCAACAGCAGCAGCTCGGACACCGAACGTGCGTTCAATGCATTGGGGTACAGCTCGGTATACGCCTCGAACGACGACAGCGCACGGAGCAGGGCGCTCCACTGGTAGTAACCGCGTGCCGACAAGTCGCTGACTTCTTCCGACTCCTCGCCAAACATCTCGTAGCGCGCATCCAGCAGGCGCAGCGTGTTGTCTGCGCGCTCGACGAAGGTGCCCAGGCGGATAAACCGGTAGGCGTCATTGCGCATGATGGTGCCGGAGGTCGCGCCGCGGAACAGGTGTGAACGCTGCTTGACCCAATCGCAGAAGTGACTGATGCCATGCCGCGCCAGGCCGCCGGCGGCGATGCTGCGCATTTCCAGCCACGTGGCGTTGAGGTTTTCCCACATGTCGGCGGTAATTCGTCCGCGCACCGCGTGGGCATTGCCCCGGGCGGCGCGCAGGCAGTTGTAGATGCTGGCCGGGTTTTCTTCGTCGAGGGCGAAGAAGTGCAGCATGCGTTCAGCGTCCAGTTGCTTATGGCGTTCCAGGTAGCTGTCCAGGGTGCCGCTGCTGAGCAGCGACATTGCCAGTTCGTCCAGCCCATCACTACGCCCGGCCTGAGGCATCAGCGATAGCGAGTAGCTGACTTCGAGCATGCGTGCCAGGTTTTCGGCGCGCTCCAGGTAACGGGACATCCAGTACAGATCTGCGGCGGTTCTACTCAACATACTCAGCCCTCCACCACCCAGGTGTCCTTGGTTCCGCCGCCCTGCGACGAGTTGACGATCAGCGAGCCTTCCTTCAACGCGACGCGGGTCAGGCCGCCAGGCACCAGCCTGGTTTCCTTGCCCGACAGCACAAAGGGCCGCAGGTCGATATGCCGGGGGGCGATGCCGTTTTCGACAAAGGTGGGGCAGGTGGACAGGCTCAACGTCGGCTGGGCGATATACGCATGGGGACGGGCCTTGATGCGTTGGCGGAAGTCCTCGATCTCGGCAGCCGTTGACGCAGGGCCCACCAGCATGCCGTAGCCCCCGGAGCCCTGGGTTTCCTTGACCACCAGTTCCGGCAGATGGGCCAGTACGTGGGACAGCTCATCAGGCTTGCGGCACTGGAAGGTCGGTACGTTTTGCAGCACCGGTTCTTCGTCCAGGTAGAAGCGGATCATTTCCGGCACATAGGGGTAGATGGATTTGTCGTCGGCCACGCCGGTGCCGATGGCGTTGGCCAGCACCACGTTGCCCGCGCAGTAAGCCGCGACCAAGCCCGGCACGCCGAGCATCGACTCTGGGTTGAAGGCCTTGGGGTCGAGAAAGGCGTCGTCGATGCGCCGGTAAATCACGTCCACCGGCTTGGGCCCATCGGTGGTGCGCATGAACACCTTGAGGTCTTGCACGAACAGGTCGGCGCCCTCTACCAGCTCCACACCCATTTCGCGAGCGAGGAAGGCATGTTCGAAGAATGCGCTGTTGAAGCGGCCAGGGGTCAGCACCACCACGTTGGGATTGTCCAGGCGGCTGGAGCTTTTAAGCGTCTTGAGCAGCAGGTTGGGGTAGTGGTCCACCGGCGCAATGCGCTGTTTGGCAAAGACCTCGGGGAACAGTCGCATCATCATTTTGCGGTCTTCGAGCATGTAGCTCACGCCGCTGGGGGTGCGCAGGTTGTCTTCAAGCACGTAGTAGGTGCCGTCGCCATCGCGTACCAGGTCCACGCCGGAAATATGCGAGTAGATGTCGCGGTGCAGGTCGAGGCCGACCATGGCCTTTTGATAGCCCTCGTTGCCCAAGACCTGATCTGCCGGAATGATCCCGGCCTTGATGATGCGTTGGTCGTGGTAGATATCGGCGAGAAACATGTTCAGCGCATTCACGCGCTGGATGCAGCCGCGTTCGATCACGCTCCACTCACTGGCGGGGATGCTGCGGGGGATGATATCGAAGGGGATCAGGCGCTCGGTGTCCTGTTCGTCGCCGTAGAGGGTGAAGGTGATTCCTGCGCGGTGGAACAGCAAATCGGCCTCGCGACGCCGTTGGGCCAGCAGTTCCGGCGGCGTATTCGCCAGCCAGCGGGAGAAATCCTGGTAGTGCGCACGGCACACGCCGTTTGCGTCATTCATTTCATCAAAGAAAGATCGAGCCATTCCAGTACCTTGTCAGTGCCGAGGGACGCTTGGGTGGCACTGCCGTTTCAAAAAACGCATTTTTATAAGGCCGTGGCAGAGGGTGCCAACGGGCCTGGTCCTTACTTTCTTATGGGGTCGGCTCTGGGTCGGGGGGTAACGAATGCTCCTGTGTGCGGGCAGTGATGAATGCATTAAGCAATGCCTGTGCCGAAACCTCCATTTGTGTAGTGAGCGGGCTTGCCCCGCGCTGGAGTGCGTAGCACTCCGGTTTTTTGGGGCCGCTGCGCAGCCCAGCGCGGGGCAAGCCTGCTCACTACAATGCTCCGTATTGGTGCGAAAACTATCTGAACTTCACGCTGTGCCGATTCTTCTAAGTAGACTCGACCTAGCGTGGAGCACTGCCGTGCCCAGAATCATCTCGCCCCAAACCCCTGAGGCGGCCCTGACCGACCACAGCGAACATAATGCGAAGATCTTCGGCTCGCCCAAGGACCGCCTCGACTTCTACCGCCGTGAGATCCAATACGAAACCACCATCCTGGCCAACCGCACCGACGCCTACCTCACGGCGCAATCCTTCCTGGTGATCGCCTTTGTGTCTGGCATGGGTAACTTGAACCCGGAGTGGGGCAAGCTGTTCACGATGGTGGTGCCGGTGTTCCTGGTGCTGCTGGGCATCCTCAGCTCGCTGAACGCCTGGCCCGGCATCCGCGCGGCGTACGAGATCATCGACCACTGGCACTACAAGCAAAGCGAACTACTGCGCAGTGAGCCGGTGATGGGGCTGGCCTACGATGACTCGCCGTTGTTCTGTGAGACCGAGTCGTCCCACAAGGGCTATCGCAAGTCGCTGCTATTCTCAATGCGTGCGCCGTGGCTGTTCATGGTGTTTTGGCTGTTGCTGGGGGCGTACGCGTTTTATATCCAGGTGGACAATCCGGGTTCATGAGGAGGTTGTCATGTCAGAACCGCGAGAGGACGAAGGAGACGAAGAACTCAACGATCCCGGCAATGAAGACCCAGGGTCGTTGATGGATGATGCAGAGGTGCCGCTTATCGAGGGTGATCCGCCTCCAGACGAGTCGACCCCTTAATTGAAGTGGCGCGGAACATAGTTGATGGTGCTTACCGAACTGGATGGCGTCCCGTTTAAGGGCGTAATGTCGAGAATGATGCGTTTGCCGTGGACTTTTTCCACTTGCCGATTCGAGGCCAGGGCGTGAAGTTGACATGCGCCACGGGTGAGATCTTCGATAACGCTACGCATTGTTTTATCCAGATGGGCAACCCGGGTTTCTGAATAATTGGAACTTCACTGTTCTGCACAAGACCTTACTTAGACGCAGGGTGTGTTTTTCAGGAACTGCCAAGAGGTGACACATGAGCACAACAGACGACCCCCAAACCACCGAACGCAATGACCCGGCCATCGATGGCAGTAGACCGGCTCCAGGTACTGCCGCCGATGCACCGAAAGACCCAAAGCCGGCCAGCGACCCCAAGGCTCGAGAAAACGACTACAGCCCCGACTTCGAGCCGGAGCCTGAGGTCAAGACCGAAACGGATGCCGACATTGACACCCAAGGCGGTTAGAAGAGGCTGTCACGCTTGGGCTCGCCGTTCATACCACGCCAGCATCGGCTGTGTACTCAGGCCATGTACGACGATGCTCAGCGCAATCACCGACAGCGTCAGGTTCACCGCCACGGCGCTGCTGGTGCCGACCAACCCGTGGTTGAGCGCATAGAACAGGTAGTAGATGCTGCCGATGCCGCGAATGCCAAACCAGCCCACCAGGCCGCGTTGCTGTCGATCCAGCAAGCGGCCCCAGGGCATTGCAAGCACGCTCAAAGGGCGGATCACGCAAAACAACAGAACGCCCACCCACACGGCTCGCCAGTCCCAATGGCTGGCCAGCACCACCCCGAGCAGCGTCACCAGAAACACCTCCATCGAGCGCTCCACCAACCCGCCAAATGAAAGCATGTCGCCCATCATCACGCCGGCGGCGATCTGTGTGTCGGCCAACTGTGTGGTATCGCCCTGCAAGGCTTTGTCCGGTGCGACTTCAAGGTGACCCACCACCGGCAGCGCAAGGTGTTCGGAAGGAATTTGCGAATTGCCCGTAGACTTGAATTCAGCCTGGCGCAAGCCCAGGCCGGCAGCGAACACTGACAAGAAGCCATAACCACCGAGTGCTTCGGCCGTGACATACGCCAGCGCAATCAAGGCGAGTGTCAGGTAGTCATTGGGTGACAGGGTGCTGTCAGCATTGGTGATGCGCATCCACAAGGTGATACGGCCGATGCCCCGGCCCATCCAATACCCGATCAGCAGCCCGGCCGGGACCGCCCACAGCAGGTTTTTCAGCACCCAACCGCCGAGCCAGTTGCCGTCGAAGCCGCCATGCTGCATGAACAACAAGGCAAAAATCACAAAGGGGAAGGCGGTACCGTCGTTCAAGCCTGCTTCACCGGACAGGCCAAACCGCAGCGCGTCATAGTCCTGTGCGTTGTTGACCTGTACCAGTCCTGCCAATACCGGATCAGTCGGCGCCAGAATGGCACCCACCAGCAGCGACACCCCCCACGACAACGCGAATACATAATGCAACGCAAGGCACAGGCCCAGAATGCTCAGCAGCATCACCGGCCCGGCCATGCCGAAGGCGATGCGCCAGGTACGGTGCCTGAGGGGCAGACGCAGTTTCAAGCCGCTGACAAACAGCGAAAACAGCACGGCGACCTCGGTCAAGTGTTCCATCCAGCGTGCGGAATCCTTGATGTCCAACTGCAACAGGTCCACGCCCAAAGGGCCGATGCCCACGCCCAGCAGCAGGCACACAGCCGACGTTGTAACGGGCATCCAGCGCAGGTAAGAGGAGGTGAGCGCGAGGGTGAGCAGCACGGCGCCGAGTACGGCCAGCCATAGAACGAAAGTCATCGTGGGGATCCAGGCCGCTGTCTATGCAGGTTTGAGGGCGCGGGCGCGATGCAGGTTCAATGTGATTCCATCAACTGCGTGCCGATGGTTTTCATGCGGATCATGTCCATCAATTGGCGCAACCCCGGTTGCGATTGCCGGCGGCTGGGGTAATACATGCACAACGGCTCGCCGATACATGCCCAGTCAGGCAACACCGCCACCAGTCGGCCGTCCTTGAGTTCCTGTTCCACGCGGTTGGACAGGCAATACGCAACCCCCACACCCTGCAACGCCGCATTGACGATGGTTTCGGTATCCGCCGCACTGAAGTGGCCGGGCACGTCGATGCGTTGTTGGCGCGGGCCGTTGCCCAACTCCCACTTGTAGGCGGTCTTGTCGCCCAGGTACATGCGGATGCACGAGTGTTGCTGCAGGTCTTTGGGTGCTTGGGGGATGCCTCGGCGCGCAAGGTAGGCGGGGGAGGCGACGGTAATCCAGCGCAGCGCGCCGGTAAGTGGCACGGCAACCATGTCCTGCGGCACCGTGGCCCCGTAGCGAATACCGGCGTCGTAGCCTTCGGCGATGATGTCGACCATCTGGTCCTGCACGATCAGGTCCAGGCGCAGTTGCGGGTAGGCAGCGCAGAAATCGCCCAGGATCGGTGCCAGCAACAATACCGCCGCATCGCGCGGCACGTTAAGCCGCAAACGGCCAATGGGTGCCTCGCGGTATAGCTCCAAGGTGTCGAGTCCATCCTTGATGGTGGCGAAGCCTTGGCTGAGTTTTTCCGCCAGCAAGGTGCCGGCATCGGTCGGTTCCACGGCGCGACTGCTGCGGTAGAGCAGTTTCACGCCCAGGCGCGTTTCCAGGTTGCGCATGGTGTGGCTTAACGCCGAGGTGGTCACGCCCAATTCATGGGCAGCATGGCGGAAGCTGCGGCGCCGGATGATAGCCATGAACACGTTTAGATCAGCCAGCTCGGAACGGTTGAAAACAGGCATATCAAGTCTCTTTTGTAGGCATTCGGTTGCATGCAGCGTTGAGCCCTATTCAACCTTGGATGATCTAGAGTAATTGCTTTTCTAAGCTTTATCGTGGGCAGGGGTGTTTTTTCATGTACGTCGAGACCATCCGGATTGCGGGTATCGAAAAGGCGGTTTCGCGAATCGCACTGGGTACCTGGTCCATGGGCGGACATTTGTGGGGCGGCGCGGATGACGAGCTGTCCAGCCGGACCATCCGCCATGCGCTGGCCATCGGCATCAACCTGATCGACACCGCGCCGGTGTATGGTTTTGGCCTGTCCGAAGAACTGATCGGCAAAGCCTTGCGTGGCGTGCGTCACTCGGCCGTGATTTCCACCAAGGCCGGGTTGCAGTGGGACACGGGGACTGTGCAACGCAACGCCACGGCCCAGCGCATTCGCAAAGAGGTCGAGGGCTCGCTCAAACGCCTGGAAACCGACTACATCGACCTGTACCAGGTGCATTGGCCCGACCCCTTGGTGGCCCAGCAAGAAACCGCCGAAGAGTTGGAGCGCCTGCGTGCCGAAGGCAAGATCCTCGCGGTCGGGGTGAGCAACTATTCCACCGCGCAAATGGATCGTTTCAGCCAGTACACCGCGTTGGCCACCGTGCAGCCGCCGTACAACCTGTTCGAACGGGCCATCGACAGCGACATTCTGCCGTACGCCAAGCTGCATTCCCTGGTGGTATTGGCCTATGGCCCCTTGTGCCGAGGGCTGCTCAGCGGCAGCATGCATGCCGCCACTCGGTTTGCCGGTGACGATGTGCGCACGCTGGACCCGAAATTCAAGCCGCCGTGTTTCGAGCAGTACCTGGCGGCCGTTGCTGCGCTGGACGTGTATGCCCGTGAGTACCACGGTAAATCGGTGCTTGCCCTGGCCTTGCGCTGGGTACTCGACCAAGGCCCGACCATCGCCCTGTGGGGCGCGCGGCGGCCCGAGCAGTTACGGGGCTTTGAAGAGGTGTTTGGCTGGCGGTTATCGCCCGATCACCTGACACATATCGACCGTATTCTGGCCGCTACGATCAAAGACCCAGTTGGCCCCGAGTTCCTGGCGCCACCCGAGCGTTAACCCTGCGACAGGGATGTCGGCAGCTCACACCATCATCCCTGTACATCGAGGTTCATGCATGAGGCGCGGTACTGTTTTCACCCTAGCGGGTGGTTTGCTCTGTGGCGGGTTGATGCTTGCAGCCTTGCAGTGGCGAGGCAACCCCGACGTCCTGTGGCAGATCGTCAGCCAGCAGTGCGTCCCCGACCAGCAACAGCAGCACAATCCAGCCCCTTGCCTGGCCGTGGACCTGGACCGTGGCTTTACGCTGCTCAAGGACCGCAACGGCCCGCTGCAGGACCTGTTGATTCCCACCGACAAAGTCACCGGCATTGAAGACCCGGCCCTGGGAAAACCATGGCTGCCGCATTACGTTGCATTGGCCTGGAAGTACCGCAGCGTGTTGTCCGCCGGCCTGTCCACCCCCGTGCCTGACCGCTTTGTCTCAGTGGCGATCAACTCCCGATATGGGCGTTCGCAGAACCAGTTGCACGTGCACATCGCCTGCCTGCGTCCGGAGGTGTTTGCCGCGCTCAATCAGTCAGGCGCACACCTCGACGAGCACTGGCAGGTGTTGCCTGCCCAGTTGCACGGGCACACCTACACGGCGCGCAGACTGTCGACGCAAGACGCAGACACGCAGGACCCGCTGGCGCTGCTGCGTGACTACGTGGATGCACAAGGCGATTCCATGCGCGGCTACAGTTTGCTGATGACCCCGCTGGGCGACGGCGGCTTTGTGCTGCTCGCCACCCACTTGGCGTTGAGGGAATGGAATCTGGGCTCGACCGAGGAACTGCAGGACGTCAAGTGTGGCTTGATGAAACCGCAACAAGGCGCTTAACGACCTCTTTGGACGATAAACGACACGGGCCCAAACTTACCCATTGAACGACTGTTCAGTTTGAACTATGTTGACCGCATCCACCCGTTTCCCAACAAACGGGTTCGCGCTTTTTCTTCTTGAACGAGAGGCTCTGGCATGCGGTTTTCCCCCTTCGTCGAACGAATTGCAGGGCAGGGCGTAGCCGCCTGGGACATCCACCACGCCGCGTTCCACGCCGCCAGCCAGGGCGAAGACATCATCATCCTCAGCGTCGGCGATCCGGATTTCGCCACGCCCTCTTTTATCACCGATGCCGCCATCGGCGCGCTACGCGAAGGCGACACCCACTACACCGAAATTCCCGGCCGCCCGGCCCTGCGCGAGGCGATTGCCGCACGTTACAGCCAGACATTGGCGCGCCCGTTGAGCGCCGAAAACGTCATCAGCGTCGCCGGTGCGCAGAACGCATTGTTCGTGACTTCCCTGTGCCTGTTGCAGGCAGGTGATGAAGTGCTGGTGCTTGACCCGATGTACGTCACCTACGAAGCCACACTCAAGGCCAGCGGCGCGACGTTGGTGCGCGTGCGGTGTTCGCCGGAATCGGGCTTCAGGCTCGATCCACAGGCGCTCGCCGCCGCGATTACCCCGCGTACTCGGGCGATTTTCTTCTCTAACCCCAACAACCCCACCGGCGTGGTACTGAACCGCGACGAGTTGCAGGCTATCGCCGACTTGGCCATCACCCACGACCTCTGGGTGGTGGTGGATGAGGTGTACGAAAGCCTGGTGTTCGATGGTGAGTACCACAGCCTCGCCGCCTTGCCGGGCATGGCCGAGCGCTGCGTGGTGATTGGCAGTTTGTCCAAGTCCCACGCCATGACCGGCTGGCGCATCGGTTGGATCATCGCCAACCCGCAGATGGTCGCCCACGCCGAAACCCTGGTGCTGAGCATGCTGTACGGGCTGCCGGGCTTTGTGATGGAAGCGGCCACTGCCGCGGTGCTGGCCCATGATGAAGTGACCTCTGGCATGCGTGAGATCTACCGGCGCCGGCGTGACCTGGTGGTGGCTGGCCTGGCCGCGTGCCCGGGGATCAAGGTGCAGGCGCCGCAAGCGGGCATGTTTGTGCTGGTAGATGTGCGCGACACCGGTTTGAGTTCCCTGGATTTTGCCTGGCGGTTGTTCCGTGAAGCCGGCGTGTCAGTGCTTGACGCCGCTGCGTTTGGCGAACCGGCGCAGGGCTTTGTGCGTTTGTCCTTTACGCTCGGCGAAGAGCGCCTGGCTGAAGCCTGCCAGCGCATCGCGCAGTTTGTCGCCAAGCTGGCGGGCGAGCCGCGTATCGCGGCTGCGCCCAGAATCGAAGTAGTGCAACCGGCGCAAGCCAAGAAGATGATCGAGGTCATCGACCTGCATAAGCGCTTCGGCAATATCGAAGTGCTCAAGGGCATATCCCTCACGGCTCACGAAGGTGAGGTTATCTCGCTGATCGGCGCCAGCGGCTCGGGCAAGAGCACATTGCTGCGCTGCATCAACATGCTCGAAGTGCCCGACCAGGGCAGCATCCACGTGGACGGCGAGAGCATCAAACTCAACTATGGCCGCCCCGGCGCGCCGCTGGTGGCCGATGCCAAACAGCTGGTGCGCATTCGCTCAACGCTGGGCATGGTGTTCCAGAACTTCAACCTGTGGCCGCACCGCACAGTCCTGGAAAACCTGATCGAAGCGCCGACCCAGGTGCTACGCGAAAGCCGCGCCGAGGCCACCGAACGCGCCGAAGCCTTGCTCGACCGCGTAGGCCTGGCCGCCAAGCGCAATGAGTTTCCTGCGTTCCTTTCCGGTGGCCAGCAACAGCGCGTGGCGATTGCCCGCGCGTTGGCCATGCGTCCCAAAGTCATGCTGTTCGACGAACCCACCTCGGCCCTCGACCCTGAACTGGTGGGCGAGGTACTGCGGGTGATCCGCTCCCTGGCCGAAGAGGGCCGCACCATGATCCTGGTCACCCATGAAATGGCGTTCGCCCGGGATGTGTCGTCGAAAGTGGCGTTCTTGCACCAAGGCATGATCGAAGAAACCGGCTCGCCGGATGCGGTGTTTATCGACCCACGCAGTGAGCGTTGCCGACAGTTCGTCAACGCGCATCAAACTCGCTAACTCCATAAAAAGACGGGGCAAAATCATGAAATCCAAACGCATGGCAACGTGGTTGAGCAGTGCAGTGTTGATGTTGGCCGCAGGTTTTACCCTGGCGGCAGAGAAACCCATCGTGTTTGCGGTCGCGGCCGAACCCTACCCACCGTTCACCGTGAAAGGCGGCAACGGCCAGTGGTCCGGTTTCGAAGTGGACCTGATCCACAAGCTGTGCGAAGGCATGAAAGCCGAATGCCAGATCAAGGAAGTGGCGTGGGACGGCATCATCCCTTCGTTGCTGGCAAAGAAGATCGACGTGATCTTCTCGTCAATGTCGGTGACCGATGAGCGCGAAAAACAGATCGCGTTCAGCCGCGCCTATTACGACTCTCTGCTGGGCGTCGCCGGGCCGAAGGGCAGCGAAGTGGAGATCTCGCCGGCGGGCCTCAAGGGCAAGCTGATTGGCGTGCAGATCTCCACCGTCAGCGCCAACTACTTGAAGAAGTACTACGAAAACATCGCCGACCTTAAGTACTACGACACTCAGGAATCAGCCAACGCGGACCTGATTGCCGGACGAATCGATTACATGATGGCCGACGACACCGCCATCGCCATGATGGTCAAGACCCCGGAAGCCGCCGGCCTGGCGCATATCGCCAGCGTGCCCTACGACCCGATCATCGGCCGTGGCGTTGGCGCGGGGCTGCGCAAGGAAGACACCGCGCTCAAGGCCCGCCTGGACAAAGCGATTGGTGAATTACTGGTCAGCAAGGACTACGACGACCTGTCGCAACACTACTTCGGCCTGTCGGTCAGCCCATGCAAGCGCAGCGATACTCCGGCGTTTGTGAGCAAGACCTGTGACAGCCCGTACCAGCAAATCGCCCAGAAGAGCGAATGATGTTCGAGCTACTCAGCTTCGGCGAACAAGGGTGGGGCAACGCGTTGCTCAAAGGGTTATGGATGACCCTGCAGATCTCCGCCGGGTCGTTTGTGGTCGGCTTGTTGATCGGCCTGGTGGTGGCCTGTGCCAAGCTCAGTGCACCGCGCCCGATCGGGTTGTTGATGCGCGGCTACACCACGGTGTTTCGTGCGGTGCCGGAACTGCTGTTGATCCTGCTGCTGTATTACGCAGGGTCCATGGGCCTCAACGCGCTGATGCTGTGGCTGGGCTTTGAGCAGGTCAATATCAGCGGGCCGCTGGTGGCGATCCTGGTGCTGGGGTTGGTGCAGGGCGCCTACGCGTCGGAGATTTTCCGCGCGGCGATCCTGGCGATTCCCCACGGCCAGATCGAGGCAGCACGGGCCTTCGGCTTGAGCGGGTTTGGCCTGTTCCGCCGAGTGACGTTGCCGATCATGGCGCCTTACGCCTTGGCGGGCATGTCCAACCTGTGGATCAACCTGATCAAGGACAGCGCGCTGATCAGTGTGGTCGGCACCAACGAGCTGCTGTACACCGCTAAACAGGCGGCGGGCTCGACCCGGCAATACCTGTTGTTCTACCTCACGGCCGCCGCCTTGTATTACCTGGTGACGCTGGCTTCCAACTACCTGTCCGGGCGTCTGGAGCGGCGTATTCGTCGCTGGATGCCGGTTGTCGAGTGAGGGGGGACCTATGCCTCAGTGGATGCCTGAATGGATAAGCTATTACGCGGGCCTGATCGCCAAGGGCTTGCAGACCACCTTGTCGCTGCTGGTGATTTCGGCGGTGTTGGGTTTTGCCCTGGCGGTTCTGGTGGCGTTGGCGCGGTTGTCGCGGCGTAAATGGCTGGCCCGCAGCGCACTGGCATACACCAGTGTGCTACGGGGCACGCCGTTGCTGATCCAGATCTACATTTTCTATTACGGGTTGGGCAGCTTGTTTGCGCAGTTCCCGATGATCCGCAGCAGCTTCTTATGGCCGTATTTGCGTGACGGCTACTGGTACATCGTGTTTGCCCTGGTGCTGTCGGTGGGCGCGTACGTGGGGGAGGTGATTCGCGGCGGCCTGCTGGCGGTGCCCAAGGGTGAGATGGAAGCCGCCTCGGCGTTTGGCATGACACCGCGCCAGGCGTTGCTGCGGGTGCGCCTGCCACGGGCAATGCGCCTGTTATTGCCAACACTGGCCGGGGAAACGGTGATGCTGCTCAAGTCCACCGCACTGGCATCGACGATTGCCGTGGTTGACCTGCTGGGCGCAGCCAACGTGGTGCGTGCCCAGACGTTGCAGATTTACCAGCCATTGTTGTTGGTTGCGGGTGTCTACCTGTGCCTGACCTTTTTGATCGAAGGCGTGTATGCCATCGCCGAACGGCGCGGAACGCCGCTGCGCAGGTCGGCCGGATGAACCAGGACCGCTCGCTGCAAGGGATTGCCCTGTGCTCCCTGGCCTATTTGTTCCTGGCGTTGCAGGACGCGGTGATCAAGTGGCTGGTGGCCGATTATTCGGTGTTCACCATTTTGTTCTGGCGCAGTCTGGTGGTGGTCGCGGCCTGCGTGATTGCTGGGCGCATGGGGTTGTTGCGCCGTGCCTGGACGTCGGTCAGCCGCCGGTTGCTAGTCATTCGTGGGCTGCTGTCGTTGCTGGCGTGGCTGCTGTATTACACCGCCGCCAAGGACCTGACCCTGGCGGAAATGACCACGTTGTATTTCTCTGCGCCGATCATGGTGACGTTGCTCGCGGCGCTGATCCTCAAGGAGCGCGCCAGCCGTGGCCAGTGGATTTCGCTGGTCATCGGCTTTGTTGGGGTAGTCATCGCGTGTCGCCCGAGCAATATGCTCGACCCGGTGCCCATCGCCCTGACCCTGGCGGCGGCGCTGTGCTGGGCGTTTACCTATATCCAGCTGCGCCAGGTCGACCCGGCGACTTCGGTGCTGGAACAGATGCTGATCACCAACGTGGTGTTCGTCATCTGCATGGCGGTGACTTTGCCCTGGACCCACACCCCGGCACCGACGCCGGCCTGGCTGGGGATGTTGGCGGCGGGCATGGTCGGCGGTATTGGGCAGTTTCTACTGTTTGCGAGTTTCCGGCGTGCCACCGCCACCTTGCTCGCGCCGTTCGAATACACCGGGCTTATTTGGGCGTTCATCCTGTCCAGCCTGGTGTGGGGCACCGTGATGGACAGCTCACTGATCATTGGCGCGGTGCTGATCGCCGTCAGTGGCACCCTGGCCATGCTCAGTGCGCGGCATCCGGTGTCACAGGACGTGGTCGGCGCCGAATGCTCCGTGACGCAGCCCCTGTACCCAGCAGCGGCAGATGTGCAGCCCGTTGGCGGGACTGAAGGTGCCGGGGTTGAGACACCCCTCAAGCCAGAGTCCGTCGAGCATCGCCGATAAGCCGATGGCCGCCAAACGGCTGTCGTGGATCACCAGGTTTTCGCTGCGGGCCAAGTCGTCCAGCAGCTGTTGGATCAGCGCCAGGTAGGCGTGGTAACTGTTTTCGTGGGACTGGTTAACGTGGGGCGAGTGGCGGATCAGGCTCCAGAACACTACCCACACGCCGAGCAGGTCGGGGTCCATCACCCGTGGCGAAAACGACGCACTGAGGAACGCATCCAGGCGCGCGGCGGCGCCTTCGGCGTGCTCGACCTGTTCCCATAGGGCGCTGGTCAGCTCGTTGGCCAGCTTGTGGTAGGTCTCGGCAATCAGCGCGTCGATGCTGCCGAAATGATGATTGAGCAAGCCCACGGACACTCCGGCTTCGGCCGCAATGCGTCGCACGGAAATGCCCGCGTGGCCGTCGCGAGCCAGGCAGGTGAGGGTGGCAGCGACCAGCAAGTCGCGGCGTTCGTCGGGGCCGGCACGGCGCAGTTTGGGAGGGTCGACAGTCACGGGATCGCCTTTGATGGAAGACCGGAATCATCAGGTTAGTTGAACAGCTGTTCAATCTCTACCGATTAATTGATCAGAGGAGGGCAAGGCATGGCAAAAGACCTTTCGTGGCAGGTGAGCGGCGACGCCGGTAACCGTCTGCATATCGGCGCCTGGCGGTTTGACGGGGACGGCAGCGGGCCCCGCGTGCACCTGCAAGCAGGTGTGCATGCCGATGAAATCGCCGGGATGCTGGTGCTGCATCAGTTGTTGCCGCGTTTGCAGGCTTGCCAAGACCAAGGGCGACTGCGCGGCACCGTCACGGTGGTGCCGCAAGCCAATCCGTTTGGCATCGGGCAGTTTCGTCAGGGCCGCTTGTTAGGGCGCTTTCATGAGGCCACCGGGCAGAACTTCAACCGTGGCTTCGACCAATCCCTGGCCCAGCAGCGCCCGGCCAGCAACTTCGCTCAATGGCAAAAAAGCCTGGCGCAACTGGCCCTTGATGCCGATTTGATGCTGGACCTGCACACTGACGACGAAGCGCTGCCGTATCTCTACATCCACCGCCGTTTCTGGCCGGAGCAGGGGTTGGCGCTGGCGGCGGCGTTGCAAGCCGAGGTAGTCATCGTGTGGGACGAAGGCGGCGACGGCTCTTTTGAAGAAACGGTCAACAACCACGGCTCACCACGCCTGACGGCTACCATTGAATTGCGCGGGCAAGCGGACGTCAGCGATGCGTTGGCCAAGCAAGATGCCGATGGCCTGTGGGCGTGGCTGTGCATCAATGGGGTGATCGACGAAGTGGCCGACATCGCCGAATGGCAGGGCGACGTGGTGGACATGGGCTGCATGGAAACTATCCTTGCGCCCTGTGCCGGCGTGCTGGTGTTTGAAATCGGCCTGGGGGATTACGTTGAGGAAGGGCAGCGTTTCGCGCGGATAATCGGTCGCCCGGGCGATCACCACTCCGAAGTGATCTTGCATGCCGCGCAAACCGGCCGGATGGTCACCGGCCACCGCGAGCGCCTGGTGGCGCAGGGTTCGGTGGTGGCGAAATTCACCGGAACACGGTTATCCGAGGGCTACAACGGCGGCCCGCTGGATCCATAGTGTGCGAAGGCGGTGTGCCAGTCAGTCACACCGCTATCGCAGGCAAGCCAGCTCCCACATTTGGATGAGTGGGAGTCAGGTATCGAAATGCGACCCCAGCTTTTTCAGGCGGCGCATCCCGCTGTCCAGATGCGCCCGCGCACTGGCCGGGTCGCCGCCAGTTGCAGGCAGGCAGCCAGCTCGACACGTGCATCGATGACAGCGCGACTGTCGAGATCGAAACGCCCGGCCCGTGGGCTGGAGGAAGTGGGTGTAAAGGTATGCGCCATGGCTCACCACCCCAAGGACTTGAACAGTCCAGGCACGCCATCGAGGGTCGGCAGGATCGCATCCGGGGTGTAGTCGGCCAGCAATTGGCGGCCTGTGCCTCGGTCGATCCACACGCAGCGAAAACCCATATCCCGTGCCGCCGCGTGGTCAAGGTGGGGGCTGGCGCAGATGTGCACCACTTGGTCCAGGCTTACCCCCAGTTGCTGATGAGCATGGTCGAACAAGCGACGATCGGGCTTGTAGGCGCCGGCCTGTTGGGCGGTGATGACCCGGTCGATATAGCCGCCCAGTTGCGCAACATTGCCGCTGATCACATCATCGTCGGTGTTGGAGACGATGCACAGTTTGTAACCCAATGCCTTGAGCTGCCCCAGCGTGCCCACCACTTCGGGAAACGGCGGCATGGCACTGATGCTGTCAGTGAGCAGTGCGCCGTCGTGCTCGTTGGCCGTTAGCCCCAGCTCTTGTAAGGCCTGTTGCAAGCTCAAACCTGCCAGGGTGCGAAAGTTGCGATGCGGCGGCGTTTGCTCCAGGGCGTGTTCGTGATGATCGTAGACGCTGATCAAGGTTTCCCGATCGACCTGGTGCTCGCCTTTTTCATCCAGGATGCGGTCGATGGCGGCACGCAGGCCTTCATCCCACTGGATCAGAGTGCCGTAGCAGTCAAAGGTCAGCCACAGCGGGCGAGGGGAATGTTCGAGCGGCATGGGGTCACCTGTCGGGTCATGGAGGATGTAATCCAGCATAGGAAGCCTGGCTGTCAGTTGGAAATTAAATTAACCTCTGTATCACAGTTGATTTTTCGATATGAGAGTCCTCACCATGTTTGATCTTGAGTTACTGCACACCCTGGTCTGCGTGGTGGATGAAGGCAGCTTTACCCGCGCCGCCGAGCGGGTGCACCGTACCCAGTCCACCGTCAGCCAGCAGATTCGCAAGCTGGAAGACAGCGTCGGCCAAGTGCTGCTGGTGCGCGACCGTTCCGGCCAGCATGTCAGCCCCACCGAACAGGGTGAGTTGTTGACCCAGTACGCTCGGCGCCTGTTAAGCCTGTCCCGCGAGGCCCGTGATGCCTTGAACACCGACACCCGCCTGGTGCAGGTGCGCCTGGGCGTACCCGAGGACTTCGATGCGACGCGCATGGCCTCGATACTTTCCGGCTTCGTCCGCGCCCGCCCGCAAGCGCGGCTCGAAACGGTGAGTGGCATGAGCACCGAGCTGCGTCGGCAACTCGACAAGGGGGACATCGATATCGCCCTGGTCAAGCGAGAAGCCGGCAGCGGCGAGTGCCATGCCCATTGGCCGGAGACGTTGGTGTGGGTGTGTGGCAAGGGCCAGGACCTGCAGGTTGAAACCCTGCCGCTGGCGTTGTTTCCTCAAGGGTGCATATACCGCCAGCGGGCCATTCGTACCTTGGACAAAGCGCGACGCAGCTGGCGCGTGGCATTCGGCAGTCACAGCCTGACGGGCATCCAGGCCGCCGTCGCGTCGGGCCTGGGCATCAGCATCCTGCCCATGAGCGCCGTGTTGCCCAGCCACCGTATCTGTCATGAACTACCGCCCGTGCCGCCTTCGGAACTGGCGCTGATCAGCGGTGCGCAGCCGCTCAGTGCCACCCACCGCGACTTGATTGAATGCCTGCGCGCAGAGATTGGGCTGTCGGCGGCATAAGATCGACACCCGGTCATCGCATGCCACGGTGGGTTGACTACGATCAACGTTTGTCGCGCCAACTGGATGCAGTCTGAGGGTTCTATCCAGCCGCCCAACGCAGGAGCGTCGTCACATGGCAACCATGAGAGCAGCAGTCTTCGTTGAAAAAAACCGCATCGTCCTGGATGACAAGCCGATTCCCGAGGTCGGCCCCCTCGATGCGCTGGTGCGCATCACCACCACCACCATCTGTGGCACCGACGTGCATATCCTGCGCGGCGAATATCCCGTGGCCAAAGGGCTGACGGTGGGCCACGAGCCGGTCGGCGTGATCGAACGGCTCGGCTCCCAGGTACGCGGGTTTGTCGAAGGGCAACGCGTGATAGCGGGGGCGATTACCCCCAGCGGGCAAAGCTATGCCTGCCTGTGCGGCTGCGGCTCCCAGGACGGTCCTGACACCCGCCACGGTTTTCGCGCGGCGGGCGGTTGGAAGTTCGGCAATACCATCGACGGCTGCCAGGCCGAATACGTATTGGTGCCGGATGCGCTGGCGAACCTGTGCCCGATTCCAGATGGTCTGAGCGATGAGCAGGTGCTGATGTGCCCCGACATCATGTCCACCGGGTTTTCCGGCGCCGAACGGGGCGACGTGAATATTGGCGATACGGTGGTGGTGTTCGCGTTGGGGCCGATTGGCTTGTGTGCCGTGGCGGGTGCGCGGCTGAAGGGTGCATCGAAGATTATCGGCGTCGATGGTGTCAGTGAACGCATGAACGTTGCCAAGCGCCTCGGCGCGACCGATATCGTCGACTTCCACAAAGGCGATGTCGTCGAGCAGATCATGGCGCTGACGGACGGCCGTGGTGTGGATGTGGCGATCGAGGCGCTGGGGACCCAAGGGACGTTTGAATCAGCGCTACGCGTATTGCGCCCGGGCGGGCGGGTCTCAAGCCTGGGGGTTTATTCCAGCGATCTGCGCATTCCGTACGACGCCTTTGGCGCTGGCCTCGGCGACTACAGCATCGTGTCCACCTTGTGCCCCGGCGGCAAGGAACGCATGCGCCGCCTGATGGCGGTGGTAGCCAGCGGTGGGGTCGACCTTTCGCCGTTGGTGACCCACCGCTTCAAGCTCGATGACATTGAGGCGGCCTACGAGCTGTTCGCCCACCAGCGCGACGGCGTGATGAAGGTCGCCATTACGCCGTAACGTTACACGCCAGCCAAAGGGGGGAGTCGGCGTTTGACTGGGGTTTTCTTGACGATGGCCGTATTGGTTTCGGCGTAGGCGTTGAGCCGGTCGAGCAAGGTGTCGAGCTGTTCCATGGTGCGTACGTGCAGGCGCGCGATAAAACAGTCGTCGCCGGTGACCTTATCGCACTCGGTGAACTCCGGAATAGCCTGGATTTGCCGTTCCACCTCCTGCAATTTGCCGGGCAGGGGGCGGATGCGCACGATGGCTTGCAGCAGATAGCCGAAGTGCTTGGGGTCGATGTCGACGGTGTAGTGGGTCAGCACGCCGCGTTCTTCCAGGCGCCTCAAACGTTCGCCGACGCTGGGCGAAGACAACCCGGTAATCCCCGCCAGTGCCTTGAGTGACAGGCGCGAGTCGTCCATCAAAGCCGCGATCAGTTGCTGGTCGATGGTGTCAATCATGATGTCTGCCTAATAAGAAAAGGTCATCTTCAGATTTTGCCTTTTTTAGTCGCTGGAGCGGCTGCCGAGCAGATTGCCATAATTGAGCCTCACTTGAGGAGCATCAATCGTGGACACATCTATCCGTCGCGGTACATGGGAAATGGTCGCCGCCATGCTGATCTCGGGCACCATCGGCTGGTTTGTACTGGTGTCGGGCGTGTCGGTGATCGAAGTGGTGTTCTGGCGCTGCGTGATCGGTGGGCTGACGCTGCTGTTGGTGTGCGCGTTGCTCGGTTACCTGCGCCTGGACCTGCTGAGTTGGGCCAAGGTCGGGCTGGCGATGCTCAGCGGCGTCGCCATCGTCGGTAACTGGCTGCTGTTGTTCGAATCCTACTCCCATGCGTCCATCGCTATCAGCACGGCGGTGTACAACGTCCAGCCGTTCATGCTGGTGATGTTGGCGGCCCTGTTTCTGGGTGAAAAGATCACGGTGCAGAAGTTGGCGTGGCTGAGCGTGGCCTTCCTCGGGATGCTGGCGATTGTCACCGCTCATGGCGAGCAACAGAGTGGCGGGGATTATCTGGCGGGTATCGCATTGGCGTTGGGCGCGGCGTTTTTGTATGCGATTGCGGCGCTGATCATCAAGCGATTGAAGGCCGTGCCGCCGCATTTGATGGCGTTGATCCAGGTGGCAACCGGCGCCGTTCTGCTGGCTCCGTTGGTGCCTTGGAGCAGCGTTTCAACGGCCCCCAACGGCTGGGCAGCGCTGATGACGCTTGGCGTGGTGCACACCGGTTTGATGTACGTGTTGCTGTACGGCGCGATTCAGAAACTGCCGACGGCCTTGACCGGCGCGCTGTCGTTTATCTACCCGATTGCAGCGATTTTCGTCGACTGGTTCGCCTTCGGGCATCGCCTGGGCTGGCTGCAATGGCTAGGTGTAGCGGCGATTCTGCTGGCAGCTGCCGGGTTGCAGCGCGGCTGGTGGTGGTCGCCCCGTAGGAGCGAGCTTGCTCGCGAAGATCGTTAACGATAACGCAGCGCGTCAGGTTGAACGCGCCGCTCTCCGGTTTTTCGCGAGCACGCTCGCGCCTACAGTTTGGGGTCAGTGGGTGCCCTGGAAAATGATGTTTTCCGGGTTGAAGTGAGCTACGCCGCTGCCGGGCTGAGGCAGGCCGAGGATGTGCCCCTTGATCTTGCCCACCACGTGCATTTCGCAGGGTTTGCAGTCGAACTTCAAGGTCAGCACCTCGTCGCCATGGATCAACTGCATGGGCGCAACCTTGGTCTTCACGCCCGTGACACCCTTGGCCTGTTTAGGGCACAGGTTGAACGAGAAGCGCAGGCAGTGCTTGGTGATCATCACCGGCACTTCGCCGGTTTCTTCATGGGCTTCGAAGGCGGCGTCAATCAGCTTCACACCGTGACGGTGATAGAAGTCACGGGCCTTTTGGTTGTAGACGTTAGCCAGGAACGACAGGTGCGCTTCCGGGTAGACCGGCGCGGGCGTGGTTTCGGCTTTACGGCCACCACGCGGATGCGCGGCCACACGGGCGGCCGTCAGCGCTTCGATCACTTCGCGGCGCAACGCCTTGAGCTGCGAGTTGGGGATGAAGAACGCCTGCGGTGCATCCAGCTGGATGTCGGTGGCGTGGTATTCGGTGGTGCCCAACTGGCCGAGCAGGTCGCGCAGGGTGTCCAGCGCCTGTTCCGGCTTGTTGGCCACGCCGAACGGACCGGGCAGGGTAACGCTGGCGCTGATGCCTTCTTCGCTGGTCGCGGTGACTTCCAACGCCTGCTCACGCAAACGAGCGGCCCAGGTCAAACCGATACGGCGCTCAGACGAAGTCTTGAGCAGCGCCTGTTGCCAGTTATGGTCCAGGTTGCGGTTCAGCGGATGGTTGGGGCGCAGTTGATGCAGGCCAGCCGGCATTTCATTCGGCTCGACGCGGTAGCGGTAGCGCTTCTCGCCGTCTTCTTCGAATTCGCCCTTGGGCTCGGCAATGTTGGCGCGGAAACCCACCACCTCACGCTTGACCAGCACATTGAGGCCGTCGCCATTGGACAGCGGCTCATGGGTGACCACCTGCAAGTCGCGTTTGCCGGCTTTTTCCACCACACCCACCGGCAAGCCGGTGAAGGTCGGCGTGTCGAAGGCGCCGATGTCGACCTTGCGGTCGGTAACGAAGTAGTCGGTGCTGCCACGGTGGAAGGTTTTTTCCGGGTCCGGCAGGAAGAAGTGCGCGGTACGGCCGCTGGACGCACGGGCCAGGTCCGGACGGTCTTCAAGCACGTCGTCGAGGCGCTGGCGGTAATAGGCGGTGATGTTCTTCACATAGCCCATGTCCTTGTAGCGGCCTTCGATCTTGAACGAACGCACGCCGGCTTCGACCAGTGCGCGGATGTTGGCGCTCTGGTTGTTGTCTTTCATCGACAGCAGGTGCTTTTCAAAGGCCACGACGCGGCCCTGGTCATCTTTCAAGGTGTACGGCAGGCGGCAAGCCTGAGAGCAATCGCCACGGTTGGCGCTGCGGCCGTTCTGCGCGTGGGAGATATTGCACTGCCCGGAGAACGCCACGCACAAGGCGCCGTGGATGAAGAATTCGATGGCGGCATCGGTTTCGTCGGCGATGGCGCGGATTTCTTGCAGGTTCAGCTCACGGGCCAATACCAACTGCGAGAACCCGGCCTGGTCGAGAAACTTGGCGCGACCCAGGGTGCGAATGTCGGTCTGGGTGCTGGCGTGCAGCTCGATGGGCGGAATATCCAGCTCCATCACGCCCAGGTCCTGCACGATCAATGCGTCGACCCCTGCGTCATACAGCTGATGGATCAGCTTGCGCGCGGGTTCCAGCTCGTTGTCATGCAGGATGGTGTTGATGGTGGTGAACACACGGGCGTGGTAACGACGGGCGAACTCCACCAGTGAAGCGATCTCGCTCACTTCGTTACAGGCGTTGTGGCGTGCGCCGAAGCTCGGCCCGCCGATGTAGATGGCGTCGGCGCCATGCAAGATGGCCTCGCGCGCAATGGCAACATCGCGGGCAGGGCTGAGCAATTCCAGGTGATGCTTGGGCAAGGACATAGTTTTTTTAGTCAGGCTTGTCACGGTCGAGGCGCGCATTGTAGCTGCGAAATGCCGGGGGGGCACCTACCACAGGGCTGGCTGGGTAGGTCAGAGGACCAATGAGATCCATTGTGGGAGCTGGCTTGCCTGCGATGCAGGCACCTCAGATATTCAGTTAAACCGTGGCGATGCCATCGCAGGCAAGCCAGCTCCCACAGGGTTAGGCTTTTGCGGCCATTGCGGTGACTTCAACGCGCATGCCTTCAACGGCCAGGGAGGCCACACCCACCGCCGCCCGCACGGGCCACGGCTTGGCAAAGAAGCGTTTGTACACTTCATTGAACGCGGCGCGATCTGCCATGTCGGTGAGGTAGATGGTCAAGTGCATCACCCGGTCCATCGAGCTGCCGGCCTTTTCCAGGGCCACTTTCAGTGCTTGCAGGGTGCATTCGCTTTGCAGCGTGACATCGCCCAGTTCCAGGCTGCCATCGGCGCGGGTGGGGATCTGGGTGGAAACCAGGATGCCGTTGAAGCCGATCACGTCGGACGAAATCGAGTCGGCATCCGGATCAGGGGTGTAGGACAGGTCGTGGTTGGCCATGGGCGCGCCTCTTGATGGACAGGTTCAGAAAGGCGCCCATGGTCCCCGAAAACTAACCCAGGGGCAAACTACGCCCAGCGACGGAACAGCACGCTGGCGTTCACACCGCCAAATCCAAAGCCGTTGGAGAGCGCGTATTCAATCGCCATTGGCCGTGCGGCGCCGCGCACCATGTCCAAGCCCTCCGCGAGGGCATCGGGGTTGTCCAGGTTGAGTGTCACCGGGGCAACCTGGTCGCGCAGGGCGAGTACGGTGAAGATCGCTTCGATACCACCTGCCGCGCCCAGCAAGTGGCCGGTGGCGGATTTGGTCGAGCTGATGGCGGGGCTGCCGACGGCGCCAAACACCGTTCTGATCGCCGCGAGTTCACCTTTGTCACCCACCGGCGTCGAGGTGGCATGGGCATTCAGGTACTGCACTGCAGACGCATCGACCCCGGCTTGGCGCAATGCCTGCACCATGGCACGACGCGCACCGTCGCCGTCTTCGGGGCCTGCGGTCATGTGATACGCATCGGCACTGGTGCCGTAGCCCACCAGTTCGGCGATGGGCTGTGCGCCTCGGGCCAAGGCGTGTTCGAGTTCCTCAATGACCAGGATGCCGGCACCTTCGCCCATTACAAAGCCGTCGCGCGCCTGGTCGAATGGCCGCGAGGCCAGCGGCGGCGTTTCATTGAAGTCGCTGGACAACGCCCGCGCCGCCGCAAAGCCTGCCAGGCTGACGCGATGGATTGCCGCTTCGGCACCGCCGCATACGGCCACATCGACTTCACCGGCACGAATCATCCGCGCGGCATCGCCAATCGCTTGCACACCTGCCGCGCAAGCCGTAACCGGCGCACCCAGCGGGCCTTTCAAGCCGTAATTGATCGACACATGCCCAGCGGCCATGTTGCTGAGGAACGATGGAATGGTGAACGGTGACAAGCGCCGTGGGCCTTTGCTGTCGGTGATACGCACCGCTTCGGCAATGGCCGGGAAGCCGCCGACACCGGAAGCAATGATGGTTGCCGTGCGCTCCTGCTGCTCCACGGTTTGCGGCGCCCAGCCCGCTTGTTTCAAGGCCTCGTCCGCCGCCGCCAGGGCGAACAGGATAAAGCGGTCCATCTTGCGCTGTTCCTTGGCGGCCAACAGGCGGTCAGGATCAAACCCGGCCTCGGGGTCCTGCAATACGCTCTGTACCTGGCCGCCGATGCTGATTGCCAGGTCGCCGATCAAGTCTTCCGGCAGGCGACGAATGCCCGATTGTCCGTCCAACAGGCGTTTCCAGGTGGATTCCACGCTCGATCCCAGCGGCGTCAGCGCGCCCATGCCTGTCACAACGATGCGTTTACTCATGATCAATCGACTCCGGTTGCGTTGAGGGTACAGACCCTATGGACGTCACTATCATCATGAAAGTAACATGGCGTCACACAACTTTGTACCGGAGCACAGGAACTCGCATGCAACGCAAATCCCTCGTCAGCGACGAATGCCCTATCGCCCGCAGCCTTGAGCGGGTAGGGGAGTGGTGGAGCATCTTGATCATGCGCGACGCGCTGCACGGCCTGCGCCGTTTCGATGAGTTCTCGCGCAGCCTGGGCATCGCGCCGAACATGTTGACGCGCCGCCTGAACGGTTTGGTTGAGGCGGGAATGTTGGAGCGTCGTCCGTACAGCGAACGACCGCCACGCTACGAATATGTGCCGACGGCCAAGGGCGAGGATTTCAGCGCAGTGTTGATGTCGTTGGTGGCGTGGGGCAATCGGCATTTTGCCGAAGAAGGCACCAGTGTCGAGGTGGTCGAGCGCGCTACCGGGCTGCCGGTGCAACCGGCGATGGCGAATGCCCAAGGCCAGTGTGTGCCGCTGGAAGACTGCGTGATCCAGGCCGGCCCAGCCGCCAGCGCGGGGATGCGCCAGCGGTTGGGCACTATTGCGCAGTGATCAGAGCAGGGTAAACGGGTAGTCGACGATCAGACGCAACTCGTTCAACTTGCCGTCGCCCTGGTCGGCATTCGACGACACGATGGCATCGCGCACCCGCAACGACAGGTTTTTTGCCGGGCCGCTCTGGATCACGTATTTGGCTTCCACATCCGTCTCGTGGTGCGCGCCGTCGGCACCGTAGTCGCCCACATAGGCGCTGTTGGCGGGAGTGTGAGTACCATTGATATCCGAGCCGTTGATGTAACGGCTCATGAAGCTCAATCCCGGCACGCCATAGCTGGCCATGTTCAAGTCATAACGAATCCCCCACGACTGCTCGCCCGGGCCGTTGAAGTCGCCCCATTGCACCGAGTTGGCCAGGAACACCGAGTCGCCGCCTTCGCCTGCGCCATTGTTGCCGGTGCCGATATAGTCAAACGGCGTGTCGCCATGCACCTTCTGGAACGACAGCGTCAGCGTGTGGGCCTGCAGGAACGAATACGCCGCCGCCAACGAATACGTGGTGTTGTTGATCGCCCCGGCCTTGGCGCTGCCGGTGTCGAGGGTGCGGTACAGGTTGCCGTCCAGGGCCAGGGACTGGTCATGCCCCAACGGGATCACATAGTTGAGGTTGGTGTAGTACTGGCGCCAGATGTCTTCCAGTTCGCCGGCATACACGGTCGCGCTCAGCGACGGCGTAAAGGTGTATTTGCCGCCGACAAAACTGGCGCTGTTGGCCGCGATATTGGCGTAGGTCGCATAGATATCGTGGTCGTGGTTGCTGGTCATGCCGCTGTTGGTGCTGGTGAAGTGCCCGGCTTCCAGGTCCAGGCCGGCGATTTCGCTGCTGGTCAGGTCGAAACCGGTGGCCGTTTGCGGCAACAGGCGCGTACCGCCGGTGGCGAATACCGGTGCGGTGGGCTGCATGTCACCGAATTTCAATTCGGTCTTGGACACCTTGATCTTCACCGCCGCGCCCACGGAGCCATAGGCGTTTTCGGGGTCGCCATGGCGGTCGGTGGGCAAGTCGCCGGTGCCGGCGTCGGCATGGGTGGCGTCCAGCTTCACGCCACCGTAAGCGTAGGCATCCACACCGAAACCGATGGTGCCCTGGGTAAAGCCCGAGGCGTAGTTGAGCATGGCGCCCTGGGTCCAGTCGCGGTTGTCGGCCTTGCCGCTTTGGCGGTCACGGTCGAAGTAATAGTTGCGCAACAGCCCGGTGATGCTACTGCCTTCGACAAACCCCTTGGAGTCCGCCTGGTCCGTCACGGACTCGGCAAATGCCATTTGGCTGATACCGGCGCACACCGCCAGCGCTAACAGGCTCGACTGTTTGATCATGTTATTAACTTCCCCAGGATAATGAACGCGTGCACAGAAACACCGCACTTGTTGACAGCGAAAAAAGTTCTATTGGCAGGTGTTTGTAAGTGAGGCGTTACAGTTTTTTATTGTGTTCGGCGTGGTTGCCGAAGCCGATTCTATGCCCAGTTTCAAAGGCCCGCAGCCAGGCGCCGGATGAAACTCGATTAATTAAACTTCACGTTGTTTAAACAGCGCTGGGTGTAGCGTTGGAACTGTCTTAGCCGCTCTGCTTCGACACTACCCTTTGGTTGCCGCCGCAGATTCTGCGGCGGATTTTTTCGTTGTTGTCTTTTTAAGTTGGGGGGCTTAGTTGAACTTAGTGCGCCAACCCTTGCAGGGTGATGCCCATCGGGAACGGGGGCAGGCTGGCGGGCGCCGCCTTCATTTGTTGGCGGTAACCGAGCGGGCTGGTACCCAGTTGTTTTTGAAAGGCACGTCGCATGCGTTCTTCGCGTCCGAAGCCAACGGTTTCGGCAATCCGCTTGATCGGCTCACTGGTGGTTGCCAGCACACGGCAGGCGGCCTCCAAGCGTAAACTCTCCACCGCTTGAGCCGGTGTTTCGCCAGTGGCGGCCACATAGGCCCGTGCAAAATGACGCGGGCTCATGCCGAATTGCTCGGCCAGACGCTCCACGCGTAGATCGCCATTCAGATTCCCCGCTATCCAGGCATGCAAGCGCGCCAGGCGCACATCGGGGTCGGTGCGCAAGGCGGTGGATTGGGCTTTCAACGGGGCACTCAATTGCGGTTGTTCCGCCGAGCGCCATAAGAACACCGTGAAATAACGCGCAAGGGACAGTGCCACGTGGGGCCCGAGATCATGCTCCACCAACCCCAATGCCAGGTCGATACCGGCGGTGGCTCCACCGCAGGTCCATAGGTTGTGGTCGTGCAGGTACAGCGCGTCGGTCTGGCAGATGACCTTGGGGTAACGCGCCTGCAACTCCTCAGCGAACTTCCAATGGGTCACCACCTTGCGTCCATCCAGCAGGCCGGCAGCGGCGAGTGCAAAGGCACCGGTGCCGATCGAGCACAGGCGGCGGATGTGCGTAGCGCGCTGGCTTAGCCAGGCGCAGGCCTGCTCGTTGGCCTCCAGCGCGGCCATGCCCGGGCCACCTGCGACGATCAGCGTATCAATCACTGGTGCCTGTTGGTCGATCTGTTGCAATGACAGGGTGGTGGCGCTGATCCCTGACACCGAAGTGATCTGCCCGCCCAGCGGCGAAGCCAGCAGCAAGCGATACGGCGGCTGTGTGGCGAAGTCGCCCCCCAGCAAACGAGGGATCGCCGCAAACACCTCCAGCGGCCCAGCCGCGTTGAGCAGCAGCAGGTCGTCGAAAGCCAGCACGACGACCGTGCGCGTAGCGGTGTCCGATGTGGCAGTAAAGGAGGGGTGTTTGGCATGGAGCGGCACGGCAAGCCTCGACATACTGGGTTCAACGCAAAAATGAGGGCACGACAATGACGCTAAAACCACACGCTGCCAAGCACTCCTTGCTGCGCCGCCTGCTTGGGATGGCGTGCCTGGCGACGCTGTTGATCGTGCAACCGGTGTCGGCGGCGTTGCACGTGGGCGATCAAAGCGGGTTGATCCAAGCCATGCTGCACGCGGCGGGCGAGGACAAGGACTTGCCGGACGCCCTGGTGTGGCACCCGTTCAACGCCGGTACCACGTTGCTTGAAGCCCTCAGTGCCGGCGCCATCGACGTCGGTGTGGTGGGCAATGCGCCGCCGATCTTTGCCCAGGCGGGCGGGTTCGATGTGCGCATCATTGGTGTGGCGAGTGGCGCGCAGAACAACAATGCGCTGTTGCTGCCCGAAGGGTCGACTATCCAGCAGGTTGCCGACTTGAAAGGCAAGCGCGTCGCGGTCGCCAAAGGCACCAGCGGGCATTACCTGTTATTGGCGGCGCTGCGCCAGGCCGGGTTGACCTCCAGGGATGTGAACATCGCCTACGTCAGCCCGGTTGATGCACAAAACGCCTTCGCCAGCGGCCGTCTGGAGGCCTGGTCGGTGTGGTATCCCTTTGTCGGGCAGGCCACGTCCCGTGGCGCACGCATCTTGGTGGACGGCGGCCCATGGCCGGAAACCGGGCAGAACTTTACCGTGGCCAGCCTCAAGGCCCTCGCAGACCCTGAGCGTGCCGCCCAGGCCGGCGACCTGCTGGCACGCCTGGCGCGCGCCCAAGCGTGGGCCACCGCACACCCGGACGCCTGGGCCGAGGTGTTCGCCCAGACCACGCGACTGCCGGTGGCGTTGGTGCGCGACATGCTTGCCCACCAGAACCTGAATTACGTACCCATTGATCCGGCGGTCATCGCCCTGCAACAGCGCCTGGCGGACACGTTCGCGACCGAACACGTGATCCCACGACCGTTGGAGGTCGGGCAGATATTCGACCCGCGCTTCAACGCCGTACTGCCACCCCCTAACTGACTGATCGTTTTCAACCTTGCCGGTGTACGCCCGGCAGGGGTTCCTGCACCCGGAGAAAAGCCATGCACCGCACCACACTCAAGCGCCAGAAGACCGGCCTTATCGGCGTCGACCCCACCCGCAGCGCCGGCGGCTACACCTTGTTTGCCCCGCAAACCGCCGACGGCCAGGTGTTTTTGATCGACCTCGAGGGCGAGGTTGTCCATCGCTGGAAGCTGCCCCAGCGCCCAGGGCGCGATGCCGTGATCCTGCCCAACGGCAACCTCGGCTACAACGGCAACCACCCTGATTCGCCCGAGTTGTTCCCGGGCTGGTCGGTGTGGCATGGCGGTGCGTTCAGCGAAGTGACTCCCGAAGGCGAAGTGGTATGGGAACACACCGACCTGTTGCACCATCACGACGCGCAGTGGCTGGACAACGGCCACCTGCTGTACACCACGGTCGAGCCGCTGAGTACCGAGTTGGCCAATCGTGTTGTGGGCGGCATCCCGGGCAGTGAAGCGGCCGGTGGGGTGATTTATGCCGACGTGGTCAAGGAAGTCGACCGCCAGGGCCACGTGGTATGGGAATGGCGCAGCTGGGAGCACCTGAAACCAGAGGATTACCCGCTGCACGACACGTTCGAACGCTACCACTGGCCAATGACCAATGCAGTGTCGCCGGGCCGCGATGGCAAGGTCATTCTGAGCCTGCGCAGTGTCTCTTCGGTGATAGCCATCCAGCGTGGCAGCGGTGAGGTGCTGTGGCGCCTTGGCCACGACCTGGTAGCGCAGCAGCACTGCCCGAGCGAGCTGGAAAACGGCAATGTGCTGGTGTTCGACAACGGTATTTCCCGTCCGCATATCAGCATGCCGCACTCGCGCATCCTCGAAATCGATCCACTCAAGCAGCGTATCGAATGGCAATACGCCGACACTCCAGGCTACGCGTTCTTCACGCCGTTCATGGGCGGCGCCCAGCGCTTGCATAACGGCAACACCCTGGTGACCGAGGCCAACTTCGGGCGTTTGTTCGAAGTCACACCGGCCGGCGACGTGGTGTGGGAGTACATCAACCCGCATTTCGCCACCTACCCCGATGAAGCGTCCCGCCGCTACCTGCCGGGGGAAAACAACGCGATCTTCCGCGCCCACCGTTACCAGCGCCAAGACCTCCCATGGCTGCGTGACTGAACAACGACTGCAACGATCACGCTCACGCAGGCCACGCGCAGCGAAGTATCGACTCATCTTTGCGTTAAGGAACTTGCGATGACTCTGCTTTATTCGCGCCACCTGACTGTGGGTGCACTGGGCTTATGCTCGTTGATACACGCGCTACCGGCTGCCGCCGAGGCGCTACCTGGCGACACCGACACCGTGCTGCAAGCGGTGACGGTGGAGTCGCGCCGCCGCGCCGAAGACGCCCAGCAAGTGCCCGTGGCCATGAGCGTGCTTGGCGCGCAAACCCTCGAGGAACAACGCCTGTATCGCTTGCAGGATTTGCAGCAAGCCATGCCCAGCGTCAATGTGGCGTTTATGCATGCGCGCCAATCCAGCCTGTCGATTCGCGGGCTGGGCAACAACCCGGCCAGCGATGGCTTGGAGGGCAGCGCCGGGATCTACCTGGACAACGTGTACCTCGGGCGCCCTGGCATGGCGGTGTTCGACCTGCTGGACGTGGAGCAGATCGAACTGCTGCGCGGGCCCCAAGGCACCTTGTTTGGCAAGAACACCACGGCGGGGGTGCTGAATATCACCACCCGACGTCCCAGCTTCACCCCCCAGGGCAGCCTGGCGACCTCGGTGGGCGAGGACGGTTATGCGCAAACCCAGGCAAGTTTTTCCGGGCCGCTCAGCGACACGCTGGCGGGTCGTATCGCGGCATATCGCACCCATGAAAACGGTTATGTGAAGAATGAATACGACGGCAACACCCTCGGCGGCGGTGGGCGCCAGGGCTTTCGTACACAGTTGCTGTTCAAGCCCAACGAGGATTTCAATCTGCGTTGGCTCGCCGACTACAACGAGGAAGACTCCAGCGCCGGCACCCGCTCGTTGTTCAGTACCGGGCCGACCATCAACGGTGTCAACCGCTACGAGCAACGCGCCGCTGCCGTGGGCGCGACACTGGTCAGTGGGCGCCGGGTCAACCTGGATGCCGAGCAGAGCGTCAAGGTCTTCCAGGGCGGTACCTCGCTGGAGGCGAACTGGACGCTGCCGAGTGACTTTACCTTGACCTCCATCAGCGCCTATCGCTGGTGGGATTTCACCCCGCGCAACGACGACGAGCTGAACGTCGATGTGATGCACAACGTCGGCCAGTCCGCGCGGGACAAACAGTATTCCCAGGAACTGCGGCTGGCCTCGCCGGTGGGCGAGCACTTCGACTACGTGCTGGGCGCGTATTACTTGCGCCAGGAAATGCGCAATACCGTGTTCACCGATTACGGCCCGTTGGCCGATACCTGGAACGGTACGCCCCAAGGCGCGCTGAATAACGTCACCAGCGTCGGCCATGGCACGGTCGACACCGACAGCTTTGCCACGTTTGCCCAAGGTACTTGGCACCTGACACCCACGGTGGATTTCAGCCTGGGCCTGCGCGGCACCTACGAACGCAAACAGTCGAATGTCACGCGTGACGCTCCCGTTGGCGGCGCTACGGTGACGGGCGCAGCCGCTGCCGCCAGAGCCGGGCGAGTAGGGGCGTACGACTCCGGCGACTTGAGCCTCTACAGCTTCAGCCCCTCGGCGCTGGCCAGCCTGGCCTGGCATGTCAATGAACACGTGCTGGCGTACGCTTCGCTGTCCCACGGTGAGAAGTCCGGTGGCGTCAACCTCAGTGTGGCCAGTGCACCGGTCGCCGGGGCCGACTCACTGTTGATCGGCAGCGAACGTGCCAACGACGCGGAGCTGGGCGTCAAGACCACACTGCTCGACCAACGCCTGACCCTCAACGCCAACCTGTTCTGGACCGTGGTGCACGGCTACCAGACCAACGCCTACGACGATGCCAACCTCACCAGCTACCTCACCAACGCGGGCACGGTTCGCAGTCGTGGCCTGGAGCTGGAGAGCAGTTGGCGGCCCGTGCGCGGCTTGACCCTCAGCGTCAACGGCTCGTTCAACGATGTGCGCTACCTGTCGTATGAAGACGCGCCATGCCCGGCCGAAGTCGCCCTGCGCCCCGGTGCGCCCGCCGCGTGTGACTTGAGCGGGCACGCCGTGGTCGGTGCATCGAAGTGGATCTACAACACCACCGCCAGCTACCAGTGGCAGCTCGACAACGGCCTGCAACCCTATGTGAATGGCAACTATGCGTGGCGCTCCCATGCCGTGGGCACCATAGACGATTCCCGCGAAGCCCAGTTGCCGGGTTATGCGCTGGTCAACCTGTCGACCGGCGTGCGCGGAAACTGGGGCGATGGGCAATGGGACGTGTCGTTGTGGCTGAAAAATGCCTTCGACAAAACCTACTACACCATCCTGTGGAACTCGCCGAACGGCGCGTATACCGGCGTGTTGGGTACGCCACGTACGTTGGGCGCGACGGCGCGTTATGACTTTTGATCACCAAGGCATAAGCCAGCACGTTTGATTATTGGACAGGCCAAACCGGTGCGGACATTGTTGGGCGCTTACTTTCAGGGAGTGCCCCATGCCCGCACAACGCCAACTCAAACTGGGTGCGTTCATGCGCCCAGCCAGTATCCACACCGGCGCCTGGCGCTATCCCGGCGCGTTTCGGGACGCCAACTTCAACTTCGCCCACCTCAAGCGTTTTGCACAAACCCTTGAACGTGGTCGCTTCGATGCGTTTTTCATGGCCGACCACCTGGCCTTGCTGAATATGCCGACCGAGGCGTTGAAGCGCAGCCATACCGCCACGTCTTTCGAACCCTTCACGCTGTTGTCCGCGCTGAGTCAGGCCACCGACCATATCGGGTTGGTGGCCACCGCCTCGACGACGTACGACGAGCCGTTCCATATCGCCCGGCGCTTTGCCTCACTCGACCACCTGAGCAATGGCCGTGCTGGCTGGAATATCGTCACCACTGCCAACCCCGATGCTGCGCTGAATTTCGGCCTGGAAGAGGCGTATTCCCACGATGAGCGTTACGCCCGCGCCCGTGAGTTCTACGACGTAGTCACCGGGCTGTGGGACAGTTGGGCCGATGACGCGTTTATCCGCGATGCCGACAGCGGCATCTATTTTGACCCGGACAAACTGCACACCCTGGATCACAAAGGCCGCTACCTGAGCGTGCGCGGCCCGCTGCATATCGCCCGGCCGGTACAAGGTTGGCCGGTGATCGTGCAGGCCGGCTCTTCCGAGCCTGGGCGGCAATTGGCGGCAGAAACCGCCGAAGTGATCTTCGTGGCACCGGGCACCTTGGAGGAGGGCAAGGCGTTCTATGCGGACATCAAGCGCCGCATGCGCCTGATCCAACGTAACCCGGACCACTTGAAAATCCTCCCCGGCGCGTTTGTGGTCGTTGGCGATACTTTGGACGAAGCACGCCGCATCCGCGCGCACCTCGACAGCCTGGTGCATGAACAGAGCGCTATCGCCTCACTGTCAGTCGCGTTGGGCACGGATGCCTCGAAATTCGACCCGGACAAATTCCTGCCAAGCATCCCCGAAACCAACGGCAGCCAAAGCTCCCGCGAGCGCGTACTGGCCTTGGCGGACCGTGAACAACTCACCGTGCGTCAATTGGCGCAACGCCTGGGCGGTTATGCCGGTTTGTCGTTTGTCGGCACGCCCCACGGCATTGCAGACCAGATGCAGCAATGGCTGGAGGAGGAGGGCAGCGACGGTTTCAACATCATGTTCCCGTGGCTGCCGGGTGGGCTGGATGACTTCGTCGATAAAGTCGTGCCCGAGCTGCAAGGGCGCGGCATATTCCGGCGCGAGTATGAAGGCACGACGTTGCGCGAGAACCTGGGTTTGCCACGCCCGGCCAACCGGTTTTTCAGTTCTTGAATACACCGCTCAGCACAAAGGCGTAGCGCTCCGGGCGGATATAAAACGTGGTGCGGTCGCAACAATGGCCGTTGGCGAAATACGACGTGCGCTCCATCACCAACAGCGCCGCACCGCGTTTGACGTTAAGCGCCGTGGCCAGGGCTTTATCCGCCTCCTGCGCACGAATCGCCAGGTCGGCGCGGGTCACGGGCTGGCCGGTGACGTGCTCCAGCACGGAATAGATCGGCTGGTGCTCGGCCTCCGCCCACACCACAGTGGCCAATGCTGCCGGTAAATGGCTGCGGCCCAAGGCGATGGGTTCTTCATCCACAAAGTGCAGCCGCTCCAGCAGCAGGCAACGCTCTGCGCCGTCGAACAACTCACGCAAGCCTTCGGGCATCGCCTGCTCGGTATGACTGATGACGTGCATGCTCGGCTTGAGCCCCTGCAGCAATAGCGCTTCATGAAAACTGCGCAGCGCATCCAGGCCGTGGCGCACCTGTTTGGCCGCGACGAAGGTGCCTTTGCCTTGTTTGCGCTCTACCACACCGTCATCACTGAGCTTGCCCACGGCCAAACGCACGGTCACGCGGCTCACACCAAAGCGTTGGCCCAGCTCGGCCTCGGAGGGCAACTTGCCGCTGGGTTCGAAGTCGCCGCGCTGGATTTCTTCCAGCAACCGATGGGCGATCTGTTCATAGAGCGAGGTGCTGCTGTCGCGAAGAATTGAGGTGGGCACTGTCGGCTTCCATGACCTGGGAGCGGGGCGCCTGCGCCTTCGCTTCTAAGGTTATAAAAATAGGTTATTGGGACAACTTGTATTAAGACGTATTATGTCGAGCAATTCCATTGTAAACGACCTGACGACACTTGCCATGCCCAAAACCACTGCATTTGCGGCCGACGCGCTGACGGTCGATGCCATCAGCTTCAGCTACCCCAATGGGCACCGGGTATTTTCCTCGTTCAGCCTGAGCGCGAAACCCGGGGAGTTTGTGGCGATTCTCGGCCCGTCGGGCTGCGGCAAGACCACCTTGCTCAACCTGTTGTCAGGGTTCCAGCAGCCACAGGACGGCCAGATCCGCATCAACCAGGCGGCGGTGCGCCCGGAGTTGGCCGAGCTGGGTTATGTGTTCCAGTCGGCGCAGTTGTTTCCCTGGCTGAGCGCCTTGGAGAACGTGCGCTTTGGCCTGCGCATGAATGCAACCACCCGCGAGGCACAGCAGCGTGAACACGCACTGAAGTACTTGCGCCTGGTGGGGTTGGAGCAGGCAGCCGAGCGTTTGCCGCATCAACTGTCGGGCGGCATGCAACAGCGAGTGTCGCTGGCCCGCACTCTGGCCTTGGAGCCCAGTGTCTTGCTGATGGACGAGCCATTCGCCGCGCTGGACGCCATCAGCCGCAACAGCATGAATGAAGAAACCCTGCGTATCTGGGCCGAGCTGGGCCAGACCGTGTTGTTCATCACCCATGACATAGATGAAGCGGTGTTCCTGGCCGACCGCGTGATCGTGCTCAACATCGCGCCCGGCGGCATACACAGCGAGTTGAACATCGACCTGCCACGCCCACGCTCCAACCTGCACACCCGCCGCCTGCCGGCCTTTCTCGATTACCGCAATGAACTGATGGAGCGCATTGCCCAGGTCATGGACATGCCTTCGACCCCCACCCGTCAACCCGAGCTAACCGCATGATCAAACGTTCCCTGCTTGCCCTTTCATTGACCGTTGCTGCGCTGGCGGGCGGGGTGTCCGCCGAAGAGAAGCCGCTGCGCATCGGTTATGTGTTCGCCATGGCCAACGCACCGGCACTGATCGCCGATAAAGAGGGTTTCTATCGTGAGGAGGGGCTCAACGTCGACCTCAAGGCCCTCGGCGATGGCCCGGTGATCCAACAGGCGCTGGCAGCCGGTGAGCTGGATGTGGCTTACGTCGGCACACCGCCGGTGTACCAATGGTTTTCCCGTGGGTTGCAAAGCCGCATCCTGGCCAAGGTCAACTATGGCCAGGCGGCAGTGATCGTCGATGCCAAGAGCCCGATCAACAGCCTGGAAGCGCTCAAGGGCAAAAAGCTCGCGGGGGTGAAGAAGGGCAGCGGCATGGACGTGCTGCTGCGCGGGTACGTGCTCAAGGAAAAGGCCGGGCTCAACCCCGACAAGGACCTGGACATCATCGACATGCCGCCGGGCAACATGAACGCGGCGCTGGAGCGTGGCATCGTGGATGCCGCGTTTTCCTGGGAACCCTTTGTCAGCCAATCGTTGCTGCGCGGCTCCAGCCGGGTGCTGCTGGACGTGAATAAAGCCTTGCCGAATTACCCGTGGTACGTGGTAATCGCCCTGCCGAAAACCCTGCAGGAACGCCCGGACGACGTGGTCAAGTTGCTGCGCGCACACCGCAAGGCGATCGCGTTCCTGAATGAACACCCGGACGAGTCGAACCGCATCATCGCCGAGGCCTTCAAGCTTGAAGCGGTGCAGGGTGCCGACGGCAAGACCATCACCCCCGAAGCCATCGTTGCCCAAGCCCGTACACGCCTCGGCTGGTCGGCCAACCTTGAGGCCTCGGACATCCAGTTTATCCAGCGCCTGATGAACTACTCCTACGACCTCGGTTTTATCGACAAGACGCTCAAGACCGAGCAGATCGTGGACACCTCCTACCTGGAAAAAGCCTCGCGCTGAGTCACTCATGCATTTGCCAAAACCCAATTGGGGATGGGCTTCGCTCCCATTCCTGCTGTTGATCTGGATCGCCCTGGCCAGCCGCTTTCCCACCTACATCCTGCCTCAGCCGTGGGACGTGGCGCGTGAAGCCGTGCGTTGGCTGGCGGACGGTTCGCTGTGGCAGCACCTGCGCGCCAGCGTGTTGGAAGAAGTCGGCGGTTTTTTTGCGGCGGTGATCGTGGCGATCCTGCTGGGCACTGCCGGTGGGTTGTCGTCGCGGTTTCGCGACTTCATCTCGCCGCTTAACAGCCTGTTCATGGCGATTCCGCCCATCGCCTGGGCGCCGTTGATCATGATCATTTTTGGCTTGGGGTATGTGTCCATCGTGCTGGTGATTTTTATCGCGGCGGTGTTCCCCATGGCGGTGACGATCCAGGAGGGCGTGCAAAGCATTCGCGGCGGCGAAGTGCGCGCCGCTCGCACCCTCGGCGCCAACCAATGGCAGTTGCTGGCGCATGTGTACCTGCCTGCGTCGCTGCCGTTTGTGACGGCAGCCCTGCGCATCGGTTTCAGCCAGGGTTGGCGAGCGTTGGTCGCGGCGGAAATGATCGGCGCGTCCCAAGGCATTGGCTGGATGGTCTCCACCGGCGGGCAGATCGGCAACAGCAGCCAGGTGCTGCTGGGCATCGTGATGATCGGCCTGATCGCCTGGCTGATGGAGAGCTTTGTATTCCGGCGCATCGAGCGTCACTACCAGAAATGGCGCGTGCAATAAGCCACGCCCGACCTATTCGAACCTTCAGTGGACCACTGCACGAGGTGTCAAGTGAGCAACGTTTTCGATCCCCGCGAAGCCGGGCATTACATCGCCCCTCAAGGCTTGTACGAACGCAACAAGAAGCGCCCGTTCCTGGGCAGTATCCGCTGTGACCGCAGCACGGTGGTCGCCGGCCAATGGGATGAAATCACCCTGGTCTACGAAGTGGGCGGCAGCGGCCTGGCGGACGGTGCCTGGTTGAAGCTGGCGTTTAAGTTCTATTCCGACTGGGCGCTGTTCCAAACATCGAATCCGGCAGGCCCCAACTACGTGAGTGCCGAATACCAGGCGGGCGAACTGGTGCCCGGCCAGAGCCAGGCGACCGTGCAGCACCTCAAGGTCCGCTTTGACCAGAAGGGCCATGAACGGCCGTTTCAGAAAGCGATCATCATCGATATCGTCGACGGCTACCTCAACCCCGGCGACACCATCACCCTGCGCCTCGGCGACCGTCGCCAGGGCGGCGCGGGTACGCGGGTGCAGAGTTTTGTCGAGAAGGACTTCCGCTTCCGCCTGTTTATCGACCCGTTGGGCAGTTCCAAATTTGCCGAAGTGCCGGGCGACCCGTTGTTGGATATCGTGCCTGGCCCAGCGCAGAGTGTGCAGTTGATTGCACCTCGGCTGGTCAGCGCGGATGAAGCATTTGATGTGTTGCTGCGGGTGGATGATGCCTGGGGCAATACCTGCCGGGATGTGCCCCATGAAGGGGTGCTGACGCTGATTGACCCCCAAGGTGAGGCTTCATCGCAACCGTTTGAATTAGCCACTGAGGGCTGGGCGATTGCGCGGCTGGAAGGCGTAAAGCTCGGTGAAATCGGGGAGTGGCGCTTGTCCGCTGAAGTTGCGGGCGTTCGTGGCGCGCAAGCCTTTGTCACGGTTGACCCGGCGGGAACGGCCTTGCGCCCGCTCTACGCTGACCTGCACGTGCACTCCGATGACACCGTGGGCACCAATGACACGCTGTACAACCTCAGCTACGGCCGCGATGTGGCCGGGCTGGATATCCTTGGCTACACCGCCAACGACTTCAATATCACCGAGCAACGCTGGGACCAAGCGGTCAAGCTGATCCACGAACTGAACGAGCCTGGTCGTTTTGTGTGCTACCCAGGCACCGAGTGGTGCGGTAACTCCTGCGCAGGCGGCGACCGTAACGTGGTGTTCCTGCACGACCGAAAACCCGAATTCCCCTTCGACAACCAAGGGCGGCTGGTGCGCTCGTTTGAATGGAATGAATTCACCGCCGGGACCATCAAGCCGGGTGCCTGGCCGGTGGATGAACTCTACGCCGCCTACGCCAAGGACCCCGAAGGCCATCTGATGATGCCTCACGTCGGCGGTCGCCGTTGCAACCTCGACTGGCACCACCCGGAACTCGAACGCTTGATCGAAGTGGGCTCGGCCTGGGGGCAATTCCATTGGGTGTACGCCGAAGCGCTGCAGCGTGGCTACCGCGTAGGCGCAGCGGCCAACAGTGACGAACACCAGGGCCGTTGCGGCGGCGGCGTACCGGCCACGGCGGTGTTTGGCTCACGCGGCGGCTTGACCGGTGTGGTTGCCGAGCGCTTTGACCGCGCCAGCGTGGGCAAGGCGCTGCGGGCCCGGCGGACCTTTGCCACCACGGGCGAGCGGTCTTTTGCCAGCCTGCGCCAGGGTGAGCATTTCATGGGCGAAGTGTTCACCACCGAGGCTGACGCGACGCTGGACTACCGACTGCTGGGCGAAGCGGGCTGGGAGCAAGTGGACCTGTTCGATGGCGACAGGCTGATCTGGTCGCGTAACCTGCACGAGGAACTGGGCTTGTCCGAGCAGCGCATCCGCGTGCGTCTGGGCGGTGCACGGATCAAGGACCGTTATCGCGGTGCCTACTGGACCGGCGAGATTCGCGTGACGGGTGCGGTCATCAAGGGTTTTCGCGCCCTTGGCCTCGATCACCCGGAGCAGACCGTGTGGCGCAAGGACGCCACGACGCTGGCGTTCCGCACCGACACTAACGGTGACACCGACAGCATCGAAATCGACCTGTCGCAACTGGCCGGCGCAAACCTGCAGATCAACAGCCGGATCGACAATTACATCAAGGTGGGAGACCCCTCCGAGCCGCAGCCTTATGTACATGCGCCAACGGTATTGATGGAGGTGACGGGCGAGAATTTGCTGGCTCAACCACAGGTCGTGGACTTGCCGGGGGCGGAGCTGAAAGTATCGCTGGAGCGTATGACAGCGGCGCCGTTGCCACGGGAGCTGCAAGGCAGCATCGAGCTGGCCGGGTTGAAGCTGCAACCGGGGCGGGAACATCCGTTGTTTATCTGCGCACGGCAGCGGGATCAGTCGAGGGTGTGGACGTCGGCCGTGTTCCTGACGCTGGCCTGAGGCAGGACAGCGCAGCGGTGAGCCCTGGGGAGGAGGGTATTCACCGCTTGCAGGATTACTCTTTGACGTCCATGAACTCTTCGGCCCACGCCACGTAGCTTTCTGGCAGCGTGTAGGTGTGGGTCAACTCGGTGGCGCTGAGGTTCGACGTACTGTGGGTCAGCTGACGTTGAGCGCGCAGGCTGTCGTAGGTGGCTTTAATGGCGGCAAAGTAAGCGCCATGCCCCGCAACCACGATGCGTACGCCAAGGCTGGCCAGACGCTGGGCGTCATTGAGCTTGGGATTGCCGTAGGTCACCAGCATCAGTGGTACCGTCAGGTTTTCGGCGATCTTTTCCAGGTGGTCGAAGTCACTGACGCCGACCATGCAAATCCCGTCCGCACCGGCTTTTTGATACGCCTGGGTGCGCTCGATGACCGCCTCGGTCGGCAGCACGCCAGCGTTGGTACGGGCAATGATCGACAGTTCCGGGTCTACGCGGGCTTCCAGCGCGGCGCGGACTTTGCCGATGCCTTCCTCGATGGAAATCAGGTCCGTGGATTTGCGCCCGAATTGTGCCGGCAGCAAGGTGTCTTCAATGGTCAATGCGGCCACACCGGCGCGCTCAAGCTCTTCGACGGTGCGCATGACGTTCAGGGCGTTGCCGTAGCCGTGGTCGGCGTCGGCAATAAACGGCAGTTGGGCGACTCGGCCAATGCGGGTGGCCTGCTCAACGAACTCACTCAGCGTGATAAGCGCAAAATCAGGCGCTGCCAGTACCTGTAGCGAGGCCACGGAGCCCCCCAGGATGCCAACCTCAAAACCCAGGTCAGCGGCAATACGTGCAGACATCGGGTCAAATACAGAAGCGGTTTCAACGCACGTCGGCGTTGCAAGCAGTTCACGAAAATTACGGCGCAGGGCTGTGTGAGACTTTTTCGGCATGATCTTTCCTGGTTGGGCCATTGACTGCGTGCGATCAACGCCTATTGGTAGACGTGTGAGACTACCATGTAGGAAAAGGTAGGATTATGACGTTTGAGAATGGGCTATGCCTAAAGCACATACTGTTCCCCCTCAAGCCGGATGCTCAGCCGCTGGCTGTTCAGCCTCCCGATGGTGCGTCTCGCCGATAAACATATACATCGCCGGCACCATAAACAACGTCAGCAGGGTACCAATCGACAACCCCGCAAAGATCACCAACCCCATGTCATGTCGCCCCGCAGCCCCGGCCCCCGAGGCCCACACCAGCGGCACCACGCCGAGTACCATCGCGGCGGTGGTCATCAGGATCGGCCGCAGCCGAACCCCGGCAGCCTCTTCAATCGCCTCACGTTTGCTATGACCTGCGCGCTGCAGTTCGTTGGCAAACTGCACGATCAAAATCCCGTGTTTGGTGATCAACCCCAATAGCGTGACCAGCCCCACTTGGGTGTACACATTGATGGAGGCAAAGCCCATGGTGATGAACGCCAGTGCACCAAAGAGCGCCGGGGGCACCGAGAACAGAATCACCACAGGGTCGCGGAAACTCTCGAACTGGAAGGCCAGCGCCAGGTAGACGATCAGGATCGAGAACAGCAACAGCCCGACGAAACCACCCGACTCCTGCATGAACTGGCGCGACTCGCCCGAGAAGTCCGAGGTGTAGCCCGAGGGCGCAACGTTAGTGAGGATGGTGTTGAGCTTCGCCAACAGCTCACCCTGGGCCACGCCGCTGACACCGGAGATCGTCGCCGAGTTGAGTTGCTGGAAGTGGTTGATCGACTCCGGCTGCGTTGTGGTTTCGATATGCGCTACGGTGCGCGCCTGAATCATGGTGCCGGAGGGCGTACGGATGTAGTAATCGAGTATCTGGTCCGGGTTCAGGCGGTCAACCTGCAACACCTGGGGTATGACCTTGTACGAACGCCCGGCGGTGGAGAAGTAGTTCACGTAGTTGCCCCCCAATGCCGCAGACAGCGCAGCACCGACGTCGGCCTGGGTCATGCCCAGCGCGGCGATTTTTTCGCGGTCGACCACGAGGCGGGCCTGTGGTTTGTCGAGTTTCAGGTCGTTGTCGGCAAACCAGAACAGCTGTTGCTTCTGCGCCTCGGCCATCACCGCTTGGGCGACTTCATTGAGGTTTTCCACCGAGTCGGTGGTGGTGATCACAAACTGCACCGGCAACCCCTGCGCCCCCGGCAGCGACGGCAGAGGGAAGGCCGCGACGGTTGCGCCCGGCACCTGGTTCCATTTTTGCTGCAGGTCCAGGATCAGTTGGGCCTGGGAGCGGGTTCGGTCGCCCCACGACTTGAGCAGCACGCCGCCCAGGCCTTGGTTGAGAGCGGGCAGGCCGGTGAGCTGAAACATTTGCGCGTATTCCGGCTCCTTGTTGGCGATCTGGAACGCCTGGTCGGCAATGCGCTCCATCTGTTGCGGCGAAGCGGTGGGCGGGCCTTTGATCTGCATGAACACCAGCCCCTGGTCCTCGGTCGGCGACAGTTCGCTCTTGGCCGTCATCCCGCTGGCGGCGACCAGCAGGAACAGCACAAAACCAAAGGTCACCAGCACCGGCCAGATATTCAAACCGCCCGACAACACTCGGTGGTAACGCCCGCGCAGCCAGTCAAAGTACTGATCGAGCTTGCGCGCAAAGCGACCTTCTTCCTGACCGCTCTTGAACAGCTTGGAGGTCATCATCGGTGAAAGCGTCAGCGCCACCACCGCAGACACGGTCACCGCACCCGCCAGCGAGAAGCAAAACTCCTTGAACAATGCCCCCGTAAGCCCGCTGCGCAAGCCGATGGGCACATAAGCGGCAATCAGCACGACGGTCATCGCCAGGATCGGCCCACCCAACTCCCGCGCCGCCACCAGCGAGGCCTCCAGTACGCCTTTGCCTTCTTCCTTGATATGCCGGTCAACGTTTTCCACCACGATAATCGCATCATCCACCACCAAACCAATCGCCAACACCAGCGCCAGCAGGGTCAGCAGGTTGATGGAATAGCCCAGCAGGTACATCACAAAGAAGGTCCCCACCAGCGACAGCGGGATCGCCACCAACGGCACGATCACCGCCCGGAACGAGCCGAGGAACAGGTAGATCACTACCGACACGATGATCATGGCCTCGACCAGGGTCTTCACCACCTCGTAGATCGAGGTGTTGATGAACTCCGTGGAGTCGTAGACGATCTCGCCGCGCACGCCGCTGGGCAGTTGGGATTGCAGCTCGGGAAACACTTCGCGAACGCTGTCGGCGACGGTCAGGATATTCGCACTGGGTGCCGCCTTGATCCCGATGAACACCGAGCGTTTGCCGGAAAACGCCACGCTGCTGTCGTAGCTTTCGGCGCCTAGAGTGACGGTGGCCACATCCTCCAGGTACACCAGGGCATCGCCTTTTTGCTTGATCACCAGGCGCTTGAACTCGTCCACCGTGTGCAAGTCGGTGCCGGCGGTAAGGTCCACGGTGACCGTTTGCCCTCGGGTAGAACCAACGGCAGACAAGTAGTTGTTGTTGGCCAGCGCGGTGGACACATCCTGCGCCGACACGTTGTGCGCCGCCAGCTTGTCCGGGTCCAGCCAGGCGCGCAGGGCGAACTGGCGCCCGCCGAGGATTTCTGCGGTTTGTACGCCCTGGATCGAGTCCAGCTTGGGCTTGACCACGCGCACCAGGTAATCGGTGATGTTGTTGGTGGGCAGCGTGTCGCTGTAGAAACCCAGGTACATGGCGTCGGTGGTTTGCCCGACCGCCACCGTCAACACCGGCTCCTGGGCCTGTGCGGGCAGTTGGTTCTTGACCGAATTGACCTGGGTGTTGATCTCGGTGAGGGCTTTGCTGGCTTCGTAATTGAGCCGCAAGGTGGCGGTAATGGTCGACACACCCGTGATGCTCGATGACGACAGGTAGTCGATGCCTTGCGCCTGTGCGATGGCGGACTCAAGCGGTTGGGTGATGAACCCGGCAACCGTGGACGCGTCTGCGCCGTAGTAGGCGGTGGTGATAGTGACTACCGTATTTTCGGTGCGCGGCCATTGGTTGACCGGCAATTCAAAGATCGAGCGCAGCCCCAGGATCAGGATGAACAGCGAGACGACCACGGCCCAGACCGGTCGCTGAATAAAGGTATCGGTAAATTTCATGGGACACCCTTAGTGTTCTTGGGGAGTCGGAGCGGGGTCGTTCAGCGGCGCGGCGCTGTTATCGATCTTCACGGGCGAGCCATTTTTAAGCTTCATCTGGCCACTGGTGATCAACAGGTCGCCTTCCTTCACCCCGGAGACAATCGCCACTTGGTCGCCACGGGTCGGTCCGGTCTTGATGAAAGTTTGCTGCGCCGTCAGGACTTCTTCGCCTTTGTCATTCTTGCTTGAGGTTGCGATGAACACCGTGGTGCCATACGGGTTGTAGGTGACCGACGTTTGCGGAACGGTGAGGTAACGCTGTGTGCCTCCCGAGTTGACTACGGCGCGGGCGAACATGCCGGGCACCAGGCTTTGCTTGGGGTTGGCGACGGTGGCTTCAACGGTGACATTGCGGGTGGTGGCGTCGAATTGGGTGTCGATGGTGCTGATACGACCGCTGAAGGTTTGATTGGAAAGACCGTCGGCCGTCACCGACACCGTTTGCCCGATGGCGATGGATTCAAGCTGGGTTTGGGGCACCGTGAAGTCGATGTAGATGGGGTCGAACGTCTGCAGCGTGGCGATTTTATCGCCAGGGTTGAGGTATTGGCCGGGGTTGACGCCCGTAATCCCGATACGGCCGGCAAACGGCGCGCGGATCGACTTTTTCTCGACCAGTGCGCGTTGTTGTTCAGCGGCGGCGAGCTTGGCTTTCAAGTCGGCGGTGTCGGTGTCGACCTGGGCCTGGGAAATGGCGTTGACCGCCAACTGCGCCTTGTCGCGCTTGAGCACGATCACCGCCAGGTCGGCCGTGGCCTCCAGCGAATGCAACTGGGCGACGTCGGAGTCGGCATTCAACTGCACGAGCAGTGCCTGGGCCGCCACCTCCTGGCCGGGCTTGAAGCCGAGGGTGCGTACGATGCCGCCGACTTCGGTGGTCACGTCCACGCCCCTGACCGCCTTCATCGACCCCACGGCGGTGACGCTGGGCTGCCAGTCCTCGAACGGCACCTTCAAGGCCGTCACCACGGCGGCGGGCAACGGTTGCTTGGACTGGGCGATCAGCGCGGAAATCTGCACGAACTTCACCCCGGCAATAATCCCGACAATCACCAGCACCACCACGACCATGATCAGCATCGGCCGCCACAGGCGGCGCTTGCGGGCACTGGGTGCGGGGGGCAGGGGAGAGGCAGTCGTGACGTCGGCCATGGGGGTTCTCACTGTTTCAAAGATTGGGTTCGGTGCGCGCCGCATTGCTGGCCGGCATGATCTCCTGCCACGTGGGCAGGCCGAAGCGATCGGGTTTGCCCTTGGTCGCCGGATCGACGTCCGTGCGGTTCCACCAGCCGCCACCCAATGCCTGGAACAGCGCAGTGGTGTCGCTGTAACGCGCGGCTTGCGCCTTGACGCGTGAGAGCACGGTGTTTTGATAGCTTTGCTGGGCGTTCAGCAGGTTGATGTACGCCACAGCGCCGAGCTTGAACTGGGCTTGGACCAGGTCGAGGTTGGCTTGCGCAGAGCGTTCAGCCACCACTTGTTGATTGAGGGCATCGGCATCGGCTTCCAGCGCACGGAGCGAGTTGGCCACATCCTGGAACGCGGTGATCACAGTGCCGCGATAACGCGCCGCCGACTCGTCATAGGCCGCCACAGCCGCACGTTTACGGTGTTCGAGCGCGCCGGCATCGAATATCGGTTGGGCTATCGCGCCGGCCAGGCTCCAAACACCGGTGCCCGCAGAAAACAGTTTTGTCCCGCTCGCCGCTGTAGAGCCCAACGACCCGGTAATGCTGAACTGCGGCAGCTGATTGGCAACGGCCACGCCGATATTGGCGCTGGCCTGGTGCAGTTGAGCCTGTGCAGAACGCACATCAGGCCGTTGGCCGACGATGGCGGAGGGCAGGCTGACCGGTAATTCCTCGGGCAAGTGCAGGGAGGCCAGGTTGAACGCTTCGCCACGGTCCTGGTTTGGAAACCGGCCCAGATACGCCATTAACTGATTACGCGTTTGTGCCAATTGCTTTTGCAGGGGCGGCAATGTCGCACGGGTTTGTGCCAGGGCCGTCTGCTGTGTAAGCACGTCGCTGTCACCGATAGCGCCCAGGCGTCGCTGGGCTTGCAGAACGTCAAGCTGATCGCTCTGCAGGCGGATGATGGTCTCGGTGGCGGCGACCTGATCGCGCACAGACGCCAGGCTGATGGCGGTATTGACCACATTGGCGGTCAAGGTGAGGTATGTCGCCTCCAGCTGAAAACGTTCGTACTCGGCTTGCGCGGTGGTGGACTCGATTTGTCGACGGGTGCCGCCAAACACATCCGGGGCGTACGAGACATTCAGCGAGGCAGAACTGACCGTCAGGATCGGCGACTCCGGCAAGCCCGCCGTCACCCCCGAAACTTTCTCGCGGGTCTTTGAGGCGTTGGCGTTGACCGAGGGGAACAGCGACGCCTGGTCGGCGTACACCAACTCGTTGGCCTGACGCAGTGCGGCCTGGGCGGCACTGACATCCGGGTTGGCGCGCAGCGCTTCCTCGACCAACGCGTTGAGCGTGGGGGAGCGGAACAGTGCCCACCATTGGCCGGGGATATCCATGCCGGCGATCAAACGTTGTGCGGCGCCGCCCGCGTCGATATCTGCCTGAGCGGTGGCGGTGAGTTTTTCACGCGAGTAGTCGGCATTCGCCGGCACCTCTGGACGCTTGAAATCCGGCCCGACCGTGCAGCCGGCCAAGGAAATGCACAGCAGGCTCAAGGGCGCCAGAAGGTGGGTTCGTCGGGAAATATCGCGCAGGTACGCCACTTGTTGCGGTCCTGATGCACGCTGCCGAAGCTGCTCTTTCATGGTTACTCTGATTAATCAGTTGGTTAACTGTTTTTTGTCGAGCAAAGGGTGCCGGTGAATCAGGTTTATCCGCATGAAATGGGCTAGCGACAGCCGGATTTGAATCAGTGTAGGTGGTGCATGGCGCTACGCAATGTGGTGAAACGACCGACCGCCCAATAAATGCATTTGGCGCATTATTATCGAATTACGTTATGCGTTATTAGTATTTTACATGCGGTGGCCGTGACTTCATTGTATGCACCCCATGAATACTGCCGAGACCGTGCGCGCGGATCGACTTGAACTGTCTACGAAGGCATCTGGAGACACACGTGCGTTACCTTTCAAAACTGGCGACCGGTATCGCCGCCACCTTGCTGTGCCTGACTGCGCACGCGCAAACGCTGGTGGTGGGCGACCAGAGCTACAACGCCCAGGCCGTGATGGAAGCGGCCGGCGTGCTGGATGACCTGCCTTATACCCTTGAATGGAAGCAATTTACGGCGGGCTCACCGGTGGCCGAAGCGCTCAACGCCAACAGCCTGGATATCGGCTTGCTCGGCGATGCGCCGGTGCTGTTCCTGGGCGCATTGGGTGCGCCGATCAAGGTCGTCGCCGTCACCCGGCAAAATCTCGATGGCGTGGCCATCCTGGTGAAAAAGGACTCGTCGATCCACAGCCTGGCGGATCTGGCGGGCAAACGCGCGGCGATCTGGAAAGGCTCCTGGAGCCAGCAGTTGTTGCTCACCGCCCTGGACAAAGCCGGCGTGCCACGCGACTCGCTGGAACTGCGCTACCTCAGCGCGCTGGACGCTTCCCACGCACTGGAAGGCGGCTCGGTTGACGTCATTGCGACTTGGGAACCCTATGTCACGCAGCAGGAGCGCCAAGGTGCGCGGGTGCTTGCAACGGCTGAGGGGTTGATCCCGGCCCAGAGCTACATTGCGGCAAACGCCAAGGCCGTTGACGCCAAGCGCGCGCAGATCAGTGATTTTCTCCAGCGTTTGAAAAAGGCCCGTGAATGGACCCGTCTCAGCCCGGCCAATACCGACGCATATGCCGATGCCTGGGCCAAACGCACGCGTGCGGATGCTGACATTGCGCGCGCCTGGTTTGCCCGCGCACGGACGACGGTCGAACCCGTGACGGCTGAGTCACCGGTTGACGCGCAAAAGACCGTGGACTTTTTCGCCGCCGAAGGCCTGGTGAAGTCGTACTCGGCTGCCAGCCTGTTCGATGACTCATTCGCGGCATCGCTGCAACCTAGCGTGGCCCAAAAACAGCCCTGAACACTTCAAGGAATCCCTCAGATATGCGCAAAAGACAGCTGAAACTCGGGGCCTTGACCATGGGGTGTGGCGGCCCGGGCCGCCATAACCTGTGGCTTGACCCGCAATTGCCGGCCGACGCCAGCGTCAACGTCGACTGGTACATCGACATTGCCCGCCAGGCCGAGGCGGCGCTGTTCGACTTGATGTTCATCGTCGACAGCCAGTTCATCACGCCGGGGTCGCCATCCCACTACCTCAACCGGCTGGAACCGCTGACGCTCTTATCCGCGCTGGCCGTGAGCACACGGCATTTAGGCCTGGTTGGCACGCTGACAACGTCTTACAACTCACCGTATAACGTGGCGCGGCGGTTGGCCTCCCTCGACCTGATCAGCAAAGGCCGTGCGGGCTGGAATGTCGTCACCAGTGGCGATGCCGGCACGGCGGGCAATTACAGCCGCGACGAACACTACGATTACGACACGCGTTACGGCCGTGCAGCGGAGCATGTCCAGGTGGTTCAGGGGCTGTGGAACTCCTACGAAGACGATGCCTTCGTACGCGACAGAAGCACCGGCCAGTTTTTCGACCCCGGCAAACTGCACAGCCTGAATCACAAGGGCGAGCATTTTTCCGTCGTGGGCCCGTTGAACATCCAACGCTCACCCCAAGGCCAGCCGGTGATCTTCCAGGCTGGCGACTCGGAGCAAGGTCGCGACCTTGGCGCCGCCACGGCGGATGTGATCTTCACTCATGCAGCGAGTATCGAGCAGGGCCAGGCGTTTTACCGGGATATAAAGGGCAGGGCAGAGCAGCATGGTCGCGACCCGGAACAGTTACTGGTCATGCCCGGTGCCGAGATCTACGTGGGCGACACCGACGCGCATGCACGGGAAATCGAGCAGCACTATCACCAGGCCGATCACAGCTTTGAACTGGCATTGAAGGAATTTGGGCGCAATTTCGGCTGGCATGATTTCAGCCAGTACGAGCTGGATGCACCGTTTCCACAGGAGAGCTTGGAAGCAGCGCGTAGCAGCTTTTTTACCGCGGCCAAGCGCATCGCCGATCAGGCACGGGAGAAGGGCTTCACACTGCGTCAGGCCGTTGAGTACGGTCGGCAACTGCGACCGGGCGCGTTCGTTGGGACGGCGGATACGGTCGCTCAGAAAATCACGGAGTGGTTCGAAGCCCGGGCCGTGGATGGGTTCAACATCTATATAGGCCACCCGGAGCAGTTCACGCGGTTTACGAAGGAGGTCATACCGTTGCTGCAAGCGCGTGGTGTGTATCGCACGCAGTATGAAGGGACGACGTTGCGGGAGAGTTTGGGGTTGGAGATTCCGAGGTTTGGGCAAACCGGGTAGGCGTCAAGCCGGTCATGAAGCGGCTGGGCCACTGGTAACCAGCCGCGCATTAATTACCCGCTTGCTCGATGAGCCAGTCGATCAGCGCCTGCAACCTTTTAGGCATTGTCTCGTGAGCAGGATGAACCAGATAGTAGCCATAGTTGAACGCCTCGCTGAATCCACCGAAGGGCAGCACCAGTTCACCGTCCTCAATTCGCTTGCGAACCAATTGCTCCCGGCCAATCGCCACGCCGGCGTGATTGATGGCGGCCAGGGTACTCAGGTCCGAACGGTCAAACGTCATGAAGCGGCTGGGAAGTTCAGCAGGCCCGCTAACTGCGTCAAGCCATAGACGCCATTCCGCGTCGAAGGAAATGTTGTCCCACGCTGCGACATCATGCAGCACCGTGCAGTGCGACAGGCGCTCCGGATGCCCCATCAAGCCATGCGCCTGGGCGTATTGCGGGCTGCACACGGGCGCAATTCGCTCCGGCATCAGCCGGATGCTTTCGAGCCCTGGGTGTTCACCGTTCGAATAACACAGCACCAGGTCAATACGCCGGGTTCGATAGTCGATAGGTTCATTACCAACCCGAACATCCAGCTGGATCCCGGGATAGCGCGTCGTGAAATCCGACAGTCTGGGAACCAACCAACACTGCGCGACCGAAGGCCTGGCATAGAAGCACAGTTGCCCCTCAATTTGAGCATGGGAGCGTTCCTGCACAGCCTCGCAGAGCTTATCCATCGTCTGTTGCATGACCTTGAAAATCCGCTCGCCGTCATCGGTCAGCTCGACCTTTCGGGGCAGTCGGTGAAAAAGCTTGAGCGACAGGTCTTCCTCAAGACGCGCGATCCGATGGCTGACTGCGCTGGCGGTCAGGTACAGCTCTTGCGCCGCACGGGCGAAACTGAGATGACGGGCGGCAACGAGAAAAGTGTGCAGGTTGGACAGATGGGTTCCGTTGAGCTTCGAAGCGTTCGTCAGACCAAGTTCCGGCATTGCATTTCCTCCTTCCAGTCAGCCGCCGTCGATGTGCGGTACGCCGTCGTTACAGTGCAGAATGTTGCAGGGCACGGCCCTTATCAAGGTAAGCCGCGAACTCTGCGGCCGGTACCATGCTTCCGCCGGTTCCCCAAATCAAGTGCGTCGCGTTGCCCAGCGCCTGTTTGCAGACGCCGATGCGCTCCAGATACGCTTCATCCCTCAATACCCGCACAATACCGGGTGCGCCGGCCAAGGCCGAGGGTTCCAGCTTGACCTGTTCAAGCTCATGAGCCAGGTACATCAGGCGATAAAGCGCTTCATCCGTGACGGTGTAGTAGCCATCGATCAGACGTTGCATCGCTTTTCCCACGAAGCCGGAGGGACGGCCAACCGCCAATCCGTCTGCGGCGGTGATGTTGTCGATGCCAAACTCCTGGACACTCACCTCATCGTGCAGGCCGGTGTAGACCCCAAGCAACATGCAGGGAGAATGGGTCGGCTCTGCGAACACGCAGTGCACCGCGTCGCCAAAAGCGAGTTTCAAGCCAAAAGCAACGCCTCCAGGGCCGCCGCCCACTCCGCAGGGCAAATACACGAAGAGCGGATGATCGGCGTCCACTCGCACACCTGCGCCTTCGAACTGCTGCGCCAGCCGCTCGGCGGCAACCGCATAGCCCAGGAATAGATGGGGCGAATTTTCATCGTCAATGAAGTAACAGGCAGGGTCTTTTTCGGCTTGCAGGCGTCCGTTTTCCACCGCGACACTGTAGTCGGACGCGTACTCGATCACCGTCACGCCACTGGCTCGCAGCTTGTCCTTTTTCCATTGGCGGGCATCCGACGACATATGGACGGTAGCCTGAAAGCCCAGTTTGGCACTCATGATGCCGATGGATAGCCCAAGATTACCTGTGGAACCGACCGCAATCTTGTAGCGGCTAAAAAACGCCAGCGCAGCGTCGCTGGCCAATACCGCGTAGTTGTCCTCCAGTGTGATCAATCCCGCTTGCAGGGCGAGGTCTTCAGCATGCTTGAGCACTTCATGGATGCCTCCTCTGGCCTTGATCGAACCGGAGATCGGCAGGTCGCTGTCTTTTTTAAGCCACAGCGAGCCCATATCAGTCAGGCCGGCGTCACCCAGGAGCATTTGCTGGAATTTCTTGAGGGGTTGAATACCCGACTCGATGATTCCGCCCGTTGCTGCCGTCTCCGGAAACACCTTGGCAATGTAGGGGGCGAAGCGACGCAGGCGGTCGCTGGCAGTTTTGACGTCGTCCTGGCTCAACCCCACATCGCCCAATGCGCAGGACGCCGGTGCGATTGCTGGATTGAACCAGGTGGTTTCCTGAAGTGAAACCAGTGCTTCGATAACGGGGTGGCTTGCATACCAGGCGTCGAGTGTCTTGCCGTGAATCATGGGGATTCCCTTGCGAAAAGTGATGGGTGTAGAGGGGCGGTTCATCACACAAATCTGGAAAGTATCAGGGTAAATACCAGCGCCACGGAGGAGGCGAGGATGGTGGCGCCGGTGAATTTCTTGATGGCCTCGGACAAGGAAATACCCAGGTACTCCTTCACCACCCAGAACGCAGAGTCCGTGACATGCGTCCAGCCAATCGCACCTGCGCCAATGGCAATCACAAGGATCTCTGGGCTGTATTCAGGGTGTTGGCCCAGGATTGGCAGCACCATGCCGGCCGTACTGATCATGGCGACCGTGGCGGAGCCGATAGCGAAATGCATCAATCCAGCGATCAGCCACGCCAAAATGATCGGATTGATGTGCGACTGTCCCAGCACGTCCGCCAGTACCTTGCCAATGCCACTGCCGACCAGCATGTCGTTGAACGCGCCGCCGGCGCCAATTACCAGGAGAATGCCTGCCAATGGTGGGAAGCAACGGTTGGTCAGATCGAGGAGGGCGCTCATGCCCAGTCCGCGTCGCAGGCCAAGGGACCAGTACGCAAAACAAATCGACAGCGCGAGCGCAATCAGCGGGTTACCAATGAACGAGACCCACTCCAGCGCCATCGAGTTTTTCGTTAATAAAGGCGCGGCCAGTGTCTTGCCGACCATCAGGGCCAACGGCAACAGCACCGTTACCATCGCAATACCGAAACTGGGTGCCTTGCTGTCGTCGATGACCACATCGCTACGGGCAGCCAAAAACAGCGCCTGACCCTCGGGTGCCTGCCGAGCGCAGGTCAGTTTTACCCAGATTGGCCCGGCAATTACAGCCGTCGGCAGGCCGACGATAAGCCCGTAGAGAATCACCTTGCCAATGTCGGCATTCAGCATCCCGGTGATGGCCGTGGCAGCCGGATGCGGAGGGAGAACGCAATGAACCACCATCAGCGAAGTGGCCAACGGTACGCCGAGGTACAACACGTTGATCCGGGTTTGGCGGGCGACAACGTAAATCAGCGGAATAAGGAGGACAAATCCAACCTCGAAGAACACCGGAATACCGGCGATGAACCCGACCAGCATCATGGCCCAAGACGCATTTTTTTCACCCAACACGTTCAAGAGCGTCGTCGCAATGCGCTTGGCGCCGCCAGACTCTTCAAGGAGCTTGCCGAGAATACTGCCTAGACCAATGATGCCGGCAAGGAAGCCGAGCGTGCTGCCCATGCCTTTTTCAAATGCCGAGATGATTGCCGTTGGCGCCATGCCTGTCCCAACGCCAACAAGCAGGCTTGCTGCGATGAGCGACAGGAACGGATGGACACGGAATTTACCGATCAGCACGACGATCAAAAGGATCGAAGCGCCCAAGGTCAACAAGGAATACGTAGGGGTCATGTTTGAATCTGCTCCATCGCAGTCGTTTTTGTTAGTTATTTGCGATGGATTAGATTTCAGCGCCGTAGCGGGGACAAACGATGATTCCTCAGGGGGTAGATGATGCTTCGTCACTAATGAGGAGCAGGTTGGTGTTTGGAGGGGATAAAGCATTTACACGATTTAACATAATATACATTATGCGTAATATCGTATTACACATTCACGGCCAGTCCCCAGCAGATTTCAATCTCACTCTCTCACTCAAACCTCAGCCAATGGCGATCTTGGTGATCTTCATCTTTACTCGCTGCATGGACGTCACCCCCCTTGGAGGTTTTGCATGAAGCAACTCTGCGCTGTGCTTTTCTCATTGCTGCTGCTGCCAGGCTGTGATGTCAGCTTCAACAAAACGCCGCCTAAGGTACTGGCGTCCGAGCCCGCGACTGAACAAGAACAGCGTCAGGTATTCAATGCCACGGTCGAGTTTTTGCGCTTGCTGGATTCAGGCCACGTCGATCAGACCTGGGCGGTCTCCAGTCCGTCGCTCAAGGAATCGACTTCCGAGGTGGTCTGGACTCATGGCATCAATGCCATGCGCTTTGGGCTCGGCGCATTTGTGGAGCGTAATTCCGCGCATATCGGGTTTACTACCCAGATGCCTGACGCGCCGGCCGGACGTTATGCAATCGTGGAGTGTATTTCGACCTTTTCTACTGGGCCTGCAACCGAAAAGGTCGTGTTGCGTGAAGACGGTAGCCAATGGCGCGTGGCGGGTTATTCCGTGAATAAACGCATCCTGAGTGTGGGCGGCAGTGACTCGAAAGCGCCCTGACCTACCCGCTTTATATTCAATATAATTATAACTAAACTAAATAGTCATTTAGTTTAGTTATATAATTCGACCAACACAGGGGTCAATCAGCACACGATCGTTAACGATTGGGGTCACGTCAAGCGACTCAGAAGCGCAAGCGCAAGGGCTGGAAATCACCCTGCCCCTACCCTACCCCCCTCACAGACACTCCTCAAAGATCGCAACCGCCCGAACAAAACCTGCCGAGGCGCGTTTGATTTTATAGGGGAAACACGACACCTCGAAACCATGAGCAGGCAGTAGGTCGAGATTGGCGAGTTTTTCCATCTGCCCGTAGCCAATATCGCGCCCAGCCTTGTGCCCTTCCCAGATTAGAGAACTATCCCCTGTAGCAGCAAAGCGCGCACGTGTATGGCTGAACGGCGCGTCCCAACTCCAGGCGTCGGTACCCACCACGCGCACACCGCGCTCCAACAGATACAGTGTGCCCTCACGGCCAATGCCAACGCCCGCATCAAGGTAACCCGGTTGCCCGAACAACGCACCCGCCCGGGTGTTCACCAGCACGATGTCCAACGGTTGCAGCACATATTCAATACGTTTGAGCTCAGTTTCGATCTCAGCAGCGGTCACTACATGCCCGTCAGGTAAGTGCCGAAAATCCAGCTTCACCCCTGGTCGCAAACACCAATCCAGCGGCAGTTCGTCAATGCCATAGGCCGGCTTGCCACCGTCTGTGGTGGACGCATAGTGCCAAGGTGCGTCCATGTGCGTGCCGCTGTGGGTGGTGATGTTCAGGCGTTCGGCTGCCCAGGCTTCCTGGCCAGGCATGTCGTTGATGTTCAAGCCGGGGAACATCGCCAGCAGCTCATCGATACCGGCCTGGTGGTCCATGTAGTCGATCTGCGGCAGTAACGGTGGCGGGTCGGTGTAAGGGTTGTTTTCGAGGGCGACGGACAGGTCTACCAAGCGGCGTTTACGCGTGCTCATGACAGGGCCTCCACTACGCGTTGGTCAATCGCGCCGAACACCGACTGGCCCTCTGCGTCCAGCGCCTCGATGCGAATCCGGTCTCCAAAATTCATGAACCCCGTCAACGGCTTTCCCTGCTCGATCATCTCGATGGCGCGGCGTTCGCTGATGCACGCCGAGCCCACAGTGCGGTCGACATTGGACACGGTGCCCGAGCCAATGATGGTCCCGGCCCGCAGGCGCCGGGTACGGGCGGCGTGGGCGATCAGGTCGGCAAAGCTGAAGCTCATTTCGGCACCGTTGGGCGAACCGAACCATGCCTGGTTCCAACTCACGCTCAACGGCAGGCACACCCGCCCGTCGCGCCAGGCATCGCCGAGCGCATGCGGAGTGACGGCCACCGGCGAAAAACTCGATGAGGGCTTGGCCTGCAAAAAGCCGAAACCGGTGCTGACTTCATGCAGCAGAAACCCGCGCAGGCTTACGTCGTTGACCAGCAACACCAGCCGCACGTATTGCAACGCCTGTTCAGCGGGGCAGCCCATCGGCACCTCGTCGACGATCACCGCGAATTCGCCCTCGAAATCGATGTTGTGGTTCACGTCCGGCAACCGCACATCGTCGCAAGGCCCGAGAAAGTCATCGCTGGCCCCCTGGTACATCAGCGGGGTGCGCTCGTCTTTCATCGGCGCCAGATCGAACGCTTTTTGTAGCAGGTGCGCGTGATTGAGAAATGCTGAACCGTCACACCATTGGTAAGCACGCGGCAGCGGTGCAGCGGTGAAGGTCGGGTCGAAGGCAAACGCCTCGGTCGCCTTGCCCAGATTGAGTGCCTGATACTGCTGGCTCAACACCGGTTCGGCCAGCGCCCAGTTTTCCAGAGCCTGTTGTAAAGTTGCAAAGGGCTGCGCGATCACGGCCTGGCGCAAGTCCCGGGCGACCACCACCAACTGGCCGTCGCGCTGACCATTTTTTAACGTAGCGAGTTTCATCAAAGCCTCCTTCTAAAGGGAAAACAGCGGTCGCGTCAATGCAGCACTAAATCGTCGGCGACCTGAATCGGGTCCAGCAGGCGCTTGCCCGCAATGGCCGGGGCAATCAGCGACACCAGCGCTGCCAGCAACAGCCCCCAGCCCACCAGCGCCACTGCGCCGACACGGCCGTCCGCCACGCCGGACAGCGCCATCACCAACAAAGGGCTGGCAAACTGACCGCCGAAAAACCCCGCGTTGAACAGGCCGGTGCCCTTGCCACGGTGCTCGATGCTCAAGGTCGACAGCGCCCAACTCAGCACCGTGGGTAACGCCAGGCCACCGCCTAATCCGTTGACCATCACCGCGAGGATGACCGTGCGGTAGTCCGCCGCATTGGCCAGCATCAGGATGCCGGCGCCGGAGATCAGAAACCCCAGTGCCAGCAGCAACCCCGGCCCGAATCGACTCAGACGGCGAAACAGCAGCGCACCGAGAAACACTGCCGAATGGCCCAGCCCAATCGCCATGCCAATGCGCTGCGGCGAGTCGATGCCGATGTGTTCCAGCAGGAAACCGGTTTGTACCGGTACGATAAAAAAGCCCAGCGCGACGAGAATCGTCATGGCACAAATCACCGACAACGAACGCAGCGGAAACTCGCGGAGCTGTTGCGCTTGAACCACCGCACTGGCGCGGCGCAGAGGCTCGCTCAACGCCAGATGCATCAGCGGCGCAAACACCAGGCCGACGATGTAAAGCGCAAACGGCACGCGCCAGCCGTGCTCGCCGATTAGCCCGCCGAGCATGAAAAATGCGGTGGCCGAGAGCGACGTGACGATGGTCTGCCATGAGAGCAATTGCACGCGCTCGCGTCCGTCGTAGTAGTCACCGATCAGCGCCGTGCAGCAGGTCATGATTGCCGCCTCTGCAAGCCCCAATCCGGCTCGGCTAAGCAGGATCACGTTGAGGTCATCCAGCAGCAACGGCAGCGGCCCGCAGATGCCATACAACAGCATCGCCAAAACCAGCAGGCGCTTGCGTCCAATGCGGTCGGAGAGCCAGCCGGCGAAGGGCGAAAACAGCGCGATCATCAGCGCCGGCAATGTCAGCACGATGGGCACCATCACGCCGACATTGGCCGTACCAGCGAAGTGTTCGGCGATACGCGGCAACACCGGCGCGATCAACACGCCACCCAGCACCGGCAAGCAACTACCAAGCAACAACAATGCGCCCGAACCGCGCCGACGCGGCACGGGTACGGCTTGCGTGAACTGACTCATGAGGCTTTTCCTGTTGTTGTTATCGTGTGTTTAAAAGAGTCAACCGCTGCCGGCGCGGGCAGCAGGAAGTGCGCCAGGGCCGGCAGCAGCACCAACGCGCCGACCATGTTAAGCACAAACATGAACGCCAGCAGAATGCCCATGTCGGCCTGGAACTTGATCGGCGAAAACGCCCAGGTGGCGACGCCGACTGCCAGGGTCACGCCGGTCAACATCACTACTTTTCCGGTAAACAGCAGCGCTTGGTAATACGCCTGGGACAGGCTGTCCCCGGCCTTGCGTCGCGCCAGCAAAATGCTCATCACATACAGCGCGTAATCCACGCCGATGCCCACGCCCAATGCAATCACTGGCAGGGTCGCGACCTTGACGCCGATGCCCAGCCACACCATCAGCACTTCGCACAAAATCGAAGTGAGCATCAGGGGAAGAATCACGCAGACCACCGCCGCCACCGAACGGAAAGTCAGCAGGCACAGCACGATCACCGCGCCGTACACCCAATAGAGCATGTCGTGGTTGGCCTGCTTGACCACGATGTTGGTCGCGGCCTCGATTCCGGCATTGCCCGCGGCCAGCAAAAACTTCACATCCTGCGTGTCGTTGGCCTGGGAGAACGCTTGCACTTCGTCCACCAGACGCGTGAGCGTCACTGCTTTGTGGTCACGCAGGTAGGTGTAGAGCGTGAGGGTGTTGCAGCTCTGGTTGAACAGCTCGCGCGGCGCCCGCCCCGTGATCGAATTGAGCAGCGCCTGGTTCTGCGTCAGGTCGTACCACTTCGGGTTGCCTTCGCTCATGCCCACCAGCAGGCTACGGTTAAGGCTGGCCAGCGAAGCAGTGGCCTCCACGCCCGGCAGTTGACGCAGGCGCCACTCCAGCGCATCCACGCGCATCAGGGTGGTGTAGTCGGAACAAGCACTCTCGGGCGTGCGCACGATCACCGCGAATACATCGCTGCTGGCGCCGTAGTGCGCCACCATAAACCCGTTGTCGCGGTTGTAGCGTGAGTCGGCACGCAACTCGGGCGCGCCGGCGTCGAGGTCGCCGACTTGCAGTTGTTGGCTGATCCACCAGCCACCACCGCCGAGTAATGCGCTGACGATCAGCGTGACCGTCGCCCAACGGCGCTGCGTGAAGCGATCCAGAAATGCCCACAGCGCATGCTTTTGCCCGTGCAGGGCGGCCTCTTCACTGCGCAGGCTGCGGGTTGCGGCGCGGACGCTGACCCCGCAATAGCTGAGCAGAATCGGTAGCAGGATGAGGTTAGTAAACACCAGTACCGCGACGCCGATGCTAGCGATCAACGCCAGGTCTTGAATGACCTTGATATCGATCAGCATCAGCACGCCGAAGCCCACCGCATCGCACAACAACGCGGTGAGGCCGGCGAGGAACAAGCGTCGAAAGGTAAAACGCGCCGCCACTTGGCGGTGCATGCCACGCCCGATGTCTTGCATGATGCCGTTCATTTTCTGCGCGCCGTGGCTCATACCAATGGCCAACACCAGAAACGGCACCAGCACCGAATACGGGTCAAGCTCAAACCCGAGTAACGCCACCAAGCCCAGTTGCCACACCACGGCTACCAGCGAACAGGCCATTACCAGCAAAGTGCTGCGCAGGCAGCGGGTGAACATGTAGAGCATGAACGTGGCGATCACGATCGCTGCAGCAAAAAACAGCAGCACCTGGCGCAAGCCCTCGATCAGGTCGCCTACCACTTTGACGAAACCGGTGATGTGCAGGGTCAGGCCCTGGGCCTGGAACTCACTGCGCAGTTGTTCCAGTTGTTGCGACAAGGCGCTGTAGTCCAGCGGCTTGCCGGTGTGCGTGTCGATGTCCATCAAGGGCACAAAGATCAGGCTGGAGTGGCCGTCGAGGGCGATCGTCTGGCCGATCTCACCCGAGCGCGCGGCGTTCAGGCGTACGGTTTCCAGGCTGCCGGGCGAGCCGTCGTAGTCGTCGGGGATCACTCGGCCGCCCTCCACGCCCTCTTCGGTCACGGCCATCCAGCGCATGTTGGGGGTCCACAGCGACTTCATGAAAGGCCGGTCGACACCCGGTAACAGGAACACTTTGTCGTTAAGGCGCGCCAGCAACTCCAGGTAGTGCTTGTCGTAGATAGAACCGCCCGGCGCTTCGACGGCGATGCGCACGGCGTTGCCTAGGCCGGTGAGTTCCTGTTGGTTGGCCAGGTAGTTGGCGATATAGGGATGCGCGGTGGGGATCATTTTTTCGAAGCTGGCGTTGAGCCCCAGGCGCGTGCTCGCGGCGCCCAGGCCGAGGGTCAGCAACAGGCACAGCCACAGCACCAGCCTGCGATGGTTGAACAGCGCGCGCTCGACCAGCGAACCGGAACGACGATCGAATGCCTTGAGATTCTGTAGCGCGGGATTACTCAGATCGGTCATTGCGCTTTCACCTGTTCCACGCGCTGGATGCCCCTAGCGCCTACCGTGATCCATTGGCCGTCTGCCGTCTGGGTAAAGGACGCCACGGCGCTCGACTGCCCTTGCTCACGCAAAGCAGCGCCCGGCGTGCTGAGCAGCAAATGGCCGCTCTGGTCGGCGAGCATCACGTCTGCGCCGCCCAGCGACCGCGCGGCCATGACACTGCTGTTGAACGGATTGCTCACGGTTTGCCAGTGCCCGCCTTGATCGTTGCTGCGCCAAACGTTGCCCTTCAAGCCGGCGACTAAAACGTCGCCGCCCGGCGCCAGGTCGACGGCAAAAAAACTGCCGTCATAGGGGGCGCTCAAGCGAGTGAAACTTGCGCCGCCGTCCGCCGATGTCCACAGGCCGCCCTGCTCGCCAGCGATGTAGATGCGCGGGCCCTGGGCAGCGATTGCGTACAGGTGATTGCCTGCCGGATTGGGCAGGCGGTCGACCCAGGATTGCCAGGTTGCACCGCCGTCCGTGGTGTGCAGGATCAGGCCGAAAGCGCCCACCACGGTGCCTTCGCGCTTGTTGCTGAAGTTGACCGCCAGCCAGGGTTTGTCGGCACCGTCGGCGACGAACCCTTGGGCGACTTTGAGTTGCTGCTGATTGCCAACGGGCAGGGCATCGAGCACCCGTTGCGCGGCGAGTTTGCCGTCCAGTTGCAACGTCCAGTGCTCACCCCCATCAACGGTGTGCAGCACCGCGCCCGCATGCCCGACTGCCCAGCCTTGCAAGGCCGTCGCAAAGCTCACCGACGTGAAGCTCACGCTGACGGGTACCGAGGCTTGGTGCCAATGTTGGCCGTTGTCGTCCGAGAGCAGAATCAGCCCTCGCTCGCCGACAGCCACCAGGCGGTTGCCGGCGCGGGTGATGTCGATCAGCACCGCTCGCTCCGGCGCGCTGACCTTGAGTGCCGGGCGCAGCAATACATCGCTGACCGGCGATTCATCGGCCTGGGTTGCCAGGCTCACGCCGAGCAGTCCCAGCGCCAGCCAGAAGGGATAACGAGGCATCAACGCACACCATCGGCAGCCAGGCCGTCCGGGCTGAAGTCACTGTCGGGGAACGGGGCGACTACATCGTTGTGCACGCGTTTTTCGGTGACCACGTTGTGGGCCATCCAGGCACCGGTCTGCAGGTCATACTGGCCGTACAAGCCACGCACCAACCCCGGCAATTGCGGCATCAGGTACGGCAGTTGAAAGTAGGTGCGCCACAGTTGGTGGTTAGCGTCCCAGCTGTCGCCAAGTACGGCCATCCAGGTGTCTTCGTCTACGTAGAAGCGACGCTTGGGCATGCTGTGGCGTTTGCCGGCGGCCAGGTTGCCTTCAATCACCCACACGCGGTGCAGTTCCCAGCGCATGTGGTCGGGGTTGAGGAAGCGTTCGCTGAGGATCGCGTCGTCCTTGGCCGGTTGGAGGATCTTGTTGCTGTTGTAGGGAATCAGCATTTCCTGCTTGCCGACGATCTTCCAGTCATAGCGGTCGAGCGGACCGGTGAATACCGAAACCTCGTCGAAGTTGGCCACGCCGGAACTGGTGGGCGTGGGCGTGTCGTAGGACGACACCGGCAGTTTGCGCACACGGCGCTGGCCGGCCAGGTAGACCCAGGATTGCGGGCCGCCGTTGGCGTAGTCCAGCGGTTCACGGCCCAGCAAGGCTTCACCGGCACGTTGCGGCGGGCCTAGGTTGACCAGGCGGGTCATCCAGTACACCCCTTTGTATTCGGGTTTACCGTCCTGGAAGTAATACGGCATCTCGCGCTGCGCCTGTACGGTGGCTGACAGAATGCGCTGGCCGCTGGCGGTGATCACATACACGTTGTAGTCGTTCTTCCAGGCCACGCCGCGCCAGCTCAAGTGATGGTTCCAGATCACTTCGGCGCCGGTGGTCGGGATCGGGAACGGAATGCCGCCGCTGGCGCCTTCCAGGGTGTTGCCTTCATGGGTGAGGTGCGCGCCGGTGGCGTTTTTCAGGGTGTTGTCGTAGACCCATTGCGGTGCAGATGCGGTACGCCGGCTCGGGTATACGTCGATGCGGTAGGTCGGGTATTTGGCGAACAGCGCTTTTTGCCCGTCGCTGAGTTTGTCGGCGTACTGTGCGACGTTTTGCGGGGTGACCGAGTACAGCGGCTTATCACTGGCAAAGTAGTCCGGCAGACGCGGGCCCGGGGTGACGCCAGCCGGTACCTGGGTAAACCCCTTGTCCCATGCGGGAATGCTGCCATCGGCGTTGCCGGCGCGCTCGGCGCCCAGCGGGGTCAGCGTGGACTTGAGTTGCCGGGCCTGGGCGTCGGTTGCAGCCCAGCCTGCAGGCGCGACGGCCACCAACAGACCCGCGAGCATCAACGGTTGGAGTTTCATGAAACGCACCTCTGTTTATTGTTGTTATGCAGCCACGGTCAAAATGATCGCTGGACGGTAAAGGCGATAAAGTCGCGGTCCTTGAGCGGTTGCCCATAGGTGTTGGCGTTGCGGCTATCGAGGAAGTTGTCGCTGCCGCCGATGTAGTGCGTGTAGTTGAGGCCAGCCTTCCAGGTTTGCAGGTACTCAAGCTGCAGGCCGATGCTCACATCGCCGCCTTTGTCGCCCACACCGTTGTTGAATTTGCTGATCACCGACGAGCGCCCTTGCGGGTTGTAGCCCAGACCCAGCGGCACACTCAGGTCGACGCCGGGGTACACCTGGAAGAAGTTGGGGGTGAAGCTCATGCGCAGGCCCCAGGCATCGCGCTCGCTGTTGGGGTCGAGGGCGGCAGCGTTTTTGGTGATGCTGGTGCGCCGGTGCCAGGCCACTTCACCGGCCAGGCTGGCGGAATCCCAAATGCCGTTGCTGTTGAACGAGTAAAGGCTGGATAGCTGGGCATGCAGCGAGTTGCCCACGGCGTACAAGGCATGGCTGTCGTTGTCTCCCAGGCCCGTCGGGTTAGCCTGGGACACGCTCACCAACGGCGTATTGCGCCGTACCGAGATTTCACCGGCAACGTTGGCATCGCCCACCGAGGTGCTGAAGCTGGCGCCAAATGCGCGAATCCCTTCGGCGTACACCAGTTGGTATTCGCCCAGTTGACCGGTCAATGGGTTGGGCCCGCCGGGATTGGCGCGGGTGTAAATCATCGGATCCTTGGCGTGATAGCGGATCGCATAGAGACCAAAATCGGTGTTCCAGTCCTCAGGCGAAAACCGCAGCGACAGACCGTACTGGCCCTTGTCGTCCGCCTTGATGTCTTTGCCGTGAAAGAACGCCAGCGGTTGTTGGTTGGGGCCAATCGGGCCACCCACAATCAAGCGCTCACCGCCCTCGCCCACCACATCCGAGGTGGAAAAATAGCTGCCTACGGCGGGGATGCGGTTCTCTTCCCACGCAAACTGGTAATAGGCCGCCACCGAGACATTCGGCCGCAACTGGACCTGCCCAGAGAATTGATTGACCGGGCGAATCAATTCCTTGAACGGCGTATTCGGTACCGAGGTGGCCTTGATGATATCCACCGGTGCTTGCCCGCCCGCAATGCCGTTGGCCCCGAAGAACAGGCTTTCGCCCCACAACACGGTGTGCCGGCCCAGGCGGAAGCTGGTGGGCAGCTCGCCGAGGTTGCCCTTGCCGAAGACAAATGCATCAAGGATCTCGGCATCGCTGCCATGCAGCTTGCGGGTGTCGTCCGTGAAGTGGTCATAGCTGACTGAGCGCTGGTTGGCAGTCGCCGGCGAATTGTTGTCATTGCTGCCTTCATACACGCTGTCATACCAGCCGGCCGCACTGACGCGGGCACCGACGTTGTTATAGCGCGCATCAAATTCGGACAGGATATTCAGCCGGTTAGAGATCAGGCCCTTGTTGAAGTTACGGTCGCTGTCGTCCTGGTTGACCGTGCTGACGAGCTTGCTGTCTCGGTCTTTGACGCGCCAGGCAGCGTTGTATTTGAGGGTGTTGTCCCAGCGCAGACGCACGTCTGAATCGCCGGTGTCGATTTCAAATGCGCCCGCGTGATGGACGCAGCCCACTGCGGCAATTGCCGCGGCGAGAGTGGCCCACTGGCAAGGCGGCCGGACGCTGCTCATACGTTCCCGTTTCATCAATACCAACCTCTGACTTGTTATTTTTGTCTTGAAAGGTCTTTTGAGAACCGGCGCTCCTGCCGCTTCTGGAATTGATAATAGGGAGGGCCAAACAATCCGAACAATCGATTATCGAGATGCCATCCATCCAAAAAAAGTGATACAACGTGCCATGCTCATCTGGAGGCAAGGCCATGCGTTTTCATCACCTGGATTTGAATTTGCTGGTGGTGCTCGACACGCTGCTCACCGAACAGAACATCACGCGCGCAGCGCAGCGCCTGAACGTCAGCCAGTCGGCGGCCAGCGGCTTGCTGGCGCGGTTGCGCGATTATTTTGATGATGAGTTGCTGGTGCAGGTAGGGCGCAAGATGTTGCCAACGCCACTCGCCCAAGGCCTGGCCGAACCGGTGCGTCGGGTGTTGCTGGACATTCAGTCGACCATCGTCAACAAGCCGGAATTCGACCCGCTGACCTGTAAGCGGCACTTCAAGCTGATTGCCACGGACTTCGTGACCACAGTGATTCTCGGCCCGCTGGCCCAGCGCCTGCAGCAACGCGCGCCTTACATCACGCTGGACATCCAGCACGCCTCGGATCACTACAACCAGATGCTGACCCAGGGCGAAGTGGATTTTGTGATCATGCCCGATCAGTACCTGTCTGACCTGCATGCCAAGGAGCTGTTGTTCGAGGATGATTACCAGTGCGTGATCTGGTCGCAGAACAGCCTGGTGGGCGACGACCTCAGCCTGGAGGAATACCTGAGCCTGGGGCACATTGCGGTCAACTTCGGCAGTGCCCGCGAACCCAGCTTCAGTGAAAAAATCCTTCAGGGTTATGGCCAGGCGCGTCGGGTTGAGTTGACCACCAGTAGCTTCAATACGGTGCCGCATCTGCTGGTGGGTACCCAACGGGTCGCGGTGATCCCGCGAAGCCTAGCGATGTTGTATGGCGATTTTTTGTCATTGCGCGCACTGGCGCCGCCGTTTGAACTGCCGCTACTACGCGAATTCACTCTGTGGAACAAAGTGCTCGACAGCGATCCAGCGCATCGTTGGATGCGCAATATGCTTCAAGAGTTAGCGGCGGAATATACGCTGCGCACGGCCATCCCTTGAAACCGTGTGGTAGATATTGCGTGCTGCTCCGCCCCTATCGGCTTTACCCCCTATGGTGGGCTATTCCGTTAACAAGCGCGGTTTCAGTACTGGTGACAGTGACAGGAACGCGCCATGACCTGCCCGCTTAATATTCAATAAAATCATAAGAAAATTAAGTAGTCATTTGGCTTGGTTATAGATAAGCCTCCCTCCCTCAAACATCAAAAATTCTAAATGCCAGTCTTCAAACATATGGATTTATCCAAATGTTTGCGTCTCTTAAGCTCTCCCCACTCCTCCCCGTGATGGAGCATGTGTTGTCGGTACGCCCTGGCCACAAGGGCGATCCTAAAAATAATGTGTCTGCCGACCCAAGGAATACCTATGTCCTCTCATTTGTCTGACCGGCAAAACGCCGATGAGCGCCTGTTGCACAGCCAAGGCTACGATCAACAACTGCACCGGGGGCTCTCGCTCTGGTCTTCGTTTTCGGTGGGCTTCGCCACTGTGTCCCCTGTTGTAGGCATCTATTCAGTCATGTCACTGGGCGCGATGAGCGCGGGCCCGTCGTGGGTGTGGATAGTGCCGCTCTGCCTTGCCCTGCAATTGCTGGTGGCGTTGGTTTACGCCGAGCTCGCCTCGCAATATCCGCTGGCCGGAGGCTGCTATCAGTGGGTCAAGCGTCTTGCGGGAGAACGCCTGGCCTGGTTTACCGGGTTCATGTACCTGGCTTCGGCGCTGGCTTCGTTGACCACCGTGGCTTACTTGGGTGGGTTCTGGTTGTGGCTGTTTTTTACCGGTGAACCGCCCTCGGCAAATGCCCAAGTGTTCAGCGGTGCTGTGCTGCTAGTACTGGGCCTGGGGGTGAATCTGTTCGGGATCAACCCGCTCAAGTACTTCGTCAACGCGGGCATCGTCGCGGAAGCCATTGCCTCGATTGGTATCGGCGTGTTGTTGCTGCTGTTTTTCCGCAACCACTCGTTCGCCTTGCTGTTGGACGGCCTGACGTCCAGCCAAGGTTCCGATGGCGCTTACTTGCCGGGCTTTCTGACCGCCATGGCTGTCGGTGGTTGGGCGTTCCTTGGTTTCGATGCCTGCTCGCAAGTGTCCGAGGAAACCGCAGACGCCCGCACCTCAACGCCCCGTGCAATCTTGCGCTCAATGATTCTGGTGGGCCTGACGGTCATGCTCACCGCGTTTGCCGTCACACTGTCCTATACCGACACAGCCGGCATGGTCTCAGGCCAGGTGATCGACCCGGTCACGCCTGCCGTTGTCGATGCGTTTGGCGCCTGGGCTGAACGGCCGTTTGTGGCGGTGGTGCTGGTGGCATTCATTGCGTGCGTGGTGTCGGTGCAAACTTATATCGGTCGCGCCGTATTCGGGATGGCGCGGGATGAGATTCTGCCGGCGTCGGCACTGCTAAGGCGTGTCGACAGACGCAAGGTGCCGTTCGCCGCCATGGTGTTCAGCACCCTGTTCGCCAGTTTCGGCCTCGCCTTGGGCCTGAATGCCACAGCCGTCGGCACCTTGATTGCCTTTGGCAGTGGCGGCTTCTTCTTTGTATTCCTGATCGTGGTGAGTTGCGCCCTGCTCGCCCGTCTTAATGGCCGCTGGAAACCCGAACCAGGCACTTTCAGCCTGGGGCGCTGGGGCCTTACGGTCAACGTCGCCGCCTTTATATGGCTGGTGTTCGAAAGCATCAACGTGGCCTGGCCGCGCGAGGCACTCGCTCCGCCTGGAGCGCCATGGTTCCAGGTGTGGGCGGTGATCCTGGTGTTCTCGATCCTTGCCGTGCTTGGGTTGATCTACCTGTTCTGGGCCAAGCCGACTCTACGCACCGCCACCCCACACCTGCGCACCTATTAACCTGGACACGGAGTTTCAGATGTCTGCGATTCACTATTGGAATTACCCCACGGAAATCTTCTGCGGCCCCGGTGCGCTGGAGACCCTGGCCGAGCGCTGCGTCTTGCTGGAAATGCGCAAGCCCCTGCTGGTGACTGACCCCGGCATGCTCGCCCTGGAACCGTTGGCACTGCTGAAAGCGCATTTGACCCAGGCGGATATTCCGTTTGCCGTGTTCAGTGATATCCACGGCAACCCCACGCTGGACGATGTCGCGTTGGGCGTCTCGGCATTCCAGGCTGGGGGCCATGACTCATTGATTGCATTGGGCGGCGGCAGCGCCATGGATGCGGCCAAAGGCATCAGCCTTGCGGCGGTCGATCGACATGGGCTGGCGCGTTTCGAATGGTCCCAGGTGATCAGCCGTTACCCAAGCCTGGCAGATTTCCCGCAGTTGGACCTGCCCAAACTGATCGCCTTGCCCACCACGGCAGGCACCGGCTCCGAGCTGGGCCGCGAAGCCGTACTGACCCTCAGCGAACAGCAGATCAAGCAGGTGATCAGTCACCCCGAGTTGCTACCGGCCACGGTCATTCTCGACCCGATCCTGACCCGGGGCCTGCCGCCGGCGCTTACCGCTGCGACGGGCATGGACGCCCTCACCCACCACATCGAGGCCTTCTGTTCGCCGCTGTATCACCCGATGTCCTGCGGCGTCGCAGTGGAGGGCGTGCGCCTGATCCAACAACATTTGCCCGCTGCCTACGCCGATGGCCAGGACCTGTTGGCTCGCGAAGGCATGCTCGTGGCGTCGGCCATGGCCGCTGTGGCCTTCCAGAAAGGCTTGGGCGGCGTGCATGCCCTCGCCCATCCGCTGGGCGCGCGTTTTCACAAGCACCATGGGCTGTTGAACGCCATCTTGTTGCCCTATGTGATGGTCGCCAATCGTGAAGTGATCAGCCGTGATATTGCGCGACTGGCGCGCTACCTGGAACTGCCCCAGCCGGACTTTGAAGGTTTTGTGCAGTGGGTCCTGCAACTGCGCCGACAATTGGCGATTCCCCATACGTTGCACGAAATCGGCCTGGATGCCGACGTGGCGGATTGGGTCGGCGAGCAGGCCGTGGCCGATATCTCGTCCTCAGACACCAATGCCCAACCCTTGGATGCCCACGCCTACAGCCAGATCTACCGCAGCGCCGTGCACGGCGACCTACCCGCGGTGTTCCGCCAATAGGTCATCGATGAACGCCCGCACCGCTTCGCTTTGGGGATGCCCAATGTGGGTAATCATGCTGTGCTGCACTGCGTAATGCAGCGTTTCGGGGTGCAGCGCGCGCATGTGGCCGCTGGCGATCCACGGCGCGGCGTAATGGGCCGGTAAATAACCCAAGTGGGTTCCCGCCAAAACGCCGTGGGCCACCGCTTCCATATGGTAGGCGGTGGCCGATGCGCGCTTGGGTGCCACCGGCAGCGTCTGGTTGGCAGGCAAGAAGCCATGCTTGATCCAGTCGCACGCTTGTAGTTGCTCAAGGCTGGGTGACGGTACCGCGTACAGCGGGTGCTTTTGGCCGCAAAAAATACCAATCTCTTCGCTGTACAACGGTTGGTAGGCCAGCGTCGGCAATGGCCGGCTGAAATACGAGATGGCCATGTCCAACTGCCCGTCAATCACTGCCAGCTCCAGCTCTGTCGGTGAGTTAACGAAAATATGCAGGTGCATATCGTGTTCACGCTGATAAAAGCGCGCGATGGCTGCGTCGATGCGCGCCGTTGGCAAGGTAGCAATATTGTCCGCCAGTCCCAGATACAAATCCCCGACCAGCCGCCCCGACAAATCCTGCGCCTCATCACGAAACGCATCCACGGCACCAAACAACGCCGTTGAAGCGGCAAGAATGCGCTGGCCCTTTTCGGTCAGGCGAAAGCCGCCTTTGCCGCGCTCGCAAATCCGGTAGCCCAGGCGTTTTTCCAGGCCGGAAATATGCGTGCTGATATTCGATTGGCTCATGTTCAATTCGGCCTGCGCCGCCGTGAACCCGCCGCATTTGACCACCACGGAAAAAATCCGCAACAGGCGCAAATCCATGTCGGTGACGTTTCTGAGCACTGCAATTCCCTGGCTGGCGGTAAATGACGGGGCCCATTCAACGCCACCGACGTGTAAGCGTCAATCAGGCTTGTATGCCACCGCCACGAAACATAAGCTGGCGCTCTTTTGCACGACTGCCCCCGGAACGTCCATGTCTCGAAGCATCGCCCACCTTGCCCTGTTGCTGGGGTTGATCACCGCCGTCGGCCCGTTCGCCATCGACAGTTACTTGCCAGCATTGCCGACCCTCGGTGCCAGCCTGCATGCCTCGCCGGCTGCGGTGCAGATGAGCCTCACGGTGTTTTTCATGATCATTGGCGTGTGCCAACTGTTCTACGGCCCAATCAGCGATGTATTTGGACGCAAGCCACCTATCTATGCGGGCTTGGCGATTTTTGCGGTGGCCAGTGTCGGCTGCGCGCTGGCACCGACCATTGAAGTGCTGATCGGTTTTCGGGCTCTGCAGGCGTTCGGCGCGTGCGCCGGGATGGTGATTCCTCGGGCGATCGTGCGTGACCTTTACACCGGTCATGAAGCCGCCAAGTTGATGGCCTTGTTGATGCTGGTGATGAGCGTCTCGCCGATCCTTGCGCCCTTGGCCGGCAGCCTGGTGATTTCGCTGTGGAGCTGGCGCGAAGTGTTCGCCGCACTCGCCGTGGTGGCTGTGGCGTGCCTGGTCATGACCGTTGTGCAATTGCCGGAGACCCACCCAGCCGAGCGCCGCCTGGGCAAGACCCTGGGCAGTGCATTCGGCAGCTACGGCGCGTTGTTGCGTGACCCGGTGTTCACCGGTTTGTCGGTGGTCAGCGGGTTTGGCCTGGCGACGTTCTTTGTGTTCATCGGCAGCGCACCGTTCGTGTACATCGAACATTACGGCCTGACACCCACGCAGTTCAGCCTGGGGTTCGCGGTCAATGCCGCGTCGTTTTTTGCCATGAGCCAACTCACCGCAAGCCTGAGCGCGCGTTTCGGCCTGGCACCGGTGATTCGCTGGTCGGTGATGGCCGTGGCGGCGGTAATGGTGTTGCTGGCCGTCACTACGCTGTGGGTCGACAGCCTGGCGCTGATGATGACGTTGTTGTTTATCGGTTTTGGCTTTCTTGGCCTGCTACTGCCGGCAGCCGGTGTGCTGTCGCTGGAAGATCATGGCGCCGTCGCGGGCTCTGCCTCGGCCCTGCTGGGGGCGATCCAGATGATTACGGCCGCGGTGTCCATGACGTTGGTCGGTGTGTACGCCGATCACACGCCCGCACCGATGCTCATCGGCATCGCCCTGTGTGCAGTCGCCGCGCTGCTGACGGTGATCTGGACGCTGAGTCGCCTGCCGGCGCACCTGGCGAGCCCCCCGCCCTCCTCCTAGCGCTCGCTTGTATTGTTTTCGCTGATGACCGCTATTGGCCGGAATCCGTTCTGGCCGGCGCCTGGGCTTAATAGAATGGCGACCACAGTCAAGCCGCCACCGTCCGGTGCTGGAGATCGTCATGCGTTATCTGTTTATCGCGGTGTTGAGCCTGCTCAGCACCTTCGCCGCCGCCCAGGGTGATCCCGCCGCAGGGGCGACGACGCCGGTCAACCAGGCCGACGACTATTCAGAAGACCTGGATATCGCCAAGGCCGTGCGCAATACCAATGCCGCATCGACCACCTGCGGCCCGGTCAAGGGCCATGTGGTGTATGTGGACAGTCAGGGCGTGCGGCACGAACTCGACTATGTACGGCTGGGCGATGCCTGCCAGCACGGCTGATTTGGCCTACAGATCAAAGCGATCCACGGCACGCCGCCGCTCATTGTCATCGCGTACGTCATAGCTGGCAGTGGTCTGGATATTGGTGTGGTGCGCCAGCTTCTGGGCAATCGACAGGTCATGCTCTTCGATCACCCGCGTAATGAAGGAGCGCCTGAAGTCGTGAGGCATGATCTTCACGCCGACCTGCTCGCCGCGCTGGCGAGCGATGTAGTAAATCGCATGTTTGGTGATGCGCTCCCGGGTGATATGGCTGCCCCGGCGGATGCGATTGAACAGGAACGTATCATCCTGTTCGCCTTCCTTGAGTTGCCCACGACGAAAGTCCAACCAGGCCTGCAACTTGCCGAACGCCCAATCCGGTGCGTACTTGAGCAGCTCCTTGTTGCCCTTGCCAGTCACCCGCAGGCTGCGCTCATCAAAATCGACCTGAGCCAGGTCAAGGTTGACCGACTCCGACTTGCGCATGCCCGAGCCGTAGAGAATCCCGATCACCGCCGCATCCCTTAACCCTTGGGGCCTGGGGTCGGCAGCGCAGACCTCCATCATTTCCCGAATCAGCGTACGCCGCAGGTTGCGGCCTTGGCCCAGACGGGTTCCAGGCGCGGCCTTGACCGTACGCATGCGCAGCAAATGCTCCTGGTCGATGAGGTTCATCCGCCAAGCCTCATTCATCACCCCACGCACGGCGTTCACGTACAACGACGAGGTGTTCGGCGCGTAGCCGTCCTCGCGCAATGCCGCCACCAGGGCGATCACATGTTCGGGCTGCAACAGGTGCCAGTCGATGTCTTCGAGGTTGATGTCTTCATAGCCCAGGCGGTCGGCTGCATCTTGCAGCACGTAGCGCATGGTCAGTTGGCTGGAAGGCGCCAGGCGGGTGAGGTAAAGGGTCAGCGGGTTGCGAATGGACTCAGTCAATGTAGATCAGCCTTTGGATTAAATACCTCAAACAAGCCTTTGTTTAATCGAGGTATTTAGTGAATTGGCGAAGGCTGAGTCTAACCCACGAACGGCCTTCGCACAAAGTCACGGGGCGACGTCGTCGTCCTCGGTCGGCGCTTGCGGCTGAGTCTGGGTCTGGCTCCATTCGGTGTCCTGCTTCTGCATCAGCGCGAACCAATGCTGGCGCATGAACGTCAGGTAAGCGTCCGGCGCCTTGGCAAAGTCCTTCTCTTCGCCATAACAACCCGGCAACGGCAACTCGGTGCCCTGCTCCTTGTATTGGCTGACCAGCGCCTGCTGGGCGGCAACGCTGCAGTCCCTGGGCAGTGGCATGCCGCGCAAGGCGCCGGCCTCCTCGTCCCACCAACTCGCGCCGTAACGGTCGACACCGCGCAGGCGGAATTTCTGCGACTTGCCCACGTGCATGATCAATTTGAATTCGTTAGGGCTGACATCGCTGGTGCAGGTCCGCGAATAGCCCACGGTGGCCTGGGTGATGCCATCACCGGTCAGGTCAGTGACCTTGGTCGCCGCCATGTCAAAGCGCAGCGCGGCGTCGAATTCGCAATGCTGCACGTCGTCATAGAGCATCCACACGCGCTTGGGGCGGTTGCCGTCGATGAGGTATTGGGCTGCGTAGACGAACGCCGACTGGGTGCCGTCGTCATCGCGCTCGCTGACTTGCTCGGCGAGTACCAACAGGTTCTTGCCTTGGCGATCGTCCCAGGTATAGGCGGCGATTTGCTTGCCACGCACTTCCACGCCGTCGGGCACCTGGTCGATGCTAGTGAGCGCCACGCCTTCATCGGCCCGCACCGTCGTGACACACGCCACGGTCATCAACAACCCCATCAACACCGGCCGCAACTGGCCGCGTAAAAGCTGCACGCTATTCATCCGAGTACCCTGGCAAGAGATGGCTTACTTTACCGGCACTTGAGGCGCATTGCAGAGAAGATTCTTCACGAAAAGCGGGCATGCATGACAGGGCGCCTGGATTGGGCGCGAACCCTGCGTAACGCGTTGAATCTTTAGCTGAACCCTAGCTGTCTACCTGTCAAATAAACGAGTTTTTCATCTGCCTTTCATATTCGTTCAACATTTTTCCGCTTAATCTTGGCCTCAGGACTTGAGAACGAACCGCGTTTTCCCCGACTAACCTGTTGATTACGCTTTACCTTTGCGTTTTTTGAGCTTTAATCCAGTCACCGCCATGGAAGATTCTATTGCCCGTCTCAGGAAAGTCGAATGAATAATCGCCACCCCACGCTACGTTTAATCAGTTAAGGCACTAGCCACCCTGATTACTGCTGTCTTCACGCTCCAAGTTGCTCTAACCCCCGAGGTCATGAATTCTTGAAACCCTACCCTATTCATTGCGTGTCGATCGTCATCCCGGTCTACAACGAAGAAGAGAGCCTGCCTGAATTGCTGCGTCGCACTACCGCAGCCTGCAAGCAACTGGCCTACGAATACGAAATCATCCTGGTGGATGACGGTAGCCGCGACAAATCGGCCCAAATGCTCGAAGACGCCGCCGCAGAAGACGGCAGCAACGTGGTCGCGGTGATCCTCAACCGCAACTACGGGCAGCACGCGGCGATCATGGCCGGCTTCGAACAGTGCCGGGGCGAGGTGGTGATTACCCTCGATGCCGACCTGCAGAACCCACCAGAAGAAATCCCGCGCCTGGTCGAACAGGCTGCCCTGGGTTACGACGTGGTTGCCACCGTACGCAACAACCGCCAGGACTCAGCCTTCCGCCGCTGGCCGTCGCGCCTGATCAACCTGGCCGTGCAACGCTCCACCGGCGTGGCCATGACCGACTACGGCTGCATGCTGCGCGCTTACCGCCGCACCATCGTCGATGCCATGCTTGCCTGCCGCGAACGCAGCACCTTCATCCCGATCCTGGCCAACGGCTTTGCCCGTCACACCACGGAGATCCTGGTGCATCACGCCGAGCGTGAACACGGCGAATCCAAATACAGTGCCATGCGCCTGATCAGCCTGATGTTCGACCTGCTGACGTGCATGACCACCACCCCGCTGCGCTTGTTGTCCATCGTCGGTTTCAGCCTGGCAGGCCTGGGCGTGCTGTTCGCCTTCGCCTTGATCGTACTGCGCCTGGCCTTTGGTGCCCAATGGGCGGGCGACGGCATGTTCGTACTGTTCGCGGTGCTGTTCGTGTTCACCGGTGGCCAGTTCATCGGCATGGGCTTGCTGGGTGAATACCTGGGCCGCATGTACAGCGACGTGCGTGCTCGCCCTCGCTTCTTCATCGAAAAAGTGCTGCGCAACCAACCCGCAGCGCCGGCCCCAGTCGTCGTGGTTGACGGCCTGGTGTCCTCCCATACCTCCACTTCTACTTCTCCTTCCGATCAGGTTTCGTCATGAATTCAAAAGCCGTTGTCTTCGCATACCACGATATTGGCTGTGCAGGTATTGAAGCCCTGCTGACCGCCGGCTACGACATTGCTGCCGTGTTTACCCATGCCGATGATCCCAAGGAAAACAATTTCTACGGTTCCGTCGCCCAGCTTTGCGCCCGCAACGGCATTGCGGTGCACGCGCCGGAAGACGCCAACCACCCACTGTGGATCGAGCGTATTGCCAAGCTGGACCCGGACTACATCTTCTCGTTCTACTATCGCAACCTGCTGAGCGAGCCTCTGTTGGCCACCGCCAGCAAAGGCGCGTTCAACCTGCACGGTTCGCTGCTGCCGAAATACCGTGGCCGCGCACCGGCCAACTGGGTACTGGTCAACGGCGAAACTGAAACCGGCGTGACCCTGCACCGCATGGTCAAACGTGCCGATGCCGGCGCGATCCTGGCCCAGCAAAAAGTCATCATCGACCGCAGCGATACCGGCCTGACCCTGCACGCCAAGCTGCGTGACGCCGCCGCCAACCTGCTGCGCGATGCCCTGCCGCAACTGGCCGCTGGCAAACTGGGCGAAACCGCCCAGGACGAAAGCCAAGCCACCTACTTCGGCCGCCGCACGGCTGCCGATGGCAAGCTGGAGTGGAAAAAACCGGCGGAAGAGCTGTTCAACCTGGTTCGTGCCGTGACCCAACCGTACCCGGGCGCCTTCTGCGCCGTGGGCGAGCACAAGCTGATCGTGTGGCAAGCCGAAGTCGCCAAGGGCAACGAAGGCCTGGCGCCTGGCCGTGTGATCAGCGTCAACCCGCTGCGCATTGCCTGCGGTGAAGACTCCCTGGTGATCAAGTTCGGCCAGCGCAACGAAGACGGCCTGTTCCTGGCCGGCCCTGCCTTGGCGGATGTCTTGGGCCTGGTTGACGGCTCTGTGCTGCGCGGTGCCGAGTCCGGCCGCAAGCCACGTCGCACCCGCGTGCTGATCCTGGGTGTGAACGGCTTTATCGGTAACCACCTGTCCGAGCGCCTGCTGCGTGACGACCGTTACGAAATCTACGGCCTGGACATCGGCTCCGACGCCATCGAGCGCCTGCGCAGCCACCCGAATTTCCACTACGTGGAAGGCGATATCAGCATCCACACCGAGTGGATCGAATACCACATCAAGAAGTGCGACGTGGTCCTGCCGCTGGTGGCCATCGCCACGCCGATCGAATACACCCGTAACCCGCTGCGTGTGTTCGAGCTGGACTTCGAAGAAAACCTGAAACTGGTCCGCTACTGCGTCAAGTACAACAAGCGCGTGATCTTCCCATCGACCTCCGAAGTCTATGGCATGTGCCAGGACCAGTACTTCGACGAAGACACCTCCAACCTGGTGGTCGGCCCGGTCAACAAGCAACGCTGGATCTACTCGGTCTCCAAGCAGCTGCTGGACCGCGTTATCTGGGCGTACGGCGACAAAGGCCTGAAATTCACCCTGTTCCGTCCGTTCAACTGGATGGGCCCGCGCCTGGACCGCCTGGACTCGGCACGTATCGGCAGCTCCCGCGCCATCACCCAGTTGATCCTCAACCTGGTGGAAGGCACGCCGATTCGTCTGTTCGACGGTGGCGAGCAGAAGCGCTGCTTCACTGACATCGCCGACGGCATCGAAGCCCTGGCACGCATCATTGATAACGAAAACGGTGTCTGCGACAGCCAGATCATCAACATCGGCAACCCGGAAAACGAAGCCAGCATCCGTCAGCTGGGCGAGGAACTGCTGCGTCAGTTCGAAGCTCACCCACTGCGCAGCAACTTCCCTCCGTTCGCCGGTTTCCGCGACGTAGAGAGCAAGGCGTTCTACGGCACCGGTTACCAGGACGTGGCACACCGCAAGCCAAGCATCGAAAACGCCAAGCGCCTGCTGAACTGGGAGCCTACCGTTGAGATGAGCGAGACCATCGGCAACACCCTCGACTTCTTCCTGAAAGAAGCCATGCTCGAAATCGCGGACAAGCGCTGATGCAGGCAGGTCTTCGCATTGATGTCGACACCTACCGTGGCACCCGTGAAGGTGTGCCGCGGTTGCTCGAATCCCTGGATGAAGCCTCGGTGAAAGCGACGTTCTTCTTCAGCGTTGGGCCGGACAACATGGGACGCCACTTGTGGCGTCTCATCCGCCCGCAGTTCCTGTGGAAGATGCTGCGTTCCAATGCCGTAGGCCTGTATGGCCTGGATATCTTGCTGGCCGGCACTGCCTGGCCGGGCAAGCCGATTGGCCGTGACCTGGGGCACTTGATGCGCCAGGCCAAGGCCGCCGGGCACGAAGTCGGCCTGCACGCCTGGGATCACCACGGCTGGCAGGCCAACACCGGGCGCTGGAGCGAAGCGCAGCTGATCGAACAGATCCGCCGTGGCGTCGACACCCTCAGCGACATCCTCGGTGAACGCATCGACTGTTCAGCGGCCGCCGGTTGGCGTGCAGATGAGCGTGTGGTGCAAGCCAAGCAAGGGTTCAACTTTCGCTACAACAGCGATTGCCGGGGCACCAGCCTGTTCAGGCCAACACTGGCCGATGGCAGCGCGGGCACCCCACAAATTCCGGTAGACCTGCCGACCTTCGACGAAGTCGTCGGGCCGGTGGTGGCTGCCAAAGACTTCAATGGGTTCATTCTCGACCGCTTCGCCGAGTCGAAACTGAATGTCTACACGATCCACGCAGAAGTAGAAGGGATTCTGATGGCCAACGATTTTCGCCAGTTGCTCGCCCAGGCAGGGCAGCGCGGTATCGATTTCAAACCGCTGGGCGACCTGTTGCCGGCGGACCTGACCACCCTGCCCCAGCAACACCTGGTGCGTGGCGCCTTGCCCGGCCGCGAGGGTTGGCTCGGAGTACAACAGGCATGATCCGGCGTTGGGCGCTGCCCCTGCTCCTGTTGGCGTTTGCTGTGTTTTACCTGATTCCGCTGGCCACCCATGGCCTGTGGATTCCCGATGAAACCCGCTACGCGCAGATCAGCCAGGAAATGCTGCTGACCGGCAAGTGGGCGTCGCCGCACTTCATGGGCATTCGCTACTTCGAAAAACCCGCTGCGGGTTACTGGATGATCGCGCTGGGCCAGGCGATTTTCGGCCAGAACCTGTTTGGCGTGCGTTTCGCCTCGGCGTTGAGCACCGGCTTGAGCATCCTGCTGGTGTACCTGGTCTCGCGCCGCTTGTGGAATGACCCGCAAAAGACGCTGGTCAGCACCGTGCTGTACATGAGTTTTGTCAGCGTCGCGGCCTTGGGTGGCTACGCCAACCTCGACCCGCAGTTCACCTTCTGGGTCAACCTGACCGGCGTGGCGTTGTGGTTTTGCTTCGACAGCACCACGCGTAACGGCCGCCTGGGTTCCTGGGCCTTGCTGGGCTTTGCCTGCGGCATGGGCTTCATGACCAAAGGCTTCCTGGCCTGGCTGCTGCCGGTACTGATCGCCCTGCCCTACGCAATCTGGCAGAAACGCTTCCGTGAGTTGCTGGGTTATGGCGTGGTCGCTGTGGTCGTGGCGATTGTGGTCAGCCTGCCGTGGGCGCTGGCGGTGCACCTGCAAGAGCCGGATTACTGGAACTTCTTCTTCTGGCACGAGCATATCCAACGCTTTGCCGGTGAAGACGCCCAGCACGCCGAGCCGTTCTGGTACTACCTGCCGCTGCTGGTTGCGTTCTCGCTGCCTTGGGTCGCCCTGTTGCCGTCCACCGTCAAACACGCGTGGCAAGAAAAGCGTCTGCCAAAAACAGCCTTCCTGTTGCTGTGGCTGCTGATGCCACTGGCATTCTTCAGCCTGGCCAAGGGCAAGTTGCCCTCCTACATCATGCCGTGCCTGCTGCCCCTGGCCCTGCTGATGGGTTCGACCCTGGCCGACAAGCTCGCCGCAGGTCGCAGCCGTGCCTTGCGCATCAACGGTTGGTTGAACCTGGTGGTCGGTATCCTCGGCCTGTTGGCGCTGACCTGGTTCCAATTGAAGAAACCGGTGTACGAGCATGGCCAGGAAACCCTCAGCCTGGTGCTGGTGTTCGTGTTCCTGTTCGGCTGGATCATCGCCAACCTGCTGCAGGCCGCGCGTCCATTGAAACTGTGGGCCGCGCCAGTAATCGGCAGTTGGTTGCTGGTGGCGCTGGTGCCTGCCGCACTGCCGCACTCGGTGGTCTACAACAAGACCCCGGACCAATTCATCATCGATCACCTGCAGGAACTGCAACCGGCCACTGCCTTGCTCAGCAATGATCTCGGCGCCGCGTCTGCCCTGTCCTGGCGTTTGGCTCGTCCGGACGTGACCCTCTACAACACGGTCGGTGAAGTCAAATACGGCCTGACTTACCCGGATGCCACCCATCACAAGATCGACACCACCCACGTCCAGCAATGGATGAGCGACGCTCGTAAAAAAGGTCCGGTCGGTGTGGTGATGCGGGTTAAAGGTGACGATGAGATTGCCGAAGTTGCCTTGTTGCCCAACGACGGCAAGCGTTATGAACAAGGCAATATCGTGATTCTGATCTTCCCGCAGGCTGCGCAATGATCACCCTGCTCCTGTTATTGGCGGCTTGCTTGCTGACGTGCATGGGCCAGGTCTCGCAGAAGTTTGCGGTGGAAAGCTGGCGCGACCTGCCTGATGGCTGGGCGCTGAAACTACGCTCACCCTGGTTGTGGTCAGCATTGATCTGCCTGGGCCTGGGCCTGCTGGTGTGGTTGCTGGTGTTGCAGCGCCTGGAAGTGGGCATTGCCTACCCCATGCTCAGCCTGAACTTCGTACTGGTCACGTTGGTGGCACGCTTTGTCTTTCACGAACACATCGATGGCCGCCACTGGCTCGGCGTGGTGTTGGTGATAGCCGGCGTGGTGTTGCTGGGGCGTCAGGTATGAGCCGCACGCAAGGCTTTGCCCTGGCCCTGGGCAGTGTCGGCCTGGTCAGCGCCGCCCAGTTGGGCATGCGCTGGAGCATGACGCGCTTGCCGCTGCCTACCGAATGGCTCAGCGCATTCAACAGCAATGCCATCGACCTCGGTGCCCTTGGCGTGGTGATCCTGGCGATCTTTGCCTATGCGCTGTCGATGCTTTGCTGGCTCGGCGCGCTCAAGCACCTGCCGCTGGGCCGCGCCTATTCGCTGCTGAGCATCAGCTACGCGCTGGTGTACCTGCTGGCGGCCAGCCTGCCGGTGTTCAACGAACATTTCTCGCTTTCAAAAACCCTGGGGGTGGCCTTGGTCGTCCTCGGTGTTCTGGTTATCAACTCTCGCCGTGCTAGCACTATAAGTCCCAGGAATGCCCCATGAAAATCAGTGTATTTGGTAGCGGTTACGTCGGCCTGGTGCAGGCCACTGTGTTGGCCGAAGTCGGTCACGATGTCATCTGCATGGACGTAGACAAGAACAAGGTCGAGTCGCTGCAGAAAGGCCATGTGACCATCTTCGAGCCGGGGCTGGCGGCCATGGTCAAAGAGAACCTGGAAAGCGGGCGACTGCACTTTACCCACGACGAAAAACTCGCGGTTGAACACGGCGAAGTGTTGTTTATCGCTGTGGGTACACCGTCGGATGAAGACGGTTCGGCTGACCTGAAATATGTGCTGTCGGTTGGCGATGCCGTAGCGCGCCACCGCATCGAGCCAGTGATCCTGGTGGAAAAATCCACCGTACCCGTTGGCACCGGCGACACCCTGCGCGCCCATATCGAAAAAGCCCTGCACACGGCTGGCCGGCACCTGGAGTTCGATATCGTCTCGAACCCGGAATTCCTCAAGGAAGGCTCGGCGGTTGCCGACTGCCGCCGCCCGGACCGCATTGTCATCGGCTGCGAGCGTGAAGAGGTGCGCGACGTGATGCGTGACCTGTACGCGCCGTTCAACCGCAACCACGACCGCATCATCTTCATGGACCTGCGCAGCGCCGAACTGACCAAGTACGCCGCCAACTGCATGCTGGCCACCAAGATCAGCTTTATCAACCAGATCGCCGAGCTGGCCGAACACCTGGGCGCGGACATCGAAGCCGTGCGCCTGGGTATCGGCGCCGACTCGCGCATCGGTTACCACTTTATCTATCCCGGTTGCGGCTACGGTGGCTCGTGCTTCCCCAAAGACATGCGCGCCCTGATCCACAGCGCCAAGGAAGCCAACTGCTCCAGCGACCTGCTGGAAGCGGTGGAAGCCATCAACCAACGCCAGAAGAGCAAGCTGTTTGAGCGAATCAACGCGTTCTTCAAGGGCGATCTCCAAGGCAAGACCTTCGCCTTGTGGGGCCTGGCGTTCAAACCCAACACCGATGACATGCGCGACGCACCAAGCCGCGTATTGATGGAATCCCTCTGGGCCGCCGGCGCCAACGTGCGCGCGTTCGACCCGGAAGCCATGCAGGAAACCCAGCGTATCTACGGCGACGAATCTCGCCTGACCCTGTTGGGCACTCCTGAGTCAGCACTGAGCGGCGCCGATGCGCTCATCGTCTGCACCGAATGGCAGCAATTCAAGGCCCCGGACTTCGACTTGATCCACCAGCGCTTGAAAACCCCGGTGATCTTCGACGGTCGCAACCTGTACGACGGCGAACGCCTGGCCCGTAAAGGCTTCCAGTACTACCCGATTGGCCGTGGCGATTCGTGCCAGCTGCCGATTCCCCAGCAACAGTGGGTGGCGCAATCGGCAGATCAGGTCGTGGAAGCCTGAGACGTGAACAAAGCCCAACCGCCCCTGCTGAATGCAACCATTCGCCAGCAATCCCTCGGCTTGGGCTTGTTGGCGCTGTTGCTGTTTATCGCCGGTAACTGGCACCAGGCAATCATCGGTTTCGACTCGCGTTTCGTGGTGTTCGCCCAGGAGATGCTGCGCCATGGGCCGAGCTTCTTTCCGACCACGTACGGCCAGCCGTATGCCGATTACCTGGCGACCTCGACGATACTGACCTGGCTGCTGTCGCTGCCGTTTGACCAGGTCACCAGCCTCACGGCCTGGTTACCGACGGCGATGGCGTCGGCCATCATCGTCATCCTGGTGTATCGCCTGACCGCGCCCTACTCGGCACGCTGGGGAGTGCTCAGCGTACTGATGTTGTTGCTCAGCAGCACCTTCATCAGCGAAACCCGCGCGGTGTCCCTCGACCAAATGCTCGCGGCCGTCGCCCTGGCGGTGTTCTACCTCGGTTATAGCCATGATCACTTCGGTGCCGGCAAGCGTTTGCACTGGCTGTATCTGCTGCTGATCCTCGGCTTTGCGATTCGCGGGCCGATCGGCTTGGTGATTCCTACCGGCGTGTTGTGCAGCTATTACCTGATCAACCGTCAATGGAGTCGGCTGTTCAGCTTCGGGCTGTTGGCCCTGGCGTTGCTGGGCGCTTGTGTGGGCTTGCTGCTGCTGCTGGCCAAACTCAGCGGCGGCGACACGTTCATGCAAGACGTGATTCGCATGCAGTTCCTGGGGCGCATGGACGGTAGCGAAGGCTCCAGCGGCGCGTTGTATTACTTCACCAGCTCGCTGGGCAACTACGCCCTCGCCTACCCACTGGCATTGCTGGTACTGCTTGGCGTGGCAGTCGGCGGGCGACGTACACCAGACCCGGCGTTGCAGTTGGTGCTGTACTGCGCAGCGGCAGGCCTGTTGGTAATGCTTGGCCTGTCGATCCCGCAAGCGAAGAAGGCGCGTTATGTGCTGCCGATGTTGCCGATGGCGGCGATTATTGCTGCGTATCCGTTCCAGGTCGCACAGGGCCGGCTGTTCGCTTGGTTGCGCGGCTTGATGCTCGGTATCTGGGTGCTGCTGCCCGCGTTGCTGGCGGTCGGGTTGTGGATGGTACGGCGTCGCTACGCCGAGCAATTGGGCAGTCTTGCGCCGATTCTTAGCGTGCTGGTCGTGCTGCAGGTGTTGGCGTTGCTGACGGTGTTCAAACCGCGCCTGCGCCCTGTAGGCCCTGCATTGATTGCGGTGTTGGCGATCTGGACTACCTATATCGTGATTGTCGAGCCGTTGGAGCGCAGTCTCTACGACACCCGAACGTTCAGCCTGGCGGTGAAAGCACAGGTTCAGCAAGATCGCGCCCCCGTGATCCTGCATGGCCTGGGCAAGGACGCCAAAGCGATCAAGTTCATGGTCAATTACGATTGCGACCGCGTACCGCTGTTTACGCAACAACCGTCGGACCTGAACCCGATAGTGGCGCCGGCCTGGCTGGTGATGAGCGCTGCGGACTTCGCCTTGTTGAAAGACCCGCGCTTTAGCGGTCTTACTCCGACGCTCACCGGCGAGTTCGACAAGGACCCGTATGTGCTGCTGCACTTGGCTAAACCTGCACAACCTTGACGCTTTGCGCCGGCAATGCCGGCGCGTGGTACGCTATAACTGCATTATTTTTGCATTTAACCCTCATTAATATGCATTGGCGTCGCGCTATTCAGCGCGGCACACTGCGCAGGTTCCTCCCCCAAATGTTGGAACTTTCAAAGGGCTTTTCCGGGCGACCAGACGAGCCTTTTTTTTGCCTGCCGTTTATGGATTCCCTCTCGATGCTCGCTCGCTGGTTCCCCGCTGCTATCAACACCCGTCCCACTGAATGGAGCCGCGCCGCTATCGGCATGGCACTGGGCACAATGCTCAGTGTCTGGCTGTGCGGACAAGTCTTCGGCATGGACGTCGCCCTGCACCTGCTTGGCCCGTTGGGGGCTTCGGCAGTGCTGTTGTTTGCCGTGTCATCCGGCGCGTTGGCGCAGCCTTGGTCGATCATTGGCAGTTACCTGTGCGCAGGCGTGGTGGCCTTATTGGTAGCCCGCGTGCTGGGACGCACCTTGGGCAGTGCCTGCCTGGCAGCCGGTATGACGGTGATCTTGATCTGCTGGCTACGCTGCCTGCACCCGCCAGCGGGTGGCCTGGCCATGAGCCTGGTACTGGCCGATCCAGCGTCTGCGGCCTTGGGTTGGTCCGAGTTGGGGGCGGTGATGCTCGGTGCCGGCGCGCTGTTGGCCTGCGCCCTGGCGTATAACAACGCCACGCGCACCCGCTATCCCAAAGGCGCCATTGAGGCACCGGCAACACCCCTTGGCAGTACGCCGACTCCGGTCGACGCTGCAATCACCGCCGCCGACCTCAAGCTGGCGCTGGCCGATATGGAGCAGTTCTACGATATCGAGCCCACTGAACTCGAACAGCTGATCCATACCGCTGAAGCCCATGCACGGCGCCGCAGCATCGGTGAAGTGTTGGCCGAACGCGCTGCATAAATGCAAAAACGACCTGCATGATTCCGGGTTGTACTGGGCAAATTTGCACTGGTACGATCACGAGATGGTTCGTCCGCGAACCTCTTGATAAAGAACAATAAAAGCAGGGAGTTAGAGATGACTGCTCAGGTTTCATCCGAGGCACGCCGCATCGATACAGGTTCAGAAGAGGTGCTGGCCGACGTCCGCAACCACATCGGCCACCTCACCCTCAATCGCCCCGCCGGCTTGAACGCCATTACCCTGGACATGGTTCGCAGCCTCACCCGTCAGCTGCAGGCCTGGGCCGATGACCCGGCGGTGTACGCCGTCGTCCTGCGCGGCGCTGGCGAGAAGGCCTTTTGCGCCGGCGGCGACATCCGTTCCCTGTATGACAGCTTTAAAAGCGGCGACACGCTCCACCAAGACTTCTTCGTCGAGGAATACGCACTCGATCTGCTCATCCACCACTACCGCAAGCCCGTCCTCGCGTTGATGGACGGATTTGTGCTGGGCGGCGGCATGGGGCTGGTGCAAGGCGCCGACTTACGCGTGGTCACCGAGCGCAGCCGCCTGGCCATGCCGGAAACCGCCATCGGGTACTTCCCGGACGTGGGCGGCAGCTATTTCCTGTCACGCATCCCCGGCGAACTGGGGACTTACCTGGGCGTTACCGGGGTTCAAATTCGTGCGGCGGATGCGTTGTATTGCGGGCTGGCGGACTGGTACATCGACAGTGCCAAGCTTGACGACCTGAATCAGAAACTCGACCGCCTGCACTGGCACGATTCCCCGCTCAAAGACCTGCAAGGCCTGCTTGCCAAACTGGCGGTGCAGCAACTGCCAGACGCGCCGCTGGCAGCCTTGCGCCCGGCCATCGACCACGTCTTTGCCCTGCCGGATGTGCCGAGCATCGTCGAACAGTTGCAGGCCGTCACGGTCGCCGACAGCCATGAATGGGCCGTGACCACCGCCAACCTGATGCAAACCCGTTCGCCCCTGGCCATGGCCGTGACCCTTCAAATGCTGCGCCGTGGTCGGCGCTTGCCGTTGGAGCAATGCTTTGCCCTCGAACTGTACCTGGACCGCCAATGGTTCGAACGCGGCGACCTGATCGAAGGCGTGCGCGCCCTGATCATCGACAAGGACAAGACCCCGCGCTGGAACCCTCCAACCCTCGACGGGCTGGACGCCAGCCATGTCGAGAGCTTCTTTCATCACTTCGAGCAGGTTGCGAAGTAAGCCATGCAAGACATTGAATACACTGAAGAACAAGTGATGATCCGTGACATGGCGCGCGACTTTGCCCGTGGCGAAATCGCCCCCCATGCCCAAGCCTGGGAGAAAGCCGGCTGGATTGACGACGCTCTGGTCGCGAAAATGGGCGAGCTCGGCCTGCTGGGCATGGTGGTACCCGAAGAATGGGGCGGTACCTACGTCGACTATGTAGCGTATGCCCTCGCCGTTGAAGAGATTTCCGCCGGGGATGGCGCCACTGGCGCGCTGATGAGTATCCATAATTCAGTGGGTTGCGGGCCGATCCTCAACTACGGCACACCCGAACAGAAACAGACCTGGCTCGCCGACCTCGCCAGCGGCCAGGCGATTGGCTGCTTCTGCCTGACCGAACCGCAAGCCGGCTCCGAAGCCCACAACCTGCGCACCCGCGCCGAACTGCGCGACGGCCACTGGGTGATCAATGGCGCCAAGCAGTTCGTCAGCAACGGCAAGCGCGCCAAGTTGGCGATTGTGTTCGCCGTGACCGACCCGGAACTGGGCAAGAAGGGTATTTCTGCGTTTCTGGTACCGACGAATACTGCAGGCTTTGTGGTAGACCGCACCGAACACAAGATGGGCATCCGCGCCTCGGATACCTGCGCCGTGACCCTCAACCAATGCATAGTGCCCGAAGCCAACCTGCTCGGTGAGCGCGGTAAAGGCCTGGCGATCGCGCTGTCGAACCTGGAAGGCGGCCGCATTGGCATTGCCGCCCAGGCCTTGGGCATCGCCCGTGCGGCATTCGAGGCGGCGCTGGCCTACGCCCGTGACCGTGTGCAGTTCGACAAAGCCATCATCGAGCACCAGAGCGTGGCCAACCTGCTGGCCGACATGCAAACCCGCCTGAATGCCGCCCGCCTGCTGATCCTGCACGCGGCACGTCTGCGCAGTGCCGGTAAACCCTGCCTGTCGGAAGCCTCCCAGGCCAAGCTGTTTGCTTCGGAAATGGCGGAGAAGGTCTGCTCGTCAGCGATGCAGATTCATGGCGGGTATGGGTATCTGGAGGATTACCCGGTGGAGCGCTACTACCGGGATGCGCGGATCACGCAGATTTATGAAGGGACCAGTGAGATTCAGCGGATGGTTATTGCTCGCGAGCTCAAGCACTATCAACTCTAAACCGCTACACATAAAAAGTGTGGGAGCTGGCTTGCCTGCTCCCACATTTGAATCCCGGTGTTGTTGGGATCGGGTTACTTGTCCTTGAAGGCGGGCGTGCGCTTGGCTACGAATGCCGCCATGCCTTCCTTCTGATCCAGCGTCGCAAACGCCGCATGGAATACGCGACGCTCAAAGCGCACGCCTTCCGACAGGCTCACTTCAAACGCGCGGTTCACACTTTCCTTGACCATCATGCTGATCGGCACCGACTTGCCGGCAATCAGCGTGGCCACTTTCAAGGCCTCTTCCAGCAGTTCATCGGCCGGCACGATACGCGCGACAATACCGCAACGCTCCGCCTCCACCGCATCGATAAAACGGCCGGTCAGGCACATTTCCATGGCCTTGGCCTTGCCCACGGCGCGGGTCAGGCGCTGGGTGCCGCCCATGCCTGGCAGTACGCCGAGGTTGATTTCCGGTTGGCCGAACTTGGCCGTGTCGCCCGCCAGGATGAAATCGCACATCAACGCCAGCTCACAGCCGCCACCAAGGGCAAAGCCATTGACTGCGGCGATGATCGGCTTGCGGCGGTTGGCCACGCGGTCGCTGTCGCTGAACAGGTCGTCGAGGTAGATCTGCGGGTAGGTCAGCTCGGCCATTTCCTTGATATCGGCGCCGGCGGCGAAGGCCTTTTTCGAGCCAGTCAGCACGATGCAGCCAATCTCAGGGTTGGCTTCCAGGCCATCCAGCGCCTGGTTCAGTTCGCTGACCAGTTGGGCGTTCAACGCGTTCAGGGCTTGCGGGCGATTGAGGGTAATCAGCCCGACGCGGCCCTGAACTTCGAGCAAAATGGTTTCGTAACTCATGTATCGGCTCCTTAGAGATTGCGTGAGATGACCATGCGTTGAATATCGCTGGTGCCTTCGTAAATCTGGCAGACCCGCACATCGCGGTAGATCCGCTCCAGGGGGAAGTCGCTCAGGTAACCGTAACCACCGAGGGTTTGCAAGGCGGCCGAGCAGACTTTCTCGGCCATTTCCGAGGCAAACAGCTTGGCCATGGACGCTTCTACCAGTGCCGGCTTGCCGCTGTCACGCAGCGCGGCAGCGTAGTGCACCATCTGCCGGGCAACGGCGATTTGCGTAGCCATGTCGGCCAAACGAAAGGCCACGGCCTGGTGTTCGATGATCGCCTTGCCGAAGCTTTCACGCTCACGCGCATAGTCGCGCGCCGCTTCAAAGGCCGCGCGGGCCATGCCCACCGCTTGCGAAGCGATACCTACGCGGCCACCTTCCAGGTTGGCCAGGGCGATCTTGTAGCCTTCGCCCTCCTCACCCAACCGATTCGCCACGGGCACTTTCACGTCTTCAAACAGGATCTGGCAAGTATCCGACGCGTGCTGGCCGAGCTTGTCCTCGACCCGCGCCACCGTGTAGCCCGGCAAATCGGTCGGCACGATGAATGCGCTGATCCCGCGTTTGCCCGCCGCAGGGTCGGTCACCGCAAACACAATCACGACCCCGGCGTTTTGCCCGGAGGTAATGAACTGCTTGCAGCCATTGAGCACGTAGTGGTCGCCTTCCAGGCGTGCGCGGGTTTTCAGGCTGCTGGCGTCGGAGCCGGCCTGGGGTTCGGTCAAGGCAAAGGCGCCGAGCATGGCGCCACTGGCCAGGGGCTTGAGGAACTGTTCTTTCTGGTGGTCGTTGCCGAACTTGAGGATCGGCACGCAACCCACCGAGTTGTGCACGCTCATGATGGTCGAGCAGGCGCCGTCGCCGGCGGCGATTTCTTCCAAGGCCATGGCGTAGGCCAGGTAGCCGGTGTCGCAACCGCCCCACTGTTCGGGCACCAGCATGCCGAAAAAGCCCAGTTCGGCCATTTCTCCGATGGCTTCCTTGGGAAAGCGATGCTCGCGATCCCATTCGGCAGCGAAAGGCTTCAGGCGCTCTTGGGCGAATTGCCGGGCGGCATCGCTGATTTGCAGCTGTTCGTCATTGGGCAGCATGGTGATCAGTCCTTAGTACAGGCATTCGACAGCCATGGCCGTGGCTTCACCACCGCCGATACAGATGGCCGCAACGCCACGCGTGAGGCCTTTCTGGCGCAGGGCCGAGAGCAAGGTCACCAGGATCCGCGCACCTGACGCGCCAATCGGATGGCCCAAGGCGCAAGCGCCGCCGTGGATATTCACCTTGTCGTGGGGGATCTCCAGTTTGCTCATGGTCACCAGGCTCACCACAGCGAAGGCTTCATTGATCTCGAACAAGTCCACTTGGTCAAGGTTCCAGCCGGTCTTGGTCATCAGCTTGCGGATCGCACCCACCGGCGCTACTGGGAACAGTCCCGGTTCATCGGCGAACGCTGCGTGGCCATGGATCACCGCCAGTGGCTTGAGCCCACGCTTGGCGGCCTCGGACTGGCGCATCAACAGCAGCGCTGCCGCACCGTCGGAAATGGAGCTGGAGTTGGCCGCAGTGACCGTACCCCCTTCGCGGAACGCCGGTTTCAGGCTGGCGATCTTGTCTAGCTTGGCTTTAGGCGGCTGCTCGTCGTGCAGGATGGTTTTCTGCTCTTTGCCCACGGTGACCTGCACCGGGACAATCTCGGCGGCGAAGCTGCCGTGGGCAATGGCTTCCTGCGCACGGGTCAGGGAGGCGATGGCGAAGGCGTCCTGGGCCTCGCGGGTAAAGCCGTTGTGTTCGGCGCAATCCTCGGCAAAGGTGCCCATGAGGCGACCCTTGTCGTAGGCGTCTTCAAGGCCGTCGAGGAACATGTGATCGAGCACACGGCCATGGCCCATGCGGTAACCGCTGCGAGCGCGGTCCAGCAGGTACGGCGCGTTGGACATGCTTTCCATGCCGCCAGCGATCACCACGTCGGCGCTGCCGGCCAGCAGAGAGTCATGCGCGAGAATCGCGGCTTCCATGCCCGAACCGCACATTTTGTTGAGGGTGGTGCAACGGGTGGACTTGTCCAGCCCTGCGCCCAAGGCGGCCTGCCGTGCTGGCGCCTGGCCGAGACCGGCCGGCAGCACGCAGCCAAACAACACTTCATCCACGGCATCGGTGGCAATACCGGCGCGCTCAACAGCGGCACGAATCGCGGCAGCGCCCAGCTGTGGCGCCGTCAGGCCCTTGAGGTCGCCCTGGAATCCGCCCATGGGCGTACGCACGGCGCTGACAATAACGATGGGATCAGTCATGGCAAATACTCCTTACTTGGCCGCCATGCGCAAGGCGCCGTCGAGACGGATCACCTCGCCATTGAGCATGCTGTTTTCAATGATATGCCGTACCAGTGCGGCGTATTCGGCGGGTTTGCCCAGGCGCGGCGGGAACGGAACGCCGGCGGCCAGGGAATCGCGGACTTCCGGGGTCATGCCCGCCATCATCGGGGTTTCGAAAATGCCGGGAGCGATGGTCATCACGCGGATGCCGAAACGCGCCAGTTCACGGGCAGCGGGCAACGTGAGGCTGGCAATTGCGCCTTTTGAGGCGGCATACGCTGCCTGGCCGATCTGCCCGTCAAACGCTGCCACCGAAGCGGTATTGATGATCACGCCACGTTCGCCGTCGGCATTCGCTTCGGTTTCGGCAATGGCCGCAGACGCCAGGCGCAACAGGTTGAAGCTGCCGATCAGGTTGACGTTGATGACTTGGGCGAAGCTTGCCAATGCATGCGGGCCGTTCTTGCCGAGGATCTTCTCGCCGCGCACCACGCCAGCGCAGTTCACCAGGCCATGCAGGCCTCCAAAGGCTGCGACGGTCGCTTGTACTGCTGCCTCGGCCGCAGCTTCCTGGCTGATATCCGCCACCGCACTGCGGGCGTTATCCCCCAGCTGCTTGGCCTTGGCCGTTACTGCGTCGGCATTCAAGTCCACCAGCATCACCTTGGCACCCGCCGCGACGAGCATTTCAGCGGTGGCCGCACCGAGGCCCGAAGCGCCGCCGCTGACCAGGAAGACCTTGTTTTCAATCTGCATTATTGTTGTGTCCTTGGACTGTCCGAATCGCCAAATAGTCGCCCCGGCACGCCAGCGCAGCAATGGTCAAAGCCTTCAATATGCCTGACTGCTTTGGCCAGTCATCGATCCCGCTGATCAGTTAGTCAGCCCAAGCGATTGGACGCCCTGCGCGCATACTTCTAACCTGATGGCCTGCGCCACCGAAGAAGCCCTTCCTGCGATGATTGTCCGCCCCAAACCCAACCTCCTGGGTATCCTGTTTTCCCTCAAAGGGTCGATCGCCAAGCGCATCGCCCTGCGCAGCCTGTTGGTTACGCTGTTGGCCTCGGTGATCGTGCTGGTGGAAACCCTCCACCCCGCGTACTTCTCCAAGGTCAACGCCACGCCGTTCACGCTGCTGGGGCTGTCGCTGTCGATCTTCATGAGTTTTCGCAACAACGCCTGCTATGACCGTTGGTGGGAGGGTCGTAAGCAACTGGGGCAGATGATCATCGATGTACGCTCGCTGATCCGCGAAACCCAGGTGCTCAGCGATCCGGCAGAGCGCGCAGGCCTGCTGCGCGGCCTATGTGGTTTTGCCCATGGCTTGATCGCACGTTTGCGCGTTGAAGATGAAGCCCAGGCCATAAAGCCCTGGATCGAAGTGGACGCCAACCATCCGAACCTTCCGGACAATGTGCTGCAACGCGTCGGGGCACGGTTTTCCGAGCTGGCGGAACGTGGCGTGATCAGCGAATGGCGCTACACCCAGTTGGAGGCACGCCTGGTGAGCTTGAGCCAGGTGCAAGCCTCGTGCGAGCGGATCAAAACCACGCCGCTGCCGTTCCCCTACACCTTGCTGCTGCACCGCACCATTTACCTGTTCTGCATCCTGTTGCCGTTTGCCATGGCCGAGCCGCTGGGTTGGCTTACACCAGTCTTTACCGCCATTGTCAGCTACACGTTCTTTGGCCTCGATGAAATTGGCGATGACCTCGAAGACCCCTTCGGCTTCGACGAAAACGACCTGCCCTGCAATGCCATCGTGCGCACCCTGGAACGGGAAGTGCTCGCGGCGCTTGGCCAGCCTTTGCCGCCCGCCCTGGAACCGGTGGAATACGTACTCACCTGACTCAGGTTTGACACTCGCAGTGGTCTGACCGAAGCTTGCGGCTTTGCGATAGCTCGGACGCCTGCATGTCAAAGTCACGCCGTAACGCCCTTTTCGGCCTGTGCGCCCTGTTGTTGGTTGTGTTGGTCACCTGGTACTTCTCCCGTGCCACGCCGGTGGTGGTGCCTCCTGCGATTGCCCATGGTTACTCCAAAGCGCTGAAACAAGCGCGTAACGGTGAACCTGGGGCAGCACGTGTGCTGTACCAGCAATTGGGCCGACCGGACCTCTCGCCCGAGCGTCGCGCCGCCCTGCATGCCGAACTGCCCAACTACCCCAGCCCGCAAGCACTGAAGCTGGCTGACAAGGACCTGGCCAACGAGTCGCCGTTGGTGCGCGAAGCCGCCATCCATAGCATTGTGGGCCTGGTCCCCAGCGGCCAACGCACGTTGTTGCTCGGCCCTGTATTGGACGACCCCGAACAAAGCGTGCGGTTTGCAGCCGCCAACGCCCTGCTTGGCCTGTCGCCGGACACCCTGGGCTTGTACTTCGGGCCGTTGCAGCAGGTGCTGGATGAATTTGTGAAAAAGCTTAAGGCCGGTCCCGAAACCGCCGAAAACTGGATTCAACTGGCGCGCCTGTACATCCACAGCGCTCTGCTGCCGGATGCGCAAAACGCGTTGGAACAAGCGATGCGCCTGCAACCGGACAACCTGCAGGCGGTGGTCGCGCAGATCGAGCTGCTGGATAAACAAGGCAAGACTGAGGAGTCGCGTCAATTGCTTGCGCGCCAATTGGCGGCCCATCCTGAATCGGCCTACCTGCAACATGCCCTGGGCATGTGGCTGCTGCATCATGGCGAGCGCACCTATGCCTTGCTGGGTCTGTCCAAAGCGGTGGAGCTGGAACCGGACAATCAGGATTACCGCTACGACCTGGCCACCACCTTGCACGCCCAGCAGGAACTGGAAGCGGCCCAGCGCCAGTTGGAAGAGATCATTCAGCGCCACCCGGCCAATCGCAAGGCGCGGGTGTTGCTGGTCAATTACTGGACAGAAAGTGGCCAGTTGCAGAACGTCCAAGTGCTGCTTGCGCAACTGGAGCAACAGAACCCGGATGACCCGGCATTGCAGCAGGGGCTTTGATGCATCTGCGCTACAAAAACTTGTAAATTCAAGCCCTCGCTGTACAAATCTTACAAAACGTTGAACCGGCGCAAGGCGCCACGGTCAAGTGAATATGGCGCGCCCAGGGCGGCGCGCTCCTCTATTTGTTGTAAGTGACCCGAGGGCACTCCTTGTCTACATCCAATGAGCTGTTCAATGAAAAGGCCGCAACCGGCATCGAAGGTCTTGATGACATTCTTTCCGGCGGGCTATCACGCAGCCACCTGTTCCTGCTGGAAGGTGAACCTGGTACCGGTAAAACCACCGTCGCGCTGCATTTCTTGCAGGCTGGAGCGAAAAACGGTGAAACATCGTTGTACATCACCCTGTCCGAAACCGAAAAGGAGTTGCGCCAAGGCGCCAAGTCCCACGGTTGGGACTTGGATGAGAACATCCACATCTTTGAGCTGACCCCGCCGGAGAGCCTGCTCAACGCCGAGCACCAGCAAAGTTTGCTGTATTCCTCCGACTTGGAGCTGGGCGAAGCGACGCGGCAGATCTTTGAGGTGGTGGAACGGGTCAAACCGACGCGTGTGGTGGTCGACAGCCTCTCCGAGATCCGCCTGCTGGCACAAAGCTCCCTGCGTTACCGTCGGCAGATCCTGGCGATCAAGCATTACTTCGTACGCTACGACGCAACCGTCTTGCTGCTGGACGACCTCACCACCGAATCCCTCGATAAAACCGTGCACAGCGTGGCCCACGGTGTGATCCGCCTGGAAGAACTCACCCCCAACTACGGCGCCGAGCGGCGCCGGGTGCGGATTGTGAAATACCGTGGCCAGAAATACCGGGGCGGCTTCCACGACTTCACCATTGTTCACGGTGGCGTGCAGGTGTTCCCGCGCCTGGTGGCGGCCGAGCACCGGGGTGGCTACAACCGTGAGACGTTGACCAGCGGTATTGCCGAGCTGGACTCGTTACTGGGCGGCGGGATCGAGACTGGCTCCAGTAGCTTGATTCTGGGGCCTGCCGGCACCGGCAAATCGCTGATCTCGATGATCTTCGCCGCCGCCGCCGTGGCCCGTGGCGAAAAGGCCGCACTGTTTATCTTCGACGAAGAGTTGGGTTTATTGTTCGAGCGCATGAAAAACATGGGCATCGACCTTGAAGCCTTGCAAGCCACCGGCAACCTGCTGATCGAACAAGTAGATGCCGCTGAACTATCCCCCGGTGAATTTTCCCACCGCGTACGACGTTGCGTTGACGAGCGTGGGATCAAGACAGTGGTCATCGACAGTGTGAACGGCTACCAGGCCGCGATGCCGGAAGAAAACGCGCTGATCCTGCATATGCACGAGCTGCTGCTGTACCTCAACCGCCGAGGCGCAGCCACCTTCATGACGGTCGCCCAGCATGGGTTGGTGGGCGATATGCAGGCGCCGGTGGACATTACCTACCTGGCTGACACGGTCATCCTGCTGCGCTACTTCGAAGCAATCGGTGAAGTTCGCCGTGCCATTTCGATCATCAAGAAGCGCACTGGCTCCCATGAATCGACTATTCGTGAATACCGCATCGGCAGCCGCGGCATGACCGTCGGTGAACCGCTGAACAATTTCCAGGGAGTGCTGCGCGGTATTCCCACCTACATGGGCGCGGGATCGCCACTGCTCAAGGACCTGGGATAGTGACCATGCTTACTCCCGTCTCCGAGCGTGCGATCATTCTCGCGCCCCTGGGGCGTGACGGCTCGCTGGCGCTGATGATGCTTAACGAGGCGGGCTACAGCGGCGTCGTCACGCCCGATTTGCAGATGCTCTGCGACACAGTGGAATACGGCTGTGGCTTGCTGATCATTGCGGCCGAAGCGCTGCGCGGGGTTGATTTGGAGCCCCTGCTCCACCACCTGCACCAGCAACCTGCCTGGTCGGACTTGCCTATCGTGCTGATGACCCACCACGGCGGCAGTGAGCAAAACGGTTCGTCCCACCTGAGCGGCTTGCTGGGCAACGTGACGTTCCTGGAGCGGCCCTTCCACCCGGTAACGCTGATCAGCCTGGTCAGCGCCGCCCTGCGCGGCCGACGCCGGCAATACGAAGCACGGGACCGCTTGATCGACCTGAGCGAGAGCGAGCTGCGCCTGCAGCGGACGCTGGAAACCCTCGAACAACAGGTAGAGGAACGCACCGCGCAGTTGCGCCATAACGAAGATGCCCTGCGTCAATCACAGAAGATGGAAGCCGTTGGCCAATTGACTGGCGGCATCGCCCACGACTTCAACAACATGCTCACCGGCATCATCGGCAGCCTGGAGTTGCTACGCAGGCGCGTGTCCCGTGGCAAATTGGACGACCTCGACAGCCTGATCGACCTGGGCGTCACCTCGGCGAACCGAGCGGCCGGCCTCACTCACCGATTGCTGGCGTTTTCCCGTCGGCAATCGCTCGACTCCAAACCCGTGGAAATCAACCAATTGGTGACGGCCATGGGGGAGTTGCTGCAACGCAGCATCAATGAAAGCATCAAGCTGGAGATGCGCCTGAGCGGCGAACTCTGGACCGCCGAGGCCGATCCCAATCAACTGGAAAGCGCCCTGCTCAACCTGGTGATCAACGCGCGCGACGCCATGCCCAGCGGGGGGCAACTGGTGGTGGAAACCACCAACCGTCATCTGGACAGCGTATTCACTGCCGCGTATGGCACGCTGAAGCCGGGTGACTATGTCGAGCTGAGCGTCAGCGACACCGGGTGCGGTATCCCGGAAAGCGTGATGAGCCGCGTGTTCGATCCGTTCTTTACCACCAAACCAATTGGTCAGGGCACCGGCTTGGGCCTGTCGATGATCTACGGCTTTGCGCGCCAGTCACACGGGCACGTGTCGCTGCACAGTGAAGTGGGCAAAGGCACCACCGTCAGCCTGTTTCTGCCGCGCTTCATGGGTGAAGTCACTGCAAACGAAATCGCTGATCCCGCACTGTTGCCGTTCGCCAATGCCGGTGAAACCGTGCTGATCGTCGAGGACGACCCCGCAGTGCGTGTGCTGGTCAGTGCGGTGCTCAAGGAATTGGGGTATGCCTTCGTACAAGCCGGTGACGCCGATACGGCGGTACCGATCATCGAGTCCGACCAACGTATCGACCTGTTGATCAGCGATGTCGGCCTGCCAGGCATGAACGGTCGGCAACTGGCGGAGATCGGGCGGCAGATTCGCCCGGAGCTGAAGGTGTTGTTCATCACCGGGTACGCCGAACATGCGGCGGTACGCGGTGGTTTCCTGGACCCGGGCATGCAACTGATCACCAAGCCCTTCACCTTCGACCTGCTCACAGCCAAAGTCCGCGAAATGATCCGCAACGTGTAGTGAGCGGGCTTGCCCGGGTACAGACCGGGGACATCGTTTACATTTCTAACCGGGGACATGGTTTACAGGTTATTACGCATGATCAGGAGGTAACTGATCATGCCCTGGAACCAAGAGTCTCCCATGGATCAACGAATCAAACTGGTCATCGACTGGCTTTCTGGTGACTTCACCAAAAGCCAGTTAGCTCGGCGCTTCGGCGTCAGTCGACCGACTGTAGATAAATGGATCTCCCGTCACGTTGAAGGAGATTTAAAGTCGTTGGCAGAGCTATCTCGACGACCCCATAACAGCCCAAACAAGACTGACGATGAGATCTTGGCTCGCATAGTGGCGATGAAAGAAGCCCACTATGAATGGGGGCCGAAGAAGCTTGTCAGGCTATTAGGAATCGATGATTCGTCGGTCGCCTGGCCATCTCCAAGCACGGCAGGCCAATGGCTTGACCGTCTTGGGCTGGTCAAAAAACGACGCTTCAAACGACGGCACAGTACCGGTCACAGGGAAATGCGCGAAGCCAACGAGCCCAACAATACGTGGTGCGCTGACTACAAAGGGCAGTTCAAGATGCTCAACGCCCATATGTGCTATCCCTTAACCGTTACAGACCATGCCTCTCGTATGATTTTGGCGTGCAGAGCTCACTCCAGGATCATGACCAAGCCTGTAAAACAAGCATTTGAGAGGCTTTTCCATGAGTACGGAATGCCTGAAGTCATTCGGTCTGACAACGGCGTTCCTTTTGCGTCTCCAGGCCTGGCAAGAATGTCCACACTGGCCGTTTGGTGGATCCGTTTGGGTATATATCCGGAGCGAACAATGCCAGGAAGACCGGACCAAAATGGCCGACATGAACGGATGCATCGCAGTATGAAGTTAGAGCTGCCGATCGGGAAAAACCTGGTTGAGCAGCAGCTTTTTCTAGAGCACTTTCGACATGAATTCAATTACATACGCCCCCACGAGGCGCTCGGCATGAAGCGCCCAGGAGAGCTGTATGTGCCGTCTAATCGACCTTATCCAGGATGCTTGCCGGATGTGGAATATGCGGCGGAAATGAAAGTACGAAGCGTAAGGAAGAACGGCTCGATCATGTGGAAAGGAAAGTTGGTGTTTGTTAGCGAAGCGCTATCAGGAGAACGGATCGCGCTCAAGGAAGTTGAAGAAGATGTTTGGGATCTTTACCTGTGTGATTATCCCCTGGGGAGGCTTGGACGAGGAATGAGCCGCGTCCAAGCTTCAAATGTGTAAACGATGTCTCCGGTTTCAGATGTAAAGGATGTCTACGGTTCTACACCGCGCTGGGTGGCGAAGCCGCCCCCAATAGAGCTGTTGCATTATTTCAGAAAGACCGAGAAGCCTGGATTAAGGGCGGCTTCGCCGCCCAGCGCGGGCAAGCCCGCTCGCTACGCCAGTAGGCGTTGGATGTGCTCCTGGAGCGTGTCCAGGTCAAACGGCTTGGCCAGGATCGGCGCATTGCGCGTGATCGGGCTGTTGCAGTCGAGAATTTCCTGCGGGTAACCGCTGATGAAAATAACCTTCAGTTCCGGGCGCAGCTTGATCGCAGGTTCTGCAATCTGTACCCCGGAAATCCCACCCGGCAAGCGGTAATCCGTGACCATCAGGTCCAGGTGCGGCTTGGTCGCGAGGATTTCGAAGGCCTGCTCCCCATCGATCGCCTTCAATACCCGATAGCCCAGGCCTGCCAGGTATTCACCCAGCACAAACATAATGGATTCGTCGTCCTCGACGATCAGAACGACATCTTGTGCATCTTCACTCATGGGAAGCCTTTGTCCGGTCAATTGCTGCAATTACGACCATGGGGTCACGCAGAGGTTGCGTCGAGGTGACGATTGATTTCATGCCGACACCTCAAGGGGCAGGCACACCCGGAACAAGGCGCCCTCGCCTATCTGGCTCTCGACCTCGATGGTGCCGCCGTGGGCCGCCACGATCTGCTCGGAAATAAACAGCCCAAGGCCCAGGCCAGCCGCTACATGGCTGGCGGAGACGCGCTCGAACTGCTGGAAAATACGCTTCTGGTTCTCTTCGCTGATCCCGATGCCACGGTCACGTACTTCGACCCGCGCCTCTCCGTGCTCGGTATACACCCGCACATCCACCGGGCTCTTGGCCCCGTAACGCAAGGCGTTGGTCAGCAGATTGGTGACCACCTGCTCAATGCGAAACTCATCCCAGTTACCTTCCACTGGGCCTTCGGCCACCAGGTGCATGGAAGAGTCCGCCGCCGCCACTTGTGGAGCAAAGTTCTCCACCAGATTGCGGACCAACGTGGCCAGGTCAAACCGCGCCGGGCGGATCGACAACTTGCCGGTGCGGATACGCGACACATCGAGCATGTCTTCAATCAAGCGGATCAGGCTCTGGATCTGCCGTTCATCGCGGTCGACCATGGCGTGCATCTTGTCCAGGGTGAACGCAGCGGCGTTGTCCCGGGCCAGGTGCATCTTGCGCAATTGGGTTTCCAGGATCAGCCCGTTGAGGGGCGTACGTACTTCGTGGGCGACAATGGACATGAAGTCATCGCGCATGCGCACGGCCTGTTCCAGCTCGGCCTGGGTCGCTTGCAGGCGCGTCAGCAACAGCTCTTGCTCTCGGCGGCTGCGCTCCAGCGCTTCGACTTGCTGCTTCATCGCCTTGCTCTGGCGGTACAGGTCGACAAACACATTGACCTTGCTCTTGACCGCGTGGATATCCAGCGGCTTGTGCAGGAAGTCGACGGCGCCGCTTTCATAGCCTTTGAAGGCGTAGTTGAGTTCACGGCCCGCGGCGCTGACGAACACAATCGGGATGTTCTTGGTTTTCTCGGTACCGCGCATCAATTCGGCCAACTCGAAACCATTCATGCCGGGCATCTGCACGTCGAGAATCGCCATGGCGAACTCGTGCTCCAGCAACAGGGACAAGGCTTCGTCGGCGCTCAATGCCTTGAACACCTGGCGGTCCTCGCGCTTGATCAGCGCTTCGAGGGCCAGCAGGTTTTCCGGCAGATCGTCGACGATCAGCAGTTTGGCCTGGACAGTACTTAACATGGGGAATATTCCAGGGAAGCCAGCAATGAGCCAATCCGGCTCAACGTAAGAATGTGGTCAGGTGTCTGCAGCGCCAGGGCTGCGCGTGGCATGACGGCCACACGGGCCTCTGTGGGATCTTGCACCACGGTGGTTCCACCTTGTTGTTTGACATGGGCCAGGCCGCGCGCGCCATCCTGGTTGGCGCCCGTCAGCAAAATGGCCAGCAGGCCCTTGCCATAGGTATCGGCGGCGGATGCAAACAGGAAGTCGATGGCAGGCCGCGAATGGTGCACCCGGTCTTCCTGGCTCAGGGACAGGCTACGGTCCTGTTCCACCGACAGGTGATAACCGGGCCCGGCAAAGTACAGCGTGCCAGGCGTGATCACTTCCTTGTCGCGCGCCTCTACCACCGGCATGTTCACGCGGCGGTCAAACACCTCCGCCAATTGGCTGCGGCGCTCATCGGGCAGATGCAGCACCGTAACGATCGGCAAACCGAACCCCATGGGCAGCTCGCCAAACACCGTCAACAAGGCCTCAACGCCGCCTGCGGATGCGCCGATCACGATAGCCTCTATGCCCGGAACCGATGCCGGGTTGGCAGCCGCTTCATTCATAGTTTTCGGTAGATCCGTTCCTGTTTGACCAAGGGTTCGAACTGTTTGCCGTATGCGGAGAAATCCAGGGTTTCCTTGCTGCCCAGCACCAGGAAGCCGCGATGACACAGCGACTCATGAAACAACCCAAACGCGCGATCTTGCAATTTTTTATTGAAATAAATCAGTACGTTACGGCACGAAATTAATTGAGTTTCTGAGAATACGCTATCCGTCGCCAGGCTGTGATCGGCAAAGGTCACGTTCTCGCGCAGCGTCTTGTCGAAGATCGCGTAATCGTAAGCCGCAGTGTAATAGTCGGCAAATGAACGTTGGCCGCCGGCCTGCTGGTAATTGGCGGTGTAGGCTCGTACGTTTTCCAGGGAAAAGATGCCCTGCTTGGCCTTGTCCAACGACGCCGGGTTGATGTCGGTGGCGTAGATGATGGTGCGCTCCAGCAAGCCTTCTTCACGTAGCAGGATGGCCATGGAGTACACCTCCTCGCCCGTGCTGCACCCGGCGATCCAGATCTTGATCGACGGGTAGGTCTTGAGCAGCGGCACGACTTCCTGACGGATCGCGAGGAAGTGCGACGGGTCGCGGAACATCTCGCTCACTGGAATGGTGAGGAACTGCAGCAACTGCATGAATGCCGCCGGATCGTGCAGCACGCGCTCCTGCAGCGCCGAGATGGTCGCGCAGTCAAACTGGCGCAGGGCATGGGCCACGCGGCGCTTGACCGACGCACCGGAATAGTCGCGAAAGTCGTAGCTGTACTTGAGGTAAATCGCCTCGATCAACAGGCGCAGCTCAATATCGCTGCTTTTCTCCAAAAAACTTCGCTCCACTTAAATGCGTTCCATCTTCGGTAGCCAGACACGAATCAGTGAAAACAGACGGTCCAGATCAATCGGCTTGGCCAGGTAATCGTTGGAACCCGCCGCGAGGCAGCGCTCCTGATCGTCCTTCATGGCCTTGGCCGTCACAGCGATGATCGGCAGCTTTTTCCAGCGCGGGTCCTGGCGAATCAAGGCGGTAGCCTCGTATCCGTCCATCTCCGGCATCATCACGTCCATCAGTACCAGGTCGATATCGTCGACTTCATTGAGTTTGTCGATGGCTTCACGGCCATTACGCCCGATGACCACCACAGCGCCTTTGTGCTCCAGGGCGCTGGTCAGGGCGAAAATGTTGCGTACATCGTCATCCACCAGCAGGATCTTGCGCCCCTCGAAGACTTTGTCGCGGCTGCGAGCGGTCTTGAGCATCTTCTGGCGTTCATGGGACAGCTGGGATTCGACTTTGTGCAGAAAGAGTGTGACTTCATCCAGCAACCGCTCCGGCGAGCGCGCACCCTTGATGATGATCGAGCGCGAATACTTGCGCAGCTCGGCCTCTTCATCACGGGTGAGGTTGCGCCCGGTGTAGACGATCACGGGTGGGAACGAGCAGATGTCCTCGGTGGCCATGCGCTTGAGCAGCTCGTTGCCAAGCATGTCCGGCAGCTTCAAGTCGATGATCATGCAGTCGTAAATAGTGGTGCGCAGCAGGTCAAGTGCTTCCTGAGCGAAGCCAACGGCGGTGATTTCAATGTCATCGTCGCCGATCAAGCGGGCAATGCTGTCACGTTGCAGGTCATCGTCTTCCACCAGCAGCACACGCTTGACCTTCTGGGTCAGCTTGGCTTCCAGGCGTGCGAACACATCCTTGAGTTCTTCGCGGGTGGTGGGCTTGACCGCATAACCGATGGCGCCCATGTGCATGGCCGCTTCGACACGGTCTTCCACGGAAATCACGTGCACCGGGATGTGACGCGTGCTGGCGTGCTCTTTAAGGCGCTGCAGCACGGTCAGCCCGGAATGGTCCGGCAGGCGCATGTCCAGCAGTATCGCATCGGGCGCGTATTCCTCGGCCAGGCTGTAGCCTTCGTCCGCACCATGGGCCACCAGGCAGTTGTAGCCCAGTTCATGCGCCAGATCGAAGAGGATGCGTGCAAAGTTCGGTTCGTCTTCCACCACCAGGATGCAACGCGTGGTGAACGGGGCCTTGTCACGGTCGTCGGCAAAGCGTGGGATCAGGCTAGCATCGGCCACCGGCAGCGGTGAAACCCTGGCCGGCGCCGGGGCAGGTGCGACGACAACTTGGCGCGGCGGCTCGATCGGTGCGGCGTCTTCCTCACGCTCTACATACTGCTCCGGCAATACCAAGGTAAACACACTGCCCTTGCCCGGTTCGCTGATCACGCTGATGTAGCCGCCAAGCAAAGTGGCCAAGTCACGGGAAATCGACAGACCCAGGCCGGTGCCGCCGTAACGGCGATTGGTGGTGCCGTCGGCCTGGCGGAAGGCTTCGAAGATGCTTTCCTGCTGGTCCGGCGCAATGCCGATACCAGAGTCACGCACGGTGAAGGCAATACCCTCCCCCGGTGCACGGGACACCGACAGGCTGACTTCGCCGTGTTCGGTGAACTTGACCGCGTTGGACAACAGGTTCTTGAGGATCTGCTCCAGGCGCTGGCGGTCGGTAAACAGCATGCCAGGCGCGCCTTCCTGCACGTCCACCTGGAAGCCCAGTTTGCGGTCGGCGGCCAGCGGTTCGAACATGCCGCGCAGGCCGTCGACCAGGCGAGCCACACTGGAATTCTCCGGGCGCATTTCCAACTTGCCGGCTTCCACCTTGGAAATATCCAGGATGTCGTTGATCAGGTTGAGCAGGTCATTGCCGGCGGAATAGATCGACTCGGCAAACTTGACCTGTTCGGCGCTCAGATTCTCTTGCGGGTTCTCCGCCAGCAATTTTGCCAGGATCAACGAGCTGTTCAGCGGCGTGCGCAGTTCGTGGGACATGTTGGCAAGGAATTCGGATTTGTACTTGCTGGAGCGTTGCAGCTCTTCAGCGCGCTCCTCCAGCTCCAGTTGGGCCTGGTTGAGCTCGACGTTCTTGCGGTCCATGGCGTCGCGTTGCTCGGCCAGGGTCTGGGTCTGCTCGGCCAACTGCTCGTTGGTCTGCTCAAGTTCGGCTTGCTGGGTTTCCAGGTGGGCCTGGGACTCCTTGAGGATGCGCGACTGCTCTTCGAGTTCTTCGTTGGCGGTCTTCAGCTCTTCTTGCTGCACTTGCAACTCTTCGTTGAGCTGCTGGGTCTCGGCGAGCACTTCCTGCAGACGCTGGCGGTAGCGCGCGGCCTCAATCGAGGTGCCAATATTGCCGGCGATCAGCTCCAGCAGTTCCACGTCGCGCTCATCCACCGCACGCAGGAAGCCCAGCTCGATCACACCGTTAACCCGATCATCATCGCTGGTCGGCATCACCAGCACACTGCGTGTGGCGCCTTCACCCAGGCCGGAGCTGACTTTGAAGTAGTCCACTGGCACATCGTCCAGGCGAATCAGGCGATCCAACTGGGCAGCCTGGCCGACAATACCCTCGTCGTTGTAGATCGACTGTTCCAGTTGTTCCTGTTCGCGGGAGAAGCCGTAGGTAGCTACGCGCTTGAGGCCGCCGTGCTCTTCGCGCACATACAGCGCCGCCACCGCTGAGCCCATGTACTGGGCGAAAAACTGCAGGATGTTGCGACCCAACATGTTCAGGGTGAGCTGGCCTAGCACCTGTTCAGCCAATTCGGTCTGGCCGTTGCGCAACCAGGCTTGTTGCTCCAATCGCCCTGCAATCCTCTGCTGGGACGCGAGGTTTGCGTTGTAACTGTCTGATAGTGCAATTAAATTTTTACGACCGATGTACGCCAGGAAACCACTCAGCCCGAGTACGAAGATCAGGTACAAGGTGACGCTGATCACAGTAGTACGTGTGACTTCTTCATTGCGGGTGATACGGAACTGCTGCTCCATCGCCACCGCGTCGTCGTACTCCTTGCGGATCTCGTCGGTCAGGCGCTTGCCTCGGCCGGCTTTGACTGCACTGCGGTAATCACCGCTTTCGCGTTGCATATCAATCATCGACTGGGCGTATTTGTTCCACTCGATCTGCAGGGCTTCCAGCCGCTTGAGGCGGTCTACCTGCTGCGGATTGTCCGCCACCAGGTCCTGCAAATTGCGCAGGTCGGCAATGATCCGCGGCTTGGCCACTTCGTACGGGTCGAGGAAATGCTCGTCGCCAGTGATCAGGAAGCCGCGCATACCGGTTTCCAGGTCGACCGTCAGTTTCGAGGATTCATTGAGGTTATTGATCACCCGGTCCGTGTGTTCGACCCACTGGATCACCGACAACAAATAGGTGATCAGCACGACAAAAAACACCGCACTGAGCACGCCCACACCCAGGGGCAGCGCAACGTTTCGGCTCAGTAGGTTACGAAAGCTCTTTTCATCGATGGACGACGCAGGAGTCATGGGCTTGCCTTGGCCAAGTATGGAAAAACCGGGAGTTTGCCCCAAAGTGGCAGGCAAAACCATTTTTCCAGAGCTGTTTTGTACAGATTCCTACAGCAGAACAGGCTATTCTCCCTGTTCTTTTGTGTTGCATCGTTTTTACGGCCAGCGGGAACTTGTCGGGAGTCCGCGCTTACTCAAGGAAGAGGCCGGCTTGAACCGCCGCCTGTAAATCTCGTCTTTCTTGGGAATTCCATATTATGTCCGCAGTCACCTCCACCATCCTTGTTGTCGAAGACGATGCCATCGTGCGCATGCTCATCGTCGATGTTCTGGAGGAGTTGGAATTCAGTGTGCTGGAAGCGGCCGATGCCGAGGAAGCACTGGCATTGGTCCAACAGGCGGGGCAAGTCATTGACCTGATGATGACCGACGTGGGCCTGCCGGACATGGACGGCAAGCAACTGGCGAGCAAGGTGCGTGAACTGCGGCCCACCCTGCCAATCCTGTTTGCCAGCGGCTACGCTGAAAATATCGATGTACCTGCAGGCATGCAGGTGATCGCCAAACCGTTCTCCATCGATCAATTACGCGACAAAGTCAAAGCGATGCTTGCGACAGCCTGACCCCCTCTTTACGCTTCGCCGCCTAGCCAAGGCGGCGTTTTGCGCCTTTCTAAAGTCCTGTGACACGCCCCGCAGCCTCCAACTAATTCGATCGGATGCCTAGCGCAGCTGGATTTAGCTGCTAGCTTCTACCGACACGCCCTACACGTATTAATCACAAGGGACAATCACCCAGGTATGGGGGAGCGCGTATGTTCAAGGCAACGTACACGTCGGCAATGATGCTGGCCGTTTTGACACTACTCAGCTTTTCCGCGTTGTCCGACAACGCCGAGACCGCCAACAAGAGTAACAACCCGCTCAACCTCGCGCCGGGCGCCAACCTGCAGGATTACTACACCCCACGCCTGTTCGACAGTAACGCCCACACCAATGATGTGTTGCTGCGCGGCACCTTGCCCATTGCTCCTTCGGACTTCCTCGGTGTGCCGCAATTGTTGCGCGCCACCCTGCCCCTCAGCACCCGTCCCGATCCCCACAGCGGCTACAGCACCGGTATCGGCGACTTGAACCTGTTCGATATCTTCCTGCTCAAGACTGAGGGCGTGCAGTTGGGTATCGGCCCGCAAATCACCGCCCCCACCGCTGAGCACGACGAACTGGGCACCGGCAAGTGGCAGGCGGGCCTGGCGGCAATTGCTATTGATGCGTCGCCAAGAGGACTGCTTGGCGCACTGGTGCAATACCAAAGCTCATTTGCCGGTGATCGCGACCGTGCACACGTGGAAAGTGCAACTTTCCAGCCTTTCATCATTCATAACCTGCCGAAGGGTTGGTACCTGCGCTCCACGGGCACCTGGACCTTCGATTTGAAGAACGACACTCACTACATCCCCATTGGCTTGGGGATGGGCAAGGCCTGGAAAGCCGGCAGCAATATCCTTAATGCCTATGTGGAGCCGCAATGGACGGTGGCACGCAAAGGCGATGGTTTGCCTCAGTTCACCTTGTTCGCAGGGATTAACGTGACGTTCGGCAAATAAAACAGGAAACTCGGCGCTTTCATCCCACGCCCTTTAAAAAGATCTCTGGAAGGACGCAACAACATGATTGGAAAACCGACGCGCCTGCTGTTGGCGAGCCTCTCGATACTCATGAGTACTGGCGCTTTGGCCGATTTCACGGCCACTCCCGCCGAAGCACGTGCCATTGCCAAGGAAGCCTATCTATATGGCTACCCGGTGGTAGCGATGTACAAGACGCTCTACACCCAGGCCGTTGACAAGGGCGGTGCGAACTTCAAGGCGCCGTTCAACCATATCGGCAATACCGCCCAGGTGTTCACACCCAAGGACAACGCGTTTGTCACGCCCAATTCAGACACGCCCTACTCGTTCGTCTGGATGGATTTGCGCAAGGAACCGCTGGTTCTGACCTTGCCGAAGATCGAAGACAACCGCTACTACTCGGTGCAGTTGATCGACCTCTACACGCAAAACATCGCCTACCTGGGCACCCGCAGCACCGGCAACAACGGCGGCCACTACATGATTGCCGGGCCTGACTGGAAAGGTCAGCAACCGGTCGACATCGACCGCGTGGTGTACAGCGAGAGCAACATCGCCTATGCGCTCTACCGCACGCAGTTGTTTGACGAGAAAGACCTGAACAAGGTCAAGCAGATCCAGAACGGCTATAAAGTGCAGCCGCTGAGCAGCTACGTTAAGCAGCCGGCACCACCTGCTGCGCCGAAAATCGACTGGCCCAAGCCCATGGCTACCATGACCGAAGGCCCGCAGTTGTTCCGTTACCTGAACTTCATGCTGGCGTTCGCCGCGCCCCAGGACAGCGAAAAAGACCTGCTGGCACGTTTTGCCAAGATCGGCATCGCCCCGGGCGCACCGTTCAAGGTGCACCAACTGACCGCCGAGCAACGCAAGGCCCTGGAAGACGGGATCGCCGATGCCCGCGCCGAGTTTGCCGCGTTCAAGAAAGACAAGATCGACACCCATCAAGTGTCCAGCGGGGAACTGTTCGGCAGCCGTGACCGCTTGAAAAACAACTACCTGTACCGCTATGCCGGTGCGGACCTGGGGATTTTCGGCAATTCCACCGACGAAGCCATCTACCTGAGCTATTTCGTCGACAGCGAAGGCAAGCCCGCCAACGGCGCACGTCACAGCTACACCGTGCACTTCGCCAAGGACCAACTGCCGCCGGCTGATGCGTTCTGGTCGCTGACCATGTACGACGCCAAGACCAAACTGCTGGTGCCCAACCACAAGAAGCGCTACCTGATCAATTCGCGGATGTTGCCCAACCTCAAGCTGGACGCCGACGGCGGCCTGACCCTGGCGTTGCAGCACCACGAACCGCCGAAAGCGGAACAGAGCAATTGGTTGCCGGCTCCACCCGGCCCGTTTTATGCCGTGCTGCGGATCTACCTGCCCAAGCCTGAGGTAAGTAGTGGTCAATGGAAACTGCCACCGTTGACGCCGCTCAAGTAACACCACGTGCCCGGTCATACAGGGGATAGACCGGGCACGTAACCCCCGATATCAGGCCGTTTACAAGGATGCGTAACGCCATGATTTCACGTGCTCGCTTGTGTGCTGCCCCGCTGATTTTTGGCGTGCTTTCCAGTGGCGGTCTATCCGCCGCCAGCCTGCCGGAACTGGGCAGCAGCCCGGCGCCCGCCACCAAAGCCGACCCCGAAACCTGCCACCGTCTGCAACAAGACTTCGATATCGACCTCAAGCAAGTGGTCAAGGCCGGTTGCGACCCGTCAACCGAGCAAATCGCCAAGCTGATGGACAACCCCGTGGGCAACCTGGTGTTGCTGTTCAATCAGTTCGACTACACCGCCCTCAAGGGCCCCCACAGCAACGGCACCCGCTACCTGGGCAAATACAGCTTCATGCCGACCTTCCCGATATCCATCGGCGAGGACTGGAACCTGATCAACCGCATTCCGCTGAGCTATGTCAGCGCGCCGGTGAATGCCAAGGCGGGCAACCTGATCGGCATGAGCCCCTATGGTGTGCTGACTGACCGCGACTTTCCCGATGTGGTCAACGACCCGTTCGACCGCACCTCGGGGTTTGGCGACCTGGCCTATGTGGGGGTGTTTTCCCCCAAGCAGCCGATACGGTTTGCCAATGGCGGCAAGATGGTCTGGGGGTTCGGCCCCACGGCCATGTTCCCCACGGCCGAAAAAGACGTGCTCGGCACCGGCAAGTACGCCCTTGGCCCGGCGTTTGTCGCAGCTTACCTGGGCGAAGACTGGACCCTGGGGTTCTTCCCGCAGCATTGGTGGTCGGTAGGCGGCGACTCACGGCGCAAGGACGTCAGCCTGACCAACATCCAGTACTTCATCCAGCGTGCCATTCCCGGCCCCGGCCAGTGGCGGGTGGGCATGACGCCCAATATCACGGTGAACTGGAAGGCCGAGAGCGGCAACAAGGTCAACTTTCCCATCGGTATCGGCGCAGGACGCATCGTCAATTTCGGCAAGTTGCCGGTACGCATCTCCGGTGAGGTGCAGTACTCGGTGATCCACGCCGACGACCTGATCAGCCCCCGTTGGAACTTTCGCCTGTCGTTTATCCCAGTGATCCCAACCTTCATGCTTTGAACGAGGTGCGTCATGTCCCGCTTTCAATGCTTGTTGATTTGCCTGGCCCTGACCGCCAACACGGTCTCGGCCGAGGAACTGGAACCCAAGGCCCTGGCCGCCCTCGACCAAATGGGCGCCTATTTGCGCAGCCTGCAGCAGTTTCGCATCGACGCCAACAGCCTCACCGACCAAGTGCTGGAGAACGGCCAGGTCATCGAGTTCAGCCATCAGGCACGTTTGCTGGCCCGTCAGCCAGACAAGCTGCACGTGTCACTGGAAAGCGACGGCAAACGCCGCAGCCTGTTTTACAACGGCAAGAGCTTCACGCTTTACGACAGCCGCAGCGGCTACTTCGCCAACCAGGCCGCGCCTGCGAACATTGGCGGCTTGCTCGACCAGTTGAGCGAACGCTACGGCATCGAATTGCCCCTGGCCGATCTGTTTCGCTGGTACCCCGGCACCGCCAAGGACGTGGGCATCAGCAGCGCGTTGCTGATCGGCGATGAAACCATCGACGGCAACACCTGCACCCATTACGCCTATCGCCAGCCGGATATCGATTGGCAACTGTGGGTGCGCCAAGGGCCCCGCCCCCTGCCCTGTCGCCTTGTGATCAGCCGTCGTGACACGGCTGAGCAGCCTCGGCACAGCGTCAACTATCACTGGCAACTCAACAGCGCGATCAAGCCCCAGGACTTTGAGTTCATCCCACCCGCCGGCGCCCGTGCGGTGCCCTTGCAGCAATTGGAGCCTCAAGGAGAACAGCCATGAGAGCCACGGCGGCGGTATTGACAGCCAGTTTGCTGCTGAGCCTGTTCGACCCCTTGGTGGCCCAGGCCTGGCAAGTGCGCGGCGGTGGCGGCGCGCGTACCTTCGTGGTGCCCCATGGTGGCAGCGGTGGGTATCGACCACCGCCGCCAATGCCGCGTCCCATGCCTGCGCCTCGGCCAATGCCGCCACATCCCGAGCCACACACGCAGCCGCACCCGCAACCCCATCCGGAGCCAGGGCCGCACCCTTACCCGGGACCCGGGCCACATCCAGGCCCAATGCCGCCGCCGCCTCCTCCACCGCCACCGCCTCCGCACCCGGATGACTGGTATCACCCTTGGGCGGCAGCGACGGTAGTCGGTGCCACCACGGCAACGATCCTCGCCATTGGCACCCAGGTCAGCGCCGTGCCGGCCGATTGCGTGTCGGTGGTGGCCAATGGCGTGGCCTACCAGCATTGCGGGCCGACCTGGTACCAGCCGCGTTACGTCGGCAGCTCCGTGCAATACATCGTGGTCACCTCACCCTGGTGACCCAAGGTTTCAAGGAGGAATGGCATGACAGCACTCAACGATTTAACCGCCTTGCAAGCCAGCATGGCCGAAAGTGTCCTGGGCCAGGAGCAAGTGATCCGCCAGATATTGCTGGGCCTGCTGGCCAACGGTCATCTGTTGCTGGAAAGCCTGCCGGGGCTGGCCAAGACCCGTACGGTCAAGGCCCTGGCTCGGCATTTGGACGCAAAGATGAGCCGTATCCAGTTCACGCCCGACCTGCTGCCATCGGATATCACCGGTGCCGAGGTGCTGCACCAGGTCGACGGTCAGAACCAGATCCGCTTCCAGCCGGGGCCCTTGTTCGGCAACTTGATTCTGGCCGATGAGATCAACCGTGCACCGGCCAAGGTCCAGGCTGCGCTGCTCGAAGCCATGGAAGAACGGCAAATCACCGTGGCGGGTGCCAGCCATCCGCTGCCCGAGCTGTTTATCGTGGTAGCCACGCAAAACCCCATCGAACAGGAAGGCACGTATCCCTTGCCGGAAGCGCAAATGGACCGTTTTGTGATGAAGCTGCTGCTCGACTACCCCAGCGCCGAAAATGAAAGCCAGGTGCTGCGCCTGCTCAGGGCAGAGGAACAGGCCGCCGCCACCCAGGCGGTCCAGGGCTTCACCTTGGAGCCCGAAGTGATCTTTGCCGCGCGCAAGGAGGTCAGCGCGATCCAAGTCTCCCCTGCCATCGACCGTTACCTGATCGACCTGATCAACGCCACCCGCCACCCCGGCGACTACGACCCCGACCTCGCCCGCTGGATCAGCCTGGGGGCCAGCCCCCGTGGCGGCATCGGCCTTGACCGCTGTGCGCGGGCGGATGCGTGGTTGCAGGGCCAGGCCTTTGTCACCCCGGACAACGTGCAAGCCGTGGTGCACCCGGTGCTGCGCCATCGAATACAACTGAGCTACGACGCGGTGGCGGACGGTGTGACAGCAGACCAGGTACTCGACCGCCTGCTCAGCAAAGTGGCGATTCCCGCATGAACGCCGATGGCTTGGTCTACGTGAGCCTGGCGCAGTTGATGGCCTTGCAGTTCCAGGCGCAAGGCTTGAGTTTTTTCGCGCGCCAGCCTCAGGGCAGCCTGCTGGCAGGCAACCATGCTTCGCGGCTGCGCGGTCGGGGCTTGAACTTTGATGAGCTGCGGCGCTACCAGCCAGGCGACGATTTGCGGCACCTGGATTGGCGTGCGTCGTTACGCACCGGCAAACCGGTGGTGCGCACCTTCACCGAAGAGCGCGACCGCCCGGCCTTGATTGTGGTGGACCAGCGCATGTCGATGTTTTTTGGTTCGGTGCGCAGCTTCAAGTCTGCGGTTGCCGCTGAACTCGGGGCGTTGGCCGCCTGGATGGTGTTCAACGCCGGCGACCGGGTGGGCGGCCTGGTGTTCAACGACTCACGCATCGACAGCGTTGCGCCGTTGCGCAGCCGTAAACGGGTAGAAGCGTTGTGCAGCCGCATCGCCTTGCAGAACAGCGAACTCAATGCTGGCAATGCCGACCATGAAGGCGACAGCCAATTGGACAAGGTCTTGCAGCAGTGCGTGGCGCTGGCGGGTCACGACCATTTGATCTGCCTGGTCAGCGATTTTGCGGGAGCCGGCCCACGCACCTCTCAACTGCTGCAGCAACTGTCGGCCCATAACGATGTGGTGGCGTTGCAGGTGTACGACCCCTTGGCGCTCAACGTGCCCAGCCGTGGCCAGTTATTGGTGACCCAGGGGCAGTTACAAGTGGAGTTGGCCGTCAACCAACGCAAGGTGCGCCAGCCGTTGGGCGACTTTCTCGGAGGGCGTCTCAAGGACGTCGCCAGCCTGTTGCGTCGCAGCCAAGTGCCGCTGCTGATGGTCAGCACCGCATTGCCCGCCGCCGAGCAACTGCGCACGGAACTGGGGAAGCGCCGGTGACCGCGCATGTGCCGAGCATCGAGCAACTCAAGGAGTTGGGCTTGCCCGCGTCGGTCAGCTATTGGCCACAGACCTGGGGTTGGGCCGTGCTGCTGGGGCTGCTGGTGGTGGGACTGCTGATCCTCGGCATTCGCAAATGGCTGCGTTGGCAGCGCGATGCTTATCGGCGCGAGGCCTTGGCCCGCTTGAAACAGTTGAAAGACCTGCGAGAGTTACCCGAGCTGCTCAAGCGCGTCGCCTTGTCCATGCCGCTGTCAAAGGCGCGACACCAACGCATTCCAACCTTGCGCGGCGCCGAATGGCAGGCCTTTTTGCAGCACCACGCCGGCGCGCCGATACCGGAGGATCTAAGCCAGCAGTTGGCGCAATTGGCCTACGGCCCGCCTTTGCCTAGTGAACAACACGCGCAATTACTGGCCCAGTGCACTGCCTGGGTGGAGCAACACCATGTGGCATGTTGTTACTGCTGCCGCTGCCGTGGCTGGCCTACCGCTATTTGCCGCCGTACCGCGAAGCACGCAGCGCTGTGCGGGTGCCGTTTTTCGGCGGCATGAGCCAGGCCATCGGTACATCCCCGTCCAACAGCGGCACCCGCCGCAATCGCAGCCAGTTACTGCTCAATCTGCTGGTCTGGGCGTTGCTGGTGCTGGCGATCGCCCGCCCGGTATGGGTGGAAAAGCCCATCGAACGCCAACAACCGGTGCGCGACTTGATGCTGGCCATCGACATCTCCCAGTCCATGGAAACCCAGGACTTCACCGATGCCGCCGGCCACAAGATCGACCGCCTGGCCGCCGTCAAACAGGTGGTGCATGGCTTTATCCAGCAGCGCAAAGACGACCGCATCGGCCTGATCCTGTTTGGCAGCGGCGCTTATCCCCAGGCGCCGTTGACCCTCGATCACGCCAGCCTGTCGCTGCTGCTGGACGACAGCGGCATCGGCATGGCCGGGCCGAATACCGCCATTGGCGATGCCATCGGCCTCGGCCTCAAGCTGCTCGACCAGGCCCATGAGCCGGAAAAAGTGCTGATCCTGCTCACCGACGGTAACGATACCAGCAGCGCAATCACCCCGGATCATGCCGCCGACATGGCGGCTGCCAAAGGCGTGATCATCCACACCATCGGCATTGGCGACCCACAGGCGACCGGAGAAGCCAAGGTCAACCTGAACGCCTTGCAGGACATCGCCAACGCAACCGGCGGCCGCTACTTTCGCGCAGAGGACCGCAACAGCCTCAACCAGGTCTACGCCACCCTTGACAAGATCACCCCACATCAAGTGAAAACCCTCAGCCACCAACCCAAGCGCGACCTGTTCTGGTGGCCGCTGGGCGCCGCGTTGGTGCTGTTGGCGGCGTATCACTTGATTGCGGCGCTGTGGCCGCATCGGCCGAAACGGGAGGCAGCGGATGGACTTCAGTAACTTCCACTTCATGCGCCCAGCCTGGCTGCTGCTCGCCCTAATGGGCGCATTGCTGCCGCTGATCTGGCAACGCAGCCGCGACCTGCAACGGCGCCTGCGCGGCACTATCGCCCCGCACCTGTTGCCGCACTTGTTGCTGACTCCCACCGACCCGCATCGCGTGCGCCCGGTGCATCTGGTGAGCGCACTGTTAGTGCTCGGCGCAATAGCGACTGCCGGGCCGACCTGGCAACAGGATCGTCCGGACTTCCTGGAAAACCGCGCGCCGTTGATCATCGCCGTGGACCTGTCGCCGTCGATGGACACCGCTGACGTGCCGCCCACCCGCCTGAAGGCCGCCAAGCAAAAGTTGCACGATCTGGTGCAACGCCGCAAAGGCACGCGTACGGCATTGCTGGTGTATGCGGGCAGCGCCCATCTGGTGTTGCCGCCCACCGACGATCCTGCGCTGCTCGACTCCTTCATCCAGGCGCTGGGCACCGACTTGATAGACAAGCCTGGCAAGGACGTCGCCGGGGTGATCGAACAGGCCAAACGCCTTCTGCAACAGTCGCCGGGCACCTTGCTGCTGGTCACCGACGGCGCGGACGTCACTCAACTGCCCACGCTCAAGGACGGCTCGCTGCAAGTGTTGGTGCTAGCCTTGGGCAGCAGCCCCACGCTCAAGCAACTGGCCTCGGCACTCGATGCGCCCCTGGGCAGCCTGACGTTGAATGACGATGACCTGGACTGGGTCGAACGCCACGCCCAGCAACATTTCCAGAATGCCGACGAGCAACAGCGGCTGCTGCAATGGAAAGACGCAGGGTATTGGCTGTGCTGGCCGCTGCTGCTATTGGCGTTGGTCAGCGTGCGTCGGGGCTGGAGCCTGAATTGGGCCGCCGTCTTGCTGCTCGGCCTGCTGCTGCCGCCAACGCCAGCTGAGGCCAATCCGTTCCTGACCCCAGACCAACAAGGCCGCTGGGCCTTTGAGCATCATCACTACCCCGAGGCGGCGGCGCGGTTTGTCGATCCCTACTGGAAGGGCATTGCAGCCTACAACGCGGCGGACTACGACTTGGCCCAAACCACGTTCAGTGCGATGAACACGCCGCAAGCCGCGTTCTACCTGGGCAACATCCACGTACGCCGTTTCAAGTTCGACGACGCCATCAGCGCCTACCAGCATGCCTTGCAGCTCCAACCGGACTTTCCTGAAGCCAGCGCCAACCTGGCCCTGGCGATTGCCTTGAGGAAAGACACCGAAAGCGCGGCGAACAACACCCCCGAGGTCAAGCCCGATGAAGTCAAGTTCGACAAGGCCCCCGGCAAGGGCCAGAGCAAGGCGATCCAGACCCAGCAAGCCAACAACGACGCGCTGTGGCTACAAAACCTGACCACCTCGCCTGCCACTTTCCTGCGACGTAAATTCAGCCTGCAGGATCAGGAGGCGAAACCATGAAGCGCTATTGTGGCGTTCTCTTGCTGATCACTGCCCCCGTGTGGGCCGCCGAGCCCCAGTTGCGCGTACAGGCGCAGTTGGTACCCGGTGCGTCGGTGGTGGTAGGCGAGCAGTTGCTGGTGCAGGTCGATGTGCTGACCGATACCTGGTTCACCTCCGGCGCAACACTGCCAGACTTGAAGTTGCCAGGCGCACGCGTGCAGCCCCCCGGTGGTGAAGCCGAGCACACCACACAGGTGATCGACGGCCAGACCTTCTACGGCATGCGCTACGCCTACCGCATCACGCCGAATGCCGCGCAACACTTTACGGTGCCGGCACTGACGATCAGCGCGCAACCGGGCCAGGCCAGCGCACCGCTGACGGCGCAAAGTGCACCGTTATCCTTCGAGGCAAGCCCGCCGCCGGGGTTTGCTGCGGACGAACCGGTTTTGGTCGCCAGTGGTTTACGTTTGAGCCAAACCCTCACGGCCACGGACCTCAAGGTCGGTGACAGCCTGACCCGCACGCTCACACTGCAGGCCGACGACACGCCCGGCTTGTCGCTGCCACCGCCCGCCGCCGCTCAGATCAAAGGCCTGCGCCTTTATCCGCAGGCCCCCATTATCAGCAACCTGGACGATGGCCGTGGCGCCATCACTGGCGGCCAGCGCATCGACGCGTTGGTGTACCGCGTGCAGCAAGGCGGCCACTTCACGCTGCCAGCCATTAGCGTGAAGTGGTGGGACAGCCGCAATCATCGCCTCCAATTCGCGCAGTTGCCGCCACTCACCGTGGACGCACAGGCAGTCAGCGCCTACTCCCCCACCTTCTCCATCGAACACGGCCGCAGGCAGCTTTCGCAGCATCTGCTCGCCTGGCTCGCCGCGGTTATCGCGCTGGTCCTGGCGGGTTACCTGTTGCATGCGCTGTGGCCGCGTATCCCGCCCCTGTGGCGAAAAACGTGGGCTGCATTGCGTTGGGCGTGTCGTCAACTACGCTTGGTTGCACTGAACCCTCGTCACGAAAAGGACTTCCCATGACGTCGCTGCGTTCTGCCCTGCCTCTTCTTCTGCTGCTGACCCTGCCTGCACTGGCCGCCGACCCGCTGCCCTCATGGAACGAAGGCCCGAGCAAGCAGCAGATCATCGACTTCGTGCAGGCCGTGACCGTCGAAGGCTCCAAGGACTACGTCAAGCCTGCCGAACGCATCGCCGTCTTCGATAACGACGGCACCTTGTGGACCGAACAACCGGCGTACTTCGAAGTGCTGTTTGCCTTTGACGAGGTCAAGCGCCTGGCGCCCCAGCATCCTGAATGGAAAACCACCCAACCGTTCCAGGCCGTGCTGGAAGGCGACCACCAGGCCCTCGCCGCCTCCGGCATGCAGGGCCTGCTGAAAATCATCGGCGCCACCCACACCGGTATCAGCACGCAAGCCTTCATCGACAATGCCCGGCACTGGCTGAAACAGGCTCGTCACCCCAAAACCGGCAAGCCGTTCGACCAGATGATCTATCAGCCCATGCTGGAAATGCTCGATTACCTGCGCAGCCAGCAATTCAAAACCTACATCGTCTCCGGTGGTGACACCGCCTTCATGCGCGCCTTTGCCGAAGAGGTGTACGGCATACCGCCAGAGCAGGTCATCGGCTCGAATTTCGTCACTCAGTTCCAGCTAAACGGCGGCCAACCCCAGGTGCTGCGCACCGCCAAACTGGCGCATAACGACGACGGCCCCGGCAAGCCGGAAAGCATCGACGCGGTGATCGGGCGGCGTCCAATCCTGGCGTTCGGCAACTCCGACGGCGACCTGCAAATGCTGCAATGGACCGCCGCTGGCAGCGGCAAGCGCTTGATGGGCCTGGTGCACCACACCGATGCCAAGCGCGAGTGGGCCTACGACCGAGAATCGCAGGTGGGACGCCTGGACAAGGCGCTTGACCTGGCCAAGGCAAACGGCTGGACCGTGGTGGATATGGCACGCGAATGGCGCCGCATCTACCCCTTCGAGCCGGCTGTGCAAGCGCAGGTGCAATAAGAAAAACGTCACGACGGACTGTAATAAACGTAGGTCGCAGCCAATGCGACCAGAGCCCTAAAAGGAGCAAGTCTTATGACTCGCATACGCAAGTGGCTGCCGAAGCTCGCCCTGGTGGCGGCTTCGGTGCTCGGCGCCTCGGCATCCGCCCTGGCTGCCGAGAAGCCGAATATCCTGGTGATCTTCGGCGATGACATCGGGCAAACCAACATCAGCGCCTATTCCATGGGCGTTGTGGGGTACAAGACGCCCAATATCGACCGGATCGCCAAAGAAGGCATGATGTTCACCGACTACTACGCGGAGAACAGCTGCACGGCTGGGCGCTCGTCCTTCATCACCGGCCAGACGCCGTTGCGCACTGGGCTGTCGAAGGTGGGTATTCCGGGAGCTCCAGTGGGGCTGCAAAAACGCGATATCACCATTGCCCAGGCGCTCAAGTCGCTGGGTTATTCCACCGGGCAATTTGGCAAGAACCACCTGGGCGACCGGGATGAGTACCTGCCGACCAACCACGGCTTCGACGAGTTCTTCGGCAACCTGTACCACCTTAATGCCGAGGAAGAACCCGAACGCCCTTATTGGCCCAAGGACGATGCAGAATTCGTCAAGGCCAACACCCCACGCGGGGTGATCCACAGCTTTGCCGACGGCAAGATCGAAGACACCGGCGCGTTGACCACCAAGCGCATGGAAACCATCGATGACGAAACCACGGCTGCGGCACAAGCCTTCATCAAAAAACAAGCCGAAGCCAACAAGCCGTTCTTCGTGTGGATGAACACCACGCGCATGCACGTGTTTACCCACGTGCGAGACTCGATGAAGGGCCAGAGCGGCATGCCCGGCAACGAGTACGCCGACGGCATGCTGGAACATGACGGCGATGTGGGCAAACTCCTGCAAACCCTCGATGACCTGAAAATCGCCGACAACACCATCGTGGTCTACACCACCGACAACGGGCCGAACCAGTTCTCTTGGCCGGACGCGGCGACCACGCCGTTCCGTAACGAGAAAGACTCCAACTGGGAAGGCGCCTATCGGGTGCCGGCGATCATCCGTTGGCCGGGCAAGATCAAGGGGGGCGAAGTGTCCAACGAGATGGTCTCGGGCATGGACTGGTTCCCGACCCTGCTCGCCGCCGCCGGTGATGCCGACGTGAAGGACAAGCTGCTCAAAGGCTGGGCACCGACGGCCGGTGGCACCAACTTCAAGGTGCACCTGGACGGCTACAACCAACTGCCCTACCTCACTGGCCAACAGCCTAAAGGCGCGCGCAACGAGTTCTTCTACTTCAATGATGACGGCATGCTGGTGTCGATACGCTTCGACAACTGGAAAGTGGTGTTCGCCGAGCAGCGCCAGCCCGGTGGGTTCAGGGTCTGGAGCGAGCCGTTCGTGCAGTTGCGGGTGCCGAAGATCTTCAACCTGAGGATGGACCCGTATGAACGTGCGGACGTGGTTTCAGACCAGTATTACGACTGGACCACCAAGAACGTTTACCTGGGAGCGGTAGCGGTGACCAAAGCGGCGAAGTTCCTGGAAACCTTTGTCGAATACCCACCGAGCCAGAAACCGCCGAGCTTCAGCATCGACCAGATTCGTGAAGCGGTGGACAAGAAAATTGAGGCGAAGATGAAGGCCGCGCCCGCCTCATAACTGACACAACACAACAAAAATGTGGGAGCGGGCTTGCTCGCGAAAGCGGTAGATCAGCCAACCTATTCGGCGACTGACATACCGCTTTCGCGAGCAAGCCCGCTCCCACAGAGTTCTTCGCAAGCTCTGGAATTCTGTAATGACCGCACGCACTGCCAGCAAGCCCCTGGAGATCGCCACCCGTACCTCAATCCTGCTCCCCGCCCTCCTCCTGTTCATCTCCGGCGGCGCAGCGTTGGTGTATCAGGTGCTGTGGATCAAGCAGTTGTCCTTGGTGGTCGGCGTGGAGGTGTATGCAATCACCACCGGCATCAGTGCTTTTTTCGCTGGACTGGCCCTGGGTGGGCTGTTGTTTGGACGCTTGGCGGACCGCTTCTCGCGGCCATTGCTGTTGTACGCGGGCCTGGAATTACTGGTGGCCGTTTTCGGCGTCGGCGCCACGCTGGCGCTGGGCACCGCCGCCGAACCCTTCGCTTGGCTGGAGGCACGCATTGGGCTGCTGGCCTGGGCGCTGCCGTTTGCCCTGGTGGGGCTGCCAGCGTTGCTAATGGGCGGCACGTTGCCGGTGCTGGTGCGCTCGCTGAACATCGACGCCAAAGGCTTGAGCCAGGCTGGCGGGCGCTTGTATGCCGCCAACACCGCCGGGGCAATTGCCGGTACGTTGCTGACGGCATTCGTTTTGATCGCGCAATTTGGCGTGCGCGGCAGTGCGTTGGTCGCGGCGCTGTTGAACCTGGTCGCTGCGGCGGGCGCAATGCTGGCGGTGCGTCATCGACCGCCCGCCATTGTGGCTCCGGCTCATGCGGTACAACCCGCTCGATTGGCGCTGGTGCTCTACGCCATCGCAGGGGGTGTGGCGCTGGGCTACGAGGTGGTGTGGTCACAATCCATCGTGCAGTTCATGAGCACACGCACCTATGCGTTTGCAGTGGTACTCGCCACCTACCTGACCGGCTTGTATGTGGGCAGCCAATGGATGTCCCGCCGCGTGGAGCGCCTGCGTGACCCTTGGGGCATATTCGGCCTGTTGATCGCGGGTGCCGGGCTGGTGGCCCTGCTGGAAATCGCCCTGCTGGGCCGTTGGCTGGTGCTGTTGCAAACCCAGGCCGAGTCGCTGGTGCTGAGCCTGGGCGGCAGTGAACTGCCCGGTATGAGTGCACGGTTTGCAGTGGCGGCACTGTGCATCGTGTTTGTGCCGACACTGTTGCTGGGCGCTGCGTTTCCCGTGGCCTTGCGCCTGAGCGTGGGAAACCGCCATGTCGGCCGCGACGTGGGCGCTGTGGTGGCGTTCAACACCCTGGGTGGGATTGTCGGTGTGATGCTCTGCGGGTTTGTGCTGATCCCGTGGCTGGGATTGGTACGGACCTTGGGCCTGCTGGCTGTGATCGCGAGCGTGGTGGGCTACCTGGCCGTGCGGCGTGGCCATGGCGTTAAAAAAGGTCGGCGCCAGGCCGTGGTGGCGCTGGGGCTGGTATCGGTGGCCGTGGCACTGCTGACTCCAGTGGATCGCCTGGCCAAATTACTGCCGGGCGCACGCAATGCCAGCTTGGCGTTTTATCAGGAAGGACGTGGGGCGACGGTGGCCGTGGTCACTCAAGGCCAGGGCGCACGGGCTTTCCAGCGCCTGTATATCCAAGGCGTATCGAACACTGGCGACGCCATGCCGTCGCTGCGCTACATGCGTATCCAGGCGTTATTGCCGCTGCTGATCCACAACGGCGAGCCCAAGTCGGCGCTGGTGATCGGTTTTGGCACCGGCATAACCGCCGGCGCCTTGTTGCGTTACCCAGGCCTGGAACACCGCGTTGTTGCCGAATTGCTGCCGTCGGTGGTGCAGGCAGCAACGTTGTTCAAAGGCAATTACAACGCTGCCAGCGACCCTGGCGTAGAAGTGCGCCTGCGCGACGGTCGCCAGGAACTGCTGCGCAATCCACAAGCCTACGACCTGATCACCCTGGAGCCCCCGCCGCCCTCCGCCGCCGGTGTGGTTAACCTCTATTCCCAGGACTTCTACAGGCTGGCCGCCACACGCCTGGAGAAAAACGGCCTGCTCGCCCAATGGCTGCCGTTGCCGACGCAAAACATCGACGACTCCCGCGCGCTGGTGCGCAGCTTTCTTGACGTATTCCCCTACGCATCGCTGTGGACCAGTGAGTTTCACGAGATGCTGCTGGTGGGTTCCCTTGAACCGATCAATCTGGACGCAGAGCGCATCCGCCAGCGCTTCGAGCAGCCCGGCGTGCGCAGTGCGCTGTTCGACGTCGGTATCGATTCAGCCGCGACGCTGCTAGCCACCTGGGTCACCGATCGCCAGGGCCTGGAGCGTTTTGCCGCCGACGCGCCCGCCGTCACCGATGACCAGCCGCACATCGAATACGCACCGTGGGTGCGCGCCAAGGAAATCACCCGAGTGCTGCCGGCCTTGCTCGACCTGCGCACGCCGGTGCCGCTGGTCAATGCAGACGCAACGTTCACCCGCACCCTCAGCGCCGAGCAGCAACGGCTGATGCAGTTCTACCGCGCCAGCCTGCATGCCTACGACGGCGACCGTGATGCATGGGGGCGGGATATTCGGGAGGTGTTGCAGCAGGACAGCGCCAACCCGTACTACCGCTGGTTTATCACCCCCTAAAACAGGTAATGTGCGCCCGATTGTTTAGGGAGTTGCACCGCACATGACTTGCTGGAATGTCCTTGGCCTTACGCCGGATGCCGATAGCCGCACGATCAAGCGCCAATACGCCGCGCTGTTGAAGAAGACCCGGCCGGACGAAGACCCCGAGGGTTTCCAGCGCCTGCGCGAAGCCTACGAGGCTGCGCTGGAGTGGAGCCAAGCTCCGCAGGAAACCGTCGAAGTCGTGGTTGAACACCGGGGTGAAACCCTCGACCAACGCTATCAAGCCGCAATGCAGGACGGCACAGCGCTGTTCTTCGAAGTGCACCTGCTGCATCGCAGCATCGAAGGCGAACTCAGCGCCGAAGACACGCGCTGGGCCTTCGAAACGTTCAACTGGCTTACGGCCTGGCAACGCCTCGAGCTGCCCGCCGAGCTGGTCGAGAAACTCGAACGCCAACACCGTACCGCTCTGCAGCAACCGTTACGCGAGGCCCTTGAGCACAAGGACGAGGCGGCATTCCTGGCCGCCTACGCGGCGCGTGATCAACACGCGTGGGTGCACAACCACCCGCATGCCGAGTGGTTCAACCAATGGCTGGCCAGGCTGTTGGCCCAGAGTCATTACTGGTCCTGCGCCGTGTTCGACGCGGTGTGTGCTGGCCAGGACTGGCACGGTGGCGCCGACCACACGTGCCCGCCCGGCGACTGGGCGCTGTTGTTGCGACGCCAGCAAGGGCCACTTTTTATCGCACGCCAACGGGCATTGGCCGCCGAGCCGCCCTTCACCCCGCAACAACGCGCTGCACGCCTGTTGCTGGCGCCGATGAGCCTGAGTCAGCGCCGTGCGTTCGCCGAGCGCCTGGATCAAGACGACTGGAAAGCCTGCCAGGCCCTCAGCGCCGATATCTATGCCGACCACGTGGCCCTCGCCGAAGCGATGCCCGGCGGCACCGTGTATTTCTGGCAAGGCTGGGACACGGCTACCGACACTTGGCCGTGGATCGTCGCGCTGGTGCTGGGTTGCCTGGTGGGCGCGCTGGTCAAGGCCGAGCGCCTGGCCGGTCACGTGATACCGACAATGGGCTACGGGATCCTGTGGGCATTGGCCGCCGTGATCGGTGCCGGGCTGGCCTGGCAAGTGTGGCGCCCACTGGCCCACCAATACCGTGTGCTGGATGAACGACTCAGCGAGCGCATGCCCCTGAAGCTACTGCCAATACGCGACCTGGTGCCTGGGGTGGTGCTGGCGGGCGCGCTGGGGTATGTCTTCAGCCCCGTCGCCAGCCTGACGCTGGTGGGCGCTCTGGCACTGATCGGCCTGGTCAAGCGACCGTTCAACAACCACCACACCCCCTGGACTGTCCGTCACCCCCGCTGGACCACAGGGGGCATGGTGCTGGCCGTCCTCGTGGTGATTGCGCTCTATGCCGGCCTGTTGCTGCTCGACAGGCAGTACTTGGTCACCCGCAACCAGGGTCTGCAACAGTGGACCGAACGCCTGTGCAGCCGCATGCCGCGCACTGCTCCCGAATGCCAGGCACCCGCCACCGAAGCGCAGTGGTACGGCCAGGAGGCCAAGAGATGAATCCGAATCTGCTATTCCCCATCGGCATTTTCCTGGCCTTGGGATTGCTCGGCATGGCCGGCGCCACCAAGCCCCTGCAACAGGTGCAGTTGTGGCTGGACCAGCACGACAGCCCCCACACTGCAGCCGCCAGCGCCCTGGCGCCGATCATTGATTGCGTGAACCGCATCGACCGGGATACGCGCCTGGCCTATTACCGCAAGCACTCAACCCAGCCAGAAGCGCGTGACACGGATAACTATGGCGACCGTAACGAGCCCGAACCGCGCCTGATCCAGGCGGCAGTCTGCTCGCAGCTCTACACCCTGAAGCTGGAGCGCCAGGACCCTGGCAGTCGCATGGTTGGGCTGGCCAGCGTGTACGCCTACCAGTTGAATAAATTCACCTCACTGTCTGACACCGTCATACCGGCCTATCGCGCCAACGGTATACCGCCGAGCACACAGCAAATGGTCGCGCAGGTGATGAACAAGCACCTGGCGCAAGAGCTGGAGAAAAAAGGCGAGGACTACTGGCGGGTATCTGCCGAGCTGCGTAACGATTTGGAAGTGGAGGACCTGCGCATGCGGCCTGCGCAACTGGCGTTGCTGGAGGCGCGGTTCGGTCGCGACGTGCATTGGCACATCCTCAACTACATGATCGCGGCGCGTGAGGCGGTGAACCAGATCGAACTCGGCATGCGTGATGCGAGCCTCACACCGCAGGCGGTCGCCACCCTGGCCGCAGCGGTGCAACAAGCCGCCGATGGCACCAAGGCTTACATCCGCACGCCCACCAGCCCGGAGCGGGATGAGGACGCCGAGTACATGTGGTACATCATCACCTCGCCCGCCGAGGCTTACCTGGCGGCGTTACACACATTGGAAAAAGACTGGCAGGCCCGCGCGCTGCCGCAGCAGCTGAGTGACGACTATTACCTCGTCACCCGCCGCTACGACGCCCTGCTCAGCTATTACAACCGGCAGGCGCGTAATACGTTCTAGTGCTTTTTGAGCTTCACGTACGACTGATGCAGGTCTGACGCCCAACCGTCGATGACGCTTTTCACATCGTCGGCCTTCATCACTTGGGCGTCGTTGGACAGCGGCTTGCCGGTGCCCTTGCGCACCACTTGGGCCAGCACCTTGCCGCTGGCACCGTCGAGGAACTGCGCCTCGGTGCCCAGGGTGGTTTCCTGGTCACGGTGGCCCGTCGCCGTACTGGCGGCCGCCACGACCAGCGCAACGGGGATGTATTCGTACGGCGCGAGGGCTTCGGTCTTGCTGCTGACAGCAGTGATCGCCGCACGCACCACAATCACCCCGGGGCCAGGCGCGTTGGCCAAGGGCAGGGATTTTTCCAGCTCACGCTTGAGCGCCTGGTTGTAGTAGGTGTTGATGCCGTTGAGGGTGCTTTCCGGGATCTTGGCGGTGGCCTGGGGCTTGGGATAGAACTGGGTCGGTTCGACGTACACCGCGGTGTAGCGGCTCAGGTCCAGCTTGGGATCAACCCAACGCATCACCTCGGCACCCGACGGGGACTTGGCTTCCTTGAGTTGGCTGTAGTCGGAGAGAAACCCGGAGTATTCCTCGGGTTGGGTGACCTTGCTGGCACAACCTGCCATTGCGATTGAGGCGATGCACAGCGCGCTGATCGTTAGCCTTAGTTTCATCATTGAACTCCCTGGCGGTCATCACTGAAACATTGAGCTTGTAGGTATAGCCAACTCTGGGGAAATAGCCGCTATTTCGCGCCGTGCGTTTGACAGACTTGAGCACAGCGTCAAAGCTGCACGAAGCTTAAGCACGCCGTAGAGCGTCCATGCATCAAGACAACGGAAGTCGGAATGCCCAGGCCCAAAAAAGAACCAGCCGTACCCCACCGTGATTCACTCCGACGTTACCTCTACCCCGTATTGATTGTGTTGCTGTTGTTGGGCATGGCCGGGATCTGGTTTTTCCTGCAGGCCGGTACACCTCGCTTGCCGGTACCTGTGGCGGCCGTAAAACCGGCGCCCATCGCCCCCGCGCAGATGGTCGATGAACAGCAATGCCAGGGTTGCCACCAGGCGCAAGTCAAGGACTGGCAAGGTTCCCACCATCAGTTGGCGATGCAGGCGGCCAACGCGCAGACGGTGCCGGCAGACTTCAATGACGCAAGCTTTACCGGCGAAGGCGAAACCACGCGTTTTTTTCGCCGGGGCGCCGAGTATTGGGTCAATACCCCTGGCAGCGACGGCCAGGCGGCCGACTTCAAGGTGGCCTACACCTTTGGCATCGCCCCGTTGCAGCAATACCTGATCGAGGTTGGCGAGGGACGCCTGCAAGCCCTCGGCTTGGCCTGGGATACGCAGCTGCACCGCTGGTTTCACCTTTACCCCGGCCAAGGTGTGAATTTCAAGAACCCACTGCACTGGAGCAAACCCAGCCAGAACGCCAACTTCATGTGCGTGGAGTGCCACACCACCGGCTACAAGCGCAATTTCGACGCGGTCAAAAACAGCTTCGACAGCCAGTGGAACAGTCTCGGCGTCGGCTGCCAGGCCTGTCATGGCCCGGCGTCCAACCACCTGCAATGGGCGGCAAAAAAGGGTGACCTGCTGCATGCCGGCTTCGCCGTAGACCTCAAAGACAAAGACGCCACCGTCGAGCTGGAAACCTGTGCGCGCTGTCATGCGCGCCGCGCCCCCTTGGGCGATGGTTTCACCGTGGGCAAACGCCTGATGGACGACTACCTGCCCAGCGTATTGACCCGCGAGCTGTACGCCCTGGACGGCAAGATCAAGGACGAAGTGTTCGAGCACGGCTCCTTCGCGCAAAGCAAAATGGCCGAAAAAGGCGTGCGCTGCAGCAACTGCCACAACCCCCACAGCAATGAGCTCAAGGCACCCGGCAATGCCGTTTGCGCGCAATGTCATAACCCGGCGGGCAAAACCCCGTACACCACGGTGGATGGGCGGGGGTTGCAGGCCAAGCAGTACGACTCCGCCGACCACATGGGCAAGGCCGGTGCGTTCTGTGTCGATTGCCACATGCCAGGCAAGGTCTACATGGGCAACGACTTGCGCCATGACCACAGCTTTAGCATCCCAGCGGCAGCGCGTGACGTGCTCAAGGCGCCCTCTTACGCCGAGAGCATGGCGTTGATTCGCGGCGCAGAACCGGGCGCAGCCCAGGCGCTCTATGACCAGTTGGCGCGCGGCAACCTTCCGGCGATCCAGCGTGCGACGTTGCTGGTGGAGTTGCCCAACTACCCGAGCCAGCAGGCACTGGCTTTGGCGACCAAGGACCTCTCCCACCCTGCCCCGCAAGTACGGGAAAGCGCCGTGCGTGCGGTCAGCACCCTGCTGCCACCCCCAGAACGCGTGGCGCTTTACGGTACGTTGCTCAAAGACCCGGTGCGGGCCGTGCGCATCATCGCCGCGCGGGACCTGTTGAGCGTGCCCGGCCAAGGCCCGGCCTGGAACAGCGCCATCGCCGAGTACGAACAGGTGCAGATGAGCCTGCTGGAGCGCGCCGAAGCCAACCTCAACCTGGCCATGCTGTACCAGGCCAGTGGCCGTGGCGACAAAGTGGAAGGTCAGTTGCGCACGGCGTTGCTGCGTGACCCGGACTTTTTTCCTGCGCTGGTCACCCTCGCGCAGTGGCTTGAAGCCAACGGCCGCGCGCAGGAGGCGCGCAGCCTGATCACCGAGCAGTTGGCACAACATCCGGATGCGGCGCTGTTGCAGCACACCCAAGGGCTGATGCTGATTCGTGCAGGCGATACGGCCAATGCCATGCCCTACTTACACAACGCTGTGCGATTGGACCCCGCCAACGCGCAGTACGCGTTTGTACTCGCCGTCGCCTTGCACGACGGCGGCAAGGTCGATGAAGCCACCCAGCAACTGGAAAGCCTGTTGCAGCGCCAGCCTTACAACCGTAACGCGCGGCTGTCGCTGATCCAGTATTACCTGGAGAACGGCCAGGAGCCCAAGGCGCAGGCGGTGATGCAAAGCTGGAAAAAGCTCAACCCAGGTGACCCTGCCTTGAAATAAGCACTTGCCTGCGATGACGGCGGCTTGGCACAACATTTTTATCGCCAATGCCGCCGTCTTCGCAGCCTCGCTAAAGCTCGACAGCTCCTACAGGTGACCGAGTCCATCCTTTGAAATGCGGTCGAATGTGGGAGCTGGCTTGCCTGCGAAGGCGGCCTTTCAGACCTGCCCGTTTCGGGCAAACCGGTTAACTACGCTCGCGGGGAATCAGGCCTTGGAGCTGAGAGGCGAGGAAGTTGGCGTCAAAGCTGAAGGTGTCGGGGTCCTTGAGGCCATTGGTTTTCTTCCATAGCCAATCGTTTTTATCCGCCGGTAGCACCAGCGAGACGCTGCCATGACGTGCGGCGGTCAGGCCCATCACCGCCACTGAAATAAAACCGCCCACCCCCATCACATCCGGGACGAATTCCACGGGCTTACCGGTGATGTGCACGGTCAGCTTCTCGGTCTTGAACGTCGAGGTCTCCACCGGCACGCTTGGGCCGCTGGCCACATAGGCTTCACGATGAACTTCGAGCAAGCCCACCGACTTGACCGGTTCCAGCCATTGCTCGATCTGCCCGAACAGTTCACCGAGTTTTTGTGCCCAGCGCGCCGACTGCACATCGAATTGCTGTTTCTTGTGCGCTTCGCTATCGGCGTAATGACGAAGCATCTCGCCCAGTTGCTGTACATCGTCCATTGCGGCGTTCCTTGGGTGAGCCAGGTTGCGAAGCTCGATCATGGCAGATGCACGGGGGTGGCGTGTAATTAACGCCTGCGCGACAGCGGGCGCGTCTTCTACGGGCCCACTATGCAGCTACGGCGCAGCACGTTGAAGATTCAGGTATGGCGTTAAAAAGCAGATCAGAGCGCCTAAACGTCGCTATTTCAGGCCGATAAAACTGATCCGCATGAATGAGTTTTTTCTGAGCCTGTTTTGTTTTGCCCACGCTTCCTACAGTGCCGCCACTTGGAACCGTGGGAGGACTGAGCATGAGCAAAGCAACAATCGAGCAGGCCTATAACTATAAAGTCGTGCGGCAATTCGTTATCGCCACCCTCGTCTGGGGCGTGGTAGGCATGGCCATGGGCGTGTGGATCGCATCGCAATTGGTGTGGCCCGAAATGAACCTTGATCTACCCTGGACCACCTTTGGCCGTTTGCGACCGTTGCACACCAGCCTGGTGATTTTCGGCTTTGCCGGCAGCGCACAATTTGCCGCCAGCTATTACGCGGTACAGCGTACCTGCCAGGTCCGGCTGTTTTCCGACACCCTGGCAGCCTTTACCTTTTGGGGCTGGCAGTCGGTGATCGTGATCATGCTGGTCAGCCTGCCGCTGGGCTACACCACCACCAAGGAATACGCCGAGATCGAGTTCTCCGGAGCGGTGTGGATGACCGTCGTGTGGGTGGCCTATGCCGTGGTGTTCTTCACCACCGTGGTGCGCCGCAAGACCCAGCATATCTACGTGGGCAACTGGTTTTTTGGTGCGTTTATCCTGGTGATCGCCATGTTGCATGTGGTCAATCACCTGGCGATTCCCGTGGATTGGTTCAAGTCATACCCGGTGTATTCCGGCGCGACCGATGCGATGGTGCAGTGGTGGTACGGGCACAACGCCGTGGGCTTTTTCCTGACCACCGGCTTCCTGGGGATGATGTACTACTTCGTGCCGAAACAAGTCGGACGGCCGGTGTATTCCTATCGCCTGTCCATCGTGCACTTCTGGGCGCTGATCACCCTGTACATCTGGGCCGGCCCTCACCACTTGCACTACACCGCGCTGCCGGACTGGGCACAATCACTGGGCATGGCGATGTCGTTGATCCTGCTGGCGCCAAGCTGGGGCGGGATGATCAACGGCATGATGACCTTGTCCGGCGGCTGGCATCAGTTGCGCACCGACCCGATCCTGCGTTTTCTGGTGCTGTCGTTGGCGTTCTACGGCATGTCGACCTTTGAAGGCCCGATGATGGCGATCAAGACCGTCAACGCGCTATCCCACTACACCGACTGGACCATCGGCCACGTACACGCCGGCGCCTTGGGCTGGGTGGCGATGATCACATTCGGCTCGCTGTATCACATGATTCCCAAGGTGTTTGGCCGCGAGCAGATGCACAGCGTGCCGCTGATCAACCTGCACTTTTGGCTGGCGACGATCGGCACGGTGCTGTACATCGCCTCGATGTGGGTCAACGGCATTACCCAAGGCCTGATGTGGCGGGCCGTGAACGATGACGGCACCCTCACCTATTCCTTTGTCGAGGCCTTGCAGGCAAGCCATCCGGGGTTTGTGGTGCGCTTTGCCGGTGGTGTGTTCTTTCTTACCGGGATGGTGCTGATGGCCTACAACACGTGGCGTACGGTACGGGTAGCCGACATGAAACTGGCCCAGCTTGACGCTCGGATCGTTTGAAATGTGGGGCGTGCTGATGGTGGTGTGCCTGTACGGCGCGGTGGAGTATTGCTTGCAGGGGCAGTCTGACAAAAGCCTGGACGATGCCAGCTTGATCCCTTTTGCCGACGATCCGGACGTAGCGAAACGCGTGGAGTTGGCGACCGGCAAGCGCATCGACGCAGTGGCACCGCAAGAGGCAGAGCCGGGCTGGGTGAAGCTGGATATGTGAAACTGCACCGGTCATTTGGCGGCTAACTGCGTATGACTAATCCACCGCCGATGGGTAAGGTGACGCGACATTCCTTGTCAGGAGCATCGCATGCGCACCATCGGCCTAATCGGCGGCATGAGCTGGGAGTCCAGCGCCGAGTATTACCGCATCATCAACCAGCGCGTGCGCGACCAACTCGGTCCGCTGCGCTCGGCGCAACTGTTGATGTACAGCGTGGACTTCGGGCCGGTGGAGCAAGCCCAGCATGCCGGGCGTTGGGATGATACGGCGCTGATCCTGGAAGATGCCGCCCGCCGCCTGCAAGCCGGGGGTGCCGAGTGTGTGGTGCTGTGTACCAATACCATGCATCTGGTGGCGCCACGTATCGAGGCGGCGGTGTCGATTCCGTTCCTGCATATTGCTGATGCCGCAGGACTGGCAGCGGTTGAAGCCGGCACGCTGACGGTGGGCTTGCTGGGTACTGCGTTCACCATGGAACAGGATTTTCTCAAAGCGCGTCTCGCGGGCCACGGCCTGAACGTGCTGGTGCCCGACACCGATGAACGTCAAGCCGTGCACCGAATTATCTATGAGGAATTATGTGTTGGCGTGATCAGCGATGCGTCACGCCAGGTTTACCAACGGGTTATCGAGTCGCTGGCGGCGCGCGGCGCCCAGGCGATCATCCTCGGGTGTACGGAAATCAGCTTGCTGATCAAGCCGGAACACAGCGACCTGCCGCTGTTGGATACCACCGAGCTGCATGCGCAAGCTGCGGTGGCATTTGCCCTGCAAGACTAAACCGAGGTGCGAAGGCGGGCCATGCTCACCGTGTCGACAAACTGACCATCGCGCACGGCGTAATCGCGCATCAGGCCTTCGACCTCAAAGCCGAACTTGCGGTACAGCTTCTGCGCGGCTTCGTTGTCGGCATACACCGTGAGTTCAACCCGGTGCAGGTTCATCCAGTTGTCGGCCACGTCCAGCGCGGCGGCCAGTAGCCGGGAACCTACGCCTTTGCCCTGCCAGGCAGTCGCCACGCCCATGCCGAACGACCCAACATGGCTGCGACGTACGCGCAGTTGTTGCTCCAGGCCGAGTTGCCCGATCACTTCCCCACCATGCACCGCCACCAGCTGCAGGCGCCGTTCGTTGTCCAGCACCAGCTTGTTGCGCCAGGCCTCAACGGACTGGAACGGCATCTGTAGCACCTGACGGCAGACGGCCGGTTCGTTATAGAGCGCCGCGACACCTTCAAGGTGGGCCTCGGTGAAGCGCTGGATGACGATATGGGGTTCAGGCGTGTGCATTGTGTTTCATCCTTTGAAAGACACGTGGCCGCCCAGTGTAGGGGCGCGCCTATTGCGCGCGCAACGCCGCCACTCGCCACACCCGCGCGACATCTGCCGCCCGCTCGCGCAACAAGCGCGGCGCTTCACTGCAGGCTTGCTCCAGGCTCATCGGCCCGGCGGGCAAGGCAAATGCGGCGTCTACCCCATGGGCGTACATCTGCTCGTAGCCGTCGCCCAGGGTGCCAGCGATGACAATCACCGGCACGCCGTGCTGCTGGGCGATACGTGCCACGCCGAAGGGGGTTTTGCCGCGCAAGGTCTGGGCATCAAAGCGGCCTTCGCCGGTGATCACCAGGTCGGCGCCACGTACGGCTGCATCCAGGCCGACCAGTTCAGCCACCACCTCTACACCGGCGCGGAACTGCGCCCCGAGGAAGGCTTTGGCGGCAAAGCCAAGGCCACCGGCGGCACCGCTGCCGGGTTCTTCGCGCACGTCCTTGGGCAGCACCTTGGCGCAGTGGTCGGCGAAGTGCCCGAGGGCGGCGTCCAGTTGTTGGACTTGCTCTGGGTTGGCACCTTTTTGCGGGCCGAAAATCGCCGAGGCGCCGTGCGGGCCGCAGAGCGGGTTGTTCACGTCAGCGGCGATTTCGAAGCGGACTTGGGCTAGGCGTGGGTCGAGTTGTTCAAGGTCGATATGGGCCAGGCGAGCCAAGGCCAGGCCGCCCGGTGGCAACGCTTGCTCTTGAGTGTCGAACAACTGCACGCCAAGGGCCTGCATCGCGCCCGCGCCGCCGTCGTTGGTGGCGCTGCCGCCAATGGCCAGGATGATGCGCTGGGCACCGAGGTCCAAGGCGGCGCGGATCAATTCGCCCGTGCCGTAGGTGCTGCTGGAACAGGCGTCGCGCTGCCCAGGCGGCACCAGTTGCAGGCCGCTGGCTTCGGCCATCTCGATGATTGCGGTGTGACTGTCGGCCAACCAGCCCCAATGGGCTTCAACGGTTGCCCCCAGTGGCCCGCGCACCGACTGGCTGCGCAATTCGCCGTTGCACGCGGCAAGTACTGACTCAACCGTGCCCTCACCACCATCCGCCATGGGGCATTGCACCAACTCGGCATCTGGCCAGACCTGGCGTAGCCCCTCGGCAATGGCCTGGGCGACGCCTTCAGCGCTCAGGCTGTCCTTGAATGAGTCGGGGGCGATGATGATTTTCATGGGCTTTCTCCGGTTTTTATAACGCCCATGCTGCCAGTTGGTACCGACATTGACGCCGGTCCGATGCACAAGTGCGGGAAAGGTTTGTTGTTCATTCCGACAAAGCCTGGGGCAATAGCTGCACACCGAGATACAGCGCGAGCATGCCGTCCAGCCTCAGCGGGTCGACACCACTGAGTTCAGCAATGCGCTCCATGCGATAGCGCAGGCTGTTGCGGTGAATGCCCAGCGCGTCGGCACACGCCTGGCTTTGCCCGTCGTGCTCGCACCAACTGCGCAACGTAGCCAGCAGTTGGCCGTTGCCGTCTTTTGCCAGCACTTTGCGCAAGGGGTTGAGCAACTCATCGAGGGCATCGTCGTTGCGATGACGCCAGAGCATCACTGGCAGGCGATAGCGGTTGAGGGTCAGCAGCCTGGCGTGCGGCAGGATGTCCCGCCCGTAGGCCAGCAGGTCACCGACGCGGCGATAACAGCGGCGCAACCCGGCCAAGCCATCGGCCTGCCCGCCCACCGCTACCCGCAGGATGTTCCAGCCCAAGCCGTCGAGCTTTTCCAACAGGCGTGGATTGTCCACTTGCACTGCCGCCGGGCGACACCACAACAACGAGAATTGCGCCGAGCTGACACACCAACTGTCCGGGTAACGCGAGGTCAACCAGGCACTCAACGCCTCCGCCGACTGACCCGCACCCAGTTCGAACAGATACGGCGTACGTGCCATCTGCGGTTTGAGCCCCAGTTGTTGGGCTTCGTCCACCAGGCGCGGCGAGTCTCCCGTTTCGGCCAGCAGCAGGGCCAGCAGATCGTCGCAGCGTTGCCGACGCCATTGCTGCTCGGCTTGCTGGTGGCGATGGCTCACCAGCATTTCGGCGGTCATGCGCACCAGTTCCGCATAAGTGCGCAGGCCTTCTGGTTCGCCGGTAATACCCAGCACACCGATCAGGCGCCCGTCGTGCAGCAGCGGCAGGTTGATGCCGGGTTGCACGCCCTTGAGGTGCTTGGCGGTCTGGCCGTCGATTTCCACCACGCGCCCGTTGGCCAGTACCAGTTGCGCGCCTTCGTGGCGGGTGTTGATGCGTTCCGGTTCGCCGCTGCCAAGAATCAACCCCTGGCTGTCCATGACATTGACGTTGTAGGGCAGGATCGCCATGGTGCGATCGACAATATCCTGCGCCAGGTCATGATCCAGCTCGAACATGGGGCTAAGTTCCTAAAAGGTGGTTGTTCACCAGCACAGCGCAAAGAGTGCTTCACTGTGCGCGAGCACAAAGACAGTACCCCATCGCGTCGCCGAGACTGTTTGGGCGATCAACGTTACCCTCGCATCGCGAAAAATCATAATAAAGAGAGACCGCCATGTCACAGAGCGCCGCTGCCACACTGGCCACCGATGACGATAAAAACGCCATCTACAAGCGCATTACCCTGCGCCTGATCCCCTTCATTTTTATCTGCTATCTGTTCAACTACCTCGACCGGGTAAACGTTGGCTTTGCCAAGTTGCAGATGCTCGATGCATTGAAGTTCAGCGAAACCGTGTACGGCCTGGGTGCCGGGATTTTCTTCATCGGCTACGTGCTGTGCGGCGTGCCGAGCAACCTGGCGTTGACCAAGTTCGGTCCACGACGCTGGATTGCGTTGATGATGATCGTCTGGGGCACCTTGTCCACCTGCCTGCTGTTCGTTACCACGCCCACCCACTTCTACACCCTGCGCTTGTTTACCGGTGCGGCCGAAGCCGGGTTTTTCCCGGGCGTGGTGTTGTACCTCTCGCAGTGGTTCCCGACGTTCCGCCGTGGGCGAATCATGGCGCTGTTCATGTCGGCGATCCCGGTGTCCGGTTTGCTCGGCAGCCCGTTCTCCGGCTGGATCCTCAACCACTTCGCCGCTGGGCAAGGTGGCCTCGCGGGCTGGCAATGGATGTTCCTGCTGCAAGGCATCCCGACTGTAATCCTGGGCTTCCTCGCCTACTTCCTGCTGAGTGACAGCTTCGCCAACGCCAAGTGGCTCAAGCCCCACGAGCGTGCGGTGCTGGAAGCCGACCAGGCGACGGACCTGGCCAACAAGCCGAAAACCACCACCGACTCCCTCGCCGAAGTGTTCAAGAACCCAGCGATCTGGGCGTTCGGCCTGATCTACTTCTGCATCCAGAGTGGCGTCTACGCCATTAACTTCTGGCTGCCGTCGATCATCAAGAACCTGGGGTTCAGCGATAACATGGTGATTGGCTGGCTGAGTGCGATCCCATACCTGCTGGCGGCGGTGTTCATGTTGCTGGTGGGTCGCTCGGCGGACTTGCGCAAGGAGCGTCGCTGGCACTTGGTGGTGCCGATGTTGATGGGCGCGATTGGCCTGGTGATTGCGGTGAACTTCGCCACCACTCCAGCAATTGCAATTCTCGGCCTGACGATTGCCACCATGGGCGCCCTCACCGGTCTGCCGATGTTCTGGCCGGTGCCGACCGCCATGCTCAGCGCGGGTGCGGCGGCAGGTGGCTTGGCATTGATCAACTCGATGGGCCAGATGGCCGGTTTCCTCAGCCCGTATATCGTCGGGTTTGTGAAAGATGCCACGGGGTCAACGGATATCGCGTTGTACCTGCTGGCAACGGTGATTGTGGCGGGTAGCGTTCTGGCTCTGCGCATGACCCGTACTCTTAAGGTCTGACGCGATCAGTGTGGGAGCTGGCTTGCCTGCGATAGCGGTGGTGAATTCACCAGCACTATCGCAGGCAAGCCAGCTCCCACATGACTTTCCGGTGTTTACAGCAGGCCGCCGCCGTCGATATCGATGACCGCGCCGGTCATAAAGCCATTCTCCATCGCCAACACATACCCCGCCGCCACTTCCTCTGCCTGCCCTACCCGCCCAACTGGCAACAGCCCGCTTGCCTTGGTGAACATCGCTTGGCGCTGCTCCTCAGCCAGCCCGGCATACGCTGGCGTATCGATCACGCCGGGGCTGATCACATTGACCCGTCGCGGCGCCAGTTCCTTGGCCAATTGCTTGCCGAGTGCTTCGGTCGCCGCGTTGATACCGGTCTTGATGAACTGGCCAGCCGCCAACTTGCGCCCCAACTGCCCGGACGTGAGGCTGATGCTGCCGCGCTCGTCAAGGTAAGGCAGCGCAAGCTGGATCGCCCGTAGCGAGCCCCACAGCTTCACGTTGAAGTTTTCCTGGGCTTCATCCAGGTCCGTCTCGATCAGGTTTTTTGCGCGCACCGACGGGCCGGAGGTGTAGACGAGGTGATCGAAACGCCCAACCGTTTCGAACAGGCGTTGCAACGAGGCGGCATCGGTCACGTCCACCGGCTCGCTACGCAGGCCATTATCGGTACCCGACGCCAGGCGCCGCCCGGCCAATACCACATGGGCGCCACGGTCGGTTGCGGCCTTGGCCACGGCGGCGCCGATACCGCTGCTGCCGCCAATCACGATGACGGTTTTGCCATTGAGGGAAGAAGTCATGGGTGAGTATTCCTGGGTGAGAAAGTGAGCGTTTATCCTCCCAGCTTGGCAATCGGCGAAAAATCCCGGTAAAACGACAAGATCTTTAAAGGATTTTTACAAATGAGCTCGACACTCGACCTTGAAGTCTTCGTGCGCACCGCCGACACGGGCAGCCTTTCCGCAGCGGCTCGTGGCCTCAACCTGACGCCGGCAGCGGCGAGTATCGCCCTTAAGCGCCTGGAAACCCGATTGGGCATCCGTCTGCTGGCCCGCTCGACCCGCAGCATGCGCCTGACCGAAGAAGGCGCACGTTACCTGGGCAGCGTACGGTTGGCTTTGGAGACGTTGTCCGAAGGTGAGCGAGCAATCAAGCAGCAGGGGCAGAGCCTCAGCGGGCTGCTGCAGCTGTCGGCGCCCTCGGATTTTGGGCGCAATGTGCTGCTGGGCTGGCTGGATGAGTTCAAGCAGGAACACCCCGACATCCGCATTCAACTATTGCTCAATGACAGCAACGCCGACCTGTTCCGCGACACCGTCGACATCGCCCTGCGTTTTGGGGTGCCCAGGGACTCTAGCCTGGTCGCGCTGCCGGTGGTGCCTGGCCACCATCGCATTCCCTGCGCCAGCCCCGACTACCTGGCGCGGTACGGTACGCCGCGCACGCCGGCAGAACTGTCGCAGCACAGCACGTTGCGCTACATGCGCCGGGGTCAAGCCAACAGCACGTGGAATTTCTACCAGAGCGGGTTGCGCCAGGAGGTCGAAGTGACCGGGGATTACCTGAGCGATGACGGCGAAATCGTGCGCCGCTGGGCACTGGCCGGGCATGGCATCGCCTATAAAGCCAACCTGGACGTGGCCCGCGACTTCAAGGCCGGACGCCTGGTGCCGTTGTTGCCTGAGTGGCAAGGCGAACCCACGCCGTTCAACCTCATGTGCCCGCACCGTCTGCAAGTGTCGGAGCGAGTGAAAGTGCTGCATCGATTTGTGCAGGCGCGCTGCCAGGCCTTGCTCGATCCATGAAGAAATGCGCCAAGGGCTTGTTCCAGAGCCTTCGAGTCTGGTATTGCATGACTCACGTTTCCCAGCCTTGAGGAGTTATCCATGATTTACCGCACATTGGGCCAATCCGGGTTGAAGGTCAGCGCCTTGACCCTGGGCACCATGATGTTTGGCGAACAGACCAACACCGAGGACTCGCTGCGCATCATCGACAAGGCCTGGGACCAGGGCATCAATTTTATCGACACGGCGGACGTGTACACCGGCGGGCGTTCGGAGGAGATTGTCGGCGAAGCCATCGCCCGTCACCGTTCGGATTGGGTGCTGGCGTCCAAAGTCGCCATCGGCCCTGCCGACGGCATCCCCAACCGCAGCGGCCTGAGCCGCAAACGTATTTTCAACGCGCTGGAGGCCAGCCTCACGCGTCTGGATACCGACTACCTCGACATCTACTACCTGCACCGCGAAGACCACGACACCCCGCTGGAGGTCACGGTGTCGGCGATTGGTGACTTGATCCGCCAGGGCAAGATCCGTTACTGGGGCCTGTCCAACTACCGGGGCTGGCGCATTGCCGAAGTGATTCGCGTGGCTGAGCGCCTGGGCGTGGACAAACCAGTGATCAGCCAACCGCTGTACAACATCGTCAACCGTCAGGCCGAAGTGGAACAAATCACCGCTGCTGCCAACTACGGGTTGGGCGTGGTGCCCTACAGCCCGCTGGCTCGCGGCGTGCTCAGTGGCAAATATGCGCCGGACGTCACGCCTGAGGCCGGCAGCCGCGCCGCGCGCCAGGACAAGCGCATCCTTGAAACCGAGTGGCGCGTGGAATCGCTGCGCATCGCACAGCAGATCCAGCAGTACACCCAAGGGCGTGGCGTGGGGATTGTCGAATTCGCGATTGCCTGGGTGTTGAACAACGGCGCGGTGAGTTCGGCGATTGTCGGGCCACGTACCGAAGCGCAGTGGGATGCCTATACCGGTGCGCTTGAGGTGAAGATCACGACAGAAGACGAGGCGTTTATCGATTCATTGGTGACGCCGGGGCATTCGTCCACCCCGGGATTTAATGATGTGGGCCATTTTGTTTCAGGGCGCATTCAACGGTCCTGAGCCCACCCAGATAGTCAGTAGGGGCGGGCCTGCTCGCCCACTACTTAAGGTCTGTTTCGAAACTCGCCGGCAGCATCATTCAAGTGTTTATCTGTTGCGGGGGCATTTTTAATTGCTTTTGCACCCCAACTGCCTGCTCCTCTCACCTGACCGTAAACAGGTATAGCGCCTTGCAGCAAGTTGCCAATATCTTCAAATGCACTGTCCATCTCGGCCTTTGTCTTTCCAAAACGTTTACCAAGATCGTTGTATTTATTCGCATACTTCATAAGTGAAGTCACCGGATTATCCAGGGTTCGCTCTACAAAGCCTGCTTTATCTTTGCTGACACCCAATAGCTCCAAAAACTCTGAAGTCCAGAAAAAAGGATTTTCCAAAAACTCCCCCACTCCCTGCTTTAACAAACCCAATGCGCCATTTTTATAATTCCAACCCTGTGTTTTTACGGATACCGTGCGCGCCTCAGTTGTCGGAGGTACAAAGGGGCGTAAAACGTCTAACAACCCCTCTAACCCACCATCATCAAGGCTTTTCAAAATTTCTTTTTCCAGCGCCGCAGAGTACTGTTCAGCTGTCAATGGAATGAGAGGTGCCTTACGCCGCAAGCCATCTTCCACAACGTAATAATTTCCTTTGTCACCCAGCCCCGTCAGGTTTCCTGCGGTGTCGTATTTATAGAGTACTAACTCACCATCAGGCCGCTTTCCGGAGTAAACGGCAAACCCTCGGGACTTACCCATACATGCTGCAGATCCGTAAGGCCATTGACGGAAATCGGGGTGACGGCTTCTTGGCTCAGCCTTGCCTGACGCTCGAACACATTGCCGAAGATGTAGCTTGATCCCCCCATCGCCATTTTTGGCTTGGAGTTCTCCGGCGCCGCTGCCCACTCGTTCATGGACTTCACGACACTTCTGACCGCATCGGAATTTACATCACTACCGAAATGGGCAAGGAATGCGTTGAAGGCAGCCGGGGTTTTGGGCAGGGTTTTCAAAAACGCCCGCATGTCCCTGGTGCTTGTAAACTCATAGAATGATTTAAAATCACTCTCCGGCATGTACAGTACAATGTTAGTACTACCGGGCATGGCGGGGTCACGCCTGAGAATAAACATATCGTTAGCGCTCACACCGCCCACGCCAAAACTCAGTACATTCACCTTGGGGGCGTTTGACAAGCCCGGAGATGTAAGGGTATCGAGCAATTCTTTCCCGGACGGCGTTAATGCGCCACGGTCGGTATCTCTGGCCAATAACTCAGTGAATTTCGTATAGGTACCCAACTTTTTCCAAGAGGGCAAAGCATGCTGGACTGACGAAGAACTTTGGCTTGAGCCTTTAGGTGAAACAGGTCTATCTCTGGGTTTATATTGAGGCCATAGGAAAGACTTCATTGAAACAATGCTCATAAAACAACCCCTTATCTAATGTCTTAGCATAAAACGTTCTGAATCCTCCCTTATCGGCGTCGCTTCCTACTCCCCCACTTCATTAGTTACAGTTTTCGCCTGATATCCATCACTAGTACAACACCTTCCGTAAACGGCGCGCAGTCGAAATAACCAAATGCTGTCATTCATAGGTGGCGCCGAAGTGGGCATATGTTCCGTCAAAACGCCTTAATCGACGTGACAAGGAATGTCGCGAGCCCTATATTCCCCTCTTTCTTTTGTATAAATTGATTTTCGCGAGGACAGCGTGTCTAAAGGTGTTGTGTTATCGGTATTGGCCTCGGTGTTGTTTGCCGTGATGTATTACTTCACATCGTTGCTCACGCCATTGAGCGGCCTGGAGATCTTCGGCTGGCGCATGCTGCTGACCGTGCCGTGCATGACGGTGTTCATGATCGTCAGCGGTGAATGGCGGCGGGTGTGGGAATTGCTGCGAATGCTGGCGATCAAGCCTGCGTTTATTGGCGGGGTGGTGTTGTCTTCGGCTTTGCTCGGTGTGCAGTTGTGGCTGTTCATGTGGGCGCCGCTCAATGGGCGCAGCCTGGATGTGTCGGTGGGGTATTTCCTGCTGCCATTGACCATGGTGCTGACCGGTCGCCTGGTGTACGGCGAGCGGTTATCGCGTCTGCAACAGATCGCGGTGGTGTTTGCCGCCCTCGGTGTGCTGAACGAGTTGTATCAGGCCGGCGGGTTCTCCTGGGCGACGCTGGTGGTCATCATCGGCTACCCGATCTATTTCATCGTGCGCAAATACCTCAAGACCGATCACCTGGGCGGACTCTGGCTGGACATGGCGCTGATGCTGCCAGTGGCCTGGTGGTTTGTGCAAAGCGGCGAACAAGGCTTTGCCGTGATGGATGCCCACCCAAAGCTGTACGCGTTGATTCCACTGCTGGGCCTGATCAGCGCGTCGGCGCTGGTGAGCTACATCATCGCGAGCCGTCTGTTGGCGTTCAGCCTGTTCGGGCTGCTCAGCTACGTTGAGCCGGTGCTGTTGCTGGGCGTCGCACTGATATTGGGTGAAGGGATCAAGGGCGGTGAATGGCTGACCTACATCCCGATCTGGCTGGCGGTGATGGTGCTCGTGTATGAAGGTTTCAAGCATTTGGTGCGCCAGCGTAAAGCCTGATTCACGGGCAATAAAAAGCCCGGCCGGGGTTAACCTCGGCCGGGCTTTTTATTGCTTATTCGGTGGTCAACACGCCACGACGCACCTGGTCGCGTTCGATGGATTCGAACAGCGCCTTGAAGTTGCCCTCGCCAAACCCATCATCGCCCTTGCGCTGGATGAATTCGAAGAACACCGGGCCCATCAGGGTTTCCGAGAAGATCTGCAGCAACAGGCGTTTGTCGCCCTCGATAGACGAGCCATCCAGCAGGATGCCGCGTGCTTGCAGTTGGTCCACCGGCTCGCCGTGGTTTGGCAGGCGGCCTTCGAGCATTTCGTAGTAAGTGTCCGGTGGCGCCGTCATGAAGCGCATGCCGATCTTCTTCAACGCGTCCCAGGTCTTGATCAGGTCGTCGGTGAGGAACGCCACGTGCTGGATGCCCTCGCCGTTGAACTGCATCAGGAACTCTTCGATTTGCCCTGCGCCCTTGGACGACTCTTCGTTGAGCGGGATGCGGATCATGCCATCCGGCGCGCTCATGGCCTTGGAGGTCAGGCCGGTGTATTCGCCCTTGATGTCGAAGTAGCGCGCTTCACGGAAGTTGAACAGCTTTTCGTAGAAATTGGCCCAGTACACCATGCGCCCGCGATAGACGTTATGGGTCAGATGGTCGATGACCTTGAGGCCCGCGCCTTGTGGGTTGCGCTCCACGCCGTCGATGAACACGAAGTCGATGTCATAGATCGAGCTGCCTTCGCCAAAACGGTCGATCAGGTACAGCGGCGCGCCACCGATGCCTTTGATCGCCGGCAGGTTCAGTTCCATAGGGCCGGTTTCGATATGGATCGGCTGGGCGCCGAGTTCCAGGGCACGGTTGTAGGCCTTTTGGGAGTCCTTTACGCGGAACGCCATGCCACACACCGACGGGCCATGCTCGGCCGCGAAATAGGAGGCGATGCTATGGGGCTCGTTGTTGAGGATCAGGTTGATCTCGCCCTGGCGATACAGGTGTACGTTTTTGGAGCGGTGAGTCGCGACTTTGGTGAAGCCCATGATCTCGAAGATCGGCTCCAGGGTGCCCGGCGTCGGCGACGCGAATTCGATAAATTCAAAGCCCATCAGGCCCATTGGGTTTTCGTATAGATCTGCCATGGTGGCACCTCATCATTCTTGTAATAGACACAGTGTCAGTTGCGAGCAAGGATGAGGTTGCAGGGCGGCGCACAGGAAAGACCTCGCACACTGCGGGCGAGAAAGTCACCAAAGATGAGGGGGGAGCCGAGTAGCTTCATGGTGTCATCAGTCTCTGACGGCCTAGGCTTGCGTGAGCGCAAGTCCATATTCTTGTATGCGTAAATCGATTCTACACAGCGTAACCAGGTTTGTCCGTACTCTTATCAAATCCCCAATGCCTTGGCCGGCGCAAGGGGTTTGTTGCACCGGTAGATGCCCAGCAGGATCACCCCGCCACCGCAGAGCATTGGCCAAGTCAATGGCTCGTCCAGCAACAGCGCACCGCAGACCACCGCCGTCAGCGGGTTGAGCGCGATAAACACCCCGGCACGGGTGGCACCGATTTGACGCAGGCCATCGTAATAGCCGATGTACGCCAGGGCCGACCCTAAAACCCCGAGATAAAGCAGGCTGAAGATTTGCGGCCTATGAATGACCTCCAATCCTGCCATCGTGAATCGACCGTTAGCGAGCGTGGTAATCACCAACATCAACGTACCCAGCAAGATCGACCACGTGACCGTCTGCAATGAACCCAGACGTTGGTTCAGCCTGTGTGAAAACAGCGAGTACACGCCCCACCCCACCACACAGCCAAAAATCAACAGGTCACCACGCCAGGCATTGGCGGTGCCTTGCAGCAGTTGCGGGTTACGGCTGACGATAACGGTCGCCGCACCGCCCAGGCATAGGGCAATGCCCAAAAGCTTGACCCTTCCAAGGCGCTCGCGAAACAACAGCCAGGACGCCAGCCCGATCACCGCCGGGTTCAAGACGACGATCAGAGAGGCGCGCGATGCATTGATGTACTGCAGGCCATAAAAGAAGCACAGGTTGTAGGCATAAATGCCGCAAGCACCCAACGCGGCCAACTGCGCCAGTTGCGTGACACTGGGGCGCACCAGCGGTGTACGCGTAAACGCCATGAACAACACCAACGCCAGGCTGGCCAGCACAAAGCGCAAGCTGGCTGCCAGCAACGGGTCGACGCTCGCCGCCACATAGCGGCCCGCGACGAAGGTACCGCCCCAGATCATGGTCACGGCCACCATTTTCAGGTACGTACGCTGGTCTGCGGTTAAATTCATCAGTGAGCACTCTGCAAGAAGATGGATTGGCGTATTCTTCTGCTAATACTTGATCATCGTAAAATGAGTAATTGCTCATGACACTGACCCAACTTGAACTCTTTTCCCTGGTCGCCGAACTGCAGGGTTTTACCAGTGCAGCCCACCGCCTGGGTATCAGCCAATCAGCGGTGTCACATGCCATCAAGGCACTGGAGCAGGAACTGGGGGTAGAACTGTTCCGGCGCCATCAGTCCCAAGTGGAACTCAGCGACATCGGCCAACAGCTGCTGTTGCGCGCGCGTGCGATGCTCGGCCTGGCCAACACCTTGCAACAAGAGGCCGCCGATGCCCGTGGCATGAAACGCGGCACGCTGCGCATTGGCTCGTTTGGGCCGACCTCGTCCAATCGGCTTTTACCACCCATTCTCGAGCGCTTTCGCCTGGCGTATCCGGGGATCGAGGTGCATATCGATGAGGGCCCGGATCGCCAGGTGCTGCAATGGCTGGACGAGCGGCGTATCGACGTGGGCTTTGTGGTATTGGAGCAAGAACGCTTCGACACCTTTGCACTTTTTGAAGATCAACTGGTGGCGCTGCTGCCGGCCAATCACCCTCTGGCGTCTCACCCCGCCATTGGCCTTGAAGCGCTGTGCGACGATCCTTTCATCCTCACTGAGGCGGGCTCTTCGGAGCTGGTGACGCGGTTATTCCACAGCGCACGGCTAAGCCCGAAAGTACGCTTTCGCTGCGCCCAACTGCTCAGCACCCTAGAAGCCGTGAGCCGAGGTGATGGCGTGAGCCTGGTGGCCCAGGCTTCGCTGCCGCAAGTGGCGGACACACGCTACGTGCAGCGCCCCCTGGCACCGGCCGTTGCGCGCACCATTGGGTTGGCGGTGCTGGACCGCCGGCAGGCATCCCCCGCTACCCTGGCCTTTGTCCAACTGGCACAGAGTGTTCATAACCGCTCCTCGTGACCCTGCGTAATGGTCTGACGGGACTAATGGCCGAACAGCCAGGTGCAACGAGCTAAAACCAGCCGAGCCATCTATCATCGAACTAACTTTGATTTGCCCTCCGGCGCTTTTCCCACATCGCACCAGGCCGTTTCCAATGCCCCTGACCGTTAATGGCCCGCGAAAACGCGCCACACGTTACTTGATCACTTCGCTTAGCGCGTTGCTGCCTATCGTATTAGGCGTTGCCATCCTTTACTGGCAGGCCGAGCGCTCCCTTGAGCAAAGTACCGCCCAAACTGCCCAGGAAGCGGTGCGCCAGGTCGACCTGATGCTCGACAACACCGCCCTCGCCGCCCAGGCGCTGATACCGCTGGCGGGTCAACCGTGTGATAACGGTGCACAACTGGCACTGCGCGAGCAGGTCACCCGCCGACCGTTTGTGCGGGCGACCACGTTGTCCTGGCAAAGAAACATCTATTGCAGCTCATTGTTCGGCGGTGAATACGAGTCGAAGGTCAACCCGGACGACTACGTTGATGGCCGCCTGTGGCTGATGAACGGCAACCCGGTTACCCCCGACACCGCACTGCTGGTTTATCGACTGGTCGACGGCGACAAGGCGGCGTTCGCCTCGATTGACGGCTACCACCTGGCCAACGCCTTGCGCCTGATCAGCCGATACGCGGAGCTGGTCCTGCAAGTAGGCCCAAATTGGATGAGTGACGACGGCAAGGTGCAAAACTCTGCCGTGCCGACGTTTGCCGTGGCGCATCATCATTTGGCCTCCGAACGTTATGACTACAGCGTCGAAGCCGGCATGCCGGCCGGTGAAGTGTGGCGGTACATGGAAGCCCGCTACCCAGCGCTGTTCAGTCTGCTGGTGTTTTTTGGCGTGCTGGCCGGCGTCCTTGCGCACTGGCTCCAGAAACGTTCCTCAGCACCGACTCATGAATTGCGGCGGGCGCTGGGCGCCAACGAGTTCGTCCCGTACTTCCAACCCGTGGTGCGTGGCGATACGCGCGAATGGGCCGGTTGCGAGGTGTTGATGCGCTGGCAGCACCCCAAGGAGGGCCTGGTGCGACCTGACCTGTTTATACCGCTGGCCGAACATTCCGGACTGATCGTGCCGATGACGCGCGCGTTGCTACGCCAGACCGCCGCTCAATTAGCACCCCACTCGGACCGCTTCCATCCGGGGTTTCATATTGGCGTGAACATTACCGCGCGCCATTGTCAGGATTTGGCGTTGGTGGAGGATTGCCGGGAATTCCTCGCCGCCTTTGCACCCGGCCAGGTAACGCTGGTGCTGGAGTTGACCGAGCGTGAGTTGATCGAGCCCACCGACATCACGCGTCGCTTGTTCGACGCCCTGCATGAACTGGGAGTGATGATCGCCATAGACGACTTTGGCACCGGCCACTCCAGCCTGGGTTACTTGCGTAACTTCAATGTCGACTACTTGAAGATTGATCAAAGTTTTGTCGCCATGATCGGTGCCGATGCGCTCTCGCGACATATCCTGGACAGCATCATTGAACTGTCGGGCAAGCTGGATCTGGGCGTCGTTGCTGAAGGCGTTGAAACCGTAGAGCAATGCGAATACCTGGCGGCGCAAGGCGTAGACTTTTTGCAAGGCTACCTGTTTGGGCGGCCATTGCCCGTCGATGAATTCATTAAATCGCTGGCCAGCCATTGATTAGCCATGCACTAGGGCGCTTGAAATCGGATTATTTAGATTAAAGACATGATTTACTCGTGGCGGATTAACTACTACAATTTTTCCTGCCTGTGCAGAACTCGCAGGACGACTTCTTTTTTTGAGTCGCCTAAAGCTTTTGGCTTATAGCTTTGTCTGCAGTTGATATCAGCCAAATACACTATTGGAGTACAGATTTTGTCCAGACTCGCCGAATTTCGCGCAGCAGAAAAAGCCCTTCAAGAGCAGCTTGCCCAGCTGGAATCCTTGAAGAACGACGCCGGCCTGAAGAAAGAAATCGAATTCGAAGAAAAGCTTCAAGCGCTGATGAAAACCTACGGCAAAGGCCTGCGGGACATCATCTCGATCCTTGACCCCAACCCGGGCAAGTCCAGCGCAGCGGCCACCGTCGCACCAAAACAACGCCGTGCCCGCGTGGTCAAGGTTTACCAAAACCCACACACTGGCGAGCTGATCGAAACCAAAGGTGGCAACCACCGTGGCCTCAAAGCGTGGAAAGAACAGCACGGCGCGGCCACTGTAGATTCCTGGCTGCGTAAGTGATCACACTGCACTAATAAAGAGCCCCGCATTCGCGGGGCTTTTTTATTGGCGTGTTCGACATCGAACTTAAATAACATTTCACTTCATTCAGAATCTACGCGAGCAATGCATTTAAAGTTTCAGGCTGTCGCGCACCGAGCTGACTTCATCCTTGCTCGATTCGTACGCATCGGGCTGGCCGGCGTATGAGAAAACATACGCTTTATCGGTATCAACAGCCCCCACCAATGTTTGCGAAAGCACGTGCCGGCCGTTTTCGGTAATCACACAAGTAGTTTCCAACGCATCAAGGCGGCTCAATGTTGTAGGGCGCATCTTGCTGCACACACTTTGATACCCGCTTTGGGCAAAATCTTTCTGAATAGACTTGCGCATCTCCAGCAATACGCCTTGAAGATTAACCGTGTGCCCGGCTTCGATCGGCGTGCCGGTCAACTCCATCACCATCAAGGTTGCGCCGTTTTCATCATTCTTGATTGCCCGCTGACGAGACACGGCCTGAGGTTTTGCGGGCGCGTCACCATCAGGGACAACTTCCTCGACTTGCCAGCCACTGGGCCAATGGATTTGCGGGTCAGCCGCCAACAGAATCGGGCTGGCCAGCAGCAAACACACAGAGGTCAACAGCGGTTTACGAAATTCGATCATTGCGAAAAACACTCAAGGTTCAAGTCACAAAGTCTGAGGCCCGACCCCGCTGGTCGCAAGGCCTGCGTGACCTTTTTCATTTGGCGCCGCGCGCAGCCCTTGCGTATCATGGCCGGGCTGCACGGATGCCGGCCGCAAGCCAAGGGACCGCTCATTTCATCTAGAGCTGCGTTTGCCCCATTTTTTTCTGGAGGGCCCATGAGCCTGCACGAACTGAACACCTTCCCGGGCGTTACCGCCCAACCTGACACCGCTACCGCTAACTTCGTGTTCAACCACACCATGTTGCGGGTCAAGGACATCACCAAATCCCTGGATTTCTACACCCGCGTCCTGGGTTTCTCCCTGGTTGAGAAGCGCGACTTCCCGGAAGCTGAATTCAGCCTGTACTTCCTGGCCCTGGTGGACAAATCCCAGATCCCGGCCGACGCCGCCGAGCGTACCCAGTGGATGAAATCCATCCCGGGCATCCTGGAACTGACCCATAACCACGGCACCGAAAACGATGCCGACTTCGCCTACCACAACGGCAATACCGACCCTCGTGGCTTTGGCCATATCTGCATCTCGGTGCCGGATATTGTCGCGGCATGCGAGCGTTTCGAAGCGTTGGGCTGCGACTTCCAGAAGCGCTTGAGCGATGGCCGCATGAAAAGCCTGGCGTTCATCAAGGACCCGGATGCGTACTGGGTTGAGATCATTCAGCCAGCGCCGCTGTAAAAGTCTCACGCAATAAAAAACCCCATGATCACTCATGGGGTTTTTCGTTTCTGCTCCTGAATTTACGCCGGGGCGGAAGTGCGGATCAGGTGATCGAAAGCACTCAGGGAAGCCTTGGCGCCCTCGCCTACGGCGATCACGATCTGCTTGTACGGCACGGTCGTCACGTCGCCGGCGGCGAAAATGCCTGGCAGTGAAGTCTCGCCACGGGCATCAACGATGATCTCGCCACGAGGCGTCAGCTCCACGGTGCCTTTGAGCCAATCAGTGTTGGGCAACAAACCGATCTGCACAAAGATGCCTTCCAGGTCGACGGTCTTGAACTCGCCGCTGTCACGGTCCTTGTAGGCAAGACCAGTGACTTTCTGGCCATCACCTTTGACTTCGCTGGTGAGTGCGCTGGTGATCACATCCACGTTTGGCAGGCTGTACAGCTTGCGTTGCAGTACAGCGTCGGCGCGCAGCTTGCTGTCGAACTCAAGCAAGGTTACGTGGCTGACGATACCCGCCAGGTCGATGGCCGCTTCAACGCCGGAGTTACCGCCGCCGATCACCGCCACACGCTTGCCTTTGAACAATGGACCGTCGCAGTGCGGGCAGAAGCACACGCCCTTGGCCTTGTATTCCTGCTCGCCCGGCACACCCATTTCGCGCCAGCGGGCACCGGTGGCCAGGATCACAGTCTTGGACTTGAGGGTCGCACCGCTTTCAAAGCGAATTTCGTGCAGGTCACCCGGGTTTTTCGCCGGGATCAGGCTACTGGCGCGCTGCAGGTTCATGATGTCCACGTCGTATTGACGCACATGGGCCTCAAGGGCGCTGGCCAGTTTCGGCCCTTCGGTTTCCTGTACAGAAATGAAGTTCTCGATGGACATGGTGTCCAACACTTGCCCACCAAAACGCTCCGCGGCTACACCGGTACGGATGCCTTTACGCGCTGCGTAGATGGCGGCTGCCGAACCGGCTGGGCCACCGCCGACAACGAGTACATCGAACGCCTCTTTGGCGCTGATTTTCTCGGCGGCTTTTTCAATACCGCTGGTGTCGAGCTTGGCGAGGATTTCTTCCAGGCCCATGCGACCCTGGCCGAAGTTCACACCGTTGAGGTACACACTAGGCACCGCCATGATCTGGCGCTCATCCACTTCAGCCTGGAACAGCGCGCCGTCGATCGCGACGTGGCGGATGTTCGGGTTGAGCACGGCCATCAGGTTCAGCGCCTGGACCACGTCCGGGCAGTTCTGGCAAGACAGCGAGAAGTACGTCTCGAAGTTGAACTCGCCTTTCAGGGCGCGAATTTGTTCAATCACTTCGACACTGGCCTTCGACGGGTGGCCACCGACTTGCAGCAGGGCCAACACCAACGAAGTGAATTCATGGCCCATGGGGATGCCGGCAAAACGCAGGCTGATCTCGGCACCTGGGCGGTTGATGGAGAACGAAGGCTTGCGCGCATCATTGCCATCGGTTTTCAGGGTAATCAGCGTGGTGAGGCTGACCACATCCTGCAAAAGAGCAAGCATTTCCTGGGATTTCGCACCGTCGTCAAGGGAGGCGACGATCTCGATCGGCTGGGTGACCCGTTCCAGGTATGACTTCAACTGAGCTTTAAGATTGGCGTCCAACATACGGGCGATTCCTTTTTAATTCGGTAAAAAAAAACGCCCGAGCGAACCTCGCCCGGGCGTTTTTGAGGGCGGATGCAGCTTACTTAAGGTGCGGTGTATTCCGCCCTGAGGTACTCACAGACTTAGATCTTGCCAACCAGGTCCAGGGACGGAGCCAGAGTAGCCTCGCCTTCTTTCCACTTGGCTGGGCACACTTCACCTGGGTGGGCAGCTACGTACTGAGCGGCCTTGATTTTGCGCAGCAGCTCGGAAGCGTCACGGCCAACACCGCCGTCGTTCAGTTCAACGATCTTGATCTGACCTTCTGGGTTGATCACGAAAGTACCGCGGTCTGCCAGGCCAGCTTCTTCGATCAGCACGTCGAAGTTGCGGGAGATGGTCAGGGTTGGGTCGCCGATCATGGTGTACTGGATTTTGCCGATGGCTGGCGAAGTGTTGTGCCAGGCAGCGTGGGCAAAGTGGGTGTCGGTGGAAACGCTGTAGATTTCGACGCCCAGTTTCTGGAATTCGGCGTAGTTGTCAGCCAGGTCTTCCAGCTCGGTTGGGCAAACGAAGGTGAAGTCGGCTGGGTAGAAGAACACTACGGACCACTTGCCTTTCAGGTCAGCGTCGGTCACATCTACGAAATTGCCGTTTTTGTAGGCGGTAGCTTTGAACGGTTTTACTTGGCTGTTGATGATAGGCATCGTTGACTCTCCGTCAGGTTTGTAGAAAGGGTTACAAGTTGATGAAGTGAATCCTACCCACTCTTCGCGTCGATGGCTCATTGGCAAACCTGATGCTGACGATTGGTTTTCCCTATCAGGTGACTGTATTAATAGAAGAAATCTCAAAGCAGCGGTTGCGTTGCCAATGTCATGCCGAGAAAGGGCGTCGCTTCAACATAGCGCATGGCAGATTTCATGTCGTTCCAGCCGACGTAACTCATCAACGACTTCAAGTCCCAGCCGCTGCGATGAGCCCAGGTGGCAAAGCCCCGCCGCAGTGAGTGACTGGTGTATTGCTCAGCGGGGATGCCTGCGCGCTCAATCGCCTGACGCAATAGCGGGATGACACTGTTGGCGTGCAACCCCTCCTCCCCCAAGTTGCCCCAGCGATCAATCCCGCGGAACACCGGCCCCCGCACCAACGCCGAGGCGCTGAGCCATTCGCTATAAGCCTGCACCGGGCACAGGCGCAGCAGCGCCGGGGTGTGGTAGGTCTTGCCGAGGTTGTCACGATCGCTTTTGCTGCGCGGCAGATAGAGGCTGATGCCGGTGCCGGGCGTGGCCTGCACATGCTCGATTTCCAAGCGGCAGAGCTCATCACTGCGAAAGCCACGCCAGAAGCCCAGCAGGATCAGGGCTTTGTCGCGCTTGGCGCGCAACAATCGAGTTGGGTCGTGAGGCGTGTCATTCATCTCAGCCTCAAGGGACGCTACCACCTGCTCCAGATGCTTGAGCTGCAGCGGTTCGGCCTGTTTCTCTTGTGCCGGATGCACGGCGCGGATCCCCTTGAGCACCTTGCGCACCACCGGCGCCTTGGTGGGATCGGGAAAGCCCTGGCTCGTATGCCATTGCGCCAATGCCGAGAGCCGCAGCTTCAAGGTGTTGACCGCCAACACGCCGGCGTGCGCCACCAGATAACGCGCCACGCTGTCGCTGGTCGCGGGCAGGAACCCTCCCCAGCTCACTTCGAAGTGCTCGATCGCCGCACGGTAACTGCGCCGCGTGTTATCGCGGGTGGCGGCATTCAGGTATCGGTCCAGATCGCTCATGGGTGGGCCTATTCGTACTGCTGGCGGGTATATGCACGGTCAAAACGCTGATGACACGGGATAATACGCCAATATCCCATCTGTTAAATCATGATTTTTAATGGATTTTTATTTGTGATATAGTACGTACATACATACTACGTACCACAGCACTAAATCGACGGAGACCCCATGGCTCGCGGCGGCATCAATAAAGCAGTAGTTCAAACGGCCCGCCTGGCGATCCTCGCCCGCGGCGAAAACCCCAGCATCGATGCCGTACGCATCGAAATGGGCAATACCGGCTCGAAAACCACGATTCACCGCTACTTAAAAGAGTTGGACGACAGCGAGACCCGGCTAACCATCACCGAAGCGCCCATTGACGACGAGCTTGGCGAGCTGGTCTCACGACTGGCCCAACGACTGAAAGAGAAAGCCCAAGAGCCTATCGACCTGGCCTTGGCGCAATTCGAACAACAGAAGGCAGCCCTCCTCACGCAGCTGGAAACCCTGGAAGAGGCTCACGGGCAGCTAAAACAGCAATTTGATATCCAGGCCGCCGCGCTGGCAGATGAAAGTGCCGCACTGCAAACAGCCAGCACCAGCCTGCAAACCGAACAAACCCGCAATGCGGGGCTCAGCCAGGCCTGTAGCGATTACGAGCTGCGCATCAACGACAAGGACGAACAGATTCGCTCACTGGAAGAGAAGCACCTGCACGCCCGCGATGCGCTGGAGCATTACCGCAATGCAATCAAGGATCAGCGTGAGCAGGAGCAGCGCCGCCACGAAGGTCAACTGCAGCAAGTCCAGGCCGAGCTTCGCCAAGCCCAGCAAAGCGCACTGGTGCGCCAGGATGAAATCACCCAACTGCATCGCGACAACGAACGGCTATTGATTGAACATCGGGTAACGATGAAGGAATTGGCGGCACTGCAGGAGCAAGCCCGCAAAGACCAGGCTCAGCAGCTCAAGCTCAGCGAACAGGTGAGCCAGATAGACAGCGAGCGCACCTTGCTTCAGGAGCGGCTGCGGGTAGCCGTGCTGGAAGGTCAGTCACGCCAAGCGGCACTGACTGAACACCAGCACACCAACAAAACCCTGGAACAGGACCTGATCAAGGCCCAGGCCAGTATCGAGGCGTTGCGCCTGGCGGCCGTCATTGCAACGGCGCCAGAGGCAACACCACAGGGCTGATCAGCCCGCCACAGGCGTGCGCATGGTGACGAACTCTTCCGCCGCCGTAGGGTGCACGCCGATGGTTTCATCGAAATGCCGCTTGGTCGCGCCCGCCTTGAGCGCGATCGCCAAGCCCTGGACGATCTCGCCGGCGTCCGGGCCGACCATGTGGCAACCCAACACTTTGTCGGTGTCGGCGTCGACCACCAGCTTCATCAGGGTTTTCTCTTGGCACTCCGTCAGGGTCAGCTTCATCGGCCGGAAACGGCTTTCGAAGACCTGTACGCTGTGGCCCTTCTCTTTCGCTTCTTCTTCGGTCAGGCCCACCGTGCCGATGTTCGGCAAGCTGAACACTGCGGTCGGGATCATCGCGTAATCCACCGGACGATATTGCTCAGGCTTGAACAGGCGACGCGCCACGGCCATGCCTTCGGCCAGCGCGACCGGCGTCAGTTGCACCCGACCGATCACATCACCAATAGCCAGGATCGACGACTCGGCGGTCTGGTACAGGTCGTCCACTTCAACAAAACCGCGCTTGTCGAGTTTGACCCCGGTGTTTTCCAGGCCCAGGTTGTCGAGCATCGGGCGGCGACCGGTGGCGTAGAACACACAATCGGCTTCGAGTACACGACCGTCTTTCAGGGTGGCCTTGAGGCTGCCATCGGCTTGCTTGTCGATGCGTTCGATATCGGCATTGAATTGCAGGTCCAGGCCGCGCTTGGTCAGCTCTTCTTTCAGGTGCGTGCGCACCGAGCCGTCGAAACCGCGTAGGAACAGGTCACCGCGATACAGCAACGTGGTCTGTGCACCCAGCCCGTGGAAGATGCCAGCAAATTCGACGGCAATGTAACCACCGCCCACCACCAACACACGCTTGGGCAATTGCTTGAGGAAGAACGCCTCATTGGAGCCAATGGCGTGCTCGCGTCCTGGAATCTCCGGGATCTGTGGCCAGCCACCGGTCGCGATCAGGATGTGCTTGGCGGTGAAGCGTTCGCCATTGATTTCTACCTGATGCGGGTCAACTACGCGCGCGTGACCCTCGTGCAGGGTGACACCGCTATTGACCAGCAGGTTGCGGTAGATGCCGTTGAGACGGTTGATCTCGCGGTCCTTGTTGGCGATCAAGGTCGCCCAATCGAAGTTCGCTTCACCCAGCGACCAGCCAAAACCACTGGCTTGCTCGAAGTCCTCGGCAAAGTGTGCGCCGTACACCAGCAGCTTTTTAGGCACGCACCCCACGTTCACGCAGGTGCCCCCCAGGTAGCGACTTTCCGCCACCGCCACTTTGGCGCCAAAGCCCGCAGCAAAGCGTGCTGCGCGAACACCGCCAGAACCGGCGCCAATTACATACAAGTCAAAATCGTAGGCCATTTCACTCTCCTCGGCAGGCCATCAGCATACCGACTTACATGGGACTGAAAAACGAAAAAGCCACCCGAAGGTGGCTTTCTCTTAAAACAGGTTTGGCTACCGTGGATCAGTAAGCCTTGCCAGTCTTGTAGAAGTGCTCGTAGCAGAAGTTGGTGGCTTCGATGTAGCCTTCAGCGCCGCCGCAGTCGAAACGACGACCTTTGAATTTGTAGGCAATCACGCAACCGTCTTTGGCTTGCTTCAACAGGGCGTCGGTAATCTGGATCTCGCCGCCTTTACCTGGCTCGGTTTCTTCGATCAGCTTGAAGATATCCGGGGTCAGGATGTAACGACCGATGATCGCCAGGTTCGATGGAGCATCTTCCGGCGCTGGTTTTTCAACCATGTCGCGCACGCGAATCAGGCCATCACCGATGTCATCACCAGCAATCACGCCGTACTTGTTGGTTTCCTGAGGATCAACCTCTTGAACGGCAACGATGGTGCAGCGGTATTTCTGGTAAAGCTTGACCATCTGGGTCAGTACGCCGTCGCCTTCCAGGTTGACGCACAGGTCGTCCGCCAGCACCACGGCGAACGGTTCGTCACCGATCAGCGGGCGACCGGTCAGGATAGCGTGGCCCAAGCCTTTCATTTGAGTCTGACGGGTGTAGGAGAACGAGCACTCGTCCAGCAGCTTACGGATGCCGACCAGGTATTTTTCCTTGTCGGTGCCCTTGATCTGGTTTTCCAGCTCGTAGCTGATGTCGAAGTGGTCTTCCAGCGCGCGCTTACCACGGCCAGTCACGATGGAGATCTCGTTCAGGCCGGCATCCAGTGCCTCTTCGACGCCGTACTGAATCAGTGGCTTGTTCACCACCGGCAGCATCTCTTTAGGCATGGCTTTGGTCGCTGGCAGGAAGCGAGTGCCGTAACCGGCTGCTGGGAACAAGCATTTCTTGATCATATAAGTCCTTACAAAGGGCTGTGCGTACGAAATTCGGCGCAGTCTAATCAGGCCGCAGTCACCTTACAATGGGTCCTGCTGGCGTTGCGATGTCATCATAGAGAAAAAATGTCGGCGTAAGTTCCGCTGATCTTACGAAGAGCAGCCTCGCCGGCACGGCAAAAAAGCCTGCACCTCCCAGCTTCAAAGGGCTGCAACCTTTTTAGCATGCTTTCGCCGCCAGAACACTGACCTAGAATAACTTGCGCGTCTGCGCGACATTTGGCGCTATCATTACTCCCTTGAACCAGACCACGAGATTCTTAATAGATGTCGGAACCAAAAGGCGTGAACGGCTACCTGATCACCAAGCGAGCGGACGGCTGGCACTTGATCAACTTCCACGGCGACAGCGTTGCCGGGGCATTTGCGAGCGAAAGCCAAGCGATCGCCGTCGCTGAAGTCTTTGTGGATGAGGCAGGCCACGCATCGAGCAAGCGGCCTAAAGGCAAGTAAGCCTCGAAGGCTTCGTAAAAAGCCCCGTTGAACGGGGCTTTTTTGTGTTTGTCTGTACCTAGATGGCGGTTCGCTATAATCTCCCGCAGACGCCCCACGACAGTGTCAGCGCCCTCCTCCTACACCCTCGACGACGAACTATCCATGAACAAAATCCTGGCACTGACTGCGGTACTGGCGCTTGCCGGCTGCACCACCACTTCTGACGTTTACCTGAAAAACGGTGAGCAAGGCTTGACCATCGACTGCTCGGGCGAAGCCAATTCCTGGGCCAGTTGCTACGAGAAGGCCGATGCGTCCTGCGCAGGCACCGGCTATCGAATAGTGGGGACTGAGGGTACGCCGTCGCTTAAGGAAGCCGACAAGACCCTGGGCAAAGACGTTGGCAACTACAAAAGTCGCAGCGTGGTGGTGGTCTGCAAGTAGCCCAAGGCTACAGGTGGATCTCGGCGAACTTGATCCCCAGCCCGCGCAGTGTCTCGGTCAGCTCATCAAGACTTGAAAAGGATTCGACTTCGTCATGATCGTCCACCAGGAAAAAGCTGCGGCCGCCGCTTTTCTTGAAAAAGACGATCCACTCGCCAAGGTCGGCGGGATTCTGGATGACATGGGTGGCCGAGATCTGGCCCTCGGCATGGCGGGCCTTGACGTGTTCGCGCTTCATATCTGATTGTTCCATCACGGCATCAGCCGGAAATGCAGTCTTCCCCGGCCTTCTTCACATCACCCGGACGGATTGGCACGTTGGACATGCTCTCGTAGAGCTTGATGCTGCTGCCGCTGGAGCGCTCTTCAATTTCGAAGATAGCTGAAGGGTCAGCCGAGAACTTCTGCGGCACGATCACCTGCACGCCATCTTTATGCGGCTCGATCTGCGGCGGGCGACGGGTTGTCGACAGCTTGCGCACCACGCATGCCGCGTACTCTTGGGGTTTTTTCCCGGAAATGACCGCCAGTGTCGGCGGGGTCTGCTTGATATCTGCAACCGAAGCACACCCACCTATCGCCAAGGCCAGAACCAACACACTCCACTTCATACAAAACCTCCGATAAAGACCCTACGACAGCGGGGATGGTATTTTTCTCCCGCCCACGTAGGATTTATCCCTGATATCTCGGTAAATAACTGTTTTAAATTGTCGACGTCAGTGAAGACGACCCGATAATAAACGCGCTGGGGCTGATAAACTCCATCTTAACCTACGTATCGTTCTGATTTTTCAGAAAAAGCCCTTCTGGAGACACCCCATGAAATTCATCCACCAGCGCGAGCACCTCAACGAGGGAGACATTGTCGTCATCGAATGCTCGCAAACGTGCAACATCCGCCTGATGAGCGATGCGAACTTTCGCAGCTTCAAGAACGGCGGTCGCCATACCTACCACGGCGGCGCGTTCGACAAATTCCCGGCCAAGATCACCGCACCCAGCACCGGGTTCTGGAACATCACCTTGGACGTGGTCACCCGGCGCGCGATCAGCGTGACCAAAAAGCCGACGCTGTCCCACAAGATCCGTATCGTGCGCCGTACCAGCTCCAAACTGAGCTGAACACCCAACAGGACATAGCCGTGACCTCCACTACCAAATACGTCATCAAGTACAAGCTCAACGGCGAACGCCGCTTCGAATTTGCCCAGTTGCAGAGCAACAGCGTAGAAGAAGCCAAGCAAGCGCTGGCGAAAATTCACGATGCCACCGATGAAATCACTGACATCAACGTGAGCAAGGCACTGTAAGCCCATGCACGGCCCCACTGCCGACCTGTTCGCCGATGACGCCCTGCAACAACCCGCAGGGCGTGAACAAATCGGCGAAGAGTCGTACGTACTGAGGGGCTACGCCCTGCCCTGGATTGATCGCCTTCTTCCAGAACTCCGGCAGGTGTTGGTGCAATCGCCGTTTCGACAAATGGTCACTCCCGGCGGCTTTACCATGTCGGCCGCACTGAGCAGTTGCGGCGATTTGGGCTGGACCACCGATGCCGGCGGCTATCGCTACAGCCCCTTGGATCCGCGCAGCCAACAGCCCTGGCCAGACATGCCCGACGGGCTGCGCCTACTGGCCGTCGAGGCAGCGACAGCAGCTGGCTTCATCGGCTTTGCGCCCGACGCCTGCCTGATCAACCGTTACGTACCGGGCGCAAAGATGTCACTGCACCAGGACAAGAATGAGCGCCGTTACAATGCGCCCGTAGTGTCGGTGTCCTTGGGCTTGCCGGCAGTTTTTCTGTTTGGTGGCCATGAACGCAGCGACAAAGCCCAAAAAGTTTCGCTGTTTCATGGCGACGTGGTGGTCTGGGGCGGCGTGGATCGCCTGCGCTTTCACGGCGTGATGCCCATCAAGGAAGGCGTGCACCCGATCATGGGCCCACAGCGCATCAACCTCACCTTCCGCACCGCCGGCTGATTTGACCGCAAGCTTCGGAGTGTCAGGCGCCTGCAACACCGCTAGTCTGCACAGGACCTGTAAAGAGTGCCGACCATGACTATCGAACAAGACCCCCGCTGGGCTGCGATCCTGGCTCGCGACCCCAAGGCCGACGCGTTGTTTGTCTATGGCGTAAAAACCACCGGCGTGTATTGCCGCCCCAGCAGCGCCTCGCGCCTGCCGCGCCCGCAGAACATTGAATTCTTCGACACACCGGCCCAAGCCGAAGCCGCCGGCTATCGTGCGAGCAAACGCGCGGCTGGCGACCGCACGCAAGTCGCAGCCCACCACGCGCAATTGGTCGCCAACGCCTGCCGGCATATCGAGCAGGCCGAATCTCCACCCAGCCTGGAAGTACTTGCCGCGCAAGCCGGCCTCAGCCCCTTTCACTTCCACCGCGTATTCAAGGCAGTCACCGGCCTGACACCCAAGGGCTACGCCAGCGCACACCGCTCACGCAAGGTGCGTGACGGGCTCAAGGAGCAGCATTCAGTCACCGACGCACTGTATGACGCAGGCTTCAATTCCAATAGCCGCTTCTACGAATCGGCCAACCAGCTACTCGGCATGAAACCCAGTGACTACCGGGCAGGCGGCACCAACAATAAAATCCTGTTTGCCGTCGGGCAATGCTCGCTGGGGGCAATACTGGTGGCGCAGAGCGCGCGCGGCGTGTGTGCGATTTTGCTGGGGGATGATCCGGAGAAACTGGTGCGCGACCTGCAGGACCAATTTCCCAAGGCCAGCCTGGTAGGCGCCGATCACAGCTTTGAACAATTGGTGGCCCAGGTCGTCGGGTTTATCGAGGCGCCTGCCTTGGGCCTGGACCTGCCATTGGACTTGCGAGGCACGGCCTTTCAGGAGCGCGTCTGGCAAGCATTGCGTGATATTCCATTGGGCAGCACCGTCAGCTACGGGCAAATCGCCGAACGCATCGGGGCGCCCAAGGCCTTTCGCGCGGTGGCTCAGGCCTGTGGCGCCAACTGTCTGGCGGTGGCCATTCCGTGTCACCGTGTGGTGCGCAGCGATGGCGACTTGTCAGGCTACCGCTGGGGCGTGGAACGCAAGCGCCAGTTACTCGCCCGCGAGCACACCCTCAGCGATTAACGAATACCGATATCGATCAATGCCAGGTCATCGGCCTGGCTGGCTTCGACTGCAAAGCCATCGCCTTTAAGGCTTCAGTTTGCGTTTACGAAATTCGGCGACCTTATGCCGGTTGCCGCACAACGCCATGCTGCACCAACGGCGCTTGTGGGCCTTGGTGCGATCATAAAACCACAGGATGCATTCTGGATGCTCGCAGCGGCGAATCAAGCTGAAATCGCCGTCCACCAACAAGCTCGCGGCGGCTTCGGCAATCGGTGCCAGGAATTGCTCGGCGGTCTGTACCTTGCGCAAGCGCTCCAGCCGTGGCACCTCGTTTGGCGGCCACGCCAACTGCGGATGGCTGACGGCTTTGCGTAAAAAGCTGTTGAGCGCTGCTGGATTGCCAGGTCTGCCGGCCTTGCGCGCGGCTACCAACTCACGGATCACCTCGCGCAGCTCGCGTGCAGCGTTGAGCAGTGCGCCTTCTTCAAGCGCCGGAAGACTATCACTCGGCATCCAACTCAGGCGCACCAGCCACGCTTGCACGTCGGCGTCCGCCTGCCAGAAATCCCACGGCACACCGTCGATATTCGCCAAGGTGTTGAGCATGTCCAGTACCGGGTCGTCGGCCAGGACGTAGGGCTCCAGAGGTGTAGCGGGCGGCGCGGAAATAGTCATGGTCAGTCCTCTTGAATGCGTTGGCATCGTAACCGCCAATCAATCGAAATGGTAGTTACAGCCGACAAAATGCTAACCGATATAAAACATTTGACAGGTTACTAAATTGAGCGCAGCTTTCGATAACGGTAACCCGTATAAATATTTTATCAAGTTACATAAAAGGCGATTTCAACCATGACCCTCCAAGCTCCCGCAGTTCACTACCGCCATATCGATGCCGATGGCGTGCGCGTGTTCTACCGTGAAGCCGGCGACCCCACCGCTCCGGTGATGCTGCTTCTGCACGGCTTTCCCAGCTCTTCCCATATGTACCGCGACCTCATCCCTCTGCTCGCGACCCGCTTTCGTGTGATCGCACCGGACCTGCCGGGCTTCGGATTCACCGAGGTACCTGCAGAACGCGATTACCACTACAGCTTCGATAACCTGGCGATCACCGTGGGGCATTTTGTCGATGTGCTGGAATTGAGCCGTTATGCGCTGTATGTCTTCGATTATGGTGCGCCGGTGGGCCTGCGCCTGGCCGTCGCCCATCCAGAACGAGTCAGCGCGCTGGTCTCGCAGAACGGCAACGCATACCTGGAAGGGCTTGGGGATTCCTGGGCGCCGATCCGTACCTACTGGGCAGACCCTACCGCCGCCAATCGCGACGTGGTTCGGCGCGGCGTACTTGGCCTCGAAGGCACGCGTTACCAATACCTGCATGGCGTGAACCAGCCGGACTTGGTAGCACCGGAGTCCTACATGCTCGACGTATTACTGATGCAACGGCCGGGCAACGAAGAGATCCAGCTGGACTTGTTCCTCGACTACCGCAACAACCTCGCGCAGTACCCAGCATTCCAGGCGTTCTTCAAGGCCACGCAGGTGCCAACACTGGTGATCTGGGGCCAGAACGATCCGTTCTTCATTCCGCCGGGCGCGCACGCCTACAAGACTCACAACGCCAACGCCGTGGTGGAGTTGCTGGACACCGGTCACTTCGCCCTGGAAACCCATGCGGCGCATATCGCCCAGCGTATTCACGAGGTGCTGGGACAGGCGATTGACTGAAAACGCGCACGAATCAATCGTCCCGTCCAGTGAATAAAACAGACTGGCCGGGTGCCAACGGCCCTGCTAAAACAGCGAAAAGACTGACTAACGCTGGAGACGCATCCCATGAGCACCTGGCCAGACACCCGTCTGCTTGATCTGCTGAACATCGAAGTTCCCATCATTCAAGCGCCCATGGCGGTGGGCACGACTACCGCCATGGTTATTGCGGCCAACAATGCCGGCGCGCTAGGGTCACTGCCGGCGGCGGCATTGAGCATCGAACAATTGCGCGAAGCATTGGTCAGCATTCGTCAGGCCAGCACAGGCCCGGTCAATGTCAACTTCTTCTGCCACCAACCCCCTGAGCCCGATGCAGCGCGCGACCGTCGCTGGAAGGAACTGCTGCAACCCTACTACCGGGAATTGGGTGCTGACTACGATGCGCCTACACCCGTTTCCAACCGTGCGCCGTTCAACGAGGCCGCGTGCCAGGTGATTGAAGAGTTTCGCCCAGAGGTGGTCAGTTTCCACTTTGGCTTGCCCGAAAAGGCCTTGCTCGACCGAGTAAAGGCTACGGGTGCGAAAGTGCTGTCGTCGGCAACGACGGTGGAAGAAGCCATCTGGCTGGAGCAGCATGGCTGCGACGCAATCATCGCCATGGGCATTGAGGCGGGTGGGCATCGCGGGTTGTTTTTGAGCGACGACCTGAACACACAAATCGGTTTGTTCGCGTTGGTGCCGCAAATTGTCGACGCGGTCAGCGTGCCGGTCATTGCCGCCGGTGGTATTGGCGACGCGCGCGGGATCGTCGCAGCCTTTGCCTTGGGGGCTTCGGCGGTGCAGATTGGCACGGCGTATCTGTTCACTCCCGAGGCCAACGTGACCCCCTCTCACCATCACGCACTGCGCCACGCCCAAGCCAGCCAAACCGCGCTGACCAATCTGTTCACAGGCCGTCCGGCACGGGGCATCGTCAACCGGGTCATGCGTGAGCTAGGCCCCATCAACGCGGCAGCTCCGGCATTCCCCACCTCCGGCGGCGCGTTAATGCCACTCAAGGCTAAAGATGAAGCGGGGTTCAGCAACCTCTGGTCGGGCCAGGCGCTGCGCCTGGGTAAAGAGCTGTCCACGTATGACCTGACCCGCCATTTGGCCGAGCAGGCGTTGGCCAAGCTGCACAAGAACTGACACCTGGGGCAACTTTGCACTGTACCGGCAATGGCCAACCGCTATATATTCCCGTAGATAGCGGTTAAGCCTTCTACCTATAACAAGCCGTACACCCCTAAGGAGCTGCTTCATGATGATTCGTGTCTCACGCCTGGCCGCACTGGTCGCCGCCCTCGCTTTTGGTTCGGCCCACGCCGATGAAGTCCAGGTAGCGGTGGCTGCCAACTTCACCGCACCGATTCAGGCGATTGCCGCTGACTTCGAAAAAGACACCGGCCACAAGCTGGTCGCGGCCTATGGCGCCACCGGCCAGTTCTACACCCAGATCAAGAACGGCGCGCCGTTCGAAGTGTTCCTCAGCGCCGACGACACCACCCCGCAAAAACTCGAGAGCGAAGGCGACACCGTCAAAGGCTCGCGCTTCACCTACGCCGTGGGCACCCTGGCACTGTGGTCGGCCAAAGAAGGCTACGTGGATGCCAAGGGCGACGTGTTGAAGAAAAACGAGTTCAAGCACCTCTCCATCGCCAACCCGAAAGCCGCGCCTTACGGCCTGGCCGCCACCCAAGTGCTGGCCAAAGAAGGCCTGACCGACAAGGTCAAGGACAAGATCGTCGAAGGCCAGAACATCACCCAAGCCTATCAATTTGTGTCCACCGGCAATGCCGAACTGGGCTTCGTCGCCTTGTCGCAGATCTACAAAGACGGCAAAGTCACCAGCGGTTCGGCATGGATCGTCCCGTCGTCGATGCACGACCCGATCAAACAGGACGCGGTGATCCTCAACAAAGGCAAGGACAGCGCGGCTGCCAAGGCACTGGTTGAATACCTGAAGGGGCCAAAAGCCGCTGCCGTTATCAAGTCCTACGGTTACGAGCTCTAAATGCCGCTATCGAGTGCCGATTTTTCCGCTATCTGGTTGACCATCAAACTGGCGTCACTGACCACCGTGATCCTGCTGGTCATCGGCACTCCGATTGCCCTGTGGCTGTCGCGCACCCGTTCGTGGTGGCGCGGCCCCATTGGCGCCGTCGTCGCCTTGCCGTTGGTGTTGCCACCCACGGTAATCGGCTTCTACTTGCTGTTGACCATGGGCCCCAACGGCTACTTCGGCCAGTTCACCCAATGGCTGGGCCTGGGCGCCCTCACCTTCAGTTTCGCCGGGCTGGTCATCGGCTCGGTGATCTATTCCATGCCGTTTGTGGTGCAGCCGTTGCAAAACGCCTTCTCCGCCATCGGCACGCGCCCCCTGGAAGTGGCTGCCACCTTGCGCGCCAATCCTTGGGACACGTTTTTCACAGTGATCCTGCCCCTGGCACGCCCGGGTTTTATCACCGCGTCGATTCTCGGCTTTGCCCACACCGTCGGTGAGTTTGGCGTGGTGCTGATGATCGGCGGCAACATCCCAGACAAGACCCGCGTGGTTTCGGTGCAGATCTACGACCATGTAGAAGCCATGGAATACGCCCAGGCCCACTGGCTGGCAGGCTCCATGGTGGTGTTCGCGTTCCTCGTGTTGCTGGCGCTGTACTCCAGCCGTAAAACCAAGATGGGCTGGAGCTGATGTCGATGATCGATGTACGCCTGCAACTCACGTATTCAGGGTTCGAGCTGGATGTAGACCTGCACCTGCCCGGCCGTGGCGTCACCGCGCTGTATGGGCATTCAGGCTCCGGCAAGACCACTTGCCTGCGCTGCATTGCCGGGCTTGAGCGCGCCGAGCATGGGTTTATCCAGATCAACGATGAGGTCTGGCAAGACAGCCGCAAAGGGCTGTTCGTGCCGCCGCATAAACGTGCGCTGGGGTATGTGTTCCAGGAAGCCAGCCTGTTCCCGCACTTGTCGGTGCGCGCCAACCTGGAATTCGGCCTCAAGCGCATTCCCCGTGAGCAACGCCGGGTCGACATGGCGCAGGCCACCGAACTGCTGGGTATCGGCCATCTGCTCGACCGCCATCCGCAGCACCTTTCCGGTGGTGAGCGCCAACGTATTGGTATCGCCCGTGCCCTGCTCACCAGCCCTAAGCTGTTGCTGATGGATGAGCCGCTCGCCGCCCTGGACAGCAAGCGCAAAAGCGAGATCTTGCCCTACCTGGAACGCCTGCACGACGAGTTGGACATCCCGGTGCTGTACGTCAGCCATGCCCAGGATGAAGTGGCGCGGCTGGCCGATCACATCGTGCTGCTCAGCGACGGCAAGGCCCTGGCCAGCGGCCCTATCGGTGAGACCCTGGCGCGGCTCGACCTGCCCATGGCGTTGGGCGACGATGCCGGCGTGGTGATCAACGGCAGCGTCAGCGCCTACGACGAGCATTACCAGTTGCTGACGTTGCAATTGCCCGACAGTGCCCTGCACATGCGCGTGGCCCATGCACCGCTGGCAGTGGGCAAGGCGTTGCGCATCAAGGTGCAGGCGCGGGACGTCAGCCTCAGCCTGCAGGCCGAGGAGCACAGCAGCATCCTCAACCGCCTGCCGGTGACCGTCACCCAGGAGATTTGCGCAGACAACAACGCACACGTGCTGGTACGCCTGGATGCCGGGGGTACGCCGCTGTTGGCGCGCATCACCCGTTTCTCTCGTGATCAGTTGCAACTGCACCCCGGCCAAACACTGTGGGCGCAGATCAAGGCGGTGGCGGTACTGGCGTAAAAACCTTTTGGCACGACCGCACAGCGCTGCGGTCAATCAAACATGCCCCAAGGAGCTTGTGCCATGCCCGACGCCGATCTGCCCCGTGACCTGCATTACGTAGACGACACCCAGCCCGGCATCCGCCGCAAGACGCTGCGTGGCAAGTTCCAGTACTTCGATGCCAAGGGCGAACGCATCCAGGACCCCGATGAAGTCCAGCGCCTTAACGCCCTGGCCGTGCCGCCCGCCTACACCGATGTGTGGATCTGCGCTGACCCACGTGGCCATCTACAGGCCACTGGCCGTGATGCACGGGGGCGCAAGCAATACCGCTATCACGCACGCTGGCGTGAAGTGCGCGACAGCGACAAGTACTCGCGCCTGCAGGCCTTTGGCGACGCCCTGCCAAAGCTGCGCAGGCAGCTGGAAGCGCAAATCGCCGAACCAGGGTTTACCCGTGAAAAAGTGTTGGCGACCGTGGTGATGCTGCTGGACGCCACGCTGATCCGTGTCGGCAACACTCAGTACGCACGGGATAATAAATCCTATGGGCTGACGACGCTGCGCAACCGCCACGTGGACATCAAGGGCAGCGAGATCCAGTTCCAATTTCGCGGCAAGAGCGGCGTCGAGCACCAGGTCAGCGTCAAGGACCGACGCCTGGCCACGGTGGTGAGGCGCTGCCTGGAGTTGCCGGGACAGAACCTGTTCCAGTACCTGGACGAGGACGGCGAGCGGCATACCGTCAGCTCTCACGATGTGAACGCCTACTTGCACAGCCTCACGGGCGCCGACTTCACCGCCAAGGACTACCGCACGTGGGCCGGTACCGCCTTGGCACTTGCGGTGTTGCGTGAATTGGAATGGCAGCCCGAATCCGATGCCAAGCGGCATGTGGTGGCGATGGTCAAGGACGTCGCCCGGCAGTTGGGCAATACCCCGGCGGTGTGCCGCAAGTGCTACATCCACCCCGCCGTACTGGAGCATTTCAGCCTGGGGGAACTGTCGAAATTGCCCAAGCCAAGAGTACGCAAGGGACTCAAGGCGGAAGAGGTGGCGCTGGCGATGTTTCTGGAACAATTGGCAACAGGCTTGCCGAAGAAAGCCAAGGCGCGTTAGGCTTTGCGTCCCTTCTGACTTTCGGGACGACCGCCGACGTGAACAACTAAGCCTTCCAAAATGTATCTGCAACGAGCCGCCTGGCGCGCTTGTTGGCCTGTTCGACATTTTTTTGGAGGTGCTGATGACTGACGTCAACCGGCTGCCCGTACTCGTTTCCCTGCAACACGTGTGTTTCCAGTTCGCCAATGGCGAAACCCTGCTGGACAACCTCACCCTGTCTATCGACCACACCCCCACCGGCATAGTGGGCCGCAATGGTCGCGGTAAAACGATCCTTGCTCAATTGATCGCGGGCTTGCTTTTACCCTTTTCGGGGTCACTGACGCGAACAGGCAACGTGGCTTACGTCGCCCAACGTGTCGAGGTAATGCCGCAAGACACCGTCGCCGACATCACCGGGACAGCCCCGACCCTGGCCGCGCTTGAACGCATGGCCAACGGCACTGCACAACAGGACGACCTTGAACTGATTGACGACCGCTGGGACCTGGCCGAGCGCTTGCGCAACGCCCTGGATAGCGCAGGGCTGGATCACCTGAAGGCTGACACCCCGGCCGACCAACTCAGCGGCGGCCAACTGGCTCGCGTCACGGTGATCGGCGCACTGTTGGCGGCGCCTCAGTTGCTGGTGCTGGATGAGCCCACCAACCACCTCGACAGCAGCGGTCGTACTTGGCTGCTGCAGGTGCTGGCGAATTGGCAGGGCGGCCTGCTGGTGGTGAGCCACGACCGGCAACTGCTCAACACCCTCGGCCGCATCATTGAACTCACACCCCAGGGCGCTCAGGTCTACGGCGGCAACTACGATACCTACCGCATCCATCGTGACGCCGAACAACAGGCAGCGGTCAACGCCTTGGAGCACGCTCGCCTGGAGCGCAGCCGCGAACATCGGCGCCTGCAAAAAGATCATGACAGCCTGCAACGCAATGCCGCCCGCTCGCGTAAACATACACAAACCGCGAACGTCGATCGCTTTACCAAGGCACGCTGGAAAGGCGCCGCCACCGAAATCGTCAGCACCATGCGCAGTGCTCACCGGGAGCACAAGCACACCCTCGACACCCAGGTTCGCCAGGCCTACGAGCGCATACAGGATGAAACCCCAACGCTATTGGCCTTGCCAGCCTCGGCAGTGCCCAACGGGCGCCAAGTGCTCACGTTGGCGGATGTGCAATTACCGTGGCTGCCCGCGTCCCACCTCAACCTGCACCTTGCTGGCCCCGTGCGCATCGCGGTGCGTGGACCTAACGGTTGCGGCAAATCCACACTGCTCAAGTTGCTGGCAGGGCAATCGCAGCCGGTGAGTGGCGACTGCTGTGTCCATGTGCCCTGCGCCTATATCGATCAACACCTTGGCTTGCTCGACAATCAGCGTTCCATCGTCGAACAGCTCAACCTGCTCGACACGCCGCTGGCCGAAGCCGAACTGCGTACGCGCCTGGCCTTGCTGCAACTGGACGCTGTGCGGGTGACCCAGCCTGCGGGGCAACTCAGCGGCGGCGAGCGCCTTAAAGCGGCGATGGCCGTTGCCCTATGGCGCCAAACCCCTGCGCAATTGCTGCTACTGGACGAACCCACCAACCACCTGGACCTGGAGTCGGTGATCGCGTTTGAACGCGCACTGCAAGGCTTTACCGGGGCGATGATGCTCGTGTCCCACGATGAAGCGTTCATCCGGGCGGTCAAACCGACGCATGTGTTGAGCTGGGATAACGCGCAGTGGCACTTGGAGGGTGTCTGAGGTCATTGCGCAGGCCAGCAAAGCGTCCTACGGTAGTGGCCGGATAATCTCACCGAGGACGCCGGCGCCATGCTGCCTTTGCCCCGCAAACCGTTTGCCAACGCCGTACTCGCCCACCGCCAGCGCTGGCGTGGCCGAGTGGGCATGATGCTGGTGGCCAGCCTTTCGGTGTTGGCGGGCATGACCGACGCTATCGGCTTTATGGCCAGTGGTGATTTTGTGTCCTTTATGAGCGGCAACACCACACGGCTCGCGGTGGCGATCAGCGCGGGCGATCTGGGGCTGACGGGGCGGTTGTCGTTGCTGGTCGCCACGTTTGTCGTCGGCAATGCACTGGGCGTGGTGGTCAGCCGGCTCGGTCGACGGCATGCCCTGCCCTTGCTGCTGTGCATTGCAGCCTTGCTGTGTGGCGGCGCGTTGTTGCCCGTAACCGATGCATTGCCAGCGTTGCTCGCCGCGATCATCGCAATGGGCATGCTCAATGCGGCCGTGGAAGAGGTCAACGGTTTGCCGGTGGGGCTTACCTACGTCACGGGTGCGTTATCACGCTTTGGCCGAGGCCTTGGACGCTGGGTCTTGGGAGAACGCCGCAACGGCTGGCGGGTGCAACTGGTACCGTGGGCAGGAATGTTCGTGGGCGCAGTGTTGGGCGCGCTGCTGGAGCAGCATCTGGGCCTCATGGCGCTGGCGGTCAGCGGCGTATTGGCGGGAGTGCTGGGTGTGGTGTCACTGAGTATTCCAAGGCGCTGGCATTTGGGATTCATGCCCCGCTAAGGGAAAAGGATGCTCGCCCGACTGTCCAGCCTCGACATCCGTGTACTGGTAAAGAGCCATCATGTCGGGCGAGCGATGTGAATCATAAGCGAATGTCCAGCGCCTGTCGTGCCGGGCATTTCCTAAAAGCACTAAGGCATTGGATTACAGACAGGTCGCCAGCGCCGCCAAACGGCGTTTGGCCGGCATATTGTCTTCGACGGCGTAGTACTTGACGGTTGAACCCGCACCGGTGCTTTGCACATCGACAAAGTAATCCCCGCCCGTGGTGTACACCGTAAAACCGCCCGCCTCGGTAGGCTCCTTGAAGCCGCCGGCGTCTACGCCAAACACGGTTTCGTCCTGCCAACCAAACTGGATGCATTGGGCAACCACCAGGGTGGCCTTGTCCGAAGCCAGGGTTTTGTAAGGCGTGCCTGCCCGCGCGTCTTTCATCTTCGAACCTGCGCAACCGGCCAGTGCGGCCAGTACCAATGCGCCAATTACCACCTTGTGCATGCCATTGCTCCGTTGGAAAAAACGCGACTTTACCATTTGCCGGCCCTGGCCATCGCGCAATACACAAGGAGCATTCAGGGTGGCGCGGGCGGCAGGCATGGCATTATGATGGCGCCGCTGGTCTCACTGAGGAGGCCACGGGATATTCTCTACAAGGAAGCGTCATGAAAGATTTCGTCATCAGCGTCAACAACTCCGTGCTCTACATCGCCCTGGCCTTCGTATGGCTGATTGGCCTGGTCACGATGTTCAGCGCAAGCTTCCTGTCGGGCCTGGCGGTGCTGGTGGGCGGTACGTTGACGTGGTGCATCATTTCCGGTTTCTGGTTCGTCCAGTCGGCCACCTACGAAGAACTGCGCAAGCTCAACGCAAAAAGCTGATACGACAAGGCAGCCCCTATTGGGGCTGCCTTGCTGTGCGTTGGATGAATTTAGTTTCACTGTAAAGGGAGAATGCGCCGCCTATAGTGGGCAGGCTCATTTTTAATGAAGTCTCCCTTGATGCCCGCCCTCCCGCGGGCTTTTTTTTTGCCTGGCGTTCACAGCAGCCAACGGAACAGATAAAACACCGCCATGCTCAACAACACGGTGAGCAATACGTTGCGCGTCCAGTACATCAAGGCCACGGCGCTGATTCCGGCCAGCAAATAAGGGTTGGCCGGGCTGAGGTTAAGGTGCTGGTGGTCAGCCAGAAAAATGATCGGCCCGCAAATCGCGGTGAGCATCCCCGGCACTGCAAACCCAAGAAACTCTCGCGCGCCACGATTGAGGCGCACCGGCAGGCGCGGCTCGATAAACAGGTAACGGTTGAGAAACACTGCCAGGCCCATCACCACAATCATGATGTAGATCATTGCTGCCCTACCCCCAGTCGTTTGCAGGCATACCCTGCACTCATGCCCAGCACGCCGGACACCACCACCGCCGACTCCCAATGCAGGAAGCTCAGCCACACGGAAAACAGCAGCGACACGGCCACGCAGACCACCGTCGGGATATCGCGCACCACCGGTGTGATCAGCGCAATGAAGGTCGCCGCGATGGAAAACTCCAGGCCCAGTTGGTCCAGCCCCGGAATACTTTTACCCAGCACGATGCCCGCCAGCGTGAACAGGTTCCAGGCGATATAGAACGTCAGCCCGACGCCCAGGGCGTACCAGCGGTTAAACGTCTCGCGGTCGTAGTGGCTGACCAGCGCGAAGAATTCGTCGGTGAGCAAAAAGCCCAGGCTCATGCGCCATCGGGTATTCAGCGCCGACAGCGTTGGACGCATGTGCATGCCGTAGAGCAAATGCTGGGAAGTCAGCAATAAGGTGGTCAACACAATGGAGATCAGGCTGGCGCCACTCTTGACCATGCCAATCGCCACCAATTGCGCCGCGCCGGCGAACACAATGGCGGACAAGCCCTGGGCTTGCAGCGGTGTAAACTGCGCATCGATGGCCATGGAGCCGGCCAGCAGGCCCCACGGCGCGCAGGCCAGGGACAAGGGAATGACGGCGATTGCGCCGCGAGCGAACGCGTAATGAGGTACGGCAGTAGACATGGAGACGGCTCATCGACAGACAGTCGACAAGCATGCCAGTGCAATAAGGGGCTTGTCTTGAACGATCTTGCTCAGGCGAGCCTTACAGACACCTGCTCCACCGAGTCCCGCGCTTCGCGCAGTTCATGGGCATCCTGGTTCAGCCGGTGAATGGTATTGAGCAAACGCTGGCGCAGCACTTCATCGCCGAGCTTTTCGACGGCGCGCATTAGATCAAACGCAGCGGTTTCGTTATTGTCCGCGACGGAATCGAGGGTCTTGCGCAGGTTGCGAGTGGCACGGGTCACGCGGTTACTTCCTTTATCACCAATGGTCGGGCACTTTAGGACACTCGTGTTTCATTTTAATTTCAGTCACTTGTGGCTGAATTAATAGACGTTGCCGCAGGTCAATCTTTAGGCTCTTTTTGCCTTACCGGGGACATCCATGCTTATTGCCGCTGGCATTTTTCTGTTCACTATCGTTCTCGTCATTTGGCAGCCCAAGGGGCTGGGCGTGGGTTGGAGCGCTACAGTGGGGGCAATCCTGGCCCTGGCCTGTGGCGTAATCAGCCTGGCGGACATCCCGGTGGTGTGGCACATCATCTGGAATGCCACCGGCACCTTTGTCGCGTTGATCATCATCAGCCTGCTGTTGGATGAAGCCGGGTTCTTCGCGTGGGCCGCACTGCATGTTGCGCGCTGGGGGCGTGGGCGCGGCCGTAGGTTGTTTGCCTATATGGTGCTGCTTGGCGCGTTGGTGTCGGCACTGTTTGCCAATGACGGCGCGGCGCTGATTCTTACGCCGATCGTGATGTCGATGCTGCTTGCCCTGCGCTTTTCGCCGGCGGCCACTCTGGCCTTTGTGATGGGGGCCGGTTTTATCGCCGATACCGCCAGCCTGCCGCTGGTGGTGTCGAACCTGGTGAACATCGTCTCGGCCGACTACTTCAAGATCGGTTTCAACGAATACGCCGCCGTCATGGTGCCGGTCAATTTTGTCAGCATCGCAGCCACGCTCGCGGTGCTGATGTGGTTTTTCCGCCGTGACATTCTGCAAACGTACGATCCGGCCGATCTGGACGATCCCGCCAACGCTATTCACGACCGCGCCACATTCCGCGCCGGCTGGTGGGTGCTGGGTATCCTGCTGGTCGGCTGTTTCGCTCTTGAACCGCTGGGCATCCCCATCAGCGCGATTTCTGCGGCGTGCGCCCTGCTCCTGCTGGTCATCGCCGCCAAGGGCCACAAGATTTCCACGCGCAAGGTATTGAAGGAAGCGCCGTGGCAGATCGTGATTTTCTCCCTGGGCATGTACCTGGTGGTATACGGCTTGCGCAATGCCGGGCTCACCACGTACCTGGCCACCTGGCTCGACACCTTCGCCACTTACGGCGTGTGGGGCGCAGCCATGGGCACCGGTGTGCTGACGGCGCTGTTGTCATCGGTGATGAACAACCTGCCGACGGTGTTGATTGGCGCGCTGTCCATCGAATCCAGCCACGCAGTGGGCGTGATCAAGGACGCGATGATCTACGCCAACGTGATCGGCAGCGACCTGGGCCCGAAAATCACGCCGATCGGCAGCCTGGCAACGTTGTTGTGGCTGCATATCCTGGCGCGCAAGGGCATCACAATTACGTGGGGTTATTACTTCAAGGTTGGGATTGTGCTGACGCTGCCGGTGCTGTTAATCACCCTGGCCGCCCTCGCCTTGCGCCTGAGTATTTAGTTATGCTCGGCGCTCTCCTTTGCCATGAGCCCATTCGATGAGCGCCATGCAACACGCCTGGCTGGGCAACTACGAGCTGAGCAGCACCACCTGCACCGGCCTCAATTTTGCGCGCCATAGCCACGACGAGTGCGTGATTGGGGTTAACCTGCTGGGCGAGGAAAAGGTGTGGCTGGACCGGCGAGAATTCCAGGCAGGCCCGGGATCTATCACCTTGTACAACCCCGGGCAGATTCAGGGCGGTGGCGCGGCAGATGGCGCGCCATGGCAGTTTGTCAGCCTGTATGTGACGGCAGACCAACTGGCCGCCGACCTTGGCTTGGTGCACCTGGAGTTCGACCGCTCGCTCTGTTTTCAGCCCGACCTCGCCCAACGCCTGGCCGCTGCCGTCACTGGCTCATTGAGCGCTGACGCTCGGATCCGTGAATTGAACGAAGATGCGTTGGTCGTGCTGCTAGGCGAAGTCGTCAGCCTTAGCGGCGTGCGTTTGCCGGGTAGCGCCGCGGTCGGTAAAAGCCTGATCAGCCGCGCCCAGGAGTTACTTGCCCAACAGTTGCATCAGTCCTTGCCGCTGGATCAGTTGGGCGATGAACTGGGGTTGTCCAAATTCCATTTGCTGCGGGCCTTCCAGAAAGAAACCGGGCTGAGCCCCCGGCAGTGGGCCATGCAGTTGCGTACGCGGCGCGCCAAAGGCCTGCTGCGCCAAGGCAGGGCAGCTGGCGAGGTGGCCCACGACCTCGGTTTTGCCGACCAAAGCCACCTCAACCGACACTTTCGCGCCGCCTACGGCATCACCCCGGGGCGCTATCAAAGCGTGGTGAAGCGCTGAACAGCGCAATCTGGTTCAAGACGCAGGGCCTTCGGGTCATCACAATGCCCGCCATCTCCTGAAGGAACGCGGGCATGCTGACGATCTTCTTTTACGCACTGGTATTCGGTTTTGTGTTTTGCCTCTCCCCTGGCGCCGTGCTGGCGGAGACTCTGCGCCGTGGCTTGCTCCACGGCTTCACCCCGGCACTGTTGGTGCAAATCGGCTCGCTGGTGGGCGATGCGGTATGGGCGGTGATTGGCCTTACCGGCATCGCCCTGTTGATCCAGCACGACGCCGTGCGCGTGCCGCTGACCATTGTTTGCGCGCTCTACTTGGCCTGGCTTGGTGTGCAAAGCCTGCGCGATGCCTGGCGCTTGCCTCAAGCCGAGGACGCGCCAGCCAGTTCCGGTAAAAACGCACTCGCAGTCGGGGCAGCGATCTCCCTCGCCAACCCGAAGAACATTGTTTACTGGGGGGCGTTGGGCAGCGCGCTGTCGGGTATCGTCGGCGCTACGCCGAGCCACGGGCAAACCCTGATGTTTTTCGCAGGTTTCATGGTGGCCTCCGTGTTGTCGTGCTTCCTGATCGCCGCGCTGGTGAATCTGCTGCGCAAGAACGCATCGCCGTTCTGGCAACGCATCAGTTACGGTACTTGCGGGCTGGTATTGATCTACCTCGCCGTGCTCGCCGCCAACGGTATATGAAGTTATATATCCCATAACTTTCCGACGCTGTTTGTCTGAATGAACTCTGAACGCCAGACACTTTAATCAATCAAGCGTTGACATTTTGTAACTGGCTGAGTAGATTGCCCGTGCCCGCAACTGGGGCCTTTTTTAAACCTCACAAAAGAAGCCAATGGACACAGTATCTAGTCGCTGTCCGAGCACCGCGTTTGCGGGCATCGGGCGCCAAACCCAGAATATGACAGGACTCGCCTTCCAGGTCCGGTAAGCTGCGCTAGAGCTCGATGCTCCACCGTAACTGCCTCGCCGGTCGCTCGTCCGGTCCCGAGGTGTGTTATGACCTTCCAAGCCTTTGTTTTATCAGATGTTCGCCAGCTAGCCGCAGCCTTGCGCGCCAAGCTGTGCCGCGAGCCCGTAGGCTTTTCCCCTACCCGCTCGGCCTTTGCCACACCCTCCCCCCAAGTGCGTCCGGCGCCCCCGCTGGCGCACTGGCGTGTCTGCCCCGAAAGCGGCCAACTGGTCCAGCAATGGGATCACGCCGACCCTCAGGACCCACAGAGACCGAAGGTTTCCAGCCTGGTGCAAGCCGGCTTGCTGCTCGGTCTTTACTTGAGCGCGCGCGCCTCTTAATCCTGCTGGAAACAGCAACTTTCCATTAAACACCCTGGAGTTCCCTATGAACACTTCCAGTTGTAGCGTGCTGCGCGCAAGTTAACTAGCGCGCCCGCAAAAGTTATATCAGCACCTTATTTAAACCGATCGCGAAGTTAGCGGCTCGGCATGCTTTCGCTCGCCTGAAAACAGGTAAGTACCGGGTATGTTTTGTCGAAAATTGGCGACAGGAGTACACACAATGAGCGCCGTAAAAAACACGCCACTGCACAAAAAAACCGCAACCGACGCCGATACCAAGCTGTCGATGCGTGCCGCCCGGGAAGCCCAGAACGGCCTTTCGGCCACCCTGGCCAACGTACGTGCCACCCAGGACGGTTTGACCGAACTGGACGCCGCCGCCCGCCTGCAACGCGAAGGCTACAACGAAGTGGCCCACGACAAGCCGCCTCACGCCGTCGTCCAGTTCCTGCAGGCACTGAACAACCCCTTCATCTACGTGTTGTTGACCTTGGGCGGTATCAGCTTCGTCACCGATTGCTGGCTGCCGATGCGCGCCGGCGAAGAAGCCGACCCCACCAAAGTCATCATCATCATGACCATGGTGCTGCTCAGCAGCCTGCTGCGTTTTTGGCAGGAGCACCGTTCGGCCAAATCCGCCGAAGCCTTGAAAGCCATGGTGCGCACCACCGCGACCGTATTGCGCCGTGAGCAAGTCGGCGCCCAGCCCACTCTGCGCGAAGTGCCGATGCGCGACCTGGTGGCCGGCGACATCGTGCAGCTGTCCGCCGGCGACATGATCCCGGCAGATATTCGCCTGATCGAGTCCCGTGACCTGTTTATCAGCCAGGCGGTGCTGACTGGCGAAGCCTTGCCGGTAGAAAAGTACGACACCCTCGGCGACGTCACGCAAAAGTCCGCCACTCCAGCCTTTGCTGCCGATCAAGGCAACTTGCTGGACTTGCCCAACATCTGCTTCATGGGCACCAACGTCGTCAGCGGGCGTGCCAAAGCCGTGGTCGTCGCCACCGGCCCGCGTACCTACTTTGGCTCGTTGGCCAAGGCGATTGTCGGTTCACGGGTGCAAACCGCCTTTGACCGTGGCGTGAACAGCGTCAGCTGGTTGCTGATTCGCTTCATGCTGGTGATGGTGCCGATCGTGTTCTTCCTCAACGGTTTCTCCAAGGGTGACTGGGGCGATGCCTTCCTGTTTGCCCTGGCGGTTGCCGTAGGCCTCACCCCGGAAATGCTGCCGATGATCGTCAGCGCCAACCTGGCCAAGGGCGCCACGGTCATGGCCAAGCGCAAGGTGGTGGTCAAGCGCCTCAACGCAATCCAGAACTTCGGTTCGATGGACGTGTTGTGCACCGACAAGACCGGCACCCTGACCCAGGACAAGATCATCCTTGAGCATCACGTCAACGCCTTCGGCCAGCGAGATGACGCGGTGCTGTCCCTGGCCTGGCTGAACAGCTTTCACCAAAGCGGCATGAAAAACCTGATGGACCAGGCCGTGGTGCAGTTCTCGGAGCAAAACCCCAAGTTTAAGGTGCCGTTTGCCTACAGCAAGGTCGATGAATTGCCTTTCGACTTTGTACGCCGTCGCCTGTCGATCGTGGTCAAGGATGCTGCCGACGACCAGTTGCTGGTGTGCAAGGGCGCCGTGGAGGAGATGCTGAGCATTTCCACCCATGTCATGGAAAATGGCGAAGCCGTGCCGCTGGATGAGCGTCGGCGCAATGAGTTGCTGGCACTGGCCAACGACTACAACGAAGACGGTTTCCGCGTACTCGTGGTGGCTACCCGCAACATTCCCAAGGCGTTGGCGCGCCAGCAGTACACCACCGCCGATGAGCGCAACCTGGTGATCCAGGGCTTCCTGACGTTCCTCGATCCGCCGAAGGAAACCGCCGGCCCGGCAATTGCCGCGCTGCAACAGATTGGCGTGGCGGTGAAGGTACTCACCGGTGACAACGCTGTGGTCACCAGCAAGATCTGCCGCCAGGTCGGCCTGGACCCAGGCCAGCCGCTGCTGGGTGTGGAAATTGAAGCGATGGACGACGCCACCCTGCTGCGCCGCGTAGAAGAACGCACGGTGTTCGCCAAACTCACGCCACTGCAGAAGTCCCGCGTGCTCAAGGCCCTGCAAGCCAACGGGCATACCGTTGGGTTCCTCGGTGACGGGATCAACGACGCCCCGGCGCTGCGCGACGCCGACGTGGGCATCTCGGTGGACAGCGGCACTGACATTGCCAAGGAATCGGCCGACATCATCCTGTTGGAAAAGAGCTTGATGGTGCTGGAAGAAGGCGTGCTCAAGGGCCGTGAAACCTTCGGCAATATCATGAAGTACCTGAACATGACCGCCAGTTCCAACTTCGGCAACGTGTTCTCGGTGCTGGTGGCCAGTGCGTTCATTCCGTTCCTGCCGATGCTGTCGATCCACCTGCTGCTGCAAAACCTGATGTACGACATCTCCCAACTAGCCTTGCCGTGGGACAAGATGGACAAGGAATACCTGGCCAAGCCACGCAAGTGGGATGCGAAAAACATCGGCCGCTTCATGATCTGGATCGGACCGACCTCGTCGATCTTCGACATCACCACCTTTGCGTTGATGTGGTACGTGTTCTCCGCCAACAGCGTGGAAATGCAGACCCTGTTCCAGTCCGGCTGGTTTATCGAAGGGCTGCTCTCGCAAACCCTGGTCGTGCACATGCTGCGCACTCGCAAGATCCCGTTCTTCCAGAGCACGGCGGCATGGCCGGTGTTGATGATGACAGCCGTGGTGATTGTGCTGGGGATCTACGTACCGTTCTCGCCGCTGGGCACCCTGGTTGGCCTGGAGCCGTTGCCGCTGGCGTACTTCCCTTGGCTGGTGGGCACCTTGCTCGCTTACTGCTGCGTCGCCCAACTGATGAAGACGATCTACATCCGCCGCTTCAAGCAGTGGTACTGATTTTCCCGCCGTTCAAACGGTGGCGGTCGCCCGGCCGTCACCGTGCATCACAAGGATTCGAATATGCGCGTCTTGATCTGTGCAGGTCGTCATTACGCCGACACCAAAAAGTCCCGCCAAGTGCTGGACGCTTACCACCGCCTGCGCCCGGTGCAGGTATTGATCCATGGCGGCAACCAGTTCCTGGGCAGCGATGTCGAGGACTGGGCACGGGAACTGGGCATTGATGTGGTGCGCTACCCGCCGAACTGGCAACGCCACGGCAAGCAAGCCGAACGCCAGCGCAACCATTTCATGCTGACCGACAGCCGCCCTGACGTGGTCATCGCCCTGCCGGGTGGTGACGACACTTCGGAGCTGGTGTGTCAGGCCAAAGCCAGCGGCATTTCCGTGCTGACCGTAGAAAGCTGAATTCAAGCGAGGTGCATCATGCACAAAAAACATACCCAGAAACCTATAGATGGGTTTGCCAAATACCGTGCGCGTCACTATCGCGGCGCACACCACACCCTGTTGCTGCTACCACCGGCAAAACGTCGAGCGCTGCGGCGCAACCTGATTTTCATCGGGCTGACCCTGGCGCTTGTATTGGTCACGGCGTTGCTGTCCAAGGCGTACGCCGCCGGCGGCGCTTATGTCGTGGACGATGGTGCGGTCAACGATCCAGGAGAGTGCAATGTCGACGCCTGGTATACCGCCAACCGGCACCAAGGCAACATCAACAGCCAAACCCTGAACCCGGCCTGCACCTTTAGCGCATTGCCGTCGGTGCAGTGGAGTGCGGCGCTGTCCCGCGCCAGCAATGCCGGGGATGCCGAGACCCAGGTCAGCCCGCAAATCAAAGCGCAGGTGTGGTCGCAGCAAGACTTTGGATTGCAACTGGCGCTTTCCGCTACGAGCCACTTTGCGCTGGACCGCGAGCATGCGTTTGATGGCGCCGACTTCAACGTGCCACTGACCTGGCAACCCGTTGAGGCGCTGCGCCTGAACTTCAATGGCGGCTGGACCCACGCCTACAACGGCGGTGAGCAGAATCATCGCCTGACCTGGGGCACGGGGTTCGAATACCAACTGATCGATGCGCTCACGCTGATCGGTGAACGCTACGGCCAGGAAGGTGGCGACCAGGCTTGGCAGGCCGGGCCGCGTTTGCATGTCGGTAAATTTGTCGACGTGGACCTAGTGGTCGGGCAGAGCCTGAGTGGAGATCGCAAGCAATGGCTGACCACGGGCGCCACTCTGCGGTTCTAGCCCTTGGCCTGTTGCTCCAGGTGCAGTTGCAGCTGCGGGTCGATTTGCAATTGCGCTGCCAGTTCATCCAGGTAGTTGCGTTCCGCGTCCTGTTGATCGTCGACCAACAGGACGCTGGCCAGGTAAATCTCCGACGCCAGGGCCGGGTCGTGGGCGTACTCGGCAAAATCCGCAGCATTCAATGGCCTGGCGACTTCGGCGTCGAGCCACTGTTGCAACTGCGGGTCGTCAGTGTGCTTGGTCAACTCGTCCGAGATCATTTGCTGTTCTTTTTCATCGATGCGCCCATCCGCCTTGGCGGCGGCGATCAACGCGCGCAACACCGCGTGGCTATGGGCCTCGGCTTCCGGGCCGTCGAGCTGGTCGGCGGTCTGGAAGGCGCCCTGCGGCTGGGTTGCCTGTTGGCTTTGCCAGGCTTGATACGCCTGAAAGGCCATCATTCCCAAGGAGGCCAGCGCCGCGTAATTCATACCGCCGGAACGCCCTTGCGCAGGGCGTGCCGCCGCCCCACCGCCCAGCAAACCGCCTAGCCCACCTAACAAACCGCCCAGACCACCACCGGCCGGGGCATTGCTGGTGCCTTTCAATAAACCGCCAAGCAGCCCGCCCAGGCCACCACCTGAGGCCGCACCGCCCGGTTGCCCGGTGCGCAGCAGTTGTTCGAGTAGATCACTGGTGTTCATGGTGTCACCCTCCGAGGGCGCAATGTTGGCGTCTAACAACCATAGCCCGCGCCTGCCGGAACACCATGACCGCCGGGCGGGCACGGCCTATCATGGAGGCATCGCGTCTTCGAGGAAGGACCAGGTGAATCGGATCGAGCATATCGCCCTGATGGCGAGCTACAACCAATGGATGAACCGCAAGCTCTACGACGCGGCTGGCACGCTGAGCGATGCAGAGCTAGGCATGGACCGTAACGCGTTTTTCGGCTCGATCCTCGGCACCCTGAATCATCTGGCGTTAGGCGATACCGTCTGGCTCAAGCGCTTTGCTCTGCACCCTGCAGGGTATTCGGCGCTGGTGCCGCTGGATGCCATCGCCACCCCGACTGACTTGAAGCGACTGGCCTTTGGCGACATCCGTGAACTCAGCGCCCGCCGCGCCTGGCTGGATCAACTGATCCTCACTTGGGTGCCGACTGTGCAGGAGGCCGACCTGGATCACCGCTTGCACTACCACAACATGCGCGGCATGGCGGCGGACAAGCCGTTTTTCAGCCTGCTGGTGCATTTCTTCAACCACCAGACCCACCACCGCGGCCAGGCGACAACCCTGCTGACCCAGGCGGGGGTGGATGTGGGTGACACTGACCTGTTGGCGCTTATCGACTGAACGCAACAGGGCAACGAACAAAAGCGAACGCGGCTGAGCCGATGGGGTCACAAACCGTGAGGTGTCGGAAAAAACCGTTCCGCCCTCCCCCATAAGAAGGAGATGCTCAGATGGTCATTCACTTCAAGGTCGCCGGCCACTTGGCCTGTGGTCACCACGGCACCAACCTCCCCTCCAGCACCGAGCTGAACCGGGTCAAGTGCCGCACCTGCCGCAACACCGATGCCTACAAGGAAGCGCGCCGCGTACAGCGTAATGCCGCCCGCCGAGCCAACCGCAAAACCAAGACCCCTACCGCCGTCGATTGGCGCAGCGCCTGGACGCAACGACTCACCGACCTGCCAGGGTTGCAGCGCTTGCCGCGTGGGTTCAGTGGGCAGCCGTTTGTCTGAAGACCCCCAATTCCAGTGACAGCGGGCTTGTGTGGGAGCGGGCTTGCTCGCTCCCACATTGGATTTGCTGAGTTTTTAATATCTAGGCAAGCCCCAGGCTTGCGGCTCGAAGGCTTCGAGGCTCGGCAAGCGACGGTCTGCATGCCGGAACTTCTCATCCGGCATCGCCGGATCAGGAACAGCCACCGCAAACATCCCCGCCGCCTTCGCCGCCGTAATACCGAACGGTGAATCTTCAAACACCAGGCAGTCCACCGGGGCGATACCCAAACGCTCAGCCGCCACCAGGAAAATATCCGGCGCTGGCTTGGCTGCGCCTACCTGCGGGTCATCCGCCGTGACAATCGCGTCAAACAGGGCAAACCACTCGCGGTGGCGGCTTATCTTCAAGTCAAAGTAATGCCGTGAAGAACTGGTGCCGACCGCAATCGGCACCCCCTTGGCCGAGAGGTGCCGTACCAACCGTTGCGCACCGGCCATGGCGCTGGCGTGGGGAAAACGCTCGTTCATCAGCGGCGTACGCAGCTCCAGAAACGTCTCGGGGCTGATCGGCAATTCCAGCGCGCCCACGATGTAGCTCGCCAGGTCATACGCGCCCAGGCCAATGGTGTTCTGCTTGAACTGCCAGTCAAACGCCCGCCCCCCATAACGGTCGGAGATGATTTGAGTGACCTCGGTATAAACGCCCTCGGTGTCCAGCAACAGGCCATCCATATCGAAGATCACGGCCTTGATCTGTGGTGCATTCATCCGCTTTTATCCTCAGGTACGGCCAGCGTAATGATCGATCAAACGGTTGAGCAAAATCGCCAACACGATGATCACGCCGGTAATTGCCATCTGATAAAACGAACCCAGCCCCAGCAAATTGAAGATATTGCGCAGTACTTGCAGCAGCATCACCGCCACTGCGGTGCCCACTACGCTGCCGCGCCCGCCGAACAGGCTGGTGCCACCGAGTACCACGGCAGCAATCGCGTCCAGTTCAAGGCCTTGGGCAGCGGTGGGTTGGCCAACGTGCAAGCGCGAGGTCATCAACAGCCCGGCAAACGCCGCCAGCCCGCCGCAGATCGCAAACACCCCGATGGTCACCGCACGGACCGGTACACCGGACAAGCGGGCGGCCTCCAGGTTGCCGCCGGTGGCCAGCACGTACTCGCCAAACACGGTGTAGCGCAGCACGAGCCAGGCAACCACGGTGATCAGGATAAAGATCAGCCCCAGCACCGGGAACGCAATGCCGGCACTCGGCAGGATATCGATCATCGACGAACCGAAACCGGTAAAGCTCGCGGGCAAACCACCAATCGGTGCGCCGTCGGAGGCGAGGAACGTCGCCCCACGCAACGACACCAACCCAGCGAGGGTGATGATAAAACTCGGCACCTTGCCGAACACCGTGAGGCTGCCCATCAGCGTGCCAATCGCCAACCCCACCAGCAAGGTGGCCGGTACTGCCAGCCAGCCGCTGACCTGGTTCTGCAACAACACGGCTACCAGGATGCCGCCGAACGCGCACAGGCTGCCGACCGACAGATCGATGTTGGCGGTGAGAATCACAAAGGTCATGCCGATGGCGACAATCCCGACGATGGCCCCTTGCTGGAACAGGTTGGCAATATTGCCAAAGGTCAGGAAGTCATCCGACAGGAACGTCGCCACGACGACGGCGAACAGGAAGATAAACACGAAGTTGTAGCGCATCACCCATTCCAGTACCGCGCTGCGGCGGCTGGCGGCAAGGGCGACGGGCTTGTCGAACACGGGTGTCGGGTTACTGGCGATAGTCATGGCTCTACACTCTTTTACCAATAAGGATGGCCTGGTCGATCTGGTCGCGACTGGCACTCAATGGGTCGAAACACACGGCGTTGCGCCCCTCGTGCATGACCCAGATGCGGTCACAATTGACGTACAACTCATCCAGCTCACTGCTGGCCACCAGCACGCCCGCGCCTTCCTGCGCCAGGCTACGCGCCAGGGCATAAAGGTCAGCCTTGGCGCCCACATCGAGGCCACGGCTGGGCTCGTCGAGCAACAACAAGCGCGCACCGTCGATCACCCACTTGGCCATCACCACTTTCTGCTGGTTGCCGCCCGAGAGTTGGCGCACCGGTTGCTCCAGGTTGTCGAGCTTGGTTTGCAGGCGTTGCAGCACCGGGCCAGCGCGGTCCTTGGCCTGGCGATGAGAGAACCAGCGCAGGTGCCGCGCATGCACCAGGCACGCATTGCGATAAATCGGCGCGTCCAGCAGCAGGCCTTCGGTCTTGCGGTTTTCCGGGACCAGGCCGACGCCCTGGCGGATCGCCTGGCGTGAGGTCAGCGGGCGATAGGGTTCGCCGAACAACTCCACATCGCTGTCGTTGCGCCCCACGCCGAACAACGCCTTGAGCAAGGTGCTACGGCCTGCGCCGTTGAGCCCGGCCAGGCCGACAATTTCCCCCTGGCGCACTTGTAAATCACGCACGTCCAGGCCTTGGGCGCCTTGCAGGCGGCGCACATTCAAGGCCAATTCATCGCGCGGCGCTTGGCGCGGGCTGCGTTCCAGCAAATCGCGGTGCTCGCCAACCACCGCCGCGATCAACGCCTGGTCATCGATCTGCGCCAGTTCGTGGGTTTGCAAGGTGCGCCCGGCGCGCAGCACGGTGACGCGGTCGCCGATCTCGCGAATTTCATTGAGCCGGTGGCTCACATACAACACCGCAACGCCTGCAGCGGTGATCTCGCGAATCACTTGGAACACCTGCTTGAGCTCGGTTTCATTCAACGCGGCGGAGGGCTCATCCATCACCACCACCTTGGCCTCGCAAGTCAACGCACGGGCAATCGCCGCCAATTGTTGGTTGGCAATCGACAGGCTGCCAACGCGGTCGGTACTGGCGAAATTTGCGCCCACGCGCAACAAGGCAGCCTTGGCCATGGCGCTGCGCTTGCGCCGGTCGATCATGCCGAAACGCCGTGGTGCATAGCCGAGCATCAGGTTCTCTTCGACGGTCATCTGCGGGATCAGGTCCAGCTCCTGGTAGATCATGGCGATCCCAGCCTGGCGCGCCTGTTGCGGGTTCTTCAACTCCACCGGATTGCCGGCAATCGACATGTCACCGCCATCCGGGCGATGGGCACCGGCGACGATTTTCAACAGCGTACTTTTGCCAGCGCCATTGGCGCCCAGCAGGCAATGCACTTCGCCGGGCCGTACATCGAGTGAGGCGTCGGTGAGTGCAATCACATTCGGCGGAAAGCGCTTGCTGACGTGGCGAATCTCCAGGGCCAACTCATTCATGATCCTGCTCCAGCAAGTAGCGGGCGGTCGCCGCGTCGGTGGCCAGCACATTCACGTAACCGGCCTTGACGCTGGCGTGCACGATGCGGTGCTTGTGGGTGCCGACGCACACGGCAATCGACCAGGGCTTTTCACGCAGGGCCGACAGGCGCAGGCCGAGGGTGCGCGCATCCAGCTCCGGCAGCACCGGCTCGCCGTCCATGCCGATAAATCGGCCCATGATGTCGCCCACTGCGCCGAGACGTTCAAGCTCGGCCAGCAGGGGACGGTCGATATAGCCGGACTCCATCAGCACCGAATGATCAGACAGCTCTCCCAGGCTGAAACATGCGACTGGCGCCTGTTCCCCAAGCTGCATGACCTGGGCGATCACCGGATCTTGCTCCAGCGCCTCACGCGTATGGGCGTGCCCCAAAATGGCCGGTACCGGCAGCAAGGTAGCCTGGCCACGGGCCGCCTGGGCAAAACGTTCAGCAACGTTATGGTTGGGTTCGCCGGTCGAGCGCGTATTGATCGCGCCATTGAGCAGCACCACATTGACCCCTTCGTTCCAACGCGGCGTCAGCCATTGGGCCATCTTGGTCAAGGTACGGCCCCAGGACACACCGATCAGCGCAGGCATCGGTTGCAGGTTGCACAAGTAGCGCGCTGCGGCTTGGGTCACTACGTTAAGGGCGTCTTCGTCTTCGACGTCCAGCACCAGCGCTTCACGCAGGCCGAAACGGCGTTGCAGGGCAACTTCCAGCGCGGGCACGCGGGCAGAATGGGCGACGATATCGATGCGCACCACCCCGCAATCGCGCGCCTCGCGCAGTAAACGGCTGACTTGCCAGCGGGTCAGGCCGGTTTCCTTGGAGATTTCGCTTTGGGTCTTTTCCAGGTCGAAGTACAGCTTGGCAACCTGCACCATCAGGTCGTCTCGCTGGGCGTCCCCGGTGAGCTTGGGTGACAGCGATTCGGCGCTCATGCTGCTGGCCTTACGCCGAGCACACGGTTCGCCGGCGGCTTGCAACTGATAGGCGCAACACTGTCGGTGGCGGCGCGGTAACGGCCGAGCAGCTCGATGTATTGCTCGTGGGCGTAGGGGTCGGGTTCGATCAGGCGGCCGACCGTGGTGAAGTCGGTGGCGGCCTGTTGCAAATCGCTGAACTCGCCAAGGGCACAGGCGGCAGCGGCGGCGGTGCCGATCAGGGTGAGGTTGTCGTGGGGCACCATTTCAAAGGGGACGCCGGTGGCGTCAACGGTGGCCTGCAACCACAGTGGGTTTTTCTGGAACCCGCCGGCAGCGACCACGCGGGTGATCTCGATGCCTTCACTGCGCCAGGTATGAAAGATATTCGCCGAGCCCAGTGCAATAGCTTCCACCGAGGCGCGGTAGAGGTCGTGGCGGTCATGGTTGAGCGACAGGCCCATGATTGCACCGCGCATATCCGGCGAGCGATACGGTGTGCGGTTGCCCATCCAGTAATCCAGCACCAACAAGCCGGTGGAACCCGGTTGCAGCGCAGCGGCCTTGCGAATCAGTTGCTGGTGGCCGGCATCGTCCAGGCCAAACATCTTCTGCGCCAGCCAGTTGAGGATCGAACCGGCCGAGACCTGCCCGCCCTCCATCAACCACTGGCCGTCGAGCAATGCATCGGGGTAAGGCCCCCAGATGCCCGGCACGTCGATACGCTTGGGGGTGTGCATCAGCTGCACCACCGAGGTACCGCCGATAAACAGTAATTCTCCAGCGCCCGTGGTGCCGGCGCTGAGCATCGCCATGTGGGCGTCGATGCCGCCCTGCGCCACCAGCGTGTCGCGGCTCAGGCCCAGGTGACTGGCAGCCTCGGCAGTCAGCGGCCCGATGCGCCCGCCCACCTTGATCACGTCCGGCGGCAGTTTTTCCGCCAATTCCGGGATGCCAAGCTCGGCATACAACTCGACAGGGAAACGTTGTTGCAGGGTGTCGTAGTTCCATTTGCAGCTGGCGTTGAGCTGGGACGCCACCCAGCGGCCGGTGAGCTGGAAGTTGATCCAATCCACCGCCTCACAAATACGTGCGGCGCGGCGATACACCTCTGGCTCGTGCTCGGCCAGCCACATGGCCTTGGGCACCAACCACTCCACTGCGTCGCCGCCCTGGTTCATCATCGGGTGGCTGATATGCGCAGTACGCGCCGACTCGACAGCGGCGCGGCAGTCCATCCATAACAACGCCGGGGTCAGGGGTTGGCCGTCTGCCTGGGCCGCCACCACCGTGGAGGCCGTGGTTGCAACACTCACGGCAGCCACGGGCGGGTGCCCGGCCTGACTCATCAGTTGCCGGCACGCCTTGCCCAGTGCCGACCACCAGTCGGCAGGCGCTTGCTCGGCCCAGCCCAACTGCGGGTATTGCGTGGTGTAGGGCGCCTCGGCTACCTGCACCAGTTTGTGGCTGTGCAGGTCGTATAACCCCGCCCGCACTCCACCTGTTCCGAAATCCAGTCCCAACAACAAGGTCATCGGTAGTCCTCCTGCGTCTTGGGTTGCCGACGCTTTTTGTTTTTAGCCCTGCAACGGCGTGCATTGCAGGGCTGGGCGAATCACAGCCTAAGGCTTTGGATCACGGACGGAAAATGACCTTGGCGGCCACTTCACTGCGGTCCGCGTAACGCTGGAACATCGATGGCAATTCATCCAGCGGCAGGTCGTGGGTGATCATGAATTTCCACTGCAATTCACCCGAGGCCAGTTTGTCGATGGAGGCCGTCCATTCATCTCCCGGGAACGGCGCGGAGAACGAGTTCCAAGCGCCGTGCAGGGAGATTTCCTGACGCAGGAAGTGCGAGAACGTGGCGGTGCTGATCGGCACTTCGCCGGTCGGGATGCCGATAAACACCACATGCCCACCGGCCTTGGTCAACTGCACGGCCTGGCTGATCGAGCTTGGGTGGCCCGCCGCTTCAATCACCAGTTGGCAGCGCGGCAAGTCGGCATCGGAGGCGCCGCTGAGCAACGTGTGGGTAGCACCGGCCTGGCGCGCCATGGCGAGTTTTTCTTCGGCGATGTCGATGGCCACGATGTCCTTGGCGCCCATGATGCGCAGCCACTGGATCACAAACAGGCCAATCGGCCCACAGCCCACCACCGCCCCGCTCTGCCCGGCCTTGAACTCGGCCTTCCAGATGGCGTGCAGGGCAATCGCCGCAGGGTCCACCAGCGACGCGGCAATCGGGTCCATGCCCGCAGGCACCTTGATCAAGTTGCTCAGCGGCACATTGACGAACTCGGCGTAGGCGCCATCGCGGCGGCTGCCAAAGTAGTCGTATTGCTCGGAGCGCGACGGAAAACCACGGGCGTATTGGTCGCTGGTGACATCCGGGATCATCGGCGGCACGGTGACCAGTTCACCAATGGAATAACCTTCGACGCCGCTGCCGATCTCTTCGATGAACCCGGCGAACTCATGGCCACAGATCAACGGCATCACGTGGGCGCCCTTGCTCAGCATCCGTGGAATATCCGAACCGCACACCCCGCACGCGGCAACGCGTACCAACGCATGGCCAGGTTTTACAGCAGGCTTTGGAACATCTTCGACCCGGATATCACCCGGTTTGTACATGACGGCAGCTTTCACAGTGAAATCCCCTGTTGGATAGGCAATGCAAGTGTTCAGCGCGTATCAGAGCGCGCCGGGACGGTATTCGCCGAAGGTGGCGTCGTGCTTGATCTCAGCCGCATCGGCCTTGGTCACGACCTTGGTGCCGGCATCGACAAACGCCGGGATGGTCTTGCCGCTCACCAGGCCGCGCGCCGCTTCAATCGCGACTTCGCCCAGGTAGCGCGGGTCGTTGAGGGCCGTGGCAACATACTGGTCACCGTTCTGGATAGCGTTGATGGCTTCGGACAGCCCATCCACACCGGCAACCAGTACGTTTTTCTTGCCACTTTCGTTAAGCACTTGGAGGGCGCCCATGGCCATGTCGTCGTTGTGGGCGATCACGGCCTTGAGGTCGGGGTGGGCTTGCAGCAGGTCCTGCATCGCCGTTACCGCATTGGCGCGCATGTATTCGCTGTAGGGGCCTTCGATGATCTTGAAGTCGGTACCGGCCAGCGCCGTGTGGAAGCCTTTGCGCCGCTCTTGCATCACGGTGCCGCCGGCGTCGCCCTGGATCTCGATGATCTTGCCGGTGACCACGCCTTTTTGCTTGAGCGCTGCCACCAGCGCCTGGCCGGACAACTCGCCCATCTTGGCGTTGTTACGGCCGATGGTCGCCGCCACCGGGGCATTGATGGCACGGTCCACGGCAATCACCGGGACCTTGGCGCGCTTGGCGGCATCGAGGGAGGCGCCGACCGCATCCGGGTTCACGGCATTGATGATCAGCACGTCAACCTTGCGGGTCAGCAGGTCCTGGATATCGTTGTTCTGCTTGCTGATGTCGCCATTGGCATCAAGGAAAATCAGCTCGTCGCCGTCCTTGGCCGCAGCGGCCTTGGCGCCGTCACGCAGCTGCACATAGAAGGGGGATTGGAGGGTGACCTGGCTGAAACCGATCTTCAGGTCCTTGGCCTGGGCGTTCAGTGCCAGAACCGAGGCCGCGACAGCCAGAGCAAGGGACAGCACATGAACAGGTTTACGGGCTATCTGTAGCATGGTGATTCCTATTTTTATTGTTGTCTGGATTCGGGCGCGACCTTCAGGGAGGCCGTGCTCACAAATGTGAACCGCGATCACATTTGAAAAACTATGCCTTGTTCCCGAGGGTGTCAAGGCTATTTTGTTAGAATCCAAACATACGATATAAAAATCACAAGATCAGTACAGCGCCGCCCTCCTCGATCATTTGCTGCTGGGCCTTGGACAGGGCTGGATCACTAATCACCCGCTGGAAATCCGCCAGCTCGGCAAAATGCGCGGCGCGTACCTGCTCGAATTTGCTGTGGTCGGCCACCAGCACGCAGGTCTGCGCTCGCGCCATGACGCGCTGTTTCACGTCCACTTCGTTGAGGTTGTAGCAGGTCACGCCATGGGCTGCGCTGACCCCTGCGGCGGAGATAAACGCCCAGGCGACGCGGATGCCATCGATAATCCCAACCTCGGCGCGACTTTCGAACACGAGGTTGCGACGGTCGAGCATGCCGCCACACAGAATCACCGTGCACAGCGGCTTTTGCTGGAGTTTGAGCAGCACGTTGAGGGAATTGCACAGCGCGGTGAACTCCAGATCGTCGGGCAGTGCATCGACAATAAACGGCGTGGTGGTCCCACAATCGATGAAGATCGTATCGCCGGGACGCACCAGGCTGGCAGCACGCTGGCCGATCAGGCGCTTCTCGGCGATGTTGCGCAGGTCTTGCTCAGCCACTTGATAGTCCGGCTCTGGTGCGCCGCTGCGGGTGACATGCCCGCCCAGCAGGCGCAGGCCTTGGGCGTTGTTCACCAGGTCGCGGCGCAGGGTCATTTCCGACACCCCAAGCAACGCTGCCATGTCCCGCAGATGCACCGCCGCCTCGCCTTGCAAGGCTCGGTGCATGGCTTTGAATCGTTCGGTTTTCTTTGAATCCACTGCGCTTTCACCCTGATTGAATGCGGCCGAGTGACAGAACGGCTCACAAAATCCATTTACAATGTTATTTATTTCACATTTAATGCATCCAACTTAACACAAACCGGCTTTTGCCAGCACCCTCTCCCACAGGACTTCTGCCATGCCCCAAGACACCTCGTCCCTCGCCGCCTATATCGACCACACGCTTTTGGCGGCCGATGCCTCCCAGGCAAGCATTCGCCAATTGTGCGATGAGGCCCGTACGTATGGCTTCAAGTCGGTCTGTGTGAACAGCGCCAATGTACCGCTGGCGGTCGAGTGCCTGGCGGGAGCGCCATCGTTGGTGTGCGCCGTGGTCGGCTTCCCCCTGGGCGCAGGCCTCAGCGCTGCCAAGGCCCATGAAGCTCAATTGGCGATCCAGGCCGGCGCGCGGGAAATCGACATGGTGCTGAACATCGGGTGGCTAAAGGACGGCTTACTGGACTTGGTCCGCAACGACATCGCCCAAGTCCTCAAAGCCTGCGGCGCGGTGCCGCTGAAAGTGATCCTCGAGACCGGCCTGCTCAATGATGAACAGAAGACCCAGGCCTGCGTGATTTGTCGGGAGTTGAACGTCGCCTTCGTCAAGACTTCAACGGGCTTCGGCCATGGCGGCGCAACCCTGGCCGATGTGCGCTTGATGCGTGAAGTGGTCGGCCCGGTGATCGGCGTGAAAGCCTCTGGCGGCGTTCGGGACGTAGCGACTGCCCTGGCGATGATTGAGGCCGGCGCCACACGGTTGGGCAGCAGTTCCGGGATTGCAATTGTCAGCGGTGCTGCTGCGGTGGCGGGTGCCTACTAGGGCTGGCGTGGAGCGAGCACGCTCGCTCCCGCACGGTTTACTTCACCTTGCTGCTCAGGCTATCAACGCTGCGTTTAAGATCGTCCAGGCTGCGCTTCAAATCGTCTATATCGCTCTTCTGGCGTTCAATGGTGCTTTTCTGGTCGGCTACCGTGCGCTTGAGGTCTGATAGCTGACTGTCGCTGGCGCTGGAGCTGGAACCGTTATTGCGCTTGAGCTCATCGAAGGCTCGGTCTTGAGCGTCCAATTGGCTCTTCAGGCTTTGCAGTTCGCTGTCGTTTCGCTTCTGGCTGGACTTCAACCCGTCGATATCATTCACCGTGATACTGGTGGTCTTCAATACGTACAGGTTCCCCGCCTCCAGCGAGGCGCCAGTCAGCCTGTCACTGCCTGACGGACTAAAATCCCCCCACTGCACCGTCTCTCTCGCCTGAGCCGTACCGGCCAACAACCCCACGACGCTTGCAGCAATCATCCAAGAACGCTTGCGAACACTGAGCATCAACTGATTCCTTTCCAGACTGCCGGGATGGCATATCGCTATGACTGTCATTTATGAATCTTGTTCCCGCGCAGTCGCAAGCCTCAGCCCTTTCTCTAAAAGCCTACGTAGATCACTGATCTATCGAGCTTTTTCGCCTGCATGTTTGTACAAGAAAGCTGCCCTTCGGCCTTGCACCGAAGCGTCTGGGCCTATATATTCCCAACCCTGCAACAACGCGCTACCGCCCGAATGGCGAAACTGGTAGACGCATGGGACTTAAAATCCCCCGCTCGTAAGGGCGTCCCGGTTCGATTCCGGGTTCGGGCACCACAGATATCAAGGGCTTGCATGATGAACTTCATGCAGGCCCTTATCTTTTGTGTTTCGCAATTTCTGGATCTGTTCCGCAACTCCCCTATCTGGCGTTCTGCCAACCGAACAAAAACCACCAATACCCCGCGACTCGTGAGACGAATCGTATGGCCACGTTCGGCCATTAGCAGACCGCCCCACACGGATCAGTGGGCTCGCTTTGAGGTACCGAGGTTTCTAGAACAGCTATACCTATTCACGCACCCGCCCAAGATGCGATGCATCGCTCTGGAAGCGGAAGCCGATATTTGTCAGTCGCAAACAGGCATCTACATGTGTTGGAGTCGAAGCCGGCGACCGCGCGGTCGCCGGAACCGCTCTGGGAATCAATTTCCGCCGTGAGGCAGGAACACACCACGGAATCGCATCTTCCCGGAGGACAGGCGTTCATAAGCCTCCGTTGCTTGGTCAAGAGAGAAGGTTTCGACTATAGGCTTGACCTTACCCTTCGCGGCCAATTCGAGAATTTCGGCGAGGTAGTGCTGTCCCCCATGCGTGGAGCCAACCACCCGTTGGCGCATCATATGGAATGGCTTGCCATCGGACGGAATCGAGAACGGCTTGCTGAAGTCGAGCCCGCAAAGGACGATGCGACCGTCAGGATTGACTCCCGCGAGCGCCTTTTCGGCGGTTTCGAAGTCGTTGGTGGTGATCAGCAGCACGTCGGCACCACCGACTGCCAATAGCTCCTCGGCATTGGTGACGACATGGTCGGCACCCAAGTCGGTCGCAAGCTTGTGCTTGTCTGGAGAATGCGTGATCGCGATGGTCTCGAATCCGCATGCCTTTGAGAACTGCAAGGCGACGTGGCCCAACCCGCCGATCCCCAGCACAGCGACCCTGTCACCCGGTTTCGGCTCCGCGTCTCGCAGGCCGCTCCAGGTGGTATAGCCCGCGCACATCATGGGCGCGGCGTCCGTGTAGGACAGCCCATCGGGCAACAATACGGTGCCTTCCGCAGAAATTGCGATGTACTCTGCGTGCCCGCCCTGCGACGCGAAGCCGGTCGTTCTGGGCGAAACGCAGTTCATGGCAGTCTGGCCGGTCAACGGGCGGTTCTGGCGGCAGTAAGGGCATCGACCGCACGAGGACTGTACCCAGGTGGTACCGACTCGGTCTCCAACCTTGCGCGTGTGGACACCCGCACCGACTTCGACGATTTCACCAACCACTTCGTGACCCGGAGTCTGAGGATAAATGTCACCGCCAGCCCCCTGAGTTGCCCACACGTCCGTGTAGCACATGCCGGAGGCGTGAACTTTCACCAGGACCAGCCCTGGCTCTGCCTTGGGCATGGGAACCTCATGAACCTCCCAAGGTTTGTTCGCGCCGGTCATCACAACTGCCTTCATCTTCATCGCATGTTCCTTTCGATCAGGTGGTCATTACTGTTAGGGCTGCGAACGAGATGCTCTGAGAGCTACACCGGCCCTTTTGGACCCACGATGCTGCAGCTTCATTCGAGTCTATGGGTCGTTGACTGTCGCGACAATCTGGTCAATACTTGATTCAATGATGAAAGTAATTCACCAATCCAAGGGCAATGACCTGTCGGCCTTTGCCGCATTCTTAGCGGTCGCAGCCCACCGAAGTTTCCGCAGCGCCGCAATCGATCTCGACATGACGCCCTCGGCGATCAGTCACTCGATCAAGGCTCTCGAACAACGGTTAAACGTCCGCCTTTTCAACCGGACGACTCGAAGCGTCTCCTTGACCGAGGCGGGAGAGCGCCTGGCCATAAAACTAAGACCGGCAATGGCCTCAGTTGAAGAAGCCGTTCGGGAGCTGGAGGGCAATGACCACGCTCCCAGCGGAACGGTGCGAATCAATGCCAGTGAGGGTGCCATCCGGTTGGTACTGTGGCCAGTGCTTGCGCGCTTTTTGCGCGAGAATCCTCGCGTCCATCTCGATATATTCAGTGATGGCAAGCTGAGCGATATCGTTGCCGATGGTTTTGATGCGGGTATCCGATTAGCGGAAGCAGTACCCAAAGATATGGTGGCCATCCCAGTTATGGGAGAGGTCCGCTTTGCGGTAGTGGCGTCGCCCGAGTACTTCGAGCAACGCGGATATCCAGTAGTGCCGCAAGATCTGTATGACCATCATTGCATCCGCTTCCGGTTTGAAAGTGGTGCAATCTACAGATGGGAGTTTGAGCGCCATGGCGCTGTCGAAAGGATCAACGCTCCCGGCCCTCTCACGTTGACTGATCAATCGTTGATGGTGGAGGCAGCAATCGAGGGAATAGGGATCGCCTTCGTGCCCGACCATCTTGCAGCACATGCGCTCAAGGAGGGCCGACTCAAACGAGTTCTGGAAGAGTGGTGTCCCGCGTATCTGGGGCTGTGCCTCTATTACTCGGCGAATCGCCATGTACCATCCGGCCTCAGGGCGTTGATCAATATGCTGACTGATAGGCGGTCCGGCAATTAGACGACCTTGCGCCTAGGAGCCGGCGGGCCCGCGGTAACACCGCCTGGCACAATTTGACGACCAGCATCGTCAGCGACTTGCCATTGCAGCTGTCTGCGGCTGATCGTTGGCCAAGCGTCTCGGACGCGTCCGCGGTCTTAGGGAAAAGGGGACTGATTTATTTCTCAGAAATTATATCAGTCCCCTTTTCTCTGCTTGCAATCCGTCCGCTTCTGGCCGGCTGCAGCTCTTCGAGACAGGCAGCAATCGGCCAAAAGCGGACCTTCACTTCAGACGCATGCATTTGCCAATAGTGGCTTGTAGTAGGATGCGGGTTTAAACAAAAGAAGCTTCATCATGGATGTTCGCGCACTTGAAGAAAGCAGTGTCTCATCGATCACAGTGGACCAAGCCCATCGCTATTTCGAGATGGTTGTCAGACTGGATGACGGAACCAGAAAAAAGCTGATGGCATGGAACGCGGACGGCACTGAGCTAACTATCAAACTAGGTGCTCTGAACGTTAAAAACTCTAGCGAACTCGGAGAGCTTGAAGGGATAAACATCGTTGATAATGTTCTATTCCTTGAAGGCGATTTTGGAGATATAACGATTAAAGCCAACTCGATTTCGATTGAAAAACTTACGTAACTACCGTGCGGGTGGCTACTTCGAGCTGAAAGCTACTCGTCACGGATGTCTACTTTGGGTCGAAAACGGTCGCTTGTGAGAGGCTGCTCCTGGCCGGTTGTTGCCTCTCGAGGCTGACCGCAATCAACCCGAAGCGGCAGTTCATGAGTGAGTTCTGTCATCCCAAAACGGATACCACGGATATCTATGAAACCCAGGGTGATTCATATTGTTTTGAACGGTTGCCAGCTATTCGGAACTTAAGAGTTTTCTAACCTCGGCGATGATTAAATCGATATTGCCGGTCACCCGCAACACCCCAACACAAACCAAATTGCCAACACCGGTCACGGAGGGCAGCGCCTGCCTGAAACGGCTTAGGAGTACACGCTTGTCGGCCTAAATACTATTCCGTATGCGCAGAAGCCAAGACCGATCTCGGCAATTGCCATCACGCCGTACATCACGCCACCCGCAAAGGACGAAGCGAGGAAGGCTAGACCAATCAGGAAAATAAGCACCTGCAAAATAGTCTCAGCTCTCTTTGCCAAAAATGGTCCTTTAGAATCAACGAAACCTGCGACAAAACCGATCAGTACCCCCACAACTATTTTCGCAAACATCTTCGCTCCTTGAATTGGCTCCATGCCAGTTATCCGTATTACCCCATATCAACGAATCACGCCAGCCGGCAAGGATCCCCTAAGTCTCCCTACAAATTGTCCGGGACGACGGTCGTCAGCTTTTCCGGCGGCCGCACCAGCGCTTACATGCTGCGCCAAGTGTAGGACAACAACGAGGACCTGAGCGATCTGGTCGTCACCTTCGCTAATACTGGGAAGGAGCACCCAGCCACCCTGGAGTTTGCTCGGGAAAGGTCGTAATCGGCCGGATCATGGAAAGGAAAAAGGGGCACAAGATTCGGTCAACCAGACTCGTCGTAATGGACAACGGCCAGCCGATGACAGCAAGCATGCTGAGGGGGAGATTTGACGCGGCCGGGCTAAAGGCCGGAACCAAATGCGCGACCTGCGCGCAAAAGCTGCAACGGACAAAGAGGAGTCGACAGGGAGTATTCGTGACGCGCGTGACCAGTTGGGCCACACAACTGTCGGCATGACAGAGCAGTACATCCGGCGCCGTAAGGGGGCTGAAAGTGCTCCCAACCAAGTAAAATTCCGTTCCGCAATTAAAATAGCCCCCTTGTAAACAAAGGCCTCCAAACGAGTCATCGCAGAACTATTGCGGACCGAAAACAACTCTAAGCTATTGATCGGACTTAAAATCCCCGCTCGTAAGGGCGTCCCGGTTCGATTCCGGGTTCGGGCACCACAGATATCAAGGGCTTGCATGATGAACTTCATGTAGGCTTTTATCTTTTCCGCTCCGCCATTTCCAAGCTTGTTCCGCAATGCCCAGCTCCGGCGTCATGCCGACCTACACAAATCTTCCAAAGAACATCGACTGCCAAGCTGGGCTTCTTGCGGGTGGGTGTGATGAAGGTGAGCCAGGCCGACGCTCTCACTATGGTGACGGTTACTACGGTGCGTACCTGCGTGATCCAGATGGCAACAAGGTGCATATCGCTCATCGTGGAGATTTGTACTTGGCGGGGTAGCCGCCGCTCACCGTATTCACGTGACGCCCGCCATCGAGCGGGCCTTTTACTACCTGCGATAGGAGGCGTCAGCCGACCACGATTGTCTAAGCTCATACGCAAACAGAGGGCTTGGCCATGTGCGGAAGACTTTCGCAATATCGAGGCATCCACGATTTCGTTGCAGCGCTGAGCATGCCGAATGCGCTGGTCAACGCCGTGGGTGACCAGCCTATCGAACGCTACAACGTTGCTCCCAGTACCCAGGTAGCGCTACTACACATCCAGGGCGACTTGCTCCACGCCGATTTCGTACGCTGGGGGTGGCGGCCACACTGGGCCAGGGACCGTGCCGCGCCGATCAACGCGCGGGTCGAGAAAGTCGCTCACGGCCCGTTCTTTCGGGCGATCTGGCCACACCGGGCAATCACGCCCATCGACAACTGGTTTGAGTGGGTGGATGAAGGCGGCCCAAAGAAGCAGCCCTACCTGATCCGCCGCCGTGATGGCGCGCCCGTACTGTGCGCAGCCATTGGCCAGCTTCCCGATGCCGACGAAGGCCCGGGCGAGCATGACGGCTTTGTGATCATCACCGCTGACAGCGCTGGTGGGATGCTGGACATCCACGATCGACGGCCGGTGGTACTGACGCCGGATCTGGCCCGGGAATGGCTTGACCCGACAACACCCAAAGAGCGCGCCGAGCAAATGGTGCTCCTGCAAGGCGAGCCGGCGGAAGCCTTCGAGTGGTTCAAGGTCGACATGGCAGTAGGCAACACCAGGACTCAAGGGCCGCAGATCATCCAGGCAACCGAGCCGTCTTTGAAATAGCAGAGTGGGCAAAGGGCAACCCATACCTCACCTCGACCAGCGCTACGCCGCCCCGTTCAAGGTTGCGCTCACTGCCCGCCTCCTCAACACACCCTGCCCTGCGATAAAACTGGATAGCTCGCTCATTCCGAGCCAAGACCCAAAGCGTCAGCCGGTCATACCCTTGTTCCATCAAGTGCTGCACGCCGGCTTGCCACAGGGCCAACCCAACGCCCGTTTGCCAATTTCCCGCCAACACGTAAATGGCCATGACCTCGCCGATGTTTTGCCCAGCCGCATCGTCGTCGCGGCTGGCGCCAACGGATATCCAACCGACAACCTGATTGTTCCGCTCTGCAACCCAAACGCCAGCATCGCTCGACTCAATTGAGCGAACCCAGAATGATTCACGCTGCGCCAGGGTTGCTTGCAACGCATCCAGGTACTCGGCCGGCATCAGGTCGCGGTACGCCGCTTGCCAGCTGCTGATATGCACCTGGGCAATCGCCTGTGCGTCGGAGGGTAACGCCTTGCGAATCATGAGGGTGGTCCTTCTTCAAACGCTGCTGTCCAATGGAACGTCAGCCTGACACACCCTCTGTTTCAGATTAATAAACCAACCCGACACATTGATCGTTTTCAACCGGGAAAAACTTCAGGAGCAGCGTATTAAGCGGGTACTTCTGCGAGTGCACCTCGTAGGCAACGGCAGTAGAACTGTCCGCGTCAGAGCCATTCCCCGCCGTTGAAGCCTCGGCTATCTTGACCAATTTGACGTTTGAAATATCCCCCACCAGAGACCGAATCTGGTTCCACCCAACAAGCGGATCATCCACTGACTTGAGGCATAACAATGATTGCCACCGCGCCTTGTCGCCTCGCTGGTACGCCGAAACGGCTTGCTCAGCGAGTTTCAACGTATGTTGAGCGCCGGTCAGGTGAGTTGAAGAAGGCGGGCTTTGTTGAGTTGCGCATCCTGCCAACAGCATGCTCATGAATAACGCTGCCAGTGCTGCAGGTTTCGTCGAGAGTTCAAGCGGCATTCCGTTTCGCCTTTTAGGTAAGTCGTTTTCCAGCGGCGGAACATAACTGAATTTGCGTCCGATGGCATTGCCTGAGCCTCACGACTACACCGAAGCGCCCTCCTGCGCCTGCCCCTCAAGTTGCTCCGCCCCGGCAATCGCATGCTGGAAACTCTCGAGGAACACCGTCTCGGCATGGGTCATGCGTTGCTCGCGGTTCCACAACAAGTGAATGTCCACATCGGTGACACCGCCGCTGGGTGGCAGGCGCCAGAGCGTCCCGTTGTAAAGGTCCACGTCGAGCAGATGCTCCGGCAGGCAGCCGATGCCAAAGCCTGCGATCACCAGGCGGCGGATCTCTTCGAAGCTGGAGGACGATGCGACGATCCTGCCGGTGAACCCCTGTTGGTCACGGAATACCGTCAAGGGCGAGAGGTTTCCGCCGATTTGGTCACTGGTGAAGCTGACAAAGTTTTCGCCTTGCAGCTGCGTAACGTCCAAGCCGCGCATGCCAAAGAAACGGTGACGCTTGCCGCAGAAAAACGCGTAGCGCTGACGGATCAATCGGCGTTGTTCCAGCTTCGGTTGGGCGATACGGCATAACCCAACGCCGGCAGTGGCGGTCTTTTGCATCAACGAACTGAGAATGTCCGAACTGCGCAGGATTTCCACTTCCAACTCCACGCGGGGATGGTTGAGGTGAAAGTTGGCCAGGAATTCGTCGTAGACCGTTGACTGCACGCGGCTGATGGACAGCAGCCGAACCTTGCCCACTACGTCATCCTGGGGGCCTTCGATGGCCGAGCCGATCCGCGAGACGTTGCCGTAAATATCCTCGGCAATGCGCAGCACTTCCTCGCCCGCTTCGGTCAGGTCGAATCGCGGGCCTTTGCGGAAGATCAGCGCACAGCCCAACTGTTCTTCAAGCCGCTTGAGCGATTGGCTGATCGCCGATTGCGTCAGGAACAGTCGCGCGGCGGCTCGGCTGATACTGCCTTCCTGGCCGATCGCCAGATAGGTGCGCAGCAGGTTCCAATCCAGACGGTCGTTCAAGAAGCGCCGACCTCCGGGATGGACCTGTGCCAGTTCCTCGCCTGGATTTTTGTTGCTCATCGGTTCACCCCATTATTAGCCTGGCTAATTCAGTGATTAAGAATTAGCAAATTGCTTAATTATAGAGGCTACGAGATAAAGCACCCAGGCGCCAACAAAAGAGCGCCACCGTGAGCTGATTGACCCCTGCCAAAAAAATAAATCCATAAGGGCCTTGCATGCGTACCCAGACGAACCAACCACGCCGCGCCGCTGCGGCGGCCTTTATTGGCACGACTGTAGAGTTCTATGACTTCTACATCTACGCCACCGCTGCTGCGCTGATTCTCGGCCAGGTGTTCTTCCCCAATGACAACCCGACGCTCAGCACCCTCGCTGCGTTTGGCACCTTTGCCGTGGGTTTCATCGCCAGGCCGTTGGCAGGGATGGTATTCGGCCATTTGGGTGACCGCCTCGGGCGCAAGAAAATGCTCTTGTTCACGATGCTATTGATGGGCGTTGCAACGACCTGCATCGGCCTGCTGCCCAGCTACGCCACTGCAGGCATCTGGGCTCCAATCGGCCTGATTGCGCTAAGGATCATCCAAGGCATCTCGGTGGGCGGTGAATGGGGTGGCGCGGTGTTGATGGCCAGTGAACACGCACCGGCCCACCGTAAAACGTTCTATGCCTCATTTGCCCAACTGGGCAGCCCCGCCGGCCTGCTGCTGGCGCTGATTGCGTTCCGACTGGTGACGTCGCTTGAGCCCGAGCAGTTTGCGCAATGGGGCTGGCGCCTGCCGTTCATTTTCAGCGGTGTGTTGATGCTGATCGGCCTGCTGATCCGCTCTGGCGTACAAGAATCCCCTGAGTTCAAGGAAGTGCTGGAAAAAGGCGAAACTGCCAAATACCCGGTGCTTGAAGTGATCCGCACCTGCTGGCGCCAGATTCTGTTCGCAGCGGCTGCCGTGACCATCGGCTCAGCGGGGTTCTTCTTCACCAACACGTTCATGATTACCTACGTCACTCAGTATCAGGGCATTGCGCGGTCGACCATTCTCGATTGCCTGTTCCTGGTCACCCTCCTGCAGCTGGTCTCCCAGCCCATCAGCGCGCTGCTGGCTGAGCGCATGGGTGAAGCCCGTTTCCTGATGCTGACCGCCCTGTTGTCGATGGTGGTGCCTTATCCAATGTTCCTGCTGGTGGGCACTCAGAACCTGGTGCTGATGACGCTCGGTATCGCCATGGCGGTGGTCACGCTTTCCGGCCTCTACGCAGTGATTGCCGGTTATATGGCCCAAGCCTTTCCCGCCCATCTGCGGTACTCCGGGATCTCGATTGCCTACCAACTGATTTGCGCCATTGCGGGTGGTTCGACCCCCATCATCGGCACGCTGCTGGCCAGTCGTTATGCCGGTCAATGGCTGCCGTTGGCGATCTTCTTCAGCTTGCTGGCGGCCCTCTCGTTGTTCGGCGTATGCGGCCTCGCGCGCTTGCGTGGTGAGCACTCGGCCGTCGCCCAACCTGCGCTTTAACTAGGAGCTCACATGTACTCTCTGCAAAACGACGTCGACCCCATTGAGTGGCAGGCGCGCTGCGAGCTGGCGGCGCTGTACCGCCTGATCGCGCACTTTCGCATGACCGACTTGATCGATACCCACATCACCTTGCGTATTCCCGGGCCTGAGCATCACTTCCTGATCAACCGATACGGGGTGATCTTCGACCGGATGAAGGCCAGCGACCTGGTACGCATCGACCAGAATGGCCAGGTCGTCGGCGGCGCCACCACGCATGCCCGCGTCAACGCCGCAGGCTTTGTGATTCACTCGGCCATCCATATGGCCAGGCCTGACCTCAATTGTGTGATCCACACCCATACCGCGGCCGGTATGGCGGTGGCTGCACAGGCCCATGGGTTGTTGCCGATCAGCCAGCACGCACTGAAGTTCTACGGAAAGCTGGCGTATCACACCTATGAAGGCATCGCCCTGTCACTGGATGAGCGCGAGCGCCTGATCGCGGACCTCGGACCGCACAAAGCCATGATCCTGCGCAATCACGGCTTGCTCGCCGCAGGCGGCGACGTGGCGCAAGCCTTCCATGAGATTCACTTCCTGGAGCGTGCCTGCCAGGCCCAGGTGCAAGCGTTGTCGGGCGCTGGCGAATTGGTCTACCCCAGCGAAGACGTGCGCCGGCACACCGCCGAGCAATTCGACCGCGACGAAGCCGAGGAAATTATCAAACTCAGCTGGCAAGCCGCACTGACCCTGATTGAAGACCAGCGCGAGTCGTACTGCTCATGAACACCATTGTGTTGTTGTCGTCCGATAGCGTGCTGCTGGGCCAACTGCAAGCCGCCTTCGCCCGCCAGGCTGGCGATATGCGTGTGGTACTCGCCGATTCACCCGAAGCGCAGGATGCACAGGTCGCGGCCTGCTGGTTCCCGCCGGCAGGCAGCCTGAGCGCCCTGCCCAACTTGCAACTGGTGCACTCAGTGGCGGCTGGGGTTGATCACTTGCAGTCCGATCCCAGCCGCCCAGCCTTGCCGATTTGCCGTGTGGTCGACCCGGCCCACCGCCAAGGCATGACCGAGTATGTGCGCTGGGCTGTGTTGCACTTTCACCGGGGGTTTGACCGGGTTTTTCAGCAACAGCGCGAACGTACCTGGCAACGTCACCCCCAGCAGGCAGCCGTGGATTTCAAGGTGGGCGTAATGGGCCTCGGCTCCCTGGGTGCCGCCATCGCCAATGACCTGGCCGGTGCCGGCTACACCGTTCGCGGCTGGGCGCGCAGCCACAAGACGCTGCCCGGTGTGGCTTGCCATCGCGGCGACGAACAGTTCGCCGATTTTCTTGCGGGCCTGGACCTGTTGATCAATCTGCTGCCGCTGACACCCGCCACCCAAGGCATTCTGTGCCACGCCACGTTCCAGCGGCTGGCCCAAGGTGCCGTGGTGGTCAATTGCGGCCGTGGCCAGCACGTGCGTGTGGACGACCTTGAGCAAGCACTTGCCTGCGGCCAGTTGCGCGGTGCGGTGCTGGACGTGTTCGAACGCGAGCCACTGCCGGTGGACGACCGCCTGTGGCACATGCCTGGCGTGATCATCACCCCGCACATGGCGTCCTCCGCGTCCCACGATTGCATTGCCCAACAGGTCGCCCTCAATACCCGGCGCCTGGCCAACGGCGAGCCCTTGCACAACCCGGTCAATATCGACCTGGGTTACTAGACACGTGACACGAGGTCAACGATGAGCGTATTCAAAATCAACGGTGAGCGCCTGTGGGCGAGCCTGATGGACATGGCCAAGGTCGGCGCCACCGAGCGCGGCGGTAACTGCCGGTTGGCCTTGTCCAGGGAAGACCTGGCTGGCCGCGAACTGTTCATGGGCTGGTGCCGGGAAGCCGGTATGCAGATCGCGTTCGATGCCATCGGCAACCTGTTCGCCCGTCGCGCAGGGCAGGATGACAGCCTGGCGCCGATTGTCATGGGTAGCCACTTGGACACGCAGCCCAAGGGCGGTCGCTTCGACGGCATCTACGGCGTACTCGGCGGGCTGGAGGTTGTGCGCAGCCTGAATGACCTGGGCATCATCACGCGCCAGCCGATCGAAATTGCAGTATGGACCAACGAGGAAGGCGCACGCTTTACCCCGGCGATGTTTGGTTCGGCGGTGTTCACCGGGGCGCTGTCGCTGCAAACCGCACTAGACGCCAAGGACGCTGACGGCATCAGTGTCGCCCAGGCGCTGGCGGAGATCGGCCAGCACGGCACGCTGGCGTTCAAGCGCCCTTTCGACGCTTACTTCGAAGCCCATATCGAACAAGGCCCGATCCTCGAAGACAACGGCCTGCCCGTTGGCGTGGTCACCGGCGGCCAGGCCATCTGCTGGCTGGATGTGCAGGTTAGTGGGGTCAGCGCCCATGCCGGTACTACACCGATGCCACTGCGCAAGGATGCCTTCTTCGGCACCGCCGAAATGGCCATGGAGCTGGAAGCTATCTCCCGTGACTTTGCGCCCAAAGGCCTAGTCACCGTGGGCCAGCTTCAAATCGCCAAGTCCTCGCGCAATACCATCCCGGGGCGTGTCCAGTTCACCGTCGACCTGCGCCACCACGAGGACCAGCAGATCCACGCGATGGAGCAAGCCGTGTCGGCACGCCTGACGCACATTGCACACCAGCGCGGGCTCGGTTTGGAGATCAGCCGCCACTGGCTCAGCCCGGCTACACCTTTTGATCCGGCGTGTATCGCGGCGGTACGTTCGGCGGTGCAAGCGCTGGAGTACCCCCATCAGGACATCGTCAGCGGTGCTGGTCATGACGCCATCCACCTGGCGCGCCACTGCCCCACCACGATGATATTCATCCCGTGCGTTGGCGGCTTGAGCCACAACGAAGCCGAAGACGCCTTGCCCGAAGACGTGCGCATGGGCTGCGACGTGCTGCTCAACGCAGTCCTGAACCGGGCACAGCAATTACCTGACTGATTGATCGCGTATCACCCACTCCTGACGGGCGCGCCTGTGTCGCGCTCGTCGGGCTGGACTTGCTCGTCCCTGAAAAACAACAAGAACCGCTAACTCACCACCGCTACACCGTTAAAAAACTGCCAACCAATAAATCAATCCGCTGAGCCCAACGCTCAACCTGGAGATAAAAAGGCATGAACAGTCCCGCGTGCATCCAGACCGGTACGCTACCGGTTGAAACCAGCGTCAACATGAGAAAAGTCGCGATCGCCAGTGTGATCGGCACCACCGTGGAATGGTATGACCTGTTCGTCTTCGCCACTGCATCGGCGCTGGTGTTCAACAAAATCTTCTTTCCTGCTTTCGATGCCCTGATCGGCACGCTGCTGGCCTTTGGCACCTTCGCCTCGGCGTATGGCGCGCGCATCGTCGGCGCAGCCCTGTTCGGCCATTTCGGCGACAAGCTGGGGCGTAAATCGATGCTGTTGATTTCGCTGCTGACCATGGGCGCCGCCACGTTCGCCATCGGCCTGTTACCGGATTACGCGAGCATCGGTATTTGGGCGCCGGTCCTGCTGTTGACCTTGCGCATTATCCAAGGCCTGGCCCTGGGCGGCGAATGGGGCGGTGCCGTGCTGATGGCAGTGGAACACGCTCCTGCCAACCAGCGCGGGCTGTATGGCTCGTGGGTACAGATCGGCGTGCCAGCGGGCACGATGATTGCCAATCTGGCGTTCCTCGGCATCGCCTGGTGGTTGTCCCCTGAAGAACTGTTGGCGTGGGGCTGGCGTATTCCGTTCCTGGCCAGCGCGCTGCTGATCGCGGTCGGCTTGTACATCCGCCTGAACATCAGTGAAACCCCGGCGTTCAACCAGGCCAAAGAGGCTGAACCGCAGGTGAAGCTGCCGTTGGCCGAGATCTTCCGCAAATACTGGAAGCAGGTCGTACTGGGCGGCGTCGCCACCATGTCCACCGGCGCGTCGTTCAATATCATCGTGGCGTTCGGCCTCACCTACGGCACGCAAACCCTCGGGTTCAGTCGCTCGGTAATGCTCAGCGTGGTGCTGGCGTCCTGCGCGCTGTGCATCGTGCTGCTACCGGTGTTCGGCGCCCTCTCCGACCGCTACGGGCGCAAGCCGATCATCATCGCCGGCATCGTCGGTGAAGCCGTGGTGGCGTTTCCGATGTTCTGGTTGATGGACACTCGGGAGTTGCCGCTGGTGTTTCTCGGCTATGGCTTGCTGATGACCGCTTTCGCGGCCAATTACGGCCCCATCGCCACCTTCCTCGCCGAGCTGTTCGGCACCCGCGTGCGCTACTCCGGTCTTTCGGTGGCCTACATGCTTTCCGGGCTGCTGGGCAGTGCTGCGACGCCCATTGTGACCACGGCGTTGCTGGCGATGACAGGCAAGGGCTCCTCCGTGGCCTGGTACATGATCGGCTCCGCGGTGATTTCCCTGATCGCCCTGTTGATGCTCACCGAAACCTTCAAGCGCGACCTGGGCAGTGCAAGCGCCTCCCAGTCTTAAAACAATAACGACATTGCCTTCGACTCTGCCGCCACTCACTTTTGGTTTGGATAGACACCTCATGAATGCGACTCAACATTTGCTCGGCTTGAGCGCAGGCGCTTGCCTGCTGATTCTCAGCCCATTGGCCTGCGCCGACTTCATCAATGACAGCAAGGCCACCCTGGGATTACGCAACTTCTACTTCAACAACGACTACCGCGATCAACCGGGCGGTGCCGGACAAAGCAAGACCGAAGAATGGGCACAGGGCCTGATGCTCAACTATACCTCCGGGTTTACGAGCGGAACCGTGGGTCTGGGCCTCGATGCACTGGGCCTGGTGGGTGTGACGCTGGACAGTGGCCAGGGCCGCCATCGCGGCAGCTCGATGATTCCCTCGGACGGCGACGGCGCTGCCAGCGAGTGGAGCCGCCTGGGCTTTACCGCCAAGGCACGCTTGAGCAAAACCGAACTGCGCTACGGCACGCTGATGCCAAAGCTGCCGATTTTGCAAGCCAACGACGGTCGCCTGCTGCCGCAAACCTTTGAGGGCGGCCTGATCACCAGCAACGAAATCGATGCGTTGACGTTGACCGGCGGCCGCCTGGAACACGCCACCGGTCGCGGTTCCAGCGACCGTACCGGCCTGGCCGTCAGCGGCGGCAGCCGGGAAAGCAACCAGTTTCTGTTTGCCGGCGCCGACTACAAAGTCACGCCAAACCTGACGGCCCAGTACTACCTGGCCAACCTTGAGGACTATTACACCCAGCATTTCTTCGGCCTCCAGCATGCCCTCGCCCTGGGTGAAGGACAAACGTTCAAGACCGACCTGCGCTACTTCGACACCCGCTCGGACGGCGCCAACGCCTCAGCCGCCGGGCGCACAGCGGGCTACCGAGTAGGCGGCTATACCCACAACGGCTCGGGTGAAATCGATAACCAGACCTGGAGCGCCATTTTTACCTACAGCCTTGGTGGCCATGCCTTGACCGGCGGCTACCAGAGTGTCTCCGCCGACAGCAACTTCGTGCAACTGAACCAAGGCTCCCTGCCGGACAAGGGCGCTGGAGGCTCCAGCGTCTACCTGTTCACCGACCGTATGCTTGCCAGCTTCAATCGCGCTGGCGAGCGCACCTGGTTCGGCCAATATGCCTACGACTTTGCCGCCGCGGGAGTGCCAGGCCTGCGCGCCACACTGGTGTACCTCAAGGGCAGCAATATCCAGACCACCGCCAGCGGCAACCAAACGGAGTGGGAGCGTGACCTGGCACTCGACTACGTGATCCAGGACGGCACCTTCAAAGGGGTGAGCCTGGGCTGGCGCTACGGCGTCCTGCACTCCCAGGCCGAGGCCAACCAAGAGCAGAACCGTCTGATCGTCAGCTATACCCTCGCCCTGTTCTAAGCCCAGGCCCCACGGTCGTTTCGTCGGCAGTGGGGCCTGCTTTTCTAGAGAATGAATGATGAAACGCATACAAGCAGCCCCCGGCACCATCGGCCCAGTCGGCCCCTATTCCCAAGCAGTCGTCAGCGGTCACCTGGTATTCACCGCCGGTCAAATCCCCGCGCTGACGGGTCTGGATCAACAACCCGACACCTTCGAAGAACAGGTCCGCCAGACGCTGCGCAATCTCGAAGCCATCCTGATCGAAGCTGGCTCCGACTTTGATCATGTGATCAAGGTCAACGGATACCTGACCGACCCCGCCCAGCTGGAACCCTTCAACCGTGTCTACGCCGAAGTGCTCGGCCACGCGCCGCCGGCACGTACCACGGTGTGCGTCGCGTTGTGGGGGGTTGCCCTGGAAATCGATTGCGTGGCCGAACTGATAGATATCCAAACGAGGAAACCACTATGAACGCCCCAAGCACGTTATTGGACAAGCTGCATCAGGTCAGCTTCGCCACCCTCGGGCACCTGCTCGAAGACGGTTTTGTAAGCGCCCAGGTTCGTTCGATGCTCACAGGCGTCAAGCTGGTGGGCAAAGCCGTGACCTTGAGCGTGGTGAACGCAGATGCCATCGCCGTCAACCGCGCCTTGGCCAGCCTGCAAGACGGTGATGTGCTGGTGATCGACATGAACGGTGACCAGCACCACGCCTGCGTCGGCACCGTGACCAGCTGTGCGGCACGCGTACGCGGTGCCCGAGGGATCGTGGTCGACGGCATGGTCACGGATATCGTCGAACTGCGCGAGGCAGGCCTGCCGATCTTTGCCCGAGGCACCAGCCTGCTCACCACCAAGTTGCACGGCAACGCTGAAAGCCGCCTGAATGTCCCGGTGCAATGCGGCGGCGTTCAAGTGAACCCTGGCGACCTGGTGCTGGGCGATGACAATGGCCTGTTGATCTTGCCTTGGCAGGCGCTTGAAGCCGTCATCGACCAGGCCCTGCTCAGTGATCGCGCAGAGCCTGCGCTGTTGCGCCGACTAGAACAGGGCGAGCCCATAGAAGCGGTGTTAAGGGTTAACTGAGAGGCTGCCCGACGCGCTCGAGGCGGTCTATGCTAAGCCGGTGCAGCCTGCCCCGTAAGACCAGCCTGCGCCAACCCACTGAACGGAGGTCCACCATGAACCCGCACAGCACCGCGCTTGTCCTGATCGAATTCCAGAACGACTTCACCACGCCCGGTGGCGTGTTCCACGACGCCGTCAAAGACGTCATGCGCACCTCTGACATGCTGGCCAACACCGCTACCACGGTGCAGCAGGCGCGCAAGCTCGGAGTGAAGATCATCCACCTGCCGATCCAGTTTGCCGAGGGCTACCCGGAGTTGACCACGCGCGATTATGGAATTCTCAAGGGCGTCGCCGATGGCAGCGCCTTCCGCGCCGGCAGTTGGGGCGCCGAGATCACGGAGGCGGTGGGCCGTGAAGCGGGCGATATCCTGGTTGAAGGCAAACGCGGGCTAGATGGGTTTGCCACCACGGGGTTGGACCTGGTGTTGCGCAATAACGGTATCCAGAACCTGGTGGTCGCGGGGTTTCTGACCAATTGCTGTGTCGAAGGTACCGTTCGCTCGGGGTATGAAAAAGGCTATAACGTGGTAAGCCTGACCGACTGCACCGCGACCTTCACTGACGAGCAGCAACACGCGGCAGAGAACTTCACGCTGCCGATGTTTTCCCAAACCCTGAAACACAACCAGTTTCTGGAGGCGTTGAAAACCCAATAAATAAAGGGGCGACTACTCGAAATAGTCGCCCCTTCCTGCCCGCCTCATTCAGTTGGCGCGTACTGCATTTCACCGTTGCCGAACGACCAATCCTCGCGTTTCACGTCCACCAGGCTGATCCACACATCTTCCTTGCGCAGCCCGGTCTTGGCGTGGATGCCGTCGGCGATGAATTGATAGAAGGCCTTTTTCACCTCGACCGTACGCCCGGCGTTCCAGGTGACCTGGATAAACACGATCCGAGGTGTGTAGGTGACGCCCAGGTAACCCGCTGCCGGGTACACCAGTTCATCCTGGGCATGGCGGTTGATGATCTGGAATTTGTCGTGCTCAGGCACGTTGGCCACAGTGGTCATGGCGGCATACACCACATCGCCGATGGCGGCGGCGGTTTCAGCGCTGGTATCGGCGGCGAGGTCGATTCGAACGAGAGGCATTGGAAAATCCCGGGCAGGTTAGTGGCCAGGCCACAGTGGTGGCCCTGATCATTAAGCTAATCCTGCAGAGGACATTCATCAAGCGCATAATTCACAAAAATATAATGAATTTAACGCATACAATCCGTTCAGCCGTTAAGCGTGATGCCCGAATAGGTGGGTGCAGGCACCTTGTGCCGACGCGGTTGCTGCTGCCAGGCGAGCTGCGCTTGGACACGGGCGACCGCCTCCAGGACTTTCTGTGCCCACAACTCATCATCGGGGCGCACGACGACCACGCGGAAACCGTGGTCGTAACCCTCGATCTGTACGCCTTCGGAATCATCGACATGCAGGTCGATATCGAACGCCGTTGGCAACTTCGAGGGCGCGTTCGACAGCCCGCGTGCCGTGAGGGCGTGGCCGTGGCGCACGCTGTTGACCACGCCGTCAACGTGGATGCCGTACAGCAACAGCCAACGACGGATGTAGGCCGGTGTGCGGCCAGACGAGGTGTAGACCCAGATACTGCAATTCTGGCGGCGCAGTTCGCGGATCAAGGCGCGGGTGCCATTGCGCAACGGCTCGCCCAACCAGCGATGCACGCACTCCGGCAACTTGCTGTCTTCAGCGGCACTGTGGTGCGGCTGGCAGGCCAGGGTGTCATCGATATCAAACGAAATACGCACGCGCTGTCCCTTGAAAACGGTGTTCATGGTGTCGAGCACTGGATTGCTTCCCATCAATGGCCACCCAGGTACGCGGTAACCTTTGCATCTGCCAAGAAAAATTCCGCCGGGTCTGGCGCATTATCTTCCAGGAATGCCGCGTATTTTTTCTTGATCTTGGGCAATTCGTACAAAGCTTTCACACCATGCTTGGCTGAGTTGCGTATCACCGAGGACGGGTTGAAGTAGCCCTCGGCGTTGTCCAGCGTCAGTACAAACGGCGGCAGCCCCTCACGCATCAGCAAATAGCTGACGATCAGCGATCCGCTGCGGTGATTGCCTTCGATAAACAATTGCGGCTTGCTGAGTACCCGCACATACACGCCGGCGGCGCGCTTCCACACCGACTCGTTGTGGTGCTTGCAGTACCAGCTGTGCAAGTCCTTGATGCCGCCTTCCACGTTGTTGAAAAAGCGTTCCTCGGTTGCAGCCAGGTGCGGGGCGTATTCCAGCCGACGCACCGGATCCTTGCCGCACAGCACGGTGGCGTTGATCTCCAGCATCAGGTTCAACTGCTGCAGATCGAACAGGTCGACACCCCGCGCGACATAGTCGTCAATCAGGGCATAGCCTTCAAGTACATTCTGCAACACCTCGTCGGTCAAGGGGTCGCGGGGCTCGGTAAAGTCCCGGCTGAGCGCGGCAAAACGACCCTGCACCTCACGCAGTGCGCGTTCAATCGCGGCCAGATCAAGACGACGTGTTGCAGTCATTGGCATTCCTGAAAAACGATGAATGGTTGGATCAGCTGAACTTGCCGCTGATGTAATCCCCGGTCATTTGCTCACGTGGGTTCTCGAAGATCTGGGTCGTTGGGCCCATTTCCACCAGATAACCGGTACGCGTGCCCTGGGAAATATCCACCGAGAAGAACGCCGTGGTATCGGCCACACGGATCGCCTGCTGCATGTTGTGGGTCACCAGGGCGATGGTGTAGTCCTTCTTCAACTCGACCATCAGCTCCTCGACACGGCGGGTGGCGATGGGGTCGAGTGCCGAGCAGGGTTCGTCCAATAGCAACACTTCTGGCTCAGTGGCAATGGCGCGGGCGATGCACAGACGTTGCTGCTGACCGCCAGACAACGACAGGCCGCTGACCTTGAGCTTGTCCTTGACCTCATCCCACAGCGCGGCACCTTGCAGGGCGTGCTTGACGCGGTCGCCCAGGTCGCCCTTGTAGCGGTTCAGGCGCAGGCCAAAGGCCACGTTGTCGAAAATGCTCATCGAGAACGGATTGGGCTGCTGGAACACCATGCCGATGTAGCGGCGCACCACTACCGGGTCAACGCCCTTGCCGTACACGTCCTGCCCGAGGAAATGCACATGGCCCTCGAAACGGAAGCCCTTGACCAGGTCGTTCATGCGGTTGAGGCTGCGCAGCACCGTGGACTTGCCGCAACCCGACGGGCCGATAAAGCCGGTGATCTTGTTCTTTTCAATCGGCACATGGCTGTCACGCACTGCCATGAAGTTGCCGTAGAAAATCTTGTCCAGCTTGCAGTCCATGACCACAGGCGATTCGGTGATAAACGGAGCGGCTATTTGCGCAGTAGAGGCGTTCAAGATACGGATGCTCCCTTTCTTAATACTTTGGCTTGCCGAAGATACGGCTCACGATATTCACGACCAGTACGATCATTACCAGCACCAACGAGGCCGCCCAGGCGAGCTCCAATTGGTTGTCGAACGGCATGCCGGAGAAGTTGTAAATCAGGACCGCCAAGGACGCCGTCGGATTCATCACCGCCAGGCTGCCGTCGTGGTAGATCCAGTAGTTGCTGAACAACGCGGTAAACAGCAACGGTGCGGTTTCGCCGGCGGCACGTGCCACGGCCAGCATCACACCGGTGAGGATCGCCGGCATGCCGGTAGGCAAGACGATCTTCCAGATCACCTGCGAGCGGGTGCAGCCCATGCCGTAGGCGGCGTCCTTCATGATCTTGGGCACCATGCGCATCGACTCTTCCGCCGTCAGCACCACGATCGGCAGCATCAGCACGGCCAGTGCTACGCCGCCCGCTGGCGCCGAATAGGTCCCGGTGGTCATCACCACCAAGGCGTAGGCGAATACACCGGCCAGGATGGACGGCAGGCCCGTGAGCATTTTGGCCGCAAAGCGCGCGGAATTAGCCAGTTTGCTGTCGGGCCCCAGTTCAGCTAGGAACACCGCCGCCATGATGCCGACTGGGACCGCGATGGCCGCCGCGATGCCGACCATCACGAAGGTGCCCGCCATCGCGTTACCGAAACCACCACCGGTCTCGAAACCAGTAGGCGGCAGTTCAGTGAACACTTCCAGGCTCAGGCGTGCGCCGCCACGGGTGATCAGCATGTACAGCACGGAAATCAACGGCACGCTGGCCAGCAACGCGCCAGCCCATACCAACGTGGTCAAAACCAGGCTGCGCAGGGCTCGGCCTTCGAACTTGCGCTGCAAGCTCGGCATGGCCTTGATAGGGGAAGTCAGGTTCGTCATTATTTTTGACCCCGTTGTGCGTAGAGCATGATCATCGAGCCGAGGATGTTCACCAGCAGCGTGATGAACATCAGCACCAGGGCCGCGTACATCAACACCTCGACCTCGTTCGGGCCGGCTTCAGGGAAGTTCAGCGCAAGCAATGCCGCCAGGGTGTTGGCCGGTGCAAACAGCGACAGGGAGATGTTGTTCGCGTTGCCCACCAGCATCGCCAGGGCCATGGTTTCGCCCAATGCGCGCCCGAGGCCCAACACCAGGGAACCGAAGATGCCGGTGGCCGCAGACGGCACCATCACCTTGAGAATCGCTTCCCAGTGGGTGGTGCCCATGCCGTAGGCCGCTTGCTTGGTTTTCATCGGGACCGCCGTAAGGGCGTCCTGGGAAACGGCAGCGATGGTCGGCAAAATCATGATGGCCAGTACCAGCGCGGCCGGCAGCAAACCGGGCCCGCTCAGGGACGTGCCGAAAAAGGGGATCCAGCCGAGTTCGGAGTTCAGCCACGCGGTCAGCGGGCGGATGGCCGGGATCACTACGTAAATACCCCACAGGCCGTAGACGACGCTGGGGATGGCTGCAAGCAGTTCGACGATGGTGCGAAACACCGCCGCCAGTTTTGCCGGCAGGAAATCCTGGGTGAGAAAAATCGCCATGCTGACGCCGAAGAAACCAGCGATCAACAACGCGATAAAGGCACTGTACAGCGTGCCCCAAATGGCCGGCAAAATGCCGTACTTGCCTTGGTTAACGTCCCAAACGCTACCGAAAATAACGTCCAGGCCGTGCTTTTCCATACCTGGAAGCGCCTTGCGACCTACTTCGAACACCAGTGCGAAGACCAGTGCCAACACCAGCACTACGCCTATGCGTGCAAGCGCACGGAAGGTGCGATCAACCAGGAAGTCTTTGGTAGACGGTGGCTGGCAAGCAGAGTCCGGGTTAACCGGTACGACAAAAGGTGTGTTCATTGGCTAGTTCCGAAACAGGGGGGAAACTCCATCGGCGCGGCGGTTAGCACACGCCGATGGAGGTCTCGCGAGCCTTACTTGATGTTGGCTGACGCTTTGCGAACCTGATCGACTACCGACTGTGGCAGCGGGATGTAGCCCATCGAGTCAGCGATCTTCTGACCTTCGGTCAGGCTGTACTCGACCATTTCACGCATGGCCTTGGCTTTGGCTGGGTTGCCGTTGTCCTTGCGGAAGATCATCCAGGTGTAGGTGGTGATCGGGTAGGACTTGGCACCGGCCGGGTCCGGCAGCCAGGCGATCAGGTTTTCCGGCATGGTCACCGCAGCCAGTGCTTCGGCACCGCTTTCAGCGTTAGGCACTACGTAGTGGCCAGCCTTGTTCTGCAGTTCGGCGAAGTCGACCTTGGCCAGCTTGGCAAAACCGTACTCGATGTAACCGATGGCGCCTGGGGTCTGGCGAACGGTGGCGGTGACGCCGTCGTTTTTCGGCGATTTGATGAATTTGTCAGTGGCAGGCCAGTTGACGGTGTTGCCTTCGCCCAATTCAGTCTTGAACTCGGCGTTGATGGCTGCCAAGTGCTTGGTGAATACCGCGGTGGTACCGCTGGAGTCAGCCCGTACGACAACGGTGATCGGCGTGTCAGTCAGCTTGATGCCTGGGTTGGCGGCGACGATCTGCGGATCGTTCCACTTGGTGATCTTGCCCAGGAAGATGTTGGAGTACACATCGCGCGGCAGCTTCAGACCTTTAGGGTTACCCGGCAGGTTGTAGGCCAATACGATTTCACCGGCGGTCATCGGCAGCAACTGCGCGCCTTCAGCAACCTTGGCGATGTCTTCGTCTTTCATGGCCGAGTCGCTGGCTGCGAAATCAACGGTCTTGTTCAGGAAGTCCTGCACACCCGCGCCACTACCCTTGGATTGGTAGTCAACGGTCACACCTGGGGTTTTCTTGCTGAAATCCTTGAACCAGGTGAGGTAGATCGGGGCAGGAAAACTTGCGCCAGAGCCGGTCAGGCGGATGCTTTCGGCAGCAAACACCGAGGAGGCACTAAGAGAAACCGCGACGGCGAGTGCAGCAGACTTCATCAGACGTTTCATTCAGGAAAATCCTTGTGATTTCGGGCTCGGGCACTCTGCAACATTCTTGTTACGCTTTTATGAACGTGGAATGGCAAAACGCCGTCTTGTCCCCTTCTACCCCCGCAAAAAGGCATTTTGATGTCATTGGTTGGTAACAGAATGCGACTAAGACTTTGCCATCTCCCCCCACGTGAGCTACGCCCATGTCCTCAGTAGAAGACGCCTTGATGCAGCGCATCCACCGCGAATTGCTGGATCACAGCGACGAAGAGCTGGAACTGGAACTGTCCGAAGACGGGCATGACCTCAACGCGCTGTTCGATGAACACGTCGGTGAAAGCAGCGAAAAAGCCGCCCGCAGGATTTATTTCAGCGAACTGTTCCGCCTGCAGGGCGAACTGGTGAAATTGCAGAGTTGGGTAGTCAAGACCGGCCACAAAGTCGTGATTTTGTTCGAAGGCCGCGATGCCGCCGGTAAAGGCGGCGTGATCAAGCGTATTACCCAACGCCTCAACCCCCGAGTGTGCCGCGTGGCTGCCCTGCCCGCGCCGAATGACCGTGAACAGACCCAGTGGTACTTCCAGCGCTACGTCTCGCACCTTCCGGCCGCCGGCGAAATCGTGCTGTTCGACCGCAGTTGGTACAACCGCGCCGGCGTCGAACAAGTGATGGGCTTTTGCAACGACGACCAGTACGAGGAATTCTTCCGCACCGTGCCGGAATTCGAGCGCATGCTGGCCCGCTCCGGTATCCAACTGATCAAGTACTGGTTCTCCATCTCCGACCAGGAACAGCACCTGCGCTTTTTAAGCCGCATTCACGACCCGCTCAAGCAGTGGAAACTCAGCCCCATGGACCTGGAGTCCCGTCGACGCTGGGAGGCCTACACCAAGGCCAAGGAGATCATGCTCGAGCGCACCCACATCGCCGAAGCGCCATGGTGGGTGGTGCAGGCCGATGACAAGAAGAAAGCCCGGCTCAACTGCATCAACCACCTGTTGAACCAAATGCCCTACGAAGAAGTGGAGCTGCCGGTGATCGAACTGCCGCAACGCGTGCGGCATGAGGAGTATTCGCGCAGCCCCACACCGCCCGAACTGATCGTGCCGCAGCTGTACTGATCCGAACACGCTGTTGACGTGGTGCGGCGCTGCACACCCACGTGTGGGAGCTGGCTTGCCTGCGAAGGCGTAGTGTCAGTCGCTGAATAGGCTAACTGAACCACCGCTCTCGCAGGCAAGCCAGCTCCCACAGTTGATCGTATTTCAGCCGGGTGTACGCGGTGCGTTCAAACATTGCCTCAAGCGCGCGCACCGATCAGCACCAGCACCCCGCCCCATTGCGTCACTCGGATCGGCAGGCTTTGCTCCAGCGCCTCCAGGGTCTGGCGCGCATCGTCCAACGGAAACCGCCCCGTCACCCGCAACCCCGCCACCTTGGCATCCAGCCGCACGATGCCACTGCGATACGGCCGGATCGCGTCCACCACCGTGGCCAACGTCTGGTTGCGTACCACCAGCCAGCCGTCCAGCCAAGCGGTCTCGGTTGTCGCCATGGGCACTTGGGTCAGGACTCGTTGGTGGTCGAACAACGTGCTCTGGTGCATGCCGATCCGTTGCTGGGCGCCGCCCTCAAAGTGCAGCACCGCGTCGGCGTCGAGGGTAACCAGGCGCATGGCACTGCCCTGCTCGCTCAGCATCAGCCGGCCACTGGTAGCACTGACGCGACCGGCGCGGGTGTTGACCTGCAACGGGCGCAGCACGTCCACCAGCATTTCACCTGCCCGCAATTCAAGGCTGCGTGGGTCGGCGGACAGTTTGGAAACCACCTGGCTACGGGCATTGAGCTTGAGCGTGCTGCCGTCCGCCAGTTGCCAGGTGCGGCGTTCGGCGGTGCCCGTGGCGTAGGTCTGCCCCGCCTCTTCAAAGCGCGACACCCAGCCCACTCCCGCCGCCAACCCCACCGCACACAGGCTGGTGCGCAAGAACGCGCGGCGGCTGTTGGGATGCTCCAGGCTGCGCAACAACTGCGCGCTGGAACGCCCGCGCCAGGGCGAGGCCTTCAACTGGTCAAGGCCGGCAATAAGCTGCTGGTACACCTGGCGGTGATGGGCCGAGGTGCTGCGCCATTCATCCAGCGCCTCCTGCTGCGCGGGCGTGAACTCGCCGGATTGGATCTGCACCAGCCAACCGATGGCCTCTTCGGCCACCGGGTCGTTCAACGGGTGTTTGCTCACTCGCTCAGCCCCAGGTAACAGGCGCGCAACGCCTGGGTCATCAACTGGTGGATACGCCCCAGCGACAGGCCCAAACGTTCGCTGATCTGGGTGTACGTCATGCCGTCCAACTGGCTGTGCACGAACACGGCCTTGGCCTGCCCCGACAACCCATCCAACAGGCGGTCGATGGCCAGCAGGCTCTCGATCAGGATCAACTGTTCCTGGGGTGACGGATGCACGTGCTCGGGCACTTCGGCAAGAATCTGCAAGTAGGCCCGCTCCAAGTCACGCCGACGCCAACTCTCGTACATCAGGCGTTGGGCGATGGTGGTCAACAGCGCGCGCGGTTCGCGGATAGCCGTCGGGTCGGGCAGCATCCAGACCTTGAGGAAGGTCTCGGCGGCAATGTCTTCTGCGCTGTGGCTGCAACCGGTGCGGTAGGACAAGCGCGCGCACAGCCAGCTGTAGTGCTGCTGGAAGATCTGCCCGATAAGTCGGGTCTTGAGCAAGGCATTCGGGTCCATAGGTCCATAATCTTCATGGACTGCACACGCCAGCGGACAAGTGGTGGTGGGCCTGTCGGGTTGAGGTAGACCTGCATCCAGGCAGGTGAATCCAGTTTGCCCCAGTGGGCATCACCAGATAAAAGAATAAAAAAAGTTAACAAACTGCATTTTTTGCATAACCTTCATCGGGCTTACGGGCACGACGAAGCACCGCCTGCAGCCGTCGCAGGCGGTGACGAAACGCGGTCAGTGAGTGGCCAATTGCGCCTCGACGCGTTCCTGCTGGCGCAGCGGTCGCACCAACCAGGTAACCACCGCGGTCAGCACCAGCAGGATCACCGCCAACGCCCACAGCACGCCATGGAAGGCGCTGTCGTAGCCGCCGATAAACAAGCTGTGCACAGTGCCGGCCTGTTCAGTGCCCAGGGTTTGCAACGAACCGGTGAGATTGCCGGCAGCCACTTCATCGATCCAGCGTTGCAAGGTGGTTGGATCCGGTGCCAGCCGGCTCAACGTGCCGCGCAGTTGGCTATCGAGCAAGGTCGCCAACAACGAGCCATACAACGCCACCGCAATCGCCTCACTGCCCAGACGGAAGGTGTTGAGCAAACCGGCGGCCATCCCGGCCTTCTGCTCCGGCACCGTCTTCAATGCCAGGCCATCTACCAGACCCGCCGACAGCCCCATGCCGATACCCACCAGCAATAATGGCAACGCCAATTGCCACAGGGTCACGCCGACCTGGCTGACCAATGCCAACGCCACCACGCCCACCAGCAACGCAATCAGGCTGGCCTTGAGAATGCCGATCGCCGACACCCCGCGCGCCGCCCACTTGCCCGCCAGGATCGGGCAAAACAGCATCGGCACCGTCAGCAGCAGCATCGCCAGGCCCGCATGGGTCGCGCTCAATTGCAGCACGCCGAACAGGTAGCTCGGCAGGTACGTCAGCAACGTCACAAAGCCAAACGACGCCGCCACGGTGACCAGCGCCAGCCCCACGAACGGGCCACTCGACAGCAGCGACAGGTCGAGCATTGGCTGCAAGTGACGCCGCTCCTGCCAGGTGAACACCGCGAGCAACACCGCCGACACAGCCACCAGGCCGAGCACGCCCGTGCTGGTCCACCCCCATTGCGAGCCCTGCACGATAGCGACCATCAACGCCAACAACGCCAGTACAAACAGCGTCGCGCCCGGCACGTCGAACCGTGCGGTGCGCTCAGCCAGTTGCCCGTCTCGGGTGATCAATGGGCTGCCCAGCAACACAATCACCAGGGTTACCGCATGCGCCCAGAAAATCGCGCGCCAACCGACGCTGTCGAGCAGCAGCCCGGACAACGTCGGGCCCAGGCTCACCCCCAGCCCTGCCACCGTGCCGAACAAGGCGAACGCCCGCAGCCGCGCCGGGCCGTCAAAGTGGGTGGACAAAATGGCGATGCCGCACGAGAAAATCGCCGCCGCCCCAATGCCCGCCAGCCCCCGCGCCACGTCCAGCAACCAGGCGCTCTCGGCCACTGCCGACAGCACCGAAGCCACCACATACAGCGACGCACCGGCCACGAAGCAGCGCTTGCGCCCGAGCCGATCCGCCAGCGCACCCCACGCCAGAGTGAAGCAGGCAAAGGCCAGGTTGAAGGCGTTGACCACCCATTGCAGGCTGGTCAGCGGCGCCTGGATATCCGCGCCAATCGCCGGCAGCGCCAGGGCCGTGCCGGAGATGGAGCTGGGCACGACGAAGATCGCCAGCAGGATGATGCTGAGTAGAGCCGTATCGGCAAACGAGTTTTTCATGGGTCCTTCCAAGGTCAGGTTGAAGTGAAGCCGTGCACCGGCAAGCGGGCAGGACGGCGCAAGATGATGCCGTCGACCCAGGGCACCTGGTCCGCCGGCACCGCCAGGCGCAGGTTGGGAAAGCGCTGCAGCAAAATCTGCAACACCGTGGTGATTTCCAGCCGCGCCAGCGCCGCGCCCATGCAGTTGTGCATGCCGTAGCCGAACTGCAAATGCCGCGCATCGTTGCGGTCCAGGCGTATCACCAAGGGGTCTGGGAATACCGCCGGGTCACGGTTGGCGGCAAACGCATCGGCATAGATGATGCTGCCCTCGGGGATCAGCCCCCAAGGTCCTTCCAGGTCGACGCTGGCCAGGCGCGGGAAGGTCGAGATGGTGCCCAGCGGGATTATCCGCAGCAGTTCTTCCACCGCGCTGGGTATCAGCGCCGGATCGTCGACCAGTTGCTGCCACAACTGCGGCGCGGCCAACAGGGTGTACACCGACTTGGTCAGCACGGTGAGGATGTTCTGATCCCCGCCGATCAACACCCCGAGCAGAATGCCCACCAGTTCCTTGTCATTGAGCGGCGGTTCGCTGTCGGCACGGGTGGCAACAAACCGCTGGATCAGGCCATCCGGGTCGGTGGGCCGTGCGCCAGTGACCAGGTCGGTCAGGTAGTTGTATACGCCCCAGAACTGGCTCAACAGCTCCGGCACATCGGCATCTGACGCCACCTGCACGGTGTGGCTCAAGGGCCGGTAGTACTCGCGGTCACTCAAGGGAATGCCAAGCAACTGGCAGTCGACGGTCGCCGGGATATGGTCGAGTACCTGGGCAAACAGGTCCGCGCCAGGAGCCTGGCGTTGCAGTACGTCGAGGCGTGCGTGGGTGGCTTGCTCAGTTTTTTCCCGCAGCACCGCGACGCCACTGGGGCTGAAATCCCGGGCGACTACCTTACGCAGGCGACCGTGATCGGGAATGTCGTTGTTCAGCAGCAATTCCGGCGGCGTGATGGTGGGCAGGAAACTCGCGCCGTCCTCTTCGTTGCATGGGGCACGGATCGCGCGGTTGTCCAGCAACAAGGCCTGCACATGTTCGTAGCGGGTCAAGTGAAAGGCCAGGTGACCGCTGGGCAGCAGTATCCTCGGCAAGCCATTGGCCGGACTGGCGAGTTGATAAGCCGGCGGCGCATCCAGGTTGGGAATGCGCGCAACGGTGACCTGGGGTTCGGCACTCACGGCAATATTCATCAGGCAGTCTCCACGGCGGGTTGCAACAGGCTGACGCCGGTGAGGCGCTGCAACTGGGCAAGGGCACGGTGGTTGTCGGTGAAGTGCAATACTTGCCAACCCAAGGCGGCGGCGGCTTCGATGTTCTCGGCCACGTCGTCGATCAACAGGCTGTGCCTGGCGGCGACGCCGGAGCGTTCGATGGCCACCTGGAAAAACGCCGCCTCCGGCTTGCGGGTGCGTTCCCGGCTGGAGTCGACAATCAGGTCGACCACCGCGTCCAGGCCCACCATGGCACGCCAGTGCTGCTCCCACTCCACCACGTTATTGGTGAGGATGCCGACACGAAAACCGGCGCGTTTGAGTGCCCGTACGGCTGCAATCAGGGGCGCATTGGGTGGCACGCCTGCAAACCATTGTTCGCCGAAAGACTGCAAGCGGGCGCGGCTCAAGTCGATCTGCGGATCGCGTCGGCGCAGCGCCTGCTCCAGCCGCTGCCCCCAATCCTGCTCGGTCAGCAAGGCACTTTCTACCGGCGCCAGCATTGGCACGCCAAGGTCATCGGCCACATCGCTCATGGCCTGTTGCAACACCCGTGGCGCAAGACCGGTCTTGACCTGGTACTGCTCGAACAACGCCGGAATCGGTGGCGACAGCACGCCGCCAAAATCAAACCAGACAAACTGCACGTCACTCATCGCACACCCCCTGCTACCAGCGCCAATGGCGGGTTGGCAACCACGGGCAGCAACTCCAGCTCGGCAGTGGCGATCACGGCCCCGCCCTGCTCCACATCCAATGCCAGGGTGATGCGCCCGTGTTCGTCACGGGCCAGACGGTTGAGATCGGCGCGCACGCGCGTCGGCAAACCAAACTCGCCAAACCGGGTGAATACCACGTGGCAACTGGACAACAGCAATTGCTCGGGGCCGGTCTGCAACTGCCGGTCAGCCACCACCAGGGCGACCTGGCGGAAGCCTTCGAGCAGCAACATGCCAGGGATATGGTCCAGTGGGTGGTCGAAGATCGCCGGGTTGTTCAGGTCGACAATCAGCGGGGCCACCAGGCTTTCGGCGCCCTGCTCCAAGTCGCGGCCCAGCACCACATTGTTCAACCAGTGACGGCCCACGGCAGCGGGACTCAACGGCGCTGGCAGCTGTGCCAACGGGTCGGCATCGGCCGGTATGGCCGCCAGGCCACGGGCGCGCATCTTGTTCCACGCAGCCGTACTCATCCAGCGGATGCTCATGCGCTCATGGCGCGCCGCGACTTCGCCATTGATGCTCAGCGACATATTCAGCGTGACGCCACTGCGTTCGCCGTGGCGCAGGTACTCATCGACCACATACACATCGATCTCCGCCGACGCCGGACGGTCACCCACTACCAGCAGACTACGCTCGATAACACGGGTGACGCTGTCCAAGTAGATGAACTTGTCTTGGGCGCTGACATCCAGGAACGCATGGGAAATATAGATCGACGCTTGGCGGAATACTTCCAGCAACAACAACATGTCGTAGTGCGCGGCACGGTGAGTATGTTCACTGAAGTAACTGTGGGTGCGCGGTAGTTGTGCGCTGCAGCGAAAGTGTCCGTCTTTCACCAGTTCCGCGCCTGTCAGGAATACTTCACTGACCGCAGCACGGTGCACCATGCTGCGTGGCACGGTGTTTTCACAACGTGCCGGCGACACGGGGCTGGCTTGATTTACAACCGACAATTCAGACATGGGCATCTGTCTCCTGATGAGCTTTTCCGTAAGCGTGCAGACCGCTCTGCCAATTCGACGCTTCGAACTTTGCAGGCTTTGCGCGGACAACCGGTGCTGGCTGTCAGTACCCTTGTGCAGATACTCCCTTATATTTTCACCGCGCACTTAGATCAGTTTGATCGAAGCTTATGCGCTCAACAAAATCATCTAGCCACCGAACTAAGTGTTCTAACTTAGTACTGAAAATCTGCCGACGAAGTTGCTCAATCTCGTAAAGAACATCACGACCCGGAGCAGATTTGCATGTTGAAAACAGGATTCACCCTGGCGCCGCTGGCCTGCGCTTTGGCCTTGGGCGGGCTGGCGCTGCCGACACTGGCGTTGGCCCAAACGGATGCGGCGTCGGTGCAAAGCGTCATCGACTTCAATATCCCCGCAGGCCCCTTGGATGAAGTGCTGCTGAGCATTTCGCAACAGAGCGGCCATCCGATTGCGTTCGACCCACCCTTGGTAGAAGGCCGCGCGAGTCGTTCGATCCAGGGGCGCTTGAGCCAGGAACAGGCATTGGGGATTGCCTTGAGCGGCTCGCAGTTGGGTTTCAGCCAGACCGCCAGCGGCGCAGTGTTGATTCACCGGCTGGCCGACAACACCGCACCGGCGGCGGCAATCAGCAGCGAGCCCCAGGCGCCAAGGCTTAAATCTGTCGAGGTCATCGGTACCCGGCGCAGTGACGTGACCGCCCTGCAAAGCTCGGCCCCGGTGGATGTGATCAGCAGCGAACAGCTGGAACGCGCCGGCACCGACAACCTGGCCAAGGCCCTGGAAACCCTGGTGCCTTCGGTGAACTACCCGCAGGTCAACGGCACCGACGGCGTGTCATCGCAGCGGCCGGTGTCGTTGCGCGGGTTGGCGGCCGATCAGGTGCTGGTGCTGGTCAACGGCAAGCGTCGGCATGCCTCGGCCTTCGTCAATACCAAGGCCACCATCGGCCGTGGCTCGCAGTCAGTGGACCTGTCGACCATCCCCGTGAGCGCCGTTGACCATATCGAAGTGTTGCGCGATGGCGCCTCGGCCCAATACGGCTCGGACGCGATTGCCGGGGTGATCAATATTGTGCTCAAGGAGGAGGACCACGGCGGCGCGGTGCAAAGCACCTTTGGCAAGTACACCAAGGGCGACGGTTTTCGCCGTTCGGTAGGCGGCTGGACCGGCTTTACCTTGCCCGGCGATGGCTTCCTCACCCTCAGCGGCGAGGGCCTGCGCAGCGAACGCACGTCCACCGGCGGCACCGATGGCCGCCAGTTCTACCCCACTGGCGATGCCCGCGAAGCAGACGCCGACCGGCACTGGCGCTACGGTTCGCCGGGCCTTGAGGATTGGAACCTGGCCCTTAATGCCGGCCTGTCATTGAACGACAGCGTCGACCTCTACGGCTTCGCCACCTACCAGGACCGTACCGGCGAATCCCAAGCCACCTTTCGGCGCCCTATCGACCCCAACAACTTGAACGCTGTGTACCCCAACGGCTTTCTGCCGCTGCTGGACGTACGCTCGCGAGACGCCTCGGTCACCGGCGGCGTGAAGATCCGCGATGACAGCCTCGGCACCTTCGACCTCAGCGCCAACTATGGGCGCAACCGCATCGACTATCACCTCAGTGACTCGCTCAACGCCAGCCTCGGGCCAACCAGCCCAACCAGCTTCAATGCCGGTGCGCTGGTCAATGAGCAAACCAACGTCGGTCTCGATCACGTAAAGGAATTCAAAGTGGGTTGGGGGGCGGGCCCGCTGGTATTTTCCAGCGGCCTGGCATGGCGCAACGAATCGTATGAAGTGATTGCCGGCGACCTCGCCTCCTGGACCCACGGTACCGCCCTGCCCACCCGCGCCGGCGGCGCCCAGGGCTTCCCCGGCACCCAGGACAGTGACGAAGGCCGGTATGCGCGCCATGTGTTCGGCGGCTACCTGGGCCTGGAGCAGCAAGTCACCGAGAAACTGCAACTGGGCCTGGCCGGGCGCAGCGAGCACTACGATGACTTTGGCACCACCACCACCGGCAAATTTTCCGCACGCTATGACTTCACGCCGCAGTGGGGCCTGCGTTCGACCCTGAGCAGCGGCTATCGCGCCCCCACGCTCGGCCAGATCGGCACCTCGGCGACCCAGACCGAGTTCAAGGCCGGCGACCCCACCGCGTATCAAGTGGGCACCGTCAGCGTGAACACACCGGTTGCGCGTGCGCTTGGCGCCACCGACCTGAAACCGGAGAAGTCCACCAGCCTGTCCCTCGGCGTGGTGTGGCAGCCGACTGAGCGGGGCAGCGTCAGCGTGGATGCGTACCACATTCGCATCAAGGACCGTATCGCCCTGTCGGAAACCCTCAGCGGCACCCAGGTCAGCCAGATCCTGGCCAATGAAGGCTATGGCAACTACTCCGGCGTGAGCTTTTTCACCAATGCCCTGGACACCAAGACCAGCGGCGTTGACGTGGCCGCCCACTATCGTCTGGACCTGGCGGACGCCAGCCAACTGACGCTCAACGGCGCCTTCAACTACAGCAAGACCCAGGTCACCGATATCAAGGACAACCCCGGCCCGTTGGCAGGTACCGGTATCACCCTGATCAACCGCGAAGCCCTCAGCTATGTGGAAAGCGCTTCGCCCAACAGCAAGCTGATCCTCGGAGCCGACTGGCGCAAAGGTGCGTGGCAGGCCAGCTGGAACACCATTCGCTACGGCACCTACACCCTTGACTCCAACCTCGGCGAAGCCCGCGACCAGACCTTTTCCGCGCAATGGGTGAGCAACGCCAGCGTGTCCTACGACATCAACCAGGCACTGACCCTGACCCTGGGCGGCAACAACATCTTTGACAGCTACCCGGACAAGATCGACGTGGCCAACCGCTTTGTCGGCGGGCGCGTGGCGTACCAAAGCATCTCCCCGGCGGGTGCCGAAGGCGCCTTCTACTACGTGAAAGCCGACTACCGCTTCTGAGGACTTCCCATGAGTTTTGATCCTGTGCGTTTTATCCAAGTGTTCGAACATGACTTTGCCCAAGCCAAGCAGTTATTGATCAAGCACCAGGTGTTGTCGGCCAATGAGGCGGGGAATATCAGCCTGCGCATTCCCGGCGAGCAGCGGCTGGTGATTGCCTCGCTGAGCGGTGCGGACAGTGGCGTGTCAGCGATCGTGGATTTCGACTTGCAGCACAGCCAGGGCAGCCTGACTGACAACCTCAAGGAAGTGGCGGCGCTGCATGTGGCGATCTACCGCGAACGGCCACAGGTGAATGCGGTGATTCATACGCACTCGCCGTATCTGACGGCGTTTGCGATTGCCGGGCGACCGTTGCGGGCGCACGCCTCGCAATTGTTGGGCATTCTCGACGAAGACCAGGAGATCCCGTTGACCGCTTGGGGCCCGCGTTACGCACCGGAGCCCGTTGTGGCGGCCTTGCGCGAACACCCGCGTGCGCCGGCGGCGCTGTTATTGAATCACGGGCCCTTTGCCTGGTCGGAGCGCGATGTGTTGGCGGCGACGCGGCTGCTGATCAATCTGGAAGAAGCGGCCTACCTGACGTTCCTGGCGGCCCAGCTCGGCACGCCGCAGCCGTTTCCCGCAGGCGCGGCACAGCGTTCGCGCCTGGGCTGGAGCGCCCCATGACGGCTGCTCCGCGAACCAACTGTGGGAGCTGGCTTGCCTGCGATGGCGCCCGCTCAATCAACCACCTTCCATCAGGTACAACTCAGCCCACTTGTGGGAGCGGGCTTGCTCGCGAAGACGGCATTCGAGCCGCAGCGTCTGTTGGATCAGCCCAAGGACATATCCATGCCTCCTTGGCGCTGGTTGCTTTATTGGCCTTTAGCGCTCTCCCGGCTTTCGCGGAGCCCCTTCTGGAACGTGCGCAATCGCGCGGCACCTTGAACGTTTGCACCAGCGATGAATTCCCACCCTTCAAAACGCTGGACGCCCAGGGCAAGCCCTCCGGCCTGATCATGGATTTGATCGTCGACTTGCAACAGCAGCTCTCCGCCCGTGTCGGCCAGGCGCTGAAGCTGTCTCTGGTGCAGGTCAATCCGCTGAACCGCTTGCTGTTCCTCGACCAAGGCCGCTGCGAAGTGTTGGTCACGTCCTTGCTCGACACCCCCGCGCGTCGCCGCGAAGTGGATTTTGCCAGCCCCGGTTTCTACAGCTCGGCGACCACGGTCTTCGCGCCTAAGTCCACGGCTGTACCCGATTGGGAGAGCCTGAGGGGCAAGACCCTCTGCGCGCCCGCCACCAGTGTGTGGGTGCGCCCATTCGAAAACCGCTACGGGGTGCAGTTCGCTTCGTTCAACGGTACCGCCGAGGTGCGCAAGGCCGTGGCCGACAGCCGCTGCCTGGGCGCGATGGGCGACGATGCGTTGTACAGCGCCCTTGCTCGTCAACCCGAGTGGGCCGATTACGAGGTCAAGCTTCCAGGCCAAGACCCGGCACCGTGGGGCATTGCGCTGCGCAAGGGGCAGCCTGAGTTGCTGGCGGCGGTGTCGGACATTGTCGAAGGCTGGCACGCCAACGGGTTGATCATCCAACTGGAACAGCGTTACGGCCTGGCGCCAAATGCCTGGGTGGCGCAGCAGCATTCGCAGGCACGGCATGAGTGAGATCAGTCTGCGTCTGTGGCTGGAGCAGCATGGCGTGCTGCTGAGCATTGTGTGGGACCCGATGGACCGTCAGCGCTTCCTGCTGGGCCTGGGCCTGACCTTGGGGTTGTCGGTGGCAAGCATTGGGCTGTCGCTGATCCTCGGGGTATTTGGCGCGGCCGGCCTGGGTGCGCGTCGCCCGCTGTGGCGCGGCATCAGCAGCGCTTACGTCGCGTTGTTTCGCAATACGCCACTGCTGGTACAGCTGTTCTTTTTCTACTTCGGCGTCGGTGCGCTACTGCCTTTGGTGGACGGCGTGCGCCTGCTCAATGGCACGCAATGGGCGATCATCGTGATCGGCCTGCACAACGGCGCGTTCCAGGCGCAGAACCTGCGCGCCGGGATCGACGCCGTCCCGCACTCCACGCTGCAAGCGGCGGCCGCCCTCGGGCTGCAGGGCCGTACGGTGTTAGTGCATATCGTGCTGCCGCTGGCCCTGCGCAACAGCCTGCCGGCGATGGGCAATACGGTGGTGCAGACCATCAAGTCCACGTCGATTGCCTACGCAATTGCGGTACCGGAACTGCTCTATGCGAGCAACCGGATCTGGTCCGACAACTTCAACGTCGCCGAGATGATGCAGGTGCTGCTGGTGGTCTGGCTGCTGTTGATCGGCGTCAGCAGTTGGCTGCTGCGCCGCCTGGAAGCGCGCCTGCGGCTGCCCGGCCAGGAGTTGCCCGATGCTGCCTGAACCGTTGCTGTTGCTGTGGCAGTGGGCGCCGGCGCTGTTGCAAGGCTTTGGTCTGAATATCTTGATGGGCGTCACGGCGATGCTGGTGGCGACGCTGGCCGGTGTGTTGCTCGGCAGCTTGCAGGTCAGCGCCCAGCCAAACCTGCGCCGCAGCGCCGGCTACCTGAGCCGTCTACTGCGCAACCTGCCGTGGCTGGTGGTGATGTTCTACGTGGCCTACCTGTTGCCCTATGAAGTGCATTGGGCCGGGCGTTGGTGGCAGTTGCCGGACTGGCTCAAGGTCGCCCTGGGACTGGCGTTGCCCGCCATCGGCTATGTTTCGGAGATCGTGCGCGGCGCTGTGCGTGCGGTGCCCACGGGCCAGTGGCAAGCCGCCCACGCCTTGGGGTTGGGCCACGGCCAGGCGCTGCGCTACGTGATCATCCCGCAGACCCTGCCGAGCCTGGTCGCGCCGTGGGTGAACCTGTATTGCGCGGTGACCATGTCCACTTCCCTGGCCAATCTGCTGGGGGTGGAAGAGCTGATGACCACCGTGCAATCGCACCTCTCCACCCAACTGCGCAGCGACCTGCTGTTGCCTGCCTACGGCTTGGTCTTCATCGCGTTCTTTCTTTACATCTACCCCCTCTCCCGCCTGGCCAAACGGCTGGAGCGCTCATGAGCACCCAACGCATGCGTGACGACACTCTTCTGACCCACCTGGGACGCGACCCCGCCAGCCACGAAGGCAGCGTGAACACCCCGGTTTATCGCAGCTCCACCTTTATCTGGCCCGACACCAGCACCTTGCCAAACCACCTGCACAACGCCGATGACCCGCATTACCGCGGCCATATCTACGGTCGCAACGGCAACCCCACCACCGCCGCGTTCGAAGACGCGGTAGCGCAGTTGGAGGGTGGTTTTCGGGGGCTGATCATGCCCAGCGGGCTGGCGTCGATTGTCGGCGCGGTGTTGGCGGTGGCACGGGCCGGCGACCATATCCTGGTGACCGACAATTGCTACTGGCATGCGCGCCAGGTGTTCGACCAGATCCTGCCGCGCTACGGCATCCAGGCCACATATTTTGCGCCGATGCTGGGCGAGGACATCGCCGGGTTGATCCAACCCAATACCCGCCTGGTGTACGCCGAAGCCCCCGGTTCCAGCACGTTTGAAGTGCAGGACATTCCCGCCCTCGCGCGTGCTGCCCACGCCCACGGTGCGCTGCTGATGCTGGATAACACCTGGGCCACGCCGCTGTTTTTCAAGGCGTTCGAACACGGCGTGGACATCTCGATCCACGCCGCCACCAAATACCTGGTGGGCCACAGCGACGCCATGCTTGGCGTGATCGTCACCACTGAGCCGTTGTACGCCGGTGTGCGCGAAACCGTGCGCCAATTGGGCTACATCGCCAGTGCCGATGACGCCTATCTCGGCCTGCGCGGCCTGCGTACCCTCGGCGTGCGTTTGCGCCAGCACCAAAGCAGCGCGTTGACCGTTGCGCGCTGGTTGCAACAGCGCCCGGAAGTCGCCCAGGTGCTGCATCCCGCGCTGCCTGGAGCCTCGGGGCACGCGATCTTCCAACGCGATTTTCTCGGTTCCACCGGCTTGTTCGGCGTAGTGCTCAAGCCCGCCCCCGAGCCACTGATCAACACCTTCCTCGAAAGCCTGCGCCTGTTTGCCATGGGCGCCAGTTGGGGCGGTTTCGAAAGCCTGATCCGCACACAGCAACGCCATCCCACGGCACAGATCGCCGCTGGCGTGTTGCTGCGCCTGCATGTGGGCCTTGAGGCGGTCGAGGACTTGATCGCCGACCTGCAACAAGCCCTGGAACACTTGAGTGTCACCCAACCATCGTCACGGAGTCTGCCATGAGCCAAGCCCTGCCCACCCACTACAGCATTTGCCCGCTGCTGGTCGCATCCAATCTCGCCGTGGAACTCGGCTGGCTGGATGAGGAATACCAACGCGTCGGCGCCGAAGCGATCTACCTGCGCTCGCTGCCCGACAACCAAGGCTGGCTGCCCCACTTCACCCACGGCGAATCACGCCTGGTCCGCGACGGCGGTGCAGTACCGGCGTTGTGGGCCCGTGCCGACCAGGCCGATACGCTGCTGGTGGCCACTACCGCCACCCAGCGTGCCGGCCAGGTACTGGTGCGTGCCGACGGTCGCATCCGCCAGGTCGCGGACTTGTTCGGCAAGCGCATTGGCGTGCCGGTGAGCCGCAACAAGGCGCGGGTGGATGTGCTCAAGGCCCTGGCCGAACACGGGTTGTTCAACGCGCTGCAACTGGCGGGGCTTGAGCCGTCGCAAGTGCGGTTGATCGAGCTTGAGGACGAAGGCGACCCCCACGCCTTGCAACCTGCGGTGCGGCCTTCGGCGTTCTGGTCGCAGCTGCATGGCCTGCACGGCAAGCCGGGGCATGAGGTGCGCGCCCTGGCCGAAGGCCGTGTGGACGCGGTGCATATCGCCGCCGGGCATGTACCCGCGCTGCTCGCCAGCGGTGAATTCACCGTGATCGAAGACCTGGAACGCTACCCGGACTGGACCCTCAAGAACCACAACGGCCCCTACGCCACCACGGTCAACCGCGCCTTCGCCGAAGAACACCCGGACGTGGTGGTGGCCTTCCTGCGCGCCGCCATCCGTGCCGGACGCTGGATCAACAGCCACCGTGACGCGGCGGCCGAACTCTTCACCCGGGTCACCTTCTTGCCGGATGCCGCGTTTATCCGCAGCGCCATCGCCGAGCTGGATTTTGTGCCGCAACTGGGCCCGCAGAACCTTGCGGCCCTGGAGTTGAAGAAGGACTTCCTGGTGCAGCGCGGCTTCCTGCAGAACGATTTCAGCGTGCACGAATGGGCCCAACCCGATTTTCTCGCCAGAGCCCACGCCGGGCTCTGACGCCACACTTTTGCCAAGGACAGACAATGATTGCTCAGTACCGCAAGACCCTGCTCGCCAGCTTGCTGGTGGCCGATTCAAGTTGGGCGGCACAGCCCGCCAGTTCCACCGAACCGCAACTGAGCAAAGTCGAGGTGGTCGGCGCTCGCGTGACAGAAGCCAGCGCCGCCATCGGCGAAGACAAGATCAGCAATACCCTGGCGATCTCGCACCAGGCACTGCAATCGGCCCCGGCCGGCACGTCAGGGTTGAAAATGCTCGAAGCGCTGCCGGGCTTCAACGTACAGGTCAACGATGCGTTGGGCTTGTACGAGTTCGGCAACTCGGTGTTTGTGCGCGCGTTCAACCTGCAACAGATCGGGTTTTCCATCGACGGTGTGCCGTTGGGCCGCACCGACCAGTTCGGCGGCAGCCCGATCTATCGCTATGTCGACAACGAAAACACCGAGCGTGTCACCGCCTCAACGGGGGCCGGCGATGTGTCGCAATCGGGTTATGCATCGTTGGGCCCGTACGTGGATTACCAAACCAGCAACCCCACGGTGGAGCCCGGCGTGAGCCTGTCCTACACACTGGGCAGCGACAGCCTGCGGCGCAGTTTCGTCAAGCTGCAAAGTGGCGAGTACCAGGGCCTGTCGGCGTATTTCAGCCGTTCGAAAATCGATGGCGACCTGTGGCGCGGCCCCGGCACCATCGACCGCGAGCACCTGGAAGCCAAGGTGCGCTACCGCTTCGGCGATCGCGATGAGGTGTGGCTGCGCGCAGTGCACAACTCGTTCTATGACTACGACTCGCCCTACGTCAGCATCGCCCAGTACGAGGGCACCGCCAATGACCCATTTGGCCGTTCGGGCCGTTACTTCGCCTACCTTGGCAGCCTGCCGGACCTGCCCGAAACCGTGCCCGGCGTGCGCTACAGCAACACCAACTACAACCAGTACTACAAACAGGCGGTGAACCAGCGGCGCGACACTCTTTACAGCCTGGGCGGCCAATTCGAAATCCGTCCGGACCTGCTCAACTACACCACCCTGTACTACGAGGCCAAGAAAGGCTTTGGTGTATCTCCCGAGGCGTACGCCACCTCGCTGGCGCTGCACAACGCCGAGGGCAACGTGGATGGATTGTTCGCGCCCAAGGGCGTGCAATACGGGCTGTCATCCCTCAGCGGCCATCGTTTTGGCGGGCGTACCGGGCTGCAATGGAACATCGGCCAGCACCAGATCGACACCGGCCTGTGGGCCGAAACCGATGTGTTCAACCGCCAGCAAGGTCGCTACAACCTCACCGATGGCAGCCCGGACGGCACGCCGTTGTTCAACGAGCCGGTGCACCTGCAAGGGGATTTCAGCTCCACGCGCAATTCGCTGCAATACCACCTCAAGGACACCTGGACCCTGCTCGATGACCGCCTGCGCCTGCAGTTCGGGTTCAAGAGCCTGAACCTAAAGTACCGTATCGAGGGTTACCGCAACGCGGGCGACTACATCAACAACCGCGAGCCGCGCATCAGCACCCAGTGGAACGACGCGTTCCTACCTCAGGCCGGGCTGGTCTACAACCTGACCGACGACACCCAAGTGTTTGCCTCCTATTCGGAGAATATGGCCCTGCCCCGTGGCGCCGACGATATCTTCCGCGCCGCCAGCCCCAGCGCGCCGCCACCGGATGCCGAACGGGCGAAGAACTACGAGGTGGGCTACCGCATCAATCGCCCCACCTTCAACGCCTCGTGGGCGATCTACCGCACTGACTTCGACAACCGCCTGCAAGCCTTCGCATCACCGGTGCCGGGCAGCAGCCAAGTGGAAACCTACTACCAGAACGTTGGCAAGGTGCAGGCCTATGGCACCGAGTTGAGCGGGCAGTGGAAGCCGCCGGTGCTAGCGGACAAGATCGTGCTTAACGGCAACCTGACCTATAACAAATCCACGTTCCAGAACGATGCCGCCGGCCTGTCGATCCGCGACAACGACGTGCCCGACAGCCCGCGCTGGCTGGCCCAGGCCGGGGTCACCTATGAGCTGGCGCCGTGGGCGCTGCTGAATTTTTCGGCACGCTACATCGGCGAGCGCTACAGCAACTTCACCAACAGCGAATCGGTGCCCGGCTACACCCTGTACAACGCCTACCTGGACCTGGGTGGCGAGCAGTTGCATTACGGCCCGCTGAAAAACGTGAAGCTGCGCTTCAACATCGACAACCTCTTTGACAAGGACTACCTGGGCTACATCCTCACCAGCACCAGCGGCCCCGCCGTGTTCCGCCCGGGCTCGCCGCGCACCTTCCAAAGCACCTTGAGCATGGAGTTCTGAACATGACCAAGCGCCTGCTGTTACTCGCCCTGCTGCCACTGCTGGCCAACGCCCAAACCACCGTCAGCCCGAACACCCTGGCCTTGCACCAACGCCTGTTGGTACTGGACAGCCACCTCGACACACCGCTCACGTTGACCCGACCCGGCTGGAACATTATCGAGCGCCACGACTATCGCCAGGACGGTAGCCAGGTCGACCTGCCGCGTATGCGCGAAGGCGGCCTGGATGGCGGCTTCTTCGCGGTCTATACCCCACAAGGCCCGCGTACCGAAGAAGGCCGCGCGTACGCCAGCGCTTATGGGTTGGCCACGCTCACGCGCATCCGTGATGTGATCGACCGCAACCCAGACAGCTTCGCCCTCGCCCTTACCGCCGACGATGCCCGGCGCATCGCAGCCCAGGGCAAGCGCGTGGTGTTTATCAGCATGGAAAACGCCGACCCGCTGAGTTCCGACCCGGAACTGCTGAACACCTACTACCGCCAAGGGTTGCGCATGCTCGGCCTGGTGCACTTCATGAACAACGACCTGGCGGATTCCGCCACCGCCCTGCCGGAATGGAAAGGCCTTAGCCCCAAGGGCCGTGACCTGGTGCAACGGGCCAACCGCCTGGGCATCCTGCTGGATGTGTCCCACGCCAGCGACGCGGTGTTCGACCAGATGCTGGCGTTTTCCACCGCACCGATCATCGCGTCCCACTCCAGCAGCCGTGCGGTCAACCCACACCCGCGCAACCTGGACGACAACCGCGTACGCCAATTGGCAGCCAAGGGCGGCGTGATCCAGGTCAACGCCTACAGCGACTACCTGATTCCGCTCAAGCAAAACCCGGAGCGCAACAAAGCCATGGCCGCCCTGGGTGCGCGCTTCCACAACCTGGCCGCGCTGAGCCCGGAGCAGGTCAAGGACCTGTACCAGGAGCGCGACACGATCAACGAGCGCTTCGCCCAACCGAAAGCGGACCTAGATGTGTTCATGAAGCATTTGCTGCACCTGCTGGACGTGGCCGGGCCGGAGCATGTGGGGATCGGGGCGGACTGGGATGGCGGAGGTGGCCTTAGCGACCTGGAGGATGTGAGCCAATTGCCGGTGATTACCCAACGGTTGTTGGATGCTGGGTACACCGAGCAGCAGGTGGGGAATATCTGGAGCGGAAACTTGCTCAGAGTGCTCCAGGCCGCACAGTCCGCAGCTTTGTAAACACAGATTGAAAATGTGGGAGCTGGCTTGCCTGCGATAGCGGTGTGCCAGACAACACAAGTGCTAACTGACCCACCGCTATCGCAGGCAAGCCAGCTCCCACATTTGGATGGCGGCGCCTCAGCTATTGCCAGCCGCCGCCCATCACTTTGTACAGGGTTACCCGGTTACTCTGCTCCGCCAGGCGCAGAGTGATCAGGTCCTGCTCGGCGCTGTACAACGAGCGCTGCGAATCCAGGGCTTCAAGATAGCTCTGCGAGCCGGCGCGATAGAGCGCATCAGACAGCTCGAAGCTCTTTTGACTGGCGTCGGTCAGCGCTTGCTGCGCAGCCAGCCGCTGGTCCAGGGTGCTGCGTACGGCCAAGGCATCCGCCACCTCCTTGAACGCGGTCTGCAGGGTCTGCTGATAGGTCTGCACCTGGATTTCCTTCTCCACCTTGGCCGCATCCAGCGTGGCGCGGTTACTGCCGGCGTCGAAGATCGGCACGCTGATGCTTGGCGCAAAGGTCCATGCACCGCTACCGGCCTTGAACAGACTGGACAACGCAGAACTCGCCGAACCGGCGTTCGCCGTCAAACTGATGCTGGGGAAAAACGCCGCACGGGCCGCGCCGATATCGATATTGGCCGACTTGAGGCTGTGTTCCGCCGCCAGCACGTCGGGACGTCGCTGCAGCAGGCTCGACGGCAACTCAGCCGGGACCTGCACCAGCGCAGCCGCCGATTGCAGGCGGCTGCCTGGCAACAAGGCGTCGGGAATGTCACTGCCCACCAATAGGCGCAAGGCGTTACGGTCCTGGAGGATCTGGCTCTGGTACTCCGCTACGTCGCCCCGTGCCGATTCCACGGTGGTTTGCGCCTGGGCAACGGCCAGCGCCGCTGAACCGCCCAGTGCATGGCTGCGCTGGGTCAGTTCGTAGGTGGCCTGCTGGCTGGCCAGGGTGTCCTCGGCCAATTGCAGGCGCTCGTTGTCAGCGGCCAGGGTCAGCCAGGCGGTGCCCACCTCGGCCACCAGGCTGATTTGCGTGCTGCGCCGGGTTTCGGTCAGTGCAAGGTAGGCTTCCAGCGCCTCGTCCTGCAGGTTCTGCACGCGACCAAACACGTCCACTTCGTAACTGCTCAACCCCAGCTGCGCAGTGTAGTCGTGCGTGGTGCCGCTGCTGGCGGTACGCGCATGGGTGCCGCTGACACCCGCATCAATCGTTGGAAACGCCGCCGCGCGCTGGATGCGGTATTGGGCCTGGGCTTTCTCGATGTTCAGGCTGGCCAGGCGCAGGTCGCGGTTGTTCGCCAGGGCCAGGGTTTGCAATTTGGCCAGGCGGCTGTCCGTGAAGAACTGCTGCCACTGGATATCCGCCGCGACGTCACCGCTGACCGTTGCCTGCCATTCGGTCGGTACGGGGGCCTCGGGCTGCTGGTAATCCGGCGCCAGGTTGATGCAGCCACTCAGGGCCAGTGTGGCCAGGATCGGCCAGTAAAACCTAATCATGCGTCACCTTTCTGCGCGGTTTGGGTCGCTGTACTGGTGCGCCCGAAACGGCGGCGGATCAGCACAAAGAACAACGGTACAAAGAAGATCCCCAACACCGTGGCGCTGAACATGCCGCCCAGCACGCCTGTACCGATGGCGCGGCGCCCTGCGGAACCCGCGCCGCTGCTGAGGGCCAGCGGCAATACGCCAAACATGAACGCCAGGGAGGTCATCAGGATCGGCCGCAGGCGTTGGCGCACGGCAATCAGTGTGGCTTCGCGCAAGCTGTTGCCCTGTTCCTGCAAGTGCTTGGCAAACTCGACGATCAGGATCGCGTTTTTCGCCGCCAGCCCCACGGTGGTCAGCAGCCCCACCTGGAAATACACGTCATTGCTCAGGCCAGTAAAGCGTGTGGCCAAGACCGCCCCAACCACACCCAGCGGCACCACCAGGATCACCGAAAACGGCACCGACCAACTCTCGTACAACGCCGCCAGGCACAGGAATACGAACAGCACCGACACCGCGTACAACAGCGGCGCCTGCGAGCCGGACAGCCGCAATTGGTAGGATTGCCCGGTCCACTCATAACCAATGCCCTGGGGCAGTTGCTTGGCAATCGCTTCAACCACATCCATTGCAACGCCAGAGCTCACCCCTGGCGCAGGGTCGCCCACCACTTCCAATGACGCGCTGCCGTTGTAGCGTTCCAGCAACGGCGAGCCGTAGCTCCACGAACTGCTGGCGAAGGATGAAAACGGCACCATCTCGTCGTTGCTGTTGCGCACAAACCAATGGTCCAGGTCCGCCGCCTGCATGCGCGAGTCGGCTGCGCCCTGTACGTACACCTTCTTCACACGGCCCTGGTTGAGGAAGTCATTCACGTAGCTGCCGCCGAGGGCGGTGGACAAGGTGCTGTTGATGTCGCTGGTGCTGAGGCTCAAGGCACCGGCCTTGCGGTCGTCGATGGTGACTTTCAGCTGCGGCGAATCATCCAGGCCGTTGCTGCGTACGCCAAGCAGGCGTGGGTCCTTTTTTGCCAGCTCGATAAACTGTTCGCGTGCCGCCACCAAGGCGTCATGGCCCAGCCCACCCAGGTCCTTGAGCTGCAGGTCAAACCCCGAGCTTTGCCCCAGGCCACGCACCGCAGGCGGCAGCATGACGAACACATTGGCATCGCCAATACTCGACAGGGCCAAGGTGGCACGCTGGGCAATCGAGGCCGAATCCTGGCCGCTGGCCGTACGTTCACTCCAGTCCTTGAGGCGGATGAACGCACGTCCGGTGTTCTGGCTGTTCCCCCCGATACCCAAACCGCTGATGCTGATCATCGCCTCGACTTCCGGCTGCTTGAGCATGTACCCCTCAAACTGCGCCATGACCGTTTGCGTGCGGCTGTCGGTGGCGCCGACCGGCAATTGAATTTGCGCCATGAGGATGCCCTGGTCTTCATCCGGCAGGAACGAAGTCGGCAAGCTGGCGTAACCGCCCGCCATGGCCAGGACCACCAAGGCGTACACCACCAGGCTGCGTTTGCCACGCTTCAATACGGCCCCGACCAGGCCTTCGTAGCGTGCCGAGCAACGTTCGAAACCACGGTTGAACCAGCCAAAGAAACCGCGCTGCGTGCCATGGGCATCCGTGGGTTTAAGCATCGTTGCGCACAGCGCGGGTGTGAGGGTCATCGCCACCAGCACCGAAAGCACCATGGCCGAAACGATGGTCACGGAAAACTGCCGGTAGATGATGCCGGTGGAACCGCCAAAAAACGCCATCGGGATAAACACCGCACTCAGCACCAGCGCGATACCCACCAGCGCGCTGGTGATTTCGGCCATGGACTTGCGTGTGGCCTCAAGGGCAGACAGCCCCTCTTCGCTCATCACCCGCTCAACGTTCTCAACCACCACGATGGCATCGTCCACCAGCAAGCCGATGGCGAGCACCATGGCGAACATGGTCAGTGTGTTGATGGAATACCCGAACAACGCCAGCACGCCAAAGGTACCGAGCAACACCACCGGCACGGTGATCGCAGGGATGAGCGTGGCCCGCAGGTTCTGCAGGAACAGGAACATGATCAGCACCACCAGCACGATGGCCTCGCCGAGCGACTTGACCACCTCCTCGATGGACAGGCTCACGAACGGCGTGGTGTCGTAGGCAATCACATTGTTGAGCTGCATTTCGGTCGGGTAGTACGGTTCCATCTCCTTGAGCTTGGCCTTGACTGCCTCGCCGACTTTGAGCGCATTCGCGCCCGCCGCCAGTTGCACGCCCATGGCGGCAGCGGGCTTGCCGTTGAGGGCCGAATTTACGTCGTAGCTCTCGCTGCCCAGTTCCACCGTGGCCACATCCCCCAGCAGCACAACAGCACCATCACTGCTGGACTTGACCACCACTTGGCGAAACTCTTCGACGGTCTGCAGCTTGCTGCGCGCAGTGATGGTTGCGTTGAGCTGCTGGCCTTTGGCAGCCGGCAACGCGCCGAGTTGGCCGGCGGACACCTCAGTGTTTTGCGCTTCCAGGGCAGTGCTGACATCCGAAGGCATCAGCGCATACTTTTCCAGTAAGGCCGGGTCGAGCCAGATACGCATGGCATAACCTGAGCCCAAAGTCCTCACCTCGCCGACCCCGTCAATACGGCTGATGGAGTCCAGCAACGTGCTGGAGATGTAGTCACCAATCTGGGTGCCGGTGACGCTGGGATTATCCGAGGCCAGCGCGGCGATCATCAGGAAGTCCGAACCGCCCTTGGTCACTGTCAGGCCTTCACTTTGTACCGACTGCGGCAAGCGTGATTCGGCCTGTTGCAGCTTGTTCTGCACTTGCATTTGCGCGACGTCCGGGTCGGTGCCGGCGCCAAAGGTCAGGTTGATACTGGCGCTGCCCGCCGAGCTGCTGGACGACGACATGTAGGTCAGGTTGTCCAGGCCGGTGAGTGCTTGCTCGATGACCTGGGTCACCGAGTCTTCGACGGTCTTGGCCGAGGCGCCGGTGTAGGTGGCCGAGATGCGCACTGTGGGGGGTGCGATGTCCGGGTACTGCTCAAGCGGCAATTGGCTGATCGACAGCGCGCCGCCAAGCATGATCACGATGGCAATCACCCAGGCAAAAATCGGTCGATCAATAAAGAAACGCGCCATGCTCAACCCTCCTTCGCCAGTGCGCCGCTATCCACGGTCTGGGTTTGCACCTCGGCGCCGACACGCACCTTCTGCCCGCCTTCGACGATCACCTGCTCCCCGGCCTGCAAACCGGCGGTCACCCACCACTGGTTGCCCACAGTACGGTCGACGGTAAGCACACGCTGCTCGACCTTGCCGTCGGCCACCACCAACACCGACGTCACGCCGCTGGCGCTGCGAGTGACGGCTTTTTGCGGGAGGAGGATTGCCTGTTCATCGCGGGCCTGCTCCAGCTCGCCGCGTACGTACATACCCGGCAGCAGCAGGTGTTCGGGGTTGGGAAATACCGCGCGCAAGGTCACAGTACCGGTGCTCTGGTTAACGCTGACACCGCTGAAAGTGAGACGACCTTCGTGGTTGTAGGTGCTGCCATCGTCCAGTTTGAGGCTGATGCGCGCTTCGCCGTCGTCATTGGCCTGCAACACGCCGCTGGCCAGGTCGCGCTTGAGGCCGAGCAGTTCGCTGGTGGATTGAGTCACGTCGACGTAGAGCGGGTCGAGCTGCTGCACGGTGGTCAGCGCCGTGTCCTGGTTGGCCACCACCAGGGCGCCGGGGGTGACAGTGGACGTTTCGATACGCCCGGCGACTGGCGAGCTGATGCGCGTGTAGGCCAGGTTGATGCGTGCGGTGTCAACGTCGGCCTGGGCGACCTGCACGTCTGCGCTGGCGGTCAACAACGTGGCCTCGGAATCCTCATAGGTCTGCTGGCTGATGGCGTCGATCTTTACCAGTTGCGCGTTACGCTTGGCGGTGGTTTGCGCCGATTTCAGGGTGGCGCGGGACTTGCTCAACGTGGCCTCGGCCTGGGCCAGCGCTGCCTTGTAGGGCGCGGCATCCAGTTGGTACAGCGCCTGGCCGACCTTAACCTCGGCACCTTCGACAAACAGGCGCTGCTGCACGATGCCGCCGACCTGAGGGCGAATCTCGGCGACCATGAACGCTTGGGTGCGTCCGGCCAGTTCGGTGGTCAGCACCTGGCTTTTCGGTTGCACTGTCAGCACCGTCACGGTGGGCATGACGGCCTGCGGAGCCGGGTCACCGGCCGAGCAGCCACCGAGCACGGCGAGGATGATCACGCAAAGCAACACCGCGGCGGTTACCAGGTATTTGGCGAAGTATTTGGTCAACATATCTGCCTCTGCAAGACGGGATGGCGCAAGCCTTATCCCAATGCTGCAAGGCAAATGTGCAGGAAAATTGAAGATTACCCGCCTGGGTTGAATCTTTTGCGCCTGGGGGCCTAAATGGTCAGGTCCCTTTTTTACGGCCCCTGTTCATGAAGCTGAGTATTTCCACCAAGTTGTTTGTTGCGGTACTGGCGGGCGTGTTGCTGGTGATCCTCAGCATGGGCATCGCCACCAGTTGGAGTTTTGGCCGGGGGTTCCTGGGCTATATCAATGAACAGGCACTGGAACGCATGGCCCCGGTATTGCCACGCCTGGTCGCCACCTATGAGCGCGAAGGCAGCTGGGAGTATTTTCGCAACCAACCGGATCGCTGGTTCGAAGTGATGCGCCCGGAGCCGGGAGAAAAGCCGTTGATACGGGACTTGAAGACACCGCAGATCTCCGACCTGACCGGTGCGCTGTTTCGTATCGCGCTGCTCGATAAAGACAAGAAACGTGTCACCGGCTACCCCGCCATTGGCGATGACGCCCTGGCGCTGCCCATCGTTGTGGCCGGAGAAACTGTCGGCTGGCTGGCCGTCACCCCCTTCCAGAGCGTGACCGAGGCCGGCGGTGAACGCTTTCAGCAATATCAGTTGCGCACCAGCCTGGTGATGGGTGTGTTCTCGTTGCTGATGGCGATGCTGATTGCCTGGTGGATCGCCCGCACGTTGCTGGAGCCGGTCAAGCGCGTGGCCGCTGCCACCCACCGCTTGGCCAGCGGCGACTACAGCAGCCGCGTCGCGGTGGCGTCCAATGACGAAGTGGGCCAGTTGGCCCGGGACTTCAACCAGTTGGCCTACACGCTGGAGCGCAACGAGAAGATGCGCCGCGAATTCATGGCCGATGTGTCCCATGAACTGCGCACACCGCTGTCGGTGCTGCGGGGTGAGCTGGAGGCGATTGAGGACGGTGTGCGCACCCTGGACCAGGCCTCGATGAAGTCGCTGCAAGGCGAAGTCGGCATGCTCAGCAAGCTGGTGGACGACCTGTATGAGTTGTCCCTGGCAGATATCGGCGCCCTCACCTACCGCAAGGCTCCTTGCGTGCTCGATCAACTGCTGGAAAACACTGTGGCGATGTATCAGGAACGCTTCAACGCGCGGCAGTTGCAGGTCGAACTGGACCTGCCGAGTCAGCCTGTCGAGCTGTTGGCGGATGAAAACCGGCTGCAGCAATTGTTCTCAAACCTGCTGGAAAATACCGTGCGCTACACCGACGTCAACGGAACGCTGCGCATCACCCTCGGGGTGGAACGGGACCAGGTGCGTATCGACTTTCTCGACTCTGGGCCTGGGGTTTCAGCGAACCAACTGCCGAAGTTGTTTGAGCGGTTCTACCGTGGCGAAGCCTCGCGCAACCGTGAAAGTGGTGGTGCGGGGCTGGGCCTGGCGATCTGCCGTAGCATCGCCCTCGCCCACGACGGCAGCCTGGACGCGGCCCACTCGCCGCTGGGTGGCTTGCAGCTGACCCTGCGTTTGCCACGGAGCTTGTAAGCCATGAGCGATGAACGCCCGATTCTGATCGTTGAAGACGAACCCAAGCTCGCTGCACTGATGCACGACTACCTCACTGCGGCCGGCTACCGCACGCTGTGCCTGGACAACGGCCTGCAAGTGGTGCCGGCAGTGCGTGCCCATGACCCCAAGCTGATCCTGCTGGACCTGATGCTGCCGGGTCGCGACGGTATGCAAGTGTGCGAGGACCTGCGGGGTTTCAGCGCCGTGCCGATCATCATGATCACCGCCCGCGTCGAAGAAGTGGACCGCCTGTTGGGCCTGGAACTGGGCGCCGACGACTATATCTGCAAGCCCTTCAGCCCGCGCGAAGTAGTGGCTCGGGTCAAGGCCATCCTGCGCCGCGGCCCGCAACTGCTCGATAGCGCTGCGTCGCGCCTGGTGATCGACGAGGCGCAGTATCTGGCCACGCTCGACGGCATCACCCTGGACCTCACCCCCCTGGAACTGCGCCTGCTCAACACCTTCGCCCGCAGCCCTGGCCGGGTGTTCTCACGTGACCAGCTGCTGGACAACCTCTACTCCGACCACCGCGTGGTCACCGACCGAACGGTGGACAGCCATATCCGCAACCTGCGGCGCAAGCTGGAACAGGCGTGTCCCGGGGAGACCCCGATTGAGTCGTTGTATGGGGTGGGTTACCGCTTCCAATTGTGAGGAAAACCCCAATCAAATGTGGGAGCTGTCGAGCTTTAGCGAGGCTTCGAAGGCGGCGGCAGGGTCGATAGAGATGTTGCCGGGGACACCGCTATCGCAGGCAACCCAGCTCCCACATTTTTGACCGTGTTCATTCACGCCATTGGTGTACTGCTGACCACTCGCAAGGCCAGGCCTTCATACGCATCCAGCGTAATCGTGAATGCTCCCTCTGCCGTCAAATCCCCCTCGACCCGCTCATTGATAATGTCCACCACCAACCCAGCGGCCACATCCGGCAGGTGCAAGGTTTCGGTAATCGGCGTGGCACCGAAATTCAGTGCGGTGATCTGCGTACCTTTGCCGGCCGGCAATTCGTGAACCATGACCAACAACCCCGGATGTTGCACGTCCGGCACCAAAATCTGGCGGCTGGCGGCAATGTCGTAGGCGCGGCGTACGGCGAGGATTTTTTGCAGTTGTGAGGCGAAGGAATCCGGGTCTTGTAGTTGGCTGTTCAGGCTGCCGTATAAGGTTCTGGCACGCGGCATCTGCCCGGCGGACAGTTCGGCGTCGGGGTTAAGGTCCACCAGGTCATAGGCACCACGATGGATCCAGCGCGTATCGCCATCCCCCATCAGGTGCGAGACCTCATCGGCGGCCAGTGGCAGTGCACCCACCAGGTCCCAGCCAGACAGTGCGAACACGCCCGGTTGCATGGCGTTGTACATCACCAGCAGCAGGTGAATCTGGCGAATCTGTTGGATATCCGCCGGGGTAATCGCCTCCAGGTCGCGAATCCCCAGGGCCGCCGTGATGATGCTGGCGGTGGTGCAGGACACCCCATTGGTCACGAACTTGAGGTTATACGGCGCATGCTCGCCGGCCAGGCGCTCGTACATTTGCTCGCGGATGTGCTCGCGCAAAATGTTGCCGGGAAAGGTCTGGCCCTGATACAGGAACGTGTCATTGGCGTGCAACGTCCAGAAATGCACCAACTCCAGGGTGAGTTCATCGTGATTTTGCAACGCGTGGATCAGCGATCCTGGGTCGATGCCCAGGTTATGCATCTGGCGCAGCATCAGCCGCAGGAATTCGGTATCACCCATCAGCAGCGCGTGCTGGTACGCCGGACGGGTGATGAAGTCATAGGACAAATCGGCGCCGCCGTGAGACATGGCGGCAATATCGTCCACCGTGAGGTTCAACTCCTGAAAGCTGAAACCACCCGCCTTGCGGATCGCCCCGCCGATCAACTGGTTGCCGGTGATCGACAGCGGATGGCTCTCCGACCACGCCGTGCCATCGAGCTTGCGCTCCACACCGAGAAAACCATTGGCGTCCAGGCGCAGGATCTTCGCGCCCATCACATCAATGGCGTGTAGCGCATCGCCGATAATCATCTGTTGCGCGGCGAAGGTTGGGTCCAGCCAGTTCAAAGACGGCTGGCCTTCCTTGAAATAATGCAGGTACACCCAGCGTCGTGGCTTGCCGTCCACGCCAACCACAATCGGCGTAGTGCTCCAGTCGGTTTCCTTCACGCCTGGCTCGAAGAAGATCACCCGTTGCAGCTGGCCGACGATGTAGTGCTTGTCACGCAGTGCATCCACCTGCAGCGGGCTGAGGTTTTGCGCATCGCGACCTGCGGCGACGTCCGGCAACAATGGCCAGTCTTCCTCGCGGATTTCCACCATGTGATAAAGGCCCGGGTAATCCTCGTACGCCATCTCGGCCAGGCGGAAATCCGCGCCCTTGCCGGTGTGGGACGGAATCACGTCGTCGATGATCACCGCATTGTGGGCAGCGGCCATGCGCGTCATGGCCTGCAACTGCGCTTCGGTGCCTAGTTCAGGGTCGATCTCGAAGCTGATGCGGTCGAAATTGCCGTCGATGGTGGGGGTATGACGCGTGCCGCTCAGGCCACCGGACTTCTTCAACGGGCCGTTATGAATGCCCTGAATACCGATCTTCGACAGCGCGTGCCAAAGGCTTTCATCCCCCAGGGCTTCCAGTACAGTCCCGCCCTCTCGGGTCACAATCGACGCGGGGTACGCGGTGAACCACACCGACGACAACGCCGTGGCATCCCGTGGCCGGGTTTGCGCGTAGGGCTGCTGCCACAACCGACCCTGGCCCGAATAGAGCTTGGCGCGCTGGCGTGCCGCGTAAAGCATCGATTGTTCTACCAGCCAGTTCACATGGTTGTTTTCAGCCGCCGTCATAAGCCCTGTCCCCGTGGTCGTGAAAAGTTGCTTGTAGACATATGAGGGTCGCAGGGGCCATTCGTTGCATCTCAATGTGGGAACCACCCTCAGTCCCCCGCCACTCAGCTAGCGCATTGCCGGTCCTGCTGTCGACTGGCATGCGCACTCCATATCTGAGCCAAAGGGCGCACCCATGAGCATCTCCCCGTCGTTGCAACCGATATACATACCTCTCTCGAACGATGCCCGAGCCCCCGCCCCTGACCGTTCATCCGCACGCGGCCAGGGCACCTATCAGTTTGTCTCCACGCCAGAGAGTGACCCAAAAAGGCAGCCTGAGTCCGACAACCGCGCCGCCACCGCAAAGGCGGATGGCGACCTGGCCGTCGAGGTCTACAAGGCACTGCTTGACCCGCACAACGACAAACCGCTGCACATTGCGCCGCACTCCACACTGGGTGCGTGGTTCGAACAATTCAAGCGGGCGGTACACAGCCCGGCATTCAAGGCGTGGCGTGAGAGTCAGCGGTTTGACGGGGGTGAAGTCGACTTTCACACGAGCAACAGCCGCATCACCTGGCGCCCGCTTGACCCTGCCAAACAGACCCGGCATAAAGTCAGTGACACGCGACCTGCGCCCTTTGAGCACCAGACCATTCGTAGCAGCTCCGGCGGAGTCGGCATTGAATTTGAATGGCCCTCGTCAATCAAACCTGCAGACAATGAACAGCAATCTCCATTGCTTGACCTGTTCAAGTCGTTCGTCAAACTAATCGACAGCACAGACGCCAATCAGAACAAAGAAATCAAGCTCACCGGCAGTGAAGAGCAACCGGCGATCCTTGGCTTGGTCATGGCCGCCGCAACTGTTATCGACAGCAGTGTGAACCGGGGGTTGTCTGCCGCCGACGCCGACAAGACCACGTTACCTCTGTCGACGGTCTTGGCTTTCTATGGTGTGGACCGCAACGACCCCGACGTCATCGCCGCCCTGGGGCGAGACAAAGCATTCGCACCCATCACTTCCCCGCGTGCTGCTCAGTCGGATAAGGCCCGCGGCACACGCACCCTTCTGACTCATCAGCGACTTGTGGGTGACACCTACGACCGCCAACGCCTGGGCAACCAGCTTCAGCGCCTGATCGGCCGCATGGATGCAGGTCAACTTAGCGAACACGCCCTAGAGCAATCGCTGGAAGACACCCGGATGCCCCTCAGCCCAGGCTCCTCCTACAGCCAGGCGCACCATAGCCCCGCAGGGTCCACCGTCATCCTTGCACAGTTCATCCACGCCACGGGCAGGGCCCTGCCAAGTACCCGTGAAGCGTTGCTCGATCTTCAACAGCAAATGAGCGGTAGTCCGGACATTCTGCTCGCAGACGCAGTGCTCGCCGAGGGCTACAGCCGCGCGGTGCAGCAACAACCGAAACCCTCCATACCGCCGCGTATCGAAGTACCCCCGCACTCGGTGATGGGCACCTGGCTGACGCTTTACCGGTCCCACCTGGAACAACCGGTGGTGTCGCAATGGATGCGTGACCAAGGTATCGACCCGGGAACAGTGGTCATTACCCCGGCAACGGGTGTGCTGTCGGCCAAAGTGAAGGGCCAGGCCAAACAGTTCACCCTGGACGATGACTCCGGCTGGCGCTCCCTTGCCAGCCCGTTGATTGCCGCAGCCAAGGTAATCGCTCCAGGTCCCGCACAACAACTCGCTCGCCCTGTGGGCAACCCTGGGTTCACCGCCACGCCAGATCAGATCGGCGCGTTTTATGCTGAAGCCCCTAACCCCGACGCGGCAAGGCTTGCCACATTGAAGGCTCAGGGCGGATTTGACTTCCCTACCCCCGACACAGCCACGCAACTGACCTCGCGCTCGCTCAAATCCCTTGCGCGGCATGAACACCTTGCAACTGCGCACTACGAAGTGCTGAACAAGGCAGCAGCAGCAAAAGCCGGTGCCAACCGAGAGAAGGAACGCTATATCGAGTTGATGCTCAACACAGGCCAGGCCCTGCCGGTGCTGCGCAATGAGGCAAAAAAGTGGGCAGAAAAACTCATCCTTGAACAAACCGGCCAGACCGTCGACGCGGATAAGATTTTTCTCAACCGCTTCGATGGTACCGCCACATCAGCCCCCACAGTGACCGGCTGGGAGCACACCGAACAGGAACCCTCCTCGTCCCTTGCACTGCCGGACGCACTGTTGAAGAACTTCAACGAAAAGGACCGAGTTCCCGGCGACCTGGACTTGCTTTCGGGCCTGTACACCGTTGGTAAAGGCCATGGCAAAGAGGGTTACGGCGCCCACAATCAGTTTCCCTTGGCGCCCTCCGATTTAATGAAGGCCGCCTTGAACACTGACTTCCAGGCCCAGTTCACACAGCAAATGGAAAGGTTCTGGGAGAACCACAACCTCGACTATCGCGCCACACTCAAAGGCGAATTCGTCAACCAGGCACGCCAACAGCTCAAGGCTTACGAAAGCGCGACGCCTGAAGAGCGGCAAAAAATCCCGATGGAACACAGGCTGACTCGAGATGACTACCGTCACATCCTGTCGGCGGTGGCTGCCAACCTGCCGCTGGATGAAACACAACCACTGACCCTCGACCAATTGAGCGCCAATGCACCCGTCGAAGCGTCCCATGCATCCGTACATGCACTGGTCATCAACGGCGCAATTTCCAGCGATATTCTGCGGTTGAACAAGCTCAAGGGTGGGCAGCAGGTCCTGTATATCCCAGGTCATCAGCCGGCGTTTCTCAGTTTCAATTCCTTCACGCAAATGGACCAGTGGATTGCAGAACAGGGCAAAGACCCCGAAAAGCGCAAAGACTTCGCGTCGCACTTTCGCCTCATCGACCGTCAAGATAACGACAGTTTATGGCGGGATCTCGGCGTGTTCTTCGGCCAAAGTAGGGGGACTGGCAGAGGAGTGGACACGGCCCTGAAAAACATCGGTTCCGGTTACTGGAGCAGTGACGAACATGTGGTTATCGATGATCAGAATATAAAGCTGAGAGGTGATGTATTCAGCGCCATGACCGACAATGCAGAGGAACGTATGACCAGCGACGCGGATGTGATCATCAAGTCCAACAGCGAAGTCACCCGCGATACCTGGCTGAACGACATGACCGCCGCGGCGGGACTGGTGGCCAAGCTTGCGCCGGTTGGAGAACCGCTGGTGCTGGCGGCCGTGGCAGGCACGGGCCTTGCCGAGCTTGCGCTGGGCGCCGAGAAAGCCGCGTCCGGCGATACCTCCACGGAGCGCCAGCAAGGCGTCTCGGCGGCCATTGACGGCGCCGTCAATACGCTGTTTGCCGTCACCGGTACGAGCGAAGGCGTCGCGGAGGATCCTTTCGCACTGCCGTTTGAATCGCCGCCGGCGACTACAGGGATTACCCGCCAACCGGGGAGGCCCACCCTGGCGCTACGTACCGAGACCTTCGCCGACGGTACCCGCGCCCTGACCACCGACGCCCCACTATCGGTGCAGGCCTACACCCTGCCCCGCGCCAACTGCTTCGACGTGATCGACGATGACCGGGTGTATCGCTACGACCCAAAGACACCCGGCGTGATGCGCGACCTGCAAGCCGCGGATGAATACAAGGAGCTGGAACAATTCGAAGCCTATTGCCCTGCCCCCTCTGTCGGCAGGGTCAAGCGTGGTGCCAGTGATACCTGCTTTGTACGCACCGTCAACGAGGTGCAGGGCGAGCTGCAACAGGAGCTGCAAGCCCTTGAGCATGTACGCCTGTACCCTAGCGCCAAGCAACTGCTACGGCGTGATCGCCTCACCGTATTTGAACGGCGCCTTTACAAAGTCAATGGTGAAAAGCTGGTGTCGGTCCCCCGTAAAGAGCCCGTCACCTACAAAAGTGCCATACGCGGGAGCGTGGTCAGCGATAAGAACTTCGGCTTTTACGACGGCGCCAGCAACCCCTTCATTGACACGGAAACGCGCGTGGTCAAGCTTGGCCCCATCAGCGACCTGTGCAACGACAGTCGTGACGTGCGCGGCGTGGTGGTTAACAGCCCGCGCAAGGGTGACGCGACCAAATACCTGGTGATTGAAGCCGACGTGGGGGAGTTCTATTACGCCAAGCTCGACAGCCTGAAACACCCTGACGCTGTATTTTTAAAATGTACGCCCAGGGATTTCGACGTTTCACTCGCCAAAAGCTATCGCAACAAGTTGTACACGCGCCAGACGCCTGCGGGAAAAGCCATGGACAATAAATTCGTGGCCCTGCCCAAACTTGAGGAGGTGTACAAGGACCTGGAAAAGGCCGGCTATGCCAAAACGGATGTCGGCGTGCTTAAAGCCCGGTGTGCCGACATGACCGCCGAACAAAAACGCGAAGTCGCCTACCAGTTGCAACAACGCGGCGCGACCGGCAAGACCGTAATTGCACTGCACCCTGGCGAAGTGCGCACATTGGTCAAGCCCGCCAATTTCAACGAGCTCACACTGGCACAGCAGAACGGGTTCTACGCGGAGCAGGCCCTGCAAGTCGTACATAACGATATGCAGGCAACCGGCCTGGGGCCTGGCAACGTGGTGCGTTCAGCGGCTGACCGCGCGCGGGCAGATGCCGCTATCAGAGTGATCAACTGGCTGCGCGAAACCCGCAACCCCAATGCGCTGGCTTCTGGGAGAACCGTGATAAAGGCCGGCGCCGGTAATTGCGGAGAAATGGCGGCGCTCTCTCGGGAGACGGTCATCAATAGCGGCGGACGTGCCTACGAATGGTACGCCGGCGACAGCCATGCCTTTACCGTCGTCGGTGGCCCTGCGGTAAAACCCACAGGCAGCATCAACTTCACCGAGCCGCAGTGGGCAGACGCATGGGTGGTCGACCCGTGGGCAGGCATCGCTTGCCCGGCGTCCGAATACACCCAGAAGCTGCGGCAAACCATGAACAAATGGGCGGCAGACCGCTGGGTGATTCGAACCAGTACAGACGAAGCCATGCGCCCGACTAACCAGCAATGGCTGGATGCGCTGATTCGTGAGCCGAAAGAACCCTACCCCCATGGCTACAAGGCCGAGCCCAAACCCAAGGCGGCGCCAGTGCCTGTTGTTCCGGCGCTACGGCCGTTACCCCCAGCCGAAACGATCAACGTTTGGATGGGATTCTCCGAAACCGTTGAAGATCCGACCACGATACTCTCAACCCGTAACTTGACCCATTGTTCGGCGCTTGCGGTGCTAACCGACATGAAGGAGGGTGTCTATCAAACACGCACATTGATGCATCTGAACGGGAGCCTGCTGGAAGGCGGCCTGAATGGAAATATCCATTCGCTGCTGGCCAAACTCGACAACGCCTTGGCCAAGGGAGGCAAAGTGGTCTTCGTCGCCGGTGTCGACACCCCATCCAATTTTGGAATGGGCCGCGTTCTGGGCCAGGAGCACAACGGCAAGCAACCGTTTTTGGAGATTCTCAAAAAACCGGGTGTAAACGTGTTCATGGCAAACTCCAGCGGCGTCGATATCCTCCCGGATGGAACGGTAACGTTGGTAAGTGGCATCGGCAGAGGGGTGCTAGACCAAGCAGCGACCAAAGAAGTCCTAGAGGCCGCCACCGACTAATGCCTTCAGGTGTCTCGGTATTGGCGAGGTGTAAAACCGGTGGAGGCCTTGAACTGGCGGGTAAACGCGCTGTGGTCGGTATACCCGCACTGCAGCGCCACGTCGGTGATCGGCAGGTCGGTATGCAATAACCGGTGAGCATGTTCCAAACGCACTTTCTGGATCATCTGCCGAGGCGTCAGGTGGAACACACGTTTGCAATAACGCTCCAGCTGCGCCACTGAAATGCCGGCGATACGTGTTAGTTCACCCAAGGTCACGCGGCGGTTGAAGTGGGCGCGGATATGCGCGTCGACGGCGGCCAGGCGTTGGTACGCTGGATGGGTTTCGCTGGCAGATTGCAGGTCCACCGAGATGCCCGCCAGGCCGATGATCGCGCCCTGATGGTTATACAGCGGCCATTTGTGGGTGAGGCACCAACCGCGCTCGCGGGTGCCGTATAGGTGCAGCTCTAGCTGGTCCTCCAGCACAAATCCCTCCTCCAGCACGCGGCGGTCCTGCTCGGTATAGCCAGGGCCCAACTGCGCAGGAAACACTTCGGCGCTGGTCTTGCCCAGCAGTGGTTGCAGCTGTTTCAACCCACAACGTTGCACCAGCGTGCGGTTGGCTAGCAGATAGCGCGCCTGGGTGTCTTTGATAAAGATCGCTGCATTGGGGATCACATCCAGCATCGGCAACAACTGCACCACGCCGGTCATCAGTTGCTCGATGCTTTCGCACTCACAGCAAAGGGTCGCAAACGCGCTTTGCATCATGACTGTTTATCCCCTTCGCTGAACCCTCGACGCGTAGCAGATTGCACCATGCCATAACCGCTGTCGAGCAGAGCAAACTGTGCTGATTTCGTCATCACTGCCGGCAAAAAACATCAATCGCGGCGCCTTCCGCACGTTCACTCTATGGCCACTGCATGCCTATCCAATAACTCACAAGAAGGCGACGCTATGTCAGGTCAAGGCAAATTCAAGAAACAGCTGTCATTGATGGACCTCACCTTTATCGGCCTGGGCGCCATCTTTGGTTCAGGCTGGTTATTCGCGGCCAGCCACGTGTCGGCCATCGCCGGTCCAGCGGGGATTTTCTCGTGGTTGCTTGGCGGTTTCGCGGTGCTGCTGTTGGGCATCGTCTACTGCGAATTGGGCGCCGCATTGCCCCGCGCGGGTGGCGTGGTGCGTTACCCGGTTTACTCCCACGGCCCGCTGCTGGGCTACCTGATGGGCTTCATAACGCTGATCGCGTTTTCCAGCCTGGTCGCCATTGAAGTGGTCGCCTCACGCCAATATGCGGCGGCGTGGTTTCCCGAGTTGACCAAGGTCGGCTCCAGCGACCCGACCACCCTGGGCTGGCTGGTGCAATTCGCCCTGCTGTGCCTGTTCTTCATCCTCAACTACCGCAGCGTGAAGACCTTCGCCATCGCCAACAACCTGGTGAGCGTGTTCAAGTTCATCGTGCCGTTGCTGGTGATTGGCGTGCTGTTCACCTTCTTCAAACCGGCGAACTTCCAAATGCATGGTTTCGCGCCGTTCGGCCTCTCGGGGATCGAAATGGCGGTGTCGGCCGGGGGCGTGATTTTTGCTTACTTGGGCCTGACGCCGATCATTTCGGTGGCCAGTGAAGTGAAGAACCCACAGCGCACGATTCCCATCGCGTTGATCCTTTCAGTGCTGCTTTCCACGGCAATCTACGTGCTGCTGCAAACCGCATTCCTCGGCGGTGTGCCGACGGAAATGCTCGCCAATGGCTGGGCTGGAATCAGCAAGGAGTTGGCGCTGCCCTATCGCGATATCGCCCTGGCGCTGGGCGTGGGCTGGCTGGCTTACCTGGTGGTGGCCGATGCGGTGATCTCACCCAGCGGCTGCGGCAATATCTACATGAACGCCACGCCGCGTGTGGTCTACGGCTGGGCGCAGACCGGCACGTTCTTCAAGATCTTCACGCGGATCGACGAGAAGTCCGGCATCCCGCGCCCGGCGCTGTGGCTGACCTTTGGTTTGTCGGTGTTCTGGACCCTGCCGTTTCCGTCCTGGGAAGCGCTGATCAATGTGGTGTCCGCCGCGCTGATCCTCAGCTACGCCGTGGCCCCCGTCACTGTTGCTGCGCTGCGCCGCAACGCCCCCGACATGGTGCGCCCGTTCCGGGTCAAGGGCATGGCGGTGCTGGGCCCGCTGTCGTTCATCATCGCAGCGCTGATTGTGTACTGGTCGGGCTGGAGCACCGTGTCCTGGCTGCTCGGCCTGCAAATCCTGATGTTTGTGGTGTACCTGCTGTGCGCCCGCTGGGTGCCCACTGCGCACCTCAACCTCAAGCAACAGGTGCGCTCGTCAGCCTGGCTGATCGGCTTCTACGCAGTAACGATCCTGCTGTCCAAGCTCGGCAGTTTTGGCGGCATCGGCGCCATCAGCCACCCCTTCGACACCGTTGTCGTCGCCGTCTGCGCACTGGGCATCTACTACTGGGGCGCAGCCACTGGCGTACCGGCGCACCTGGTGCGACTGGAAACCGAAGACGACGAAAGCGAAGCCGTCAGCGACGCGCATTACAGCGCCCCGCTGTCCCCCGCCACCCACTGATTGGAGCGTTTTATGAAGCGACTGCATGTGATCGACTCCCACACCGGCGGCGAACCGACCCGCTTGGTGCTCAACGGCTTTCCTGAGCTGACCGGCAACACCATCGCCGACCAGTTGCACAGCCTGCGCACCGACCACGACCAATGGCGCCGCGCCTGCCTGCTGGAGCCCCGTGGCAACGATGTACTGGTAGGCGCGCTGTACTGCGCGCCGGTGACCCCTGGCGCGACGTGCGGCGTGATCTTCTTCAACAACGCTGGTTACTTGGGCATGTGCGGCCACGGCACCATCGGCCTGGTGGCATCGCTGCACCACTTGGGCCGCATCGCGCCGGGCGTGCACACCATCGACACCCCCGTGGGGCCGGTTGCCGCGACACTGCATGCAGACGGCTCAGTCACGCTGCGCAACGTGCCTGCGTACCGTCATCGCCAACAAGTGTCCGTCGATGTGCCAGGCCACGGTGCGGTGCTGGGAGACATCGCGTGGGGCGGCAACTGGTTTTTCCTGGTGTCCGACCACGGTAAACGCCTGCAGATGGAAGACGTCGACGCCCTCACCGACTACACCTGGGCAATGCTCAAGGCCCTGGAAGATCAAGGCATCCGCGGTGCCGACGGTGCACTGATCGACCATATCGAATTGTTCGCCGACGACGCCCATGCCCACAGCCGCAACTTCGTGATGTGCCCCGGTAAAGCCTATGACCGTTCGCCATGCGGCACCGGCACCAGCGCCAAGCTGGCGTGCCTGGCGGCCGACGGAAAACTCGCACCCGGTGAAAACTGGGTTCAAGCCAGCATCACCGGCAGCCAGTTCGAAGGCCGCTATGAATGGGACGGCGAGCACATACGCCCCTTTATCACTGGCCGCGCCTACATGACCGCCGACAGCACCTTGCTGATCGACGAGCAAGACCCCTTCGCCTGGGGCATCTGAGCCCCTCTCAATTTGACTGAACGTTCCAAGGAGTTAGAACAATGAGCGACAACATCTTCACCGGTTGCATCCCGGCCCTGATGACCCCGTGCACCCCACAACGCAAGCCTGACTTTGACGCGCTCGTTGCCAAGGGACGCCAACTGATCGATGCCGGCATGAGCGCCGTGGTGTATTGCGGGTCCATGGGGGACTGGCCGTTGCTCACCGAAGCCGAGCGCCAGGAAGGCGTGGCGCGCCTGGTGGCGGCCGGCGTGCCCACCATCGTCGGTACCGGTGCGGTAAACAGCCGTGAGGCAGTGGCCCATGCAGCGCACGCCGCCAAAGTCGGTGCCCATGGCTTGATGGTAATCCCTCGCGTGCTGTCCCGTGGCGCTTCGGCTACCGCGCAAAAGGCACACTTTTCGGCGATCCTCAACGCCGCACCGAACCTGCCGGCGGTGATCTACAACAGCCCGTACTACGGCTTCGCCACACGCGCCGATCTGTTCTTCGAACTGCGTCGCGAACACCCGAACCTCATCGGCTTCAAGGAGTTCGGCGGTGGCGCCGATCTGCGCTACGCCGCTGAACACATCACCTCCCAGGACGATAGCGTGACCTTGATGGTCGGCGTGGACACCCAAGTGGTGCACGGCTTCGTCAACTGCAACGCCACCGGCGCGATCACCGGTATCGGCAACGCCCTGCCCCGCGAAGTGCTGCAACTGGTGGCCCTGAGCAAAAAAGCCGCCAAGGGCGATGCCAAGGCGCGCCGCCTGGCCCGTGAACTCGAAGCCGCGCTGGCCGTGCTGTCGTCATTCGATGAAGGCTGCGACCTGGTGCTGTACTACAAGCACCTGATGGTGCTCAACGGCGACCAGGAATACGCCCTGCACTTCAACGAGACCGACGTACTCAGCGATGCCCAGCGTCGTTACGCCGAAAACCAATACGCACTGTTCCGCCAGTGGTACGCCAACTGGTCGGCCGAGCAAAACGTCGACTGATGCACTGCGTGCCGCTGTGACTCCCACAGCGGCCAACCCTCTTTTTTCCAGGACGAACCCATGACTCTGACGGGCAAGATGCTGATCGGTCAGCACTCCCTTTCCGGCAATCGCGAGGCGATCCGGGCGATCAATCCCGCCACGGATGCCGCATTGGAACCCGCCTATTTGGGCGGTAACGGCGAGCACGTTGCACAGGCTTGCGCATTGGCGTGGGCCGCCTTTGATGGTTACCGCGAAACCACCCTTGAGGCACGTGCTGCCTTTCTTGAAAGCATCGCGGTACAGATCGAAGCGCTGGGCGATGAACTGATCGACCGCGCTGTTGCCGAAACCGGCCTGCCGCGTGCGCGCATCCAGGGCGAACGCGGCCGTACCTGCGGACAGTTACGCACCTTCGCCCGCACCGTACGTGCCGGCGAATGGCTGGATGTGCGCGTGGACCCGGCGCGGCCCGAGCGCCAGCCCCTGCCGCGCCCGGATCTGCGCCAGCGTCATATTGCGCTTGGCCCGGTGGCCGTGTTTGGCGCGAGCAATTTCCCGCTGGCGTTCTCGGTGGCGGGCGGTGATACCGCGTCGGCGTTGGCTGCCGGATGCCCGGTGGTGGTCAAGGCCCACAGCGCCCATCCCGGCACCAGTGAACTGGTGGGCCGTGCGGTTGCACAGGCGATCAAGGCCTGCAACATGCCGGAGGGCGTGTTTTCTCTGTTGTATGGCTCGGGCCGCGAAGTGGGCATTGCGTTGGTCACCGATCCACGTATCAAGGCGGTGGGGTTTACCGGTTCGCGCAGCGGTGGTGTTGCACTGACTCACGCCGCACAGGCGCGGCCCGAGCCCATTCCGGTGTATGCGGAAATGAGTTCGATCAACCCGGTGTATCTGTTCGGGGCAGCGCTCGAAGCACGAGCCGAGGCGCTGGCCCAGGGTTTTGTAGCCTCGTTGACCCAAGGTGCCGGGCAATTCTGCACCAACCCCGGTTTGGTGATTGCGGTTAAAGGGCCGGCGCTTGATCGTTTTATCAGTACAGTCAGTGAGCGCCTGCCGGGCTGCGCGGCGCAGACCATGCTTACCCCTGGCATTTACAGTGCGTACGCGTCTGGCGTCAGCGCCTTGAGCCAGCACGCGCATGTCGCGGCAAAAGGTCAGGCGGCAGACGCTCCGAACCAGGGCCAGGCGCATGTATTCGTCACCCGAGGCCAAGCGTTTTTGACCAACGAACACCTGCACGCCGAAGTATTTGGTTCGGCGTCGTTGATTGTGGTGTGTGCCGACATGGATGAAGTTCGCCAAGTCAGCGAACACCTGGAAGGCCAACTCACCGCCACCTTGCACCTCGACGACGCTGATCTGGCAAGCGCCAAAGTCCTGCTACCGGTGTTGGAACGCAAGGCCGGTCGGCTGCTGGTTAACGGCTGGCCTACGGGTGTTGAAGTCAGTGACGCCATGGTCCACGGAGGGCCTTTCCCTGCCACTTGCGACTCACGCAGCACCTCGGTGGGCACGGCCGCCATCCACCGGTTCCTTCGGCCGGTGTGCTACCAGGACTTTCCGGACGCGCTGCTCCCCAGTGCGCTGCAACACAACAATCCCTTGCTGCTGCGGCGTCTGCTCGATGGCCAGAGAGAGGCCTAGGCCATGTCCGATCCCAATATCGTAGTGGTCGGTGCCGGTATTGTCGGTATCGCCTGCGCCCTGCAGTTGGCTCGCCAAGGCAAGCAGGTGGTGGTGATGGATGCTCAAGAACCGGGCATGGGCGCGTCCTATGGCAACGCCGGTCACCTGGCGACCGAGCAAGTGTTTCCCATCGCCGACACGTCGATCCTCAAGCGCCTGCCCGCCATGTTGCTGGACCCGATGGGCCCGCTGCGCCTGGACTGGAAATACATGCCCCGCGCCCTGCCCTGGTTTATCCGCCTGCTGCTGAACCTGCGCCCGGCGCATTACCAGCGCACGGTGGCGGGCATTCGCGCACTCAACGAAGGCAGCCTGGGTGCCTGGCAGCGCCTGCTGCACAGCATCGAACGCCCGCAGTTGCTGCGCGAGGACGGCTCACTGCTGGTGTTTGAACGCCCCGACTCGCGAGCGGCGCTCGATGCCTTGCAACAACGCATGCGCCAGCAGCAGGTGCCAGTGGATTTTTGGTCAGGTGACACTATTCGCCAAGCTGCACCGCAACTGAGCAACAACATTCAAGGTGGGCTGTTTTTTCCCGCTACCGGGCATTTTCTCGATCCGTACCACGTGGTGTGCGAGCTGGTGCAAGCCGCCAAGGCCCACGGCGTGCAATTTCTTAAACGTCGCGTACTTGATGGCCGGGTAGAAGCGCACGGTGTATCGCTGAACACAGATCAAGGCCGTGTGACGGCAGGCCAAGTGCTGATCGCCTGCGGCGCTCATTCGGCCAAGCTCACCGCTGCGCTGACCGGTAAGAAGGTGCCGCTGGACACTGAGCGCGGCTACCACCTGATGCTGCCCCACGAACACAATCGCCTGCCGTTTGCCGTCACTTCATTGGAGCGCAAGTTCATCATGACGCCCATGTCCGGTGGCCTGCGCCTGGCAGGCACCGTGGAGTTCGCGGGCCTGGAGCGCCCGGCGAACATGGAGCGTGCCTGGCAGTTGCACCGGTTGAGCAATGGGTTGTTCCGTGAAGAATTGAGTGCACAAGACGCGACGCCATGGATGGGGTTCCGGCCTTCATTGCCGGACTCGTTGCCGATTATTGACCGGGTGTGTGAAGGCAAGGTGTTGCTTGCGTTTGGGCATCAGCACCTGGGGTTGACGCAGGCGGCGGTGACGGCGGAGATGGTGGGGAGGTTGGATGATCCGCTGCGGATGCAGGCTCCGATATCAGCGTTTGGGCCATATCGGCTGGACCGGTTCTGAAAAATACAAACCGTTTGATGGCTGCGGTACCCGCAATGACTGTGTAGACGGGTCCACTGCCATCAGCCCCCAATGCCGCCTAGCCCCTGTAGTGAGCGGGCTTGCCCCGCGCTGGGAGGCAACGCCGCCCCAACAAAAACGCCACGGTGTGTCAGGTACACCCGCCGTTGCTGGGATTAGGGCGGCTTTGCCCCCTAGCGCGGGACAAGCCCGCTCACTACAAAATGCAGCCCGGTGCCGCATTTTGATTCGAGGCTACTTCACCAACCGCTTCTCCTTCGAAGGGCGATATCCGAAATATGAGCTGTAGCACTTGCTGAAATGACTCGGCGACACAAAACCGCATGCCACCAACACTTCCACCTGGGACAACTCCGTGTGCTGCAGCAACCGCCGGGCCTCGGTGACGCGCAGTTCCATGTAGTAACGCTGCGGCGTGGTGCCCAGTTGTTCCTTGAACAGCCGTTCGAGCTGGCGGCGCGAGCGGCCGGCGTAGACCGCAAGTTGGTCCAGTTCCAGAGGTTCTTCGAGGTTGGCGTCCATCAGCTTGACCACTTCACGCAAGGGCGCGCTGACGCTGACGTTTTCGGTGGGCTTGATGCGCCGGTAGCGCGACTCTTCAAACGCCAAAATATCTTCGATGCCTTCGACCAGGGCTTTGCCGTGCAGGCTCTTGATCCAGTCCAGGGCCATGTGGAACGCGCCCGAGGGGCTTGAGGCGGTAAGACGGTCGCGGTCTATGACGTAAGGTTCGCTGGTAACCTGGGCGGCCTTGGACACTTCCGCCAGCGCCGGGCGATGTTCGGGGTGGATGGCGCAGCGGTAGTCTTGCAGCAAGCCGGCGCGGCCGAGGAACCATGAGCCGTTCCACAAGCCAGCCAGGCTGATGCCGTGTTCGGCAGCGCTGCGCAGCAGTTGGATGAACTCTTCGCCCGCCTTGAGTTCGGTACGAAAACCGCCGCAGATCACCAACAGGTCAAGCGCTTGCAACGCCACGCCGTCCAGGCGCGCATCGGGGCGAATGACCAATCCCAGGTCACTGATCACTTCACCGTCGCCACAACCGAAGGTGCGTGTGGCAAACAGGTCGGGGCGCAACAGGTTGGCGGTAATGAGGGTGTCGAGGGTCTGGGTGAATGCAGGCAGGGAAAAGTGTTCGAGCAGCAAGAAGCCGACGCGGGTAACCGACGTCGGCTGCTGGGTTTCGTTGAGGTAGCGCAGGTTCTTGCCCTTCATGCCACCGCTGAATTGACGTCTTTCCATCGAGGGTCAGCCCACTTTTATTGTTGATGCAGTGGGCGCCATCTTAGAGGATTGGCGCCCCGAATCGGCGAAATCGTGGCATCCAGTGATCCAGGATCTGCGCGGAGGCGAGGATATGGTGCGCGTGCCCGATCAGCAACCGGCGCGGCACAAAGCCGATGTACCGCGAATCAGCGCTGTTATCGCGGTTGTCTCCCAGCATGAAGTAATTGTCGGCAGGCACTACCACTGGGCCGAAGTCGCGCATTGCACGCACCTGCGGCATGATTTGTACCGTGCGCTGGCTGGTCGCGGCCTGCTCGGTCAGTTTGATCGCGGGGATGAATTGGCCTGGTGCCACGCGCTCGCTGAAGGATTGCGCGTCGGCGTAGCTGGCCGGCACGCCGTTGACCCACAACACCTCGTCCTTCATTTGCAGCGTGTCGCCGGGGATGCCGACGATGCGCTTGATCAGGCGCACACCGTCCTTGGGCGAGGTAAAGGTGACCACGTCGCCGCGTTGCGGGTTATCCAGCTTGACCAGCGAAATATCGGTGAGGGGTAGCTTGAGGTCATAGGCCACGCGGTTCACCAGCACCACATCCCCCTCGACCAGGGTTGGGCGCATGGAGCCGGACGGAATAGGGTTCCAGTCAGCCAGGGACGTTCGGAACATGCCGAAGCACAGCCAGAAGATAATGACGTAACGGTATTTGCTCAACCAGCGTTGCATATGTCCTCGCACGACGAAAGCGGCCTGAAGCCTGATGCCAATTCTCACTGTTGCGTAGGAAGATTACAGGTTGTCGGGCGCCATACAACGACTAAAACACCGCCCACCTGGCTGATCTTTAGAAACCCGGCCCAACGCGCAACCCTTGGCACAGCAGTCACAGCTGCATCTGATACGGTTTTTTGAGTGTTATCTGCGCCTGTACCGAAATCTGCACTGCGCGGACAATAGCGTCATGCCCGACACGCTTGTCGAGTGCGACAGGAATGTCCCTGCCGCTCCCCTTCCCTTCGGAGGCCTTATGACCAAGATGGCACTTTTCCTGTTCGGCTTTTTGGTATTGACCATCGGCATCGGCCTGCTGGCAACCATTTCGCCGGTCTGACACTTAGCTCGCAAACAACATCGGATACAGCGACAGCACCAGCAAGCCGGCCATCGACCAGTTGAACAGCCGCAGCCAGCGCGGTTCGCGCAATACATTGCGCAAGCCCGTGCCACAGCCAACCCATACGCACACGCTGGGCAAGTTCACTACTGCAAACACCAAGGCGATCACCAGCACGTTGGTGACGTAACCCTCGGCCGGCGTATAGGTGGTGATGGCGCCCAGCGCCATGATCCACGCCTTGGGATTGACCCACTGGAACGCGGCCGCGCCAAGGAAGGTCATGGGTTTGCCATGCTCATCATTGCTATCGGACATGCCGCCCGCCGTCGCAATCTTCCAGGCCAGGTACAGCAGGTACGCCGCGCCCACGTAGCGCAAGACCGTGTAGGCCCACGGAAACACCTTGAACACCTCGCCCAGGCCGAGCCCCACCGAAATCACCAACAACATGAACCCCACACTGATGCCCAGGGCGTGGGGCATCGAGCGGCGAAACCCGAAGTTCACCCCCGATGCGAGCAACATGGTGTTATTGGGGCCAGGCGTGATCGAGGACACGAAGGCGAACAGCACAAAAGCCGAAAGCAGGCTGGTAGACATGAACATGGTGCGGCATCCAAACAGGGTGAAGTGCCTGTGACAGTAGTGGGTTGCCGCCCCCGCCGCCCCGTACAGCTAAGCGCGGATCGAGGCGTACACTTTTGCGCAGTCCAGAAACGCCCGGCACGGGACTGCGGTGTGTTCGAAGCACGACGGATTTGGCTTATAACAGCGCGTCTCAGGCCAAGAGCCATTGGATTGCCTTCACTGATCGGTATACTCGCCCACTTAACTTGAATCTGTGCTGAACACATCACGAAAGGACGCACGATGAGCAACTACCTGGAACGGGCAATCACTGGCCTGCGCACGCTTGGCATCAACCTGCTGCAACCTGTCCAAGACGCCCCGGTGCTGGTCCTGCTCGACCGCGTCGCCCAGTACGACACCAGCAAAGTCACCGCCATCGCAGCGGTATTGCAACAGTCCACCGCGTTCAACAGCATGGTGCGCGAGCAGATTGAAGGCATGGATATCTCCGCGCGCTTCATGGACATCACCCAACGCTTTACCTCGATCCGTGAAGACGCCGCCGCGATGGCCGGCTGGATGGACGACGGCCGCCTCGACACCCTGGAAAAACTCAAGCTGAGCTGGATGAACCTGCGCCGAGGCTCGATCCCCAGCCGGTTCAATGACATCCGCGACAATTACCTGCAGGTGTGCAAATCGGCCAACGACCAGATCGCCCGGGAAAGCGTGATCCTGGAGTCCTACATGGACTTTCGCATGGCCATGAAAGCCGCTGAGGTCGACGCCCAGCATGTGCTCAGCGTGGCGGCCCAGGCATTGGAGCAACGCACCCTGGCGCTGAACGATGCCAACGCTGAGGTCACTGCCGCCGACCAGCTTGAACCCGCCCAGCGTTCGGCCCAGGAACTGCGTCGCGACGAAGCCGTGCGCGCGCTGCAAGACGAGGACAAGCGCTACCAGATCGTCAAGGACATCGCCGACGACCTCAAGGTGGGCTACAACACTGCCGAAATGGTCTTTGCACGGATCAACCAGGTGCATGTGATCAAGGAGCGCCAATACCAGCGCATGGTGTCGTTCTTCTCCACCAATGAAGTGGTGCTCACCGGCCTGGCCGTGTCGTTCACCAGCAACAGTGGCTTGGCCGAAGCCACCCACACGCTCAACGCCACCACCGACGGCATCAGCAAAGGCCTTGAAGCCCTGGGCAGCACCGGCAACCAACAGTTGGAAGCCGCTGTAAAGGCCAGCTATGGCTCGACCATCAAGGTCGATTCGGTGCGCGCGCTGGCAGACGCCACCTTGAGTTTCCAGACCGACATGCATGGCCTGACCGAGACCTACCGCGTGGAATCGAGCAACGCTTCACGCGACATCGCCGACGCGGTCGAGGAGTCCAAACGCAAGTTTGCTGCCCTGCTGAGCAAGGCCGCCTGATGAGTAAAGTGCTGCTTAGCGAACAGCTCGGTGCCATGGCGCGGGTGGATCAACTGCGCCAACACCAGAACGAAGTAGACGAGTATCTGAGCCTGCCCCAGCGCCGCGCCGAAGTCGCCGCGCGTATCCGCGAGTACTACCAAAACAACGGCGTACAGTTCACTGATGCGCAGATCGACCAGGGTGTGCGCGAGTTTTTCGCCGGTCGGCTGGTGTTCGAGGCACCACCACTAGGGCCGCTTGCGCGGTTGTGGAGCAAGGTGCTGCTCAACCGCAGCAAGGGTATTCGCCTGCTGCAGTACCTGGCGATTGCCGCGCTGGCGGTGCAATGCACGCGCGTGGTGTTGCAGGACAGTCAACACAAGCAAGCGGCCCAAAGCGTTTCAGAATCGGTGAAACCATGACGCCCGAAACCCTGATCGGCCTCGCCGAACGTAATTCGCGCAATGTCGAACTGATGAAGCGCACCACCGAACAAGAGCTGTCCGACCTGACCTGGCAGCAACTGGCGCTGGAGCAAGATATCTCCACGCGCCTGGGCAGCATCGCGGCACTGCACCTGGAGCATGGCAACGCTGCCGACAGCCAGGTCAGCGTTGCCCTGCAAGCCCGTAAAGACGCCCGCGAACAGTTGGACCAGCAACTGCAAGCCGCCGAGCAACAGGTTGCCGATGCCCTGGCCGCCAAGCAGGCGGCACAGGCCCGCTACGAGGGTATCGACCAACAAGCCCGTGAGCGGCTGGAGCAGGACCCGGAATATGCGCGGCAAGTCGCGCAGCTCGACCAAACACAGGCCGAACACCGCGAACACATCAGCGGCTACCTGGAGTTGCGCGAGGAATACGCGAAAAAGCGCCCGACGTTCGACGCGGACCCGATCTACTGCTACTTGCGCAGCCATCGTTTTGGCACCGAGCACTACCAGCGCAACCGCCTGCATTTGGCGATGGACCGCTGGCTGGCCAAGCAGGTGAACTACACGGCAAACCGCAAGAATGAACTGAGCCTGATCGCCATGGGCGAGCGCAACGAATCGCTGCAATTGGAGCGCCAAACGCTTATCGAACAGTTGAGTAGCAGCATTGACGCGCAGCTACAGCAAGCGCGCGAACAGCTGGGCCTCACCGCATTGCACAGCGACGTTTGCGCCACCGACGCGGCTATCGACAACGCCAAGGCCCGCGCCAATACCCTGCAAAAACAATTGGCCGACTATGCACTCAACCAGGACCCGCATTACCTGCGTACCCGCGAGCTGCTCACCGAACAGTTGAAGACCCGCAGCCTCGGTGAGCTGGTGGACCTCGCCAGCCAGACCCCGGACACCGCTGATGACCGAATCGTCGAGCAACTGCAAACCCTGCACGTGCGCCTGTTGAGCATGAAGGCGGACCAGGCGGCATTGAAACAGCATCAACAAGCGCTGCAAACCCGCTACGAGCGCGCCAAAGAACTGCAACGCAAGCTGCGCAACGAGGCGTTTACCGGCAGCGATGTCTACTTCGACCTGTCGACGGACTTCGAGGAGTTGATGGCGCGCTACATGGAGGGCGACGTGACGCTGGGACGGTTGATCGATGCGCTGAACCAGGCTCGTACGATCGTGCGGCGCAGCCAGGCGGCGGCGCAGCGCGGTTTCGTTAGCGCGACCACCACCTCATACAGTTTCACCACGACCACCGTAACGGCTAGCAGCGCCGCCGGGAAATCTGACGGCTTTTGAGTGCCGTGCCATTGGAGGGCTTGAACCATGAGGCTGTTTCGATTCATCGCGTTGGCTGCCCTGCTTGGGCTGCCTTGCGCAGTACTCGCTGAGCCGCAGATACAAGTGGGTTTTTCACCCGAGGGGTCGGCACGCCAATTGGTACTGGACACCATCGGCAGCGCCAAAAGCAGCATCCAAATGCTCGCCTACGCGTTTCAAGCGCGAGACATCACGCAGGCGTTGGTAGAAGCCAGGCAGCGCGGGGTGGATGTAAAAGTGGTCATCGACAAAAGGCGCAACCTGGGTAAAGCCAGCAAGTCGGCGATGGATTTCGTGGCGCGCAATGGCGTGCAACTGCGTACCAGCGACCATTTTCACTTGCAACATGACAAGCTGATCATCGTCGATGGCAACACCGTGCAAACCGGTTCATTCAATTACGCCCCATCTGCCGAGACCGCCAACTCCGAGAATGTGCTGGTCATTCGTGACATGCCCGAAGTCGCCAGCCAATACGTTGGACATTGGCAATCGCGCTGGGATTTTGGTGTCCCTTACATCGTGATAAAGCGTTGAATTAACCGTAGCGCTTTCACAAACCTTTCACAGACGCGGGCCTATGGTGGATCTAGCTCCTAATGAACATCCCTTTAGCCCGCACTCCCCATTGCGGGCTTTCTTTTGCCCGCTATTTGTCGCGGGCAAAAAAAGAGGCAAGCCACTGCACGTGACTTGCCTCTTTTTTTCCTAATTAGTAGCGCGGGCCGCCACCGCCGCCAGGGCCACCGCCTTGTCCGTGCCCGCCACCACCACCACCACCACCACCACCACCACCACCACCCGGTGGTGGCATGAACATCCAGCAGCCCGACAAGGACGACAACAACGCGACAACAACCGCCGCCTTAGTTAGGTAATTCAACTTCATGACCACACTCTCTACTCAACGAGATTAACTTCTCGCTGGGTAAGACAGTGCAAACTCAAGTGCGTCACGGCTTTCGTGTAACTTGATGGTAGGGTTTGTATGCATAACGGTACACCGTGCAACGTTTAAAACCGCGTTAGTTACCGTGCCCTAACGCTGATTGCGTAATTGCACCAAGCCTTCCAACGTGAAACGCGCCTGCGTCAGCACCACCTCGCGCACCAATTCCATCTCTTTCTCGCCGATCTGCGCCCAGTCCAGTGCGGCAAGCAACTTGGGTTTCTGCACGCGGAACGCCAACCCTTGGGTAAACAGCGCCATCGAGTGGATCACGGTGCGCTCATCTTCCACGGCAAAGCCCGACAACCGCGCAATCAACAACCGGATCACGCCGCTGATACGCGCCTTGAACCGCTCATCGAACGCCATCGTCGCGCTTTCCGGGCACAACCCGGCCTGGTGGCGATCGAGGAACGCGCGCCAGGCCGTCGCTTCCGGACTGTCCTGAATAGTCGACACCACCGTACCCAAAATGCCCAATGACGCCTCGATCAGGCTGTTGTCCTGGCAGTTGTCATCGGCCAGCGCGTGTTCGGCAGCCTCGACGCTAGGTGCCATCTTGCGCCACAGCAAGGTGATCAGGTGCTCGACACATTCCAGGTACACGCCTTCCTTGCCGTCGAAGTAATACTGGAGCGCGGGCGCGTTGACCCCGGCGGCGGTGGCGATATCGCGGGTGGACGCACCGTCGTAGCCACGCTCGCCAAAGACCACAACGGCGGCCTCGATGATTCGCGCCCGGGTTTCTTCGCCGCGTTGGTATCCACCCTCGGCAGCGGGTTTATGTCGTGCCATGTGCAACTCCTTTCAGATCTCGGACCAAAATATACCAGTTGACAAAAATTCGCGAAAAAAGGAATTTATTCCATCTGATATAAATCTGGAGTGACCTTGATGTCCGCTGCACTTCCCTCCCCTCAGGTCATTCCTGAAGAAACCGTCAACGGCCAACGCGGCCAGGCTCGACGCATCCTGCTCACCCTGGCGGCCATTGCGGCGGTGATCGGCGTTACATGGGGCGCCTGGTGGTGGATAACCGGGCGTTTTATCGAGACCACCGATGACGCCTACCTGCAAGCCGACAGCATCAGCGTGGCGCCGAAGATCAATGGCTACGTTGCCCAAGTGCTGGTGACCGACAATCAACAGGTCAAGCGCGGCGACGTGCTGGTACGCCTGGATGCGCGTAAATACCAAGCCGTGAGTGACGAAGCCACCGCGACGATTGCCGCACGCAATGCCGACTTCGCCAAGGCCGAAGCCGACCTGGTGCAACAGGATTCGACCATCGCCGAAGCCCGCGCCCAACTGCAGGGAGCCGAAGCCGATGCCCAGCATGCCAAGACCGAAGTAGCACGCTACGCACCACTGGCCCGCTCCGGTGCCGAGCCGGAAGAACGCCTGGCGCAGTTGAATAACCAACTGGCCCAAGCCCGCAGCACGGTAGCGGCCAAGCAAGCTGCACTGCGCTCCAGTCAAACCCGCTACGGTACGCTCCAGGCTCAACTCAAGCAGGCCCAGGCGCAACTCGGCGTGGCCAAGGCCAGCGAAGCGCAAAGCCAATTGGATGTGGACGACGCGGTCATCCGCAGCCCGCTGGATGGTCGCGTAGCCGACCGTGGCGTGCGTGTCGGCCAATACGTGCAGCCCGGCACACGCCTGTTGACCGTGGTACCCATCAGCTCGATCTACCTGACCGCCAACTACAAGGAAACCCAGATCGGTGCCATGCGCCCTGGCCAGGCCGTCACCGTGCATGTCGACGCCCTGCCCGGCCGCGACCTGCAAGGCCATATCGACAGCCTGGCCCCCGGCACCGGCGCACAGTTCGCCCTGTTGCCGCCGTCCAATGCCACCGGCAACTTCACCAAGATCGTCCAACGCGTACCGGTGCGCATTGCCCTCGACGTGCCGGACGACCTGCGCGCGGCATTGATGCCCGGTCTCTCGGCAACGGTGGAAGTAGACACTCGCACCCACGGCGCGGACGCCAACCATGGCTGAAGCGACAATGACCGGCGTGGCAGCGGACAAACCGCGCAACGCCTCGCTGACCGACTGGATCGCTGTCGCCGCAGGCGCCTTGGGTGCGCTGTTGGCGACCCTGGACGTGTCGATCACCAACTCCGCATTGCCGCAGATCCAAGGCCAGATCGGCGCAACGGGCACCGAGGGTACCTGGATTGCCACCGGCTACCTGATGTCGGAAATCGTGATGATCCCCCTCGCCGCCTGGCTGACGCGGGTCTTTGGCCTGCGTCGGTTCCTGATTGGCACGGCGTTGATGTTCACGTTCTTTTCGATGTTCTGCGGCCTGTCCGCCAGCCTCGGCGCGATGATCGCCGGACGCATCGGCCAAGGGTTTGCCGGTGGCGCGATGATTCCTACCGCGCAAACCATCGTGCGCACCCGCCTGCCGCCCCATCAGATGGCGATCGGCATGACCATGTTCGGCATGACCGTTATCCTCGGCCCGCTGCTGGGCCCAGTGATTGGCGGCTGGCTTACAGAAAACATCAACTGGCGCTGGTGTTTCTTTCTCAATCTGCCCATCAGCATTGCCCTGATCACCCTGCTGATCACCGGCTTGCCCAGCGAGCGCATGAACCTGCAACGGTTCATCAGCGCCGATTGGCTGGGCATCCTCGGCCTGGCAATGGGCTTGAGTTCGCTCACCGTGGTGCTCGAGGAAGGCCAGCGTGAGCATTGGTTTGACTCGCTGCTGATCACCTGGCTGAGCATCGCCACCGTGGTCGGGTTTTTCCTGATTGCCGTGGGGCAATTTCGCTCCGCCACGCCGATCCTGCGCTTGCAGTTGGTGCTCAATAAAAGCTTTGGCAGCGTGCTGTTGATCGGCACGGCCGTGGGTGCAGGCCTGTATGGCACGGCGTATCTGGTACCGCAGTTCCTCGGGATCTTGTCTGGCTATAACGCGCAGCAGTCGGGGTCGATCATGTTGCTGTCGGGTATTCCGGCATTCCTGCTGATGCCGATCCTGCCTCGCATGCTCGGCCGTTACGACCTGCGCTGGATGGTCGGCGCGGGCCTGCTGCTGTATTGGGCCAGTTGCTTTGTCGATACACAGCTGACTGCCGACAGCGTTGGCCATGACTTTATCTGGTCGCAGTTGCTGCGCGGCTTCGGGCAGATCCTGGTGATGATGCCCCTCAGCCAATTGTCCATGCGTTCGGTCGACACCAAGGACGCCGGCGATGCATCCGGGCTCTACAACATGTCGCGTAACCTGGGCGGCACCATCGGCCTGGCGTTGCTCGGCGTGCTGATGGACCGGCGCAGTCATTTCCATGACGACCGGCTGCGCGAGGGAATCCTGGCCAACAGCCAACTGGCTCAGGACCAAATGGCGAGCAACACCGCCAGCTACCTCGCGCAAACCGGCGATGCCACCACCGCCTCGTTGCAAGCGATGGCCCAGTTGGCCAACGACATCGCGCGCCAGGCCTCGGTCATGGCCTACAACGACGCGTTTTACGTACTGGGACTCGCAATGCTGGCGTGTCTGCCCCTGATCTTCATCCTGAAAAAGCGCACGGTACAGTCATGACTCTTCGCTCCCTTCCCCTGTTTTTCACGGTCGGCTTGTTGTCCGCCTGCACGGTGGGCCCGGACTACCAAGGCGCACCGGATGTCGCCCCCAAAACCCTGGCAGCCAGGCAGTTGGCGCATGCCGACAGCACCGCACCGAGTGCGCCCGCGGTTGCCCAATGGTGGCGCACGCTGGGTGACAGCCAGCTGAATGAATTGATCGACCAGGCGCTGCACAACAGCCCGGACATCGCCACCGCCCGGGCGCGCTTGAAACAGTCCCGTGCCAGCCTCAGCGGCGCCCGTGCCGACAGCATGCCCAAGGTCACCGGCGACGCGGCGATGTTGAAACTGCGCTCACCCGACACCTCGGCCCTGGGCGGCAGCAGCGGCGGTCGCGGCCCATTGAGCCTGTACCTTGCCGGCTTCGATGCGAGTTGGGAGGCCGACCTGTTCGGCGGCACACGCCGTGCGGTGGAAGCGGCGCAAGCCGAAGCCGACGCCTCCCAGGCACAGCTTGCGGACGCCCAGGTGCAACTGGCCGCTGAGGTGGTGCAAACCTACACCGACCTTCGCGACCAACAGGCGCGACTGGCGCTGGTAGACGCCAGCGTCGACATCGAACACCAGGCCCTGGACCTTACTCAACAACGGCGCGAGCGTGGCGTGGCGTCCCAACTGCAACTTGAACAGGTACTGACCCAGGCCGAAAACACCCAGGCGCAACGCCTACCCTTGCAAGCGTCCATCGTCGAATCCCTGGATCAACTGGGCCTACTTTGCGGCCTGGAACCGGGCGAGCTGGATAACCGCCTCGCCACCGCCAAAGCCTTGCCGACGATTCCCGGCGTGGTGCCAATCGCAGACCCGGCCGCCCTCCTCAAAGCCCGGCCCGACATCCGTATCGCCGAACGCAAACTCGCCTCCAGCAACGCGCAGATCGGCGAAAAAACCGCAGACTGGTTCCCCAAGCTCAGCCTGATGGGCGACCTGTCATTCTCCGCCAGCGACCCCGGCCACCTCGCCCGCAAAGACAACGGCACTTGGCTGATCCTGCCGCGCCTGACCTGGAACGTGCTGGATTTCGGCCGCGTGGCCGCCAGCGTCAAAGGCGCCGAAGCCGGCCGCGACGAAGCGCTTGCCCAGTATAAAAGTACGGTATTGGGGGCACTGCGCGACGCCGATGTAGCCTTGGCGCGATACGGCCACCAGCGGCAAAACGTCGTGTTGTTGCGCAGCGTCGAGTCATCAGCCGTGCGTGCCGCAGACCTGACACGCCAACGCTATCGCGCAGGTACCGCGAGCACGCTGGACTGGCTGGATGCTGAGCGTACGCGTTATCAGGCACAGGAAAGCCGGATTTCAGGGGATGCGGAGTTGCTGAAGGATTTTGCGTCGCTGCATAAGGCATTGGGGTTGGGGTGGACGCTGTAACCCAAACCACAACCTGCCATTGGTTTGCCTTCACTGATCGGTATACTTGCGCCCTTTGCCGTAACCATCACGAAAGGACGCTTGATGAGCAAGACGATGCTCTGCGAACAACTAGGCGCCAGTGCTGCAAAAGACCGGGCCGCTCGAACCAATGACGGTCAGGTTCGCACCGCTGAATCAGGCGATCGCCGACATCGCCGCCAGAAAATATGCAAAGGACGCGTATCCCGTCGCACAAATGGTGGGAAGCAAGCCAATCAACCGGATGGATGTGCAATTTAATCAGCGAGTGATTCATCCCGAAGAAGCACTTTTAAAGTGGTGATTTAATGAATTTCAAAAACAGGCTTTCCATTCGCGAAGCGACAAAAGCCGACCTTGATGCACTCCGCCACGTCGGCTGCGAGACCTACCGACAACACTTTGCTCAAATATGGTCGCCCGCCGGGCTGCAGGCGTTTCTCGATCAGGACTTTGCGCCCAGCGTGCTGCAATCGTCGCTGGAATCATCCGACCGCCACCTGTGGCTGATCGCCTCGGACGAAGACTCGCGGGTAGTAGGTTTTTCCAAGGTGAACTGGTCAACACCTGCTCCCATCACGGGTGAAATGGGTGCCGAACTGCAAAAAATCTACTTCCTCAAATCAGCCGCAGGGCTGGGGTATGGAAAGCAGATGCTTCAATTCATCAGCGATCGAGCCGGGCAACGTGGGGAGCGCCTACTGTGGCTGGACGTACTCAAGAGCAACTCGAATGCCCAGCGCTTCTATGAGGCCGTTGGTTTCCGCACGCTGGGTGAGATTCCTTTCAGCACGGATTTGACGGAAATCGGGATGGTGGCGATGGGGCTGGCGCTAAAAGAGCTCGGGAAATAGCGACACGCGCGCCGATCACACCACCAAATCGGGTACAAAACACCGAGATGAGTGGTGGGATGGAAGTGCCACGTTCATTTGTCCAAATTCAAGTTCGGAGAACTCGCAGCCGTGCCGGCGAACATGCGCGTAGCTTCCTGGACGCGTGTAACGGCAGACGGGTCTGGCGTCGGACTCAGTTGGTCTAGGCAAGTCACCCGTGATGCACCTGCTGGTTGTTCTGCCCCTATTCAACCTGTAGGCGCGAGTATGCTCTCGCGCCTACAGGTCTAAAGTGGTACTGACCGGGTCACTTGATCAAGTCAGGCCGAGTGGACTTGAGCATCGCCACGCTGACCGTGCCTTGAACCGAGCAGGTAATCATGCCTTTGCTGGTCTTGGCCACGTCTTGCGAAGCAGGTTCTACCATCAATATCCGCTCTGCTGTATCGGTCACCAACTTGCCTGCGTTGTCATCGCCGCTTTCCGGCACCCAGGCCGACTGCTTGTGCGACCAGATTTGCGCGCGGGCGTAAATCCCGTTGGCGCTTTCCAAGTTGCTACCCGGTACTTTATTCAACGTTGTGTAAAGCTCATCGGGTGCCTGCTGTGTATAGAATCCCCAACCAATGATGCGCGAACCCATCAGATCCTGGTCTTCCGCAAAAAAGCCGGTCAACGCAACGCCATTAAGGGTCACTGGCGTGTCAAACACCCAGCGCTGCCCCATTTCGGTTTTGGTTCCGCCACTCAACGTAATCTTCCCGTTGTCCAGCGCACTGGAAATGCGCTCCTTGAGACCTGGCTGATTGACCACTGCAAGAGAGTTTTCGTCACAGGCGAGAAATGTTTGCAGTGCAGGCGTGGCAGCGAAGCTGCTAGTGCAAGTAACCAGCGCGGCGAAAGGGATGAGCAGGTGATGCCATTTCATAGAGTTACTCCTAGCGTCAAAACGATGATCGTCTATACGGCACAGTGGGAACAAACGAGCCTTAGCGTGAGAGATGACTGCGTGAAGTCGGTGGTGGAAAGAGCATGTTCCCTGTTAAACAGCCGCGGTTGCCCGTTCACGTCTTTCAGACTTCCAGTCACGCCAGTGTGTCGGCAAGGGAAGTGAAGACGTGAGTCAGCGCTCTTTGAACTTCTTCCACTAAAAGATTCGGGAAGCGATCGGCCAATAGCAGCCACCCGTCGACGACTTCTATTGACCCATTGCGGCCCGTCGTGCTGCCACACTTGGATCAGTCTTCGTTGAACGCTCCTGCCTCAAAGGAAATACGACCGTCCGTAAACTCTCGCACCCAAATGTCGCGCATCTCTTCGCCCACGCCTCTGACCGCGAAACTGAGTTTCGGCAATAAGCGTGCGACCACTTCGAAAAGTGCACGAACTGACCAGCTATCCAACGAAAAGTACCCATTAGGTTCGGTGCATGCGGTGACGAGGTCGGCATAAACGTCTTGGCTGAGGGCGTTTTCCTCCAGGTAGGCGATCAACTCCGATCGCACGCTGTCCAGTACCAACAAGTCCCCGTCCAACGGTTGGACCCAAACATCAGTGTGAAAGCTCATTGTCGACCTTCGCGCAATAGGTGATGGCGTTTCGCCTTTATTCCACGGCGATGCCACGCTACCTGCCTTGACGCTCAATCTCAAGTGTTGAGAACGTTCTTCTCCTTGATGAGGCCTATGGTCTGGCTCATTCAGCCTTCATAATTTCCCCACACGCACGCTGCCATTAATTACAACAACCGCCTCAATGGTGCCCATCGAACGACCGCTTCTGACTGTTAATGGACGCCTAGGCGCCTCAAATTTGCGGACAAAAAGGTACGGTTGCGCAAACGATCCGATAAGTTGCGGAAGCGATGACTAAACCGCAGGCAATAAAAAACCCCGAAGACGTTAATCTACGGGGTTTTCAAGAGTGGAGGCCGAGGTCGGAATCGAACCGGCGTAGGCGGATTTGCAATCCGCTGCATAACCATTTTGCTACTCGGCCTCAAACGATCAATGTCCAGATAACTGACACTCACCGCATAAAAACTTGAGTGGGCTATAAAACCCTGCCTCTACTCTAACTCATTGAATACATTGAAGTTTTTAATGCTTCGTTGCGTTCGATGGGCGCCATTATGTACGTATTTGCCAAAGCGTGCAACCCCTTGATTTCAAAAATATTTCGTATTGGCATCAAGGGGTTGCGAGTCTGCCCTACTCCTTGATCCGTTGCAGTTGGTACTGCGGATCGGCCTTGATCTGGGCTTCGGTGAATGGCAGCGGGCTGAGCTTTTTCTGGGAGAAGGCTTGGGTCTGGTCCTTGGCGTGTTGGGAGGCTGGGTTGCTGGACAGGGAGAACGCGAGCAGGCCTTGGGCATGCGGGCCTTTGTCGTCGAAGGTGACGATTTGCAGGTAGCTGCTGCCGCTGATGACTTCACGTTTGCCATCTGCGCGGGGCACGGTTTGCATGGCGTTGTAGATGCCAAGTTCCTGCGGGCCGCCGTGGATGGGGGTTTGGCCGCTGACTTGGATGTCACCCCAGGTGCTATTGGCGGTGAGACCACGTTTGGCGACGTCGGCGGTGGAGGCCAGCATGGCTTCGCGCAAGGCCTTGGCCACAGGCTCGCGGTCGATGGCCAGGCCGCGTGGCGTGGTCAACGGTTGCGCCGGATCGAAGGCGACGCGCCAGGCATCGGGGATTTGCCGCAGCTGTTTCGCCAGGTTGATGAAGTGCACCAGGCCCAGGCCGCTGTCGAGGTTGGCGCGCTGGTCCCAGTTTTTCAGGCTGGTACACAGTGGCTGTAACGCAGCGGCATCAGTGCCCAGGTGCTTGGCGCAGAACTCCAGCAGGTCAGGCACGACTTGGCCAGCCAAGTACACCTCGTTGTCCATCACCATGCTTTGCAGGTCGCTCACGCCGATAGGTTGCTTGTCGAGGGACTGCAACCGTTGCAGGGCGAAACGCGCGCGCGCCCCAAGGGCGATGTTGTCCTGACTGATCACCGGGGAGAACCCGGCCAGTGGCGCCTTGGGGTTGGCCAACCATGCCGAGTCATTGGAGTGCTGCACGTAGTCGGTACGTTCCAGTTGCGGCAGTTTATCGGCGGGGAAGATCCCGGCCTGGGCGGCACTCGGGTCGATATCCCAGGCACAGGCGCTGTGGGCGCCGTCGAGCATGATCATTTGCAGGCCCGCACGTGGGTCGCTGCATTGCGCCAGCTTGGCCGCGCTGACGTTGGGCACTACCGACAGGTTCATGTACAGGCTCTGGCCCCTGTCATCGGCCGCCAGGGTGTTGACCCACGGAATGCCTTGCAGGGTGTGCACTGAAGTTTGCAGTTCCTTAAGGTTGGCGGCGCGATTCATTGCGTACCACTGCTGCAGCACGCGGTCGTTGCCCAGGTTGGCGTCACGTAGGCTGAACGCGTAGTGGCTGTCCCAATCGAGCTTGCCAGGCCATTGCACCACTGGGCCGAACTGCGAGCTATAGACAGTATGGGATTGTGGCTTGAGGCTGCCGTCAGCGCCCTTGACCTGTACGGTTACCGTGGTTTTATCCAGCGGTAAGGATTTGCCGTCGAGCAGGTAGCGCGTGGAGTCCTTGGGGTCGAGGGTCAAGCGATACAGGGTAAAGTGCTTGGACGTGTCCACCGTATGGGTCCATGCCACATGCTGGTTGAAGCCGATATTGATCACTGGCAAACCCGGCAACGCGGCCCCCATCACGTCCAACTGGCCAGGGATAGTCAGGTGCATCTCATAAAAGCGCATGCCGCCCAGCCACGGAAAGTGCGGGTTGGCCAATAGCATTCCGCGGCCATTGAATGAGCGGTCACGGCCTACCGCAACGGCGTTACTGCCACGATCAAAACTAAAACGCTGTTGATTGGCGGCAGCCAGTTCAAAGGACTTCAGGCTGGGTTCTACACCTGCAGTTGCCTGTGGTGGCTTCGCGCCGACCAACGCTTCTGCGAATTGGCCAACTCCACCCTCGACCAGCAACCGGCGGGTCAACTTCACCACATCCCCGGTTACAAGTGGCCGCACCCAGCCGGCCTGGCACTGCGCCGGTGCGCCCTGCTCTTTCAGGTAACGGTTGTAACCGGCCACATAACCTTCGATGCGCTGGCGGATCTGTGGGGTTTGCGCGTTCCAGAACGCCGCCACGGCGTCCGGGGTATTGAGCCAGGTGAAAAACACATCACTGGCCAAGTTGTTGCGTTCTTCCAGTGTTGCCTGCTCGGGGCCGAAGTAGCGCGCACGCTCACCGTTCACCGTGACCACTTCATTGGCCAACAGGCACAGGTTGTCCTGGGCATACGCGTAACCAATGCCAAAGCCCAGGCCCCGCTCATCGCTGGCGCGGATATGCGGCACGCCGAAACTGGTACGGCGGATATCGGCCGACGCCTGCGTCACCGACTCCCGCGCCGATGCGGCCAGGCTCAACCCCAGCAACATCCCCGCCACACACACCCTGGACAACCCGTTGGAAATAATCACGCCGACTCCACAGTCAAATTGAACATCCTCACCAGGGGTAATTCCCCCACCGTAAGGACGCAAAAAACCGGGAACAATTTAGCGGTGATGAACGTTTATTTAAGGCGATCCTGGTGTGACAAAACCGATACCGACAAAATTTCTACATCCGGCACTTCATGATTTCGCTCGCTCGTTCGTCTTATTAACTAAGAGCACTCATTTTCCTGATCAGGCTCTGATAAGGAGTTTTTGCATGTACAACTCGCAACTGCCCATGGATGGACATTCACCGGCCGCCGATGCCAAGTTCGGCAGCGGCACACAAACGTTCGGCAAAGCGCCCGAACAGCAAGGCAACCAGCGTATTCGCCATTTGCTCAAGTGTTTCGGTTTGCGCACCAGCCTGATTCGGCTGAAGGTCATCGACGCCCTGCTCACCGCTGCCGACAACCAGCGCACCCTCGGTGTGCGCGGTGTGCACAGCCATTTGCTGGAGCTGGGCATTCCGTTGTCGTTTCTCAGCGTGCGTGAGGTGCTCAAGCGCCTGTGCAGCGAGGGTGTGATCACCCTCAACGCGGATAAAAGCTACAGCCTCCATGAAGAGGCTGCCAAAGTGCTCGACGGTCGCGACTGAGTCAGAGTTTGACTTTACGACGCATGATGCCGTTGATCACGACCACGACCACCGCGACGGCAATGGCGATGGTCTGGAACGTCTTCTCGCTGATAACCCCAGTGTTCTGCAAGTAGGACAGGCCAAACATCGTCGCCAGTACAGCCAGGGCAATCAGAATCGAATATTTCAAACGTTGCTTTTGAGTCATGACGGGTTCCTGAACCTGAATAATGTATCCACTTTGTATCGCCGAACATGCCAAGCACATACCCAGTGAAGGGGATGACGCAGGGTCGGCAGGGTCTCATGTTACAGGCGATGAAAAAATTTGGCTTGTCCCGCGCCTGATAGACCCTGTGAGAACCCTGGAGGATTTTGAAATGTTCCGTCGAATCACACTGCTGATTCCATTGCTGATCATGTTGAGCATGAGCGGCTGCTTCTTTTTCCCTCATGGTGGCGGTGGTGGCTGGCATGACCACCGGTACGACGGTGGTGGCCCCGGCTACTACCATCGCTGATCACGCCTTTATCTGATACGCCACCAGAACCATCGGCGATCTGCGAATCTACGTGAAAGCTTCGCAAACCTGGCTCACGCTTGGCGGCGCAACCCATTGCCCGGCTGGCCGCACAACTCCACCAGCCAGTCGACAAACACCCTCACGCGTTGTGACAACTGACGGTGCGGCGGATACAGCGCCGTCAGTGCCATTGGGGGCACCGCCAGGTGTGGCAACACCTGCACCAGCGTGCCCTCTGCCAGCTGGCGCATTGCGTGATAGTGCGGCGCCTGGATCAAGCCGTACCCGGCTGCACATGCCGCAAAATAACCATCGGCACTGTTGACCGCGACACGCTTGGGCAGGTTGACCGCGCGCAGTTCTGCCTCTAACTGGAATTCAAGGCCAAAGCGCTTGCCACTGGTACTGGACACGTACTCGACCATTTCGTGGTGAGCCAGGTCTTCAAGTGATGCGAGTACCCCCATGCGCTCAAGGTAGACCGGGCTGGCCAAGGTAACCTGCTCCATCATGGCTAACGGCCGCGCTACCAGCGACTCGTCCAGGGCCAGACCACCGCGCAAGACGCAATCCACGCCTTCGCGAATCAAATCGACAGGATGGTCGTTAAGGCCAATCTCCAGCTCGATCTGCGGGTAGCGCTCGGTGAATGTAGGGAGCGCAGGAATCACGATCAAGCGGCCTATCCCCGACGGCATGTTGATGCTCAAGGTGCCACGCGGGCTGTGACGCTGAGCGGAAAACACCGCCTCGGTCTCTTCCAGGTCCGTAAGCAAACGCACGCAACGCTGGTAATACGCGGCGCCGTCCAGGGTGGGGCTGACCTGGCGCGTGGTGCGCTGCAACAGTTGCACCCCCAAGTGCGCTTCCAGTTGCTTGATCAGGATGGTCACTGAAGCGCGGGGCATTTGCAGACTGTCGGCGGCCTTGGCAAACCCACCCAGTTCGACAATCCGAGTAAAAACGCGCATTGCATTGAAGCGGTCCAAGGAGCGGCTCCTTATTGATTGTTTAGATTTTACAAATAGTGATAGTGCTTTTAGCCGGTTTATCCAGTTATTGTCGAGGGTAACAATGAAGCCCTAATCCACTAGGAGCTGAACCCATGCAAACGCGTCAACTCGGTACCAACGGCCCTCTCGTTTCCGCCATCGGCCTAGGCTGCATGGGCATGACGGATTTCTACACCACCGGCAGCGATACGACCGAAGCCCTCGCCACCCTGCACCGCGCCTTGGAACTGGGCGTCAATTTCCTCGACACCGCTGACATCTACGGCCCTCACACCAACGAACAACTGATCGGCAAGGCCCTTGCCGGCAAACGTGACCAGGTGTTCCTCGCCAGCAAATTCGGCATCGTGCGCGACCCGGCCAACCCCGCGCTGCGCGGCGTGAACGGGCGCCCCGAGTACATCCGCAACGCGATCGACGGCACCCTTCAACGCCTGGGCATTGAAACCCTGGATTTGTACTACCAGCACCGCATCGACCCCGAGGTGGCCATTGAAGAAACCGTCGGCGCCATGGCCGAGTTGGTGCAACAAGGCAAGGTGCGTTATCTGGGCCTGAGCGAAGCCTCGGCTGCCACGCTGGAGCGTGCTCACAAGGTGCACCCCATCAGCGCCTTGCAAAGCGAATACTCGTTGTGGAGCCGCGACCAACACGACAACGGCTGCCTGGCAACCTGCCAACGCCTGGGCATCGCCTTTGTGCCCTACAGCCCGCTGGGGCGGGGGTTTCTTACCGGCGCGCTGAAAAGCCCGGACGACTTCGCGGCCGACGATTACCGTCGATTCAGTCCGCGTTTCCAGGGTGAGAACTTCGCAAAGAACCTCCGATTGGTGAAGCAAGTCCAGACCCTGGCAAACGACAAAGGCGTCACCGCCGGGCAACTGGCCTTGGCATGGGTGCTGGCGCAAGGTGACTACATCATCCCGATTCCCGGTACCAAGCAGCGCAAGTACCTGGAAGAAAACGTAGCAGCCGTCTCCGTCAGCCTCAGCCCGACAGAATTGGCGGCACTGGACGCGATCTTCCCCGCCGACGCAACCGCCGGCCTGCGCTACCCGCAAGCCGTGATGGCGATGCTCGACATCTAGCAAGAAGGCGCCTGCAAAGGCGCCATAATTTTCTTGCACGAACGTACCTAAAGCTCCTCCTTGCCAAGCCGATAGCCCGACGAAGCTCTAACACAGCCGCGTCGACAATAAACGCTTCGTAAGGACGACCCTTCATGCCCCCACTGCGCTCTATCCAAGCCCGTTACACATTGTTTCTGGTGCTGTTCGTCCTGGTGTTATTTGTGTTGACCGTGGTGGGTATCGGCCAATTGGTCGCGCCCAAACTGCGCCAAACCGAAGAACAGGTGGTGCTCAATCGCGTCGCCGAAGTGGCCGAACAGATCCAGGGCGAACTGAACAAGGTTCAGGCCCAGCAACGCAGCATCACCCAGACCATCCCGCTGCTCGACAGCGATGCCATCGACAAGGTCCTGTCCGGCCTGGTCGACCAATACGGCGAGTTGAAAGTCTTCGGCGGGGGTATCTGGCCGCTGCCGAACCAGCGCACGCCGGGGCGCAACAAACACAGCACGTTCTGGCACCGCGACGCGTCGGGCAAGCTCGCCGTTAATACGTTCTGGAACAGTGACCCTGCGCCCAACTATTACGACCAGAGCTGGTACAAAGGCGGGCTCGCCTCACCGCGCGGCCAATGCGCCTGGGCCGCCGCTTACAAAGACGACGCCAGCCAGGAACCGCGCACCAACTGCGCCATGGCCATCCAACGCGACGGCGCGCCGTATGGCGTCGCCACCATCGACGTGACCCTGGGTTTCTTCAATGACCTGGTGGCCAGCAAGGAAAAAGACATCGGCGGGCAAATGTTGATCGTCGAAGGCGACGGCAAGATCATCAGCAACAGCTCGCGCATCAGTGGTCCGGTGGTGTTGAAGAACATCAGCGAACTGACGGGCACTTCGGCATTTGCAGCCCAGGTCAGCAAAGCCCTGGCCCACCGCGACCAGGCACTGCAACGCAGCGAGTTCGACAATGGCGGCGTGGCCAGCACGTTCTATATGCGCCCCATCGAAGGCACCCCCTGGTTCCTTGCGACCGCCCTGCCCACTACGCTGATCACCGCCCAGCGCGATGACGTGCTCGGCACACTGGCGCTGCTGCAAATTCCCATGGTGTTGCTGCTGGTACTGCTCGCGGCGTATGCGATCCGCCAATTGATGCAGCGCATGCAATCGCTGAAAACCAATATCGACGCGCTGTCCGCCGGCGACGCCGACCTGACGCGGCGCATTACTATCCGCGCCGAAGACGAACTGGGGGCCATCGGTCACTCGGTTAACCGGTTTATCGTCTACCTGCAGAACATGATCGGCGAGGTGACCCAGGCCACAGGCGCCATGTCGTCGGGCCTAGAGCAACTGCAACACACCTCGGCACAGACCAACCGCATCTTGGTGCGCCACGCTTCTGAAACTGATCAGACCGTCACCGCTATCACCGAAATGAGCTCCACCGCCGACACGGTCGCGCAAAATGCCGCCGAAACCGCAGCCTTCACCCAGCGTGCCAATGAGCATGCCGACCGTTCCCGCGTGGTAGTGGGTGAAGCGTCCAGCAGCGTCAGCGCATTGATCGGCGAAGTGTCCAGCGCAACCCATACCGTTGAAAACATGCGCCAGGACGCTGCACGCATCACCGAAACCCTAGGCGTCATCGGCGCGATTGCCGGCCAGACCAACCTGCTTGCCCTCAATGCCGCCATCGAAGCGGCCCGCGCCGGCGAGCAAGGCCGTGGTTTTGCAGTGGTGGCCGATGAAGTCCGCGCATTGGCCGCTCGCACTCAGGCCAGCACGTCACAAATCAACGAGATGCTGGCACGCCTGACCACGGGCGTGAGTTCATCGGTGGCGGCCATGGAAAACACCCAGGCCAGTTGCCAGTCTGCGGCGGACGCCACGGCGCGAGTCAACAGCGGGCTGGATGAGATGGCCGGCTCCGTCAACCATATCAATAACCTCAGCACCCAGATCGCCACGGCCGCCGAACAGCAGAGCGCAGTGACCGAGGAGATCAACCGCAGCATGGTGCAGATCCGACAAATGGTTGAGGAGCTGGTGCAGAGCGGCCACGCCACTGAAACCAATACCCAAAGCCTGCTGGCGGCGAACGGTCGGGTGATTTCATTGATGAGTCGGTTCAAAGTACGCTGATAAATGGCTGAAACACTCCCGTGCAAAGCACGGGAGTAGGACTATTCTGACAACTCCTAGTCGCCACAAGGAGGTGTGCCATGCGCGCAGCCGAGCAGTCGGTCCGCTTGGAGCGGATCAGCCAGGAACGCTTTATCAAGGCCCCCATCGATGCCGTTTATGACTATGTGACCCAGCCGGACCGTTGGCACGAGTGGCACCCCACGTCACTCAGTGCCGACACGGGCACCACCGGTTCACTCCCCGCCGGCACCCGATTTACCGAGTTCATTGACCTGCTGGGTGTGCGGGTTCCCATGAGTTACCGCGTACAGATCGCCCGGCGTCCTGCAGAATTCAAGACTGTGTTTACTTCATTGGCCGTCGATGGCTCCATCCATTACTTTTTGCGCGAGCATCAAGGCGGCACGCTGTTCAAGCGCGTATTGACCTACGAAACCGAACTGCAACTGGCCACGTTGCATGAGCGCATGATCGAACTCTCGACCATCGCCTTGGATCAGCTCAAGCACCGCCTGGAAAATCCACCTTTCGTATAATCTTGAAACATTAACACCCTGTGGGAGCTGGCTTGCCTGCGATGAGGTCGTCATGATCGCCTCCGATCCGATGACCTCTCCCTCGTCAAGAGCCAACCCATGAAAACCCCATTGCGATTGACCCTGCTTTGCGCCCTTTTCACCTCCACCCTCGCCCAAGCCGCCGACCTGATCCCCATCGACGTGCACCGCGACGCCAACTGCGGCTGCTGCAAAAAATGGATCAGCCATCTGGAAAGCAACGGTTTCAAGGTCAATGACCATGTCGAAGCCGACATGAGCGCCGTCAAGCAACGCCTCGGCGTAGCACCACGCCTGGGTTCTTGCCATACCGCCGTGATCGACGGCAAGTTCGTTGAAGGCCATGTACCCGCCGAGCAAGTGCTGGCCCTGCGCAAGCGTGATGATCTGCTGGGCGTTGCCGCACCGGGCATGCCGATGGGCTCGCCGGGGATGGAAGTGGAAGGTCGCAGCGAGGCCTACCAAGTCATCGGCCTGACGCGTGACGGTAAAGACGTCGTGGTGGCCGACTACCCGGCCCACTGACCCGTGCTGATGGGCTACCTGGGGCTGTTCGTCGCGGCATTCGGCGCCGCGACCTTATTGCCCCTGCAATCGGAAGCCGTGCTGGTGGGCCTGCTGGTCAGCGGGCACTACAGCTTGTGGCTACTGCTGGGCATCGCCACCTTGGGCAATGTGTTGGGGTCGGTGGTGAACTGGTGGCTGGGGCGTTGGGTGGAACACTTCAAGGGGCGGCGCTGGTTTCCAGTCAGTGACAAACAACTGGATAAAGCCCGTGGCCACTACGCGCGTTGGGGGCACTGGACCTTGTTGCTCAGTTGGGTGCCGATTATCGGCGACCCACTGACATTGGTGGCTGGCGTGATGCGCGAGCCACTGTGGCGGTTCCTGCTCCTGGTGACCCTGGCCAAAAGCGTGCGCTATGGCGTGCTCGCAGCCTTGACCCTGCACTGGGTGTTAATCCCTGCTTAATCCCCCCGAAACAGCATCCGAGCATCTTTCCCGGAGCCCTGCCGATGCCTCTGATCCGTGCCTTTTGTATTGCCGGCCTGCTAACCGCCACTGCCGCCCCAGCCTTCGCTGCCAGTTACGGTCCCGAGCTGCAAGGCTTCCAATACCCCTACCCCGTCGAACACTTCGCCTTTCAATCCCAGGGCAAATCCCTGCAAATGGGCTACATGGACGTCCCCGCCAAAGGCAAACCCAATGGCCGCAGCGTGGTGCTGATGCACGGCAAGAACTTCTGTGGTGCCACCTGGGAGGATTCGATCAAAGCCCTGAGCGACGCCGGCTACCGCGTGATCGCGCCCGATCAAATCGGTTTCTGCACCTCCAGCAAGCCCGACCATTACCAATACAGTTTCCAACAGCTGGCCATCAACACTCATCAATTGCTGGAAAAGCTCGGCATTCAAAAAGCCACGATTGTCGGCCACTCCACCGGCGGCATGCTCGCCACCCGCTACGCTTTGCTCTACCCCGCACAAACCGAACAGCTTGCACTGGTGAACCCCATCGGCCTGGAAGACTGGAAAGCCCTTGGCGTGCCCTATCGCAGTGTGGACCAGTGGTATGAGCGTGAATTGAAACTGAGCGCCGACGGCATCCGCAAATATGAGCTCAACACCTATTACGTCGGCCGCTGGAAACCCGAGTACGAGCGCTGGGTCGACATGCTCGCCGGCCTCAACAGCGGCCCCGGTCATCCCCAGGTGGCGTGGAACTCGGCGTTGATTTACGACATGATCTTCACCCAGCCGGTGTACTACGAGTTCAAGGACCTGCAGATGCCGACCCTGATGCTGATCGGTACGTCCGACACCACCGCCATCGGCAGTGACATTGCGCCGCCGGCGGTCAAGGCCAAGCTGGGGCACTACGAGGTATTGGGCAAGCAAGTGGCCAAGCTGATCCCCCATGCGACCCTGGTGGAATTCCCCGGGCTGGGGCATGCGCCGCAAATGGAAGAACCGGCCCAGTTCCATAAAGCGCTGTTGCAGGGTTTGAACGCCCTTTAATCCACCCTTTTTCGAGGCACGCGTAAATGTCGGTACAGATCGCAGTCATTGATGATTGGCAGAATGTGGCCAGTGGTGTCGTGGACTGGTCGGCCCTTGAGTCGGTAGGCCAAGTACATTTCCTGCACGAATACCCGGCTGATACCGCGACGATGGTCGAGCGATTGCAGGGGTTCGAGGTAATTTGCGTGATGCGCGAGCGCTCCACCTTCGACAAGGCTTTGTTGCAAGGCCTGCCCAAGCTCAAGTTGCTGGTGACCGGCGGCATGCGCAACGCAGCCATCGACCTCCCCGCTGCCAAGGCACTGGGCATCACGGTCTGCGGTACCGACAGCTATAAGCAGGCGGCACCGGAACTGACCTGGGCATTGATCATGGCCTCGACCCGTAACCTGCTGGCGGAAGCCAATTCCCTGCGCGCCGGCGGTTGGCAGGTTGGGCTGGGGGGCGACCTGCATGGCAAGACCTTGGGGATCCTGGGGTTGGGGAGCATTGGCCAGAAGGTCGCGCAATTCGCCCAGGTGTTCGGCATGCGCGTGATTGCCTGGAGTGAAAACCTCACGCCAGAACGCGCAGCCGCGTCAGGCGTGACGTGGGTCAGTAAAAAGGAACTGTTTGAGCAGGCGGATATCCTCACCGTGCACTTGGTACTCAGCGACCGCAGCCGTGGCCTGGTGGATGCCGAAGCATTGGGCTGGATGAAACCAAGCGCTCGCTTGGTCAATACCGCCCGCGGACCGATTGTGGATGAGCAAGCGTTGGTGCAGGCACTGGAAAGTGGCCGCCTGGCCGGCGCCGCATTGGATGTATTCGCCGAAGAGCCGTTACCCGCGAACCACCCGTTCCGCCGCTTGCCCACCGTGTTGGCCACGCCTCACGTGGGGTATGTGAGCGAGCAGAACTACCGACAGTTCTACGCCCAGATGATCGAAGACATCCATGCCTGGGCCACCGGCGCGCCCATTCGCGTGCTTGCCTAACGCACGCAATGCCCTTGTAGTGAGCGGGCTCGCCCCGCGCTGGGGCGCAAGGCGCCCCCAAACCAGGCACCGCAGTTTTTCTGGAAATACCGCAGCGCCCCTATTGGGTCTGCTGCGCCCCCCAGCGCCGGACAAGCGCGCTCACTACAAATCTACGCATGTTTTCAAAGCTGCATATGGTTACAAGTTTTTTGTCCTACAAAATCTTCACACAAACCCTACAGGCTCTAGGATCTGTCCTAGACTGATGACCGATGGGTCCGATCTAAAACAAAAACCCCGCAAAAAATCGAAACTTTCCAACTCTGCCGTAGGTCCAGTTTTAAGGTAAGGCGAGCAATCAGCGTTCACGCCCAATGCCCGTCCATCCAATCTTTTTCAGCTAACCGTGCAACTGGCATACGCCTTGCCAGTTTGTACAGTGCTTGTGCGCCTGGCCGCAGGATGCGGTCATCGGAGCTGATGGCAGCGGGCCATTAGCCGACCAACATGTGGGAGAGAACTATGATCAGTGCCGCTGTAGATATTCAGGGAGAGCGTGTCAGTCAGCCGGTAGGGGGATCTTCACTGGTCGACCTGCCCACCACTGTGCGGCCGATCGCGAGTCAGAACCCTAATCGCAAGAAAGTCCTGTTTGTGACATCGGAATTTGCCGACCTGGTTAAAACCGGCGGTCTGGGCGACGTATCTGCCGCCCTGCCCCGCGCCATGGCGCATCTGCATGATGTGCGCGTGCTGATCCCCGGTTACCCGCAAGTGATGGAAAGCGACAACCCGATCCATATCATCGGCGAACTGGGCGGCCATGCAGCGCTGCCGCCGTGCAAGATCGGGCGCATGGACCTCAAGGACGGCCTGGTCATTTATGTACTGATCTGCCCTGAACTCTACGAGCGTGAAGGCACGCCCTACGGCGCCAACAACGGTCGCGATTGGCCGGATAACCACATTCGCTTCGCCCGCCTGGGTCTGGCCGCCGCCGACATGGCCGCCAACCTCGCACAGATTCACTGGTGCCCGGACCTGGTGCACGCCCATGACTGGCCAGCCGGCCTCGCCCCCGCTTATATGCACTGGCGTGGATCACGCACCCCAACCCTGTTCACCATCCACAACCTGGCGTACCAGGGCGTGGTCAGCCTGGCCTCGACGCCGGAGCTGGGCATTCCACCCCATGCCTTGCAACAGGAAGGCATGGAGTTCTACGGCAAGATGTCGTTCCTCAAGGCGGGCATGGCGTACTCGAGCCATATCACCACCGTGAGTGCTACCTACGCCCAGGAAATCACCACCCCGGAATTCGGCTGTGGTCTTGATGGCTTCCTGGCCAGCAAGACCCAGCAAGGTTTGCTCAGCGGTATTCCCAACGGTATCGATGAAAGCTGGGAGACCTCGACAGACACGCACCTCACCCACAACTTCAACATCGGCGATTGGGACGGCAAGGCAATCAACGCCGCGCATGTGCGCGAACTGTTTGGCCTGCATGACTCAACCGGCCCGCTGTTCGCCGTGGTATCGCGACTGGTTTATCAAAAAGGGCTGGACCTTACAGAAGCCGTTGCCAGCTTTATCGTCGAAAATGGCGGCCAGATCGCGATTATCGGTCGCGGCGAACCGGAAGAAGAACAAGCCATGCGCGAACTGGCCCTGCGTTTCCCCGGCCAGGTCGGTGTGCGCATCGGCTTCAACGAGACCGACGCGCGCCGTATGTTCGCTGGCAGCGACTTCCTGCTGATGCCTTCACGCTACGAGCCTTGCGGCTTGAGCCAGATGTACGCGCAACGCTTCGGCTCGCTGCCGGTAGCGCGCAATACCGGCGGGCTGGCGGACACCATCGAGAATGGCGTCACCGGCTTCCTGTTTAACGAATCCACCGTGGAAAGTTATGAAGAAGCCCTGAGCCGTGCGTTCAAGGTGTTTGCCTTCCCTCGTTTGCTGAACGCCATGCGCTGCCGTGCCATGACCCAACCCTTCAACTGGTGCCAGGCGGTGGAACCCTACGCCGAACTGTATGAACAACTGGTGGTTAAAGCACAGGGGAAATCCGCTAAATAATCAAAGGGAGGTCTCTGTAGATGCCGTCACGGACTCTGGAAACCTGGCCCCACGGCGCAATCATGCTGGACGCGCAACACACGCGTTTTGCCTTGTGGGCGCCAGACGCGTTTTATGTCAGCGTTGAATTGGAAAACGGCAAGTCCGTCGCCATGCTCCCCCAGCCGGAAGGCTGGTTTGAAACTGAACTGGCGTGCCCGGCGGGCACGCGCTACCGCTTCAATATCGACGGGGAACAGGATGTTCCGGATCCAGCGTCCCGGGCTCAGGCCTCGGACGTCCACGGCTGGAGCCTGGTGGTCGATCCGCTCGCTTATTCCTGGCGCCATAGCCACTGGCAAGGCCGCCCGTGGCACGAAGCGGTGATCTATGAACTGCACGTCGGCGCGCTGGGGGGCTACGCCGGGGTCGAAAAACAGTTGCCACGCTTGGCCGAGCTGGGCGTCACCGCCATTGAGCTGATGCCACTGGCGCACTTCCCCGGTGAGCGCAACTGGGGCTACGACGGCGTACTGCCCTACGCGCCCCAAGCCTCCTACGGCACACCCGAACAACTCAAGCACCTGATCGACAGCGCCCACGAACACGGCCTGGCGGTGATTCTCGACGTGGTCTACAACCACTTCGGCCCCGACGGCAACTACCTGGGTCAATACGCCCAAGGCTTTTTCCGCGAAGACGTACACACCCCTTGGGGCGCTGGCATCGATTTTGATCGGCGGGAGGTCCGCGATTTCTTTCTCGATAACGCGCTTATGTGGCTGTTGGAATATCGTTTCGACGGCCTGCGCCTGGACGCAGTACACGCCATCGATAACCCCGATTTCCTCAAGGAGCTGGCCCAACGGGTACGCCAGCAAGTCGATATCGGCCGCCACGTCTGGCTGGTGCTGGAAAACGAATTCAACCAGGCCAACCTGCTGGAGCACGACTTTGACGCGCAGTGGAATGACGACGGCCACAACGCCCTGCATGTACTGCTTACCGGCGAGACCGACGCCTATTACAGTGACTTCGCCAGCGACACCACTGCCAAGCTGGCCCGTTGCCTAAGCGAGGGGTTCATCTACCAAGGCGCTACCACCCGCCATGGGCACACCCGTGGCGAGCCCAGCGGCCATCTTCCGCCCACTGCTTTCGTGCTGTTCTTGCAGAACCATGACCAGATTGGCAACCGTGCCCTCGGCGAGCGCCTGCACCAACTCTGCTCGCCCCAGGCTCTTGCGGCGGCGACCACGTTATTGCTGATGTCACCGATGATCCCGCTGATGTTCATGGGTGATGAAGTGAACGCCAGCGAACCGTTTTTATTCTTCACCGATCATCACGGCGAACTCGCCGAAGCGGTACGTGAAGGCCGGCGCAGCGAATTTGCCGACTTTGCAGCGTTCCACGACCCCGAGCGCCGTGAACGCATTCCCGACCCCAACGCCCTGTCCACCTTTCAACACTCTGCACCGTCATTTACCGACAGCGAACACACCCGGCTGTACCGCCAGCTATTAAGCCTGCGCCACCGGCATATCGTGCCGCACCTGCCCGGCAGCGTGGCGCTGGGCACGCGGGTGCTGGCCGACGGCGCCGTCACTGCGCGCTGGCGCTTGGGCGACGGTAGCGTGCTACAGATCGACCTGAACCTGAGCGCCGCCGCGTTGGACCATCCAACGTCTGCACCCGTGTTATTCGAAACGCCTGCCGACCAAGGCGCGCAACTGCCGCCCTATAGCGCACGCGTCACCCTATCCCCTGTTGGAGAGCACCCTTGAGCGAAGCGAACCTGGAAATCCTCGCCAGCCGAGCGGGCCTGGCCGTCGATTGGATCGATGCAAACGGCCGCCCGCAACGAGTGAAACCCGACGCCTTGCGCGCCGTTCTCAAAGGCCTGGGCCACCCGGCCGACAGCGATGCAGAGATCGACGCCAGCCTGCTGGAACTGGAGCAGGCGCAACAAGACAAGCACCTGCCGCCGTTACTGACCATCGACAGCGGCGAAGGCCTCGACCTGGCCCGCTACTTCGAGCCCGATACGCTGTGCCGTGTCACCCTGGAAGGCGGCGACACCCTTGAGCTGCGGCTTGATGGCGACGGTGTGTTGCCCGGCGTGGTTGCGCTGGGTTACCACCAAGTGCATATCAACGGGCAAACCTTCACGCTGGCGGTCGCCCCCACTCACTGCTACAGCGTCGCCGAAGCTGTCGACAGCCACCCCGCACGCGCCTGGGGCCTCAGCGCCCAGCTCTATGCCCTGCGCCGCTTGGGCGATGGCGGCTTCGGTGACACATTGGCGCTGGAACACCTGGCCCGTTCGGCTGCCGAGCGCGGCGCCGATGCCTTGGCGATCAGCCCGATGCACGCGATGTTCAGCGCTGACACCGGGCGTTACAGCCCGTACTCCCCGTCCAGCCGGCTGTTCCTCAACAGCCTGTACGCCTCCCCCGGCTGTATCCTCGGCGAACGCGAAGTGCGTAACGCCATTGAAGCCATCGGCCTCACGGACGAACTACACAACCTCGAACAACACACCCTGATCGATTGGCCCGCTGCTGCCCAGGCCAAGCAACGCCTGCTGCGTGCACTCTATGAAGACTTCCGGCACGGCCACCATCCGCAACACGCCGACTTCCTGAGCTTTCGCCAGGCAGGCGGTGAAGCCCTGGAAAATCACTGTCGCTTCGAAGCCGTCCAAGCGCTAAGGGCGGCGGCCGGTGAAGACCTTGACTGGCGCCACTGGCCCGAAGAATGGCGTAACCCTCAAAGCCCTGCCCTCGTCCATTTTGCCGAAGAGCACGCCGAGCAGATCGGCTACTTCGCCTTCTGCCAATGGCTGATCGCTCGTTGCCTGGAGCGTGCACAACAGGCGGCGCGGGGCAGCGGCATGGGCGTCGGCCTGATCGCCGACCTTGCGGTGGGCGCCGATGGTGGTGGCAGCCAGGCCTGGAGCCGTCAGGATGAACTGCTCGCCAACCTCACCGTGGGCGCACCGCCGGATATTCTCAACCGTGCCGGGCAAGGTTGGGGCATCTCGGCATTTTCACCCGAAGGCCTGAAACGCCACGGTTTTCGCGCCTTCATCGAAATGCTGCGCGCCAACTTCGCGCATGCCGGTGGCTTGCGTATCGATCATGTGATGGGCCTGCAACGCCTGTGGGTGATCCCCATGGACGCCTCGCCACGTGAAGGCGCTTACCTGTATTACCCGGTGGACGACTTGCTGCGCTTGCTCGCGCTGGAATCCCACCGGCACCAGGCGATTGTGCTCGGTGAAGACCTCGGCACCGTGCCCGACGGTTTGCGCGAAAAACTCATCGCGCGTTCGATTCTCGGCATGCGCGTGCTGCTGTTCGAACAAAACCACGAGGGTCATTTCAAGCCGATTCTCGATTGGCCGGACAACGCCCTGGCCACCACCAGCACCCACGACCTGCCCACCCTCAATGGGTGGTGGCACAGCCGCGATATCCAATGGAACATCCAGCTCGGCCTGATCGATGCGCCCACCGTCGAGCAGTGGAGCGAACACCGCCTGCGCGAACGGCAGGCACTTCGCCAGGCGCTGAGCCAAGACCCGCAGAACTTCGTCGATGAGATCCGCAATGAAACCGACCATATGATCGACGCCAGCGTGCGCTACCTCGGCCACACCCGTGCGCCGCTGGTACTGCTGCCATTGGAAGATGCGCTGGGCATCGAAGAGCAGGCCAACCTGCCCGGCACCCTCGACACGCATCCCAATTGGCGCCGCCGCCTGCCGGGAGAGGCCTCTGCCCTGCTCGACAATGACAATGCCGCACGCCGCCTCGAACTGCTGGCCGTTGCGCGCAACCAGGCCCACGAGCGTGACCGATGAAGGCTTTGCCGCTACGCGCCACCCAACGCCTGCAATTCCATAAGGGTTTTACCCTGGACGATGCGGTGCCGCTGGTGCCGTACTTTGCCCAGCTGGGTATCAGCCATCTGTATGCCTCGCCCCTGCTCAGCGCTCGCGCCGGCTCCATGCATGGCTACGACGTGGTCGACCCGACCCGCGTCAACCCGGAGTTGGGCGGCGAGCCGGCATTACGCCGTCTGGTGGCTGCGCTGCGTGAACACCATATGGGGCTGATCCTCGATATCGTCTCCAACCATATGGCCGTGGGTGGCGCTGATAACCCGTGGTGGCTGGACCTGCTGGAATGGGGCCGCCTGAGTCCCTACAGCGAGTTCTTCGACATCCAATGGCACTCGCCCGACCCGCTGCTCAAGGGCCAATTGTTGATGCCCTTCCTGGGTAGCGATTATGGCGAAGCGTTGCAGACCGGCACCGTGTCTCTGCGCTTCGATGCTGCCCATGGTGCGTTCTACGTCGAGCACTACGAGCACCGCTTCCCGATTTGTCCACGCGATTACGCGCAGATCCTGGGTCAGGATGAATTGCTCAGGCCCATGTCCGAGCGTTTCAGCGCCCTGGCCAACCAGGACGATGCTTATCACGAGGCGGCCTGGCTCAAGCAGGCGCTGGCCGAGCGCGCGACCGAAGGCGATGTGCGCCAAGCCATCGAGCACCAAGTGGCGGCTTTCGACTTTGACCGCCTGCATCGGTTGCTGGAGCAACAGGCCTACCGCCTGGCCAGTTGGCGCACGGCGGCGGACGATATCAACTGGCGGCGCTTCTTCGACGTCAACGAACTGGGCGGCCTGCGCGTGGAACGCAGCGCGGTGTTCGAAGCCACCCACGGCAAGATCTTCGAACTGATCACCGAAGGCCTGGTGGACGGCCTGCGCATCGACCACATCGACGGCCTGGCCGACCCACGTGGGTATTGCCGCAAATTGCGCCGCCGCGTGGACTCGCTGGTGCCGGACCGCCACCTGCCGATCTTCGTCGAGAAAATCCTCGGCGAAGGCGAAACCCTGCGTGAAGACTGGCAAGTGGACGGCACCACCGGCTACGAATTCATGAACCAGCTGTCGTTGCTGCAGCATCATCCGGATGGCTTCGAACCACTGGCCGACTTATGGACACGCCACAGCGAACGCCCCTCGGCGTTTATCGAAGAGGCCCGGTTGGCCCGTCAGCAAATCCTCAACGGCTCCCTCGGTGGCGACTTTGAAAGCGTCGCCCAGGCCCTGCTGCAAGTGGCCCGCGACGACGTGATGACCCGCGACCTGACCCTGGGCGCGATCCGTCGGGCGTTGCAGGAATTGATCGTGCACTTCCCGGTGTACCGCACCTATATCAGCGCTCGTGGTCGCAGCGCTGCCGACGACGCACTGTTCCAGCAAGCCATGCGAGGTGCGCGTAGCACCCTGGGCGAAGGCGATTGGCCGGTGCTCGACCACCTGGCGAATTGGCTGGGTGGCCAACCCTGGCGCAATCGCCCGGTGGGCCGTGAGCGCAAGATCCTCAAGCATGCCTGCGTACGTTTCCAGCAACTGACCTCGCCCGCCGCCGCCAAGGCCGTGGAGGACACTGCGTTCTATCGCTCGGCGGTACTGTTGTCGCGTAACGATGTGGGGTTCAGCACCGAGCAGTTCAGCGCGCCCTTGGCGGATTTTCACGCGGTCAATCAACAGCGCTTGCAGACCTTCCCGGACAACCTGTTGGCCACTGCCACCCACGACCACAAACGCGGCGAAGACACCCGCGCACGTCTGGCGGTGCTCAGCGAATGTGCACCGTGGTTTGTCGAGCAGGTGGAGCATTGGCGCACCCTTGCCGAACCGTTGCGTGCCGAAGGCAGCCCCTCGGCCGGCGATGAATTGATCCTGTATCAAGTGCTGTTGGGCAGTTGGCCGTTGGACCAGACAGACGACTTCGACGGCTACCAGCAGCGCCTCTGGCAGTGGCAACAAAAAGCCCTGCGCGAAGCCAAGTTGCAGAGTAGCTGGAGCGCGCCCAACGAGGCTTACGAGCGAGGTGTCGAGCGTTTCCTGTCGCGCCTGTTGCTCAGTGAAGAAGGCGCCGCACTGCGCACGGCTATTGGCAGCGCCGCCCAAACCATCGCCCCAGCGGGTGCGCTCAACAGCCTGGCGCAAACCTTGCTTCGTAACACTGTGCCGGGTGTGCCAGACCTGTACCAGGGCGATGAGTTCTGGGACTTCAGCCTGGTCGACCCGGACAACCGTCGTCCGGTGGATTTCAACGCGCGGCAACAAGCGTTGAATACCCCGCCGGATATCGGTGAACTGTTGTTCAACTGGCGTGACGGGCGTATCAAGCAGGCATTGCTTGCCCAGGTGTTGGCCTTGCGCAAGGCCCATCCTGGGGTGTTCCACAGCGGTACCTACACACCACTTCAAGTGGTTGGCAAACACGCGGAACGGGTGGTGGCGTTCAGTCGCGAGTACCAGGGCAAAACGCTGTGGGTGGTGGTGCCGCGCTGGCCCCATCACTTGCTGGAAAACGGTGTGTACCCCCAGATCAATGCGCAGATTTGGGGCGATACACGGGTGAAATTACCGTTCGCCGTGCCAACACAAAACTGGAAGGGACTTTTTCACACGGGCGCAGTCACACCAAACAAGGAGCTGTTGGTCAGCACTGCCCTGGGGGATTTCCCGGTCAATGTCTTTATCAATCCTGATGATCAAGAAAGCTGAAATTTTCTGTGAGGAGCATTGTGATGAGCACTGAAGACAAACGTATACGCGAGTTGGCGCATCAGATCTGGGAGTCTGAGGGTAAACCTCATGGTGAGGATGCGCGTCACTGGGAGATGGCGCGCAAGTTGGCGGAGGCCGAGGCGCTGACGCCGAGTAAACCGAAGGCGGCAGCCAAGCCAAAAGCCGCGCCCAAACCTGCGGCGAAAGCCAAGCCTGCGGTGCCCGCCGCCAGCAAGCCGACGCCCCCAGCGGCTAAAAAGCCACCGGCTCCGAAAAAGCCCAAGCCGTAAACGGCATGCTCCTCTGAACCGCCTGCCGGCAGTGTCGGCAGGCGGTCATTTCACTTTTCAGACAGTCAGCTGAACCATCGTCGGCACGGCGGCGTTCGGCTCGAAAAAACACCCTTGCAGGAGCACATTAATGAGCAAACCCGACAAAAACCAAGCGACGCCGAACAACGAGCCGTCGCGGATTCGTGAAGGTTTGCCCTTCCCTCTCGGCGCCACTTGGGATGGCCTGGGCGTCAACTTCGCGCTGTTCTCCGCCAACGCCACCAAGGTCGAGCTATGCCTGTTCGACGACACCGGCGAAGTGGAACTGGAGCGCATCGAACTACCTGAGTACACCGACGAGACCTTCCACGGCTACCTGCCCGACGCCCACCCAGGGCTGATCTACGGCTACCGTGTGTATGGCGCTTATGACCCGGCCAACGGTCACCGCTTCAACCACAACAAATTGCTGATCGACCCCTATGCCAAGCAACTGGTCGGTGAGCTCAAGTGGTCCGAGGCCCTGTTTGGCTACACCATCGGCCACCCCGATGACGACCTGAGTTTCGACGAACGCGACAGCGCGCCTTTCGTGCCCAAGTGCAAGGTGATCGACCCTGCCCACACCTGGGGCAATGACCAACCGGTGCGCGTGCCGTGGGATCGCACGATCATTTACGAAACCCACCTGCGCGGCATCAGCATGCGCCACCCTTCGGTGGGTGAGTCGGTGCGCGGCACCTGTGCCGGCTTGATGGAAGATGATGTGCTCAAGCATATCCGCCAGCTCGGCGTGTCATCAGTTGAGCTGTTGCCCGTGCACGCCTTCGTCAACGACCAGCACCTCCTGCAAAAAGGCATGACCAACTATTGGGGCTACAACAGCATCGCGTTTTTCGCCCCCGACCCGCGCTACTTGGCCAGCGGCAAGATCGCCGAGTTCAAGGAGATGGTCGCGCACCTGCATGAGCAGAAGCTCGAAGTGATCCTGGACGTGGTCTACAACCACACCGCCGAAGGCAACGAGCGCGGGCCGACCCTGTCCATGCGCGGCATCGACAATGCTTCGTACTACCGGCTGATGCCAGACGACAAGCGCTTCTACATCAATGACTCCGGCACCGGCAACACCCTGGACCTGAGCCACCCCTGCGTGCTGCAGATGGTCACCGACTCGCTGCGTTACTGGGCCAACGAGATGCACGTCGACGGCTTCCGCTTCGACCTGGCGACCATCCTTGGCCGCTACCGCGACGGCTTCGACGAGCGCCACAGTTTTCTCGTTGCCTGCCGCCAGGACCCAGTGTTACGCCAGCTCAAACTGATCGCCGAACCTTGGGATTGCGGCCCTGGAGGCTACCAGGTCGGTAACTTCCCACCGGGTTGGGTAGAGTGGAACGACCGGTTCCGCGATACCGTACGGGCCTTCTGGAAAGGCGATGACGGCCAGCTTGCGGACTTTGCCGGGCGCATGACCGCGTCGGGCGAGATGTTCAACCATCGTGGCCGCCGGCCTTACAGCTCGGTGAACTTCATCACCGCCCACGACGGTTTCACCCTGCACGACCTGGTTTCGTACAACGACAAGCACAACGAAGCCAACGACGAAAACAACCAGGACGGCAGCAACAACAACCTGTCCTGGAACCACGGCGTCGAAGGCCCCACCGACGACCCGGAGATCAACGCGCTGCGCCTGCGCCAGATGCGTAACTTTTTTGCCACTCTGCTACTGGCCCAAGGCACGCCGATGATCGTTGCAGGTGACGAATTTGCGCGCACCCAGCACGGCAACAACAACGCCTATTGCCAGGACAGCGAGATCGGTTGGGTCAACTGGGACCTGGACGATGACGGCAAAGCGCTGCTCAAGTTTGTGAAGCGCCTGATCAAGCTGCGCCTGGCTTACCCGATCCTGCGTCGTGGCCGTTTCCTGGTTGGCGACTATAACGAGGATATCGGTGTAAAAGACGTTACCTGGCTGTCACCGGCGGGCGACGAGATGACCACCGAACAATGGGAAGACAGTCACGGGCGTTGCCTGGGCATGCTGATGGATGGCCGCGCCCAGGAAACCGGGATTCGCCGCCCAGGCGCCGATGCAACCTTGCTGTTGGTGGTGAACGCCCACCATGACATGGTCAATTTCCGTCTGCCGCCGGTGCCTGAGGGTGGTTTCTGGACCTGCATGCTCGACACCAATCAACCGTCGGTACGTGGCCAGGAGCGCTTTGAGTTCGATCACGAGTACGCCGTCACCGGCCGCTCACTGTTGCTGTTTGAACTGCAATACGAGGAAGAGGTGTGACATGGCACTGCATGGATTTCTTCAAGGCTACCGGGGCTACGCGGACACGCAGGCCCTGGGCGAGGCCCTGAAGGCGCTTCAGGAAGAAGGCCTGGACCAGCTGCCGTTGCCCGGCAGCGGCCAGACGTTGGAACGCTTCAGTGGCCTGGCCCAGGTCGCCGGGCATGACCTGCGCCTGTGCAAATTGTTCGAAGGGCACACCGACGCGCTGGCTATCATCGCCGAGCTCGATAGTCCGCTACCGCCGCTGGGCAGCACGTGGGGCATGTGGGCCGCCGAGCCGCCAAATGCCAAGGTGCGGGTGCGACACGACGGCCATCGATGGATCCTCGACGGACGCAAAGCCTGGTGCTCCGGCGCGGCAGTGGTCAGCCATGGTTTGTTGACCGCATGGGATGAGCAGGATCGCCAGCAACTGATGGCGGTGCAGATGGATCAAGCGGGCATCACCGTTACCAACATGGGTTGGAATGCCGTGGGCATGGGCGCCACCGGCAGCGTCGAGGTGGTATTCGAGGGTGTGAGTGCGATTGCAGTGGGCGCACCGGGTGATTACCTGGCGCGACCCGGATTCTGGCAAGGCGGCATCGGCATCGCAGCCTGTTGGTACGGCGCGGCGCAGCGCCTGGCAGAGGTCTTGCGCGAACAATGCAGCAAGCGTCCTGAGCCCCATGCCCTCGCTCACCTGGGGGCTGTCGACAGTGCGTTGAACAGCGCTGCCTGTGTGTTACGGGCAAGTGCAGAACACATCGACCGCGACCCCAAGGCCGATGCCAGGCAACTGGCCCAGCAAGCGCGAGCCAGCATTGAAGACACGGTCGAGCAAGTGATGCGGCATGTCGGCCGAGCGGTTGGTGCGGGCCCCTATTGCAAGGATCCGCACTTTGCGCAGTTGATGGCGGACCTGCCGGTGTATGTGCGCCAGAGTCACGCCGAGCGCGACTTGGCCGCCTTGGGCGAACAGGTCGCCGGCGATTCCACAGGGAGGTGGCAGCTATGAAACCCAATCCGATCGTGGGCCAGGGCACCCCGTTGCATCGCTGGCAGGCCTCGACACAGATCGCCGAACTGGCCCCTATCAGCATTGAGCAGTTGGTACCTGAAGGCCATCGGGCGGTGATCATTGCGCCGCACCCGGATGATGAAGTGCTGGGTTGCGGTGGCCTGATGCAAGGCCTGACGGCGCTGGACCGGCCGATACAGCTGATCTCGGTCACCGATGGCAGCGCCAGCCATCCCGGTTCGCAACGTTGGCCGGTGGAGCGCTTGAGCGTTGTGCGCCCGCAGGAGTCGGCCCAGGCCCTGCACCGTCTTGGTGTGCCAATGCACCGATTGAAATGGTTGCGGGCGGGGTTTGCCGACAGCCAGGTCGCCGCTCGAGAGCAAGAGTTGGCCGCATTTATCCAACGCTACCTCAAGCCCACCGACGTGGTATTCACCACCTGGCGCGAAGACGGTCACTGTGATCATGAAGCCGTCGGTCGTGCCAGCGCCCAGGCGGCACTGGCGGCAGGCGCCACGCTGTATGAACTGCCCGTGTGGACGTGGCATTGGGCGACCCCCGAGGACAGCCTCGTGCCCTGGCACCGCGCGCGGAAAATCCCACTGAGTTGCGACGCCGTGGCGCGCAAGCGTCATGCCATCCATGCCTTTGCCAGCCAACTGGAAGGCGACCCGCAGATCGGTCTGCCGCCCGTATTGGCGCCCTATGTGGTGGAGCGCCTTTTGCAGCCTTTCGAAGTGGTGTTTGTATGAGCGTGACCACGCCCTACTTCGACCAACTGTTTGCCGATAACGACGACCCTTGGGCTTTTCGCCAACGTTGGTATGAGCGCCGCAAACGTGCGTTGACCCTGGCGATGCTGACCCGTCCTCGCTATGCCTCGGTGTTTGAGCCGGGCTGTGCCAATGGCGAGTTGAGCTTTGAACTGGCGCCACGCTGTGACCGTTTAATATGTTGTGATACCGCATCCGCAGCCGTCTTGTTGGCCCGCGGCCGCCTCCTGGGTTTCCCCCATGCCGAGGTGCAGCAAGGCTACTTGCCGGCGCAATGGCCAGCGGGCCGCTTCGACCTGATCGTATTGAGCGAACTGTGCTACTACCTCGACCCAGATGATTTGAACGTACTGATCGACCGCGCCCTCGACAGCTTGACCGACGACGGCCAGTTGCTCGCCTGCCATTGGCGCCCCGCCATTGCGGGTTGTCCGCAAACCGGCGAACACGTGCACGGGTTACTTCAGGAGCGGCTCGGAATGCCACTGTTAGCCCGCCATCACGAAGCTGATTTTCTTCTCGACCTGTGGGGCCGCGACGGCACTTCGGTTGCCACCCTTGAGGGCTTGCGATGATCGGCATACTGATCCCGGTACATAACGAGGAAGCGTTGTTGGGCGAATGCCTTGAGGCAGCACTGATCGCCGCCCACCATCCGGGACTGTTGGGCGAATCGGTGCAGATCCTGGTGGTGCTCGACAGTTGCAGCGACGCCAGCGGCGCAATTGCCCAGACCTTTGCCGTTCAGCGTCTGGAAGTACAGGCGCGCAATGTCGGGCACGTGCGTGGTGTGGGTGCGCGGCATCTGCTTAACCAAGGGGCGCGCTGGATCTCCTGCACCGACGCCGACAGCCGCGTGGCACCGGACTGGCTGGTAGCGCAGCTTGCACTGAACGCCGACGCCGTGTGCGGCACCGTCACCGTCGATACGTGGAGCGAAGGCTTCGACTCGGCGGCGCAGATCCGTTACCTGCAGGGCTATCAAGCGTGTGATGGTCATCGTCACATCCACGGCGCCAACCTCGGTATCAGCGCGAGTGCTTATATACGCGCCGGCGGCTTTGAACCGTTGGCGTGTCATGAGGATGTGCAATTGGTGCGCGATCTCGAACGCTGCGGCGCGCTGATCGCCTGGAGCCATAGCCCGCAGGTCGTCACCAGCGCGCGGCTGGAGGCGCGGGCCCAAGGTGGGTTTGGTGATTATTTGAAGAGCCTGGTGCAGGCGTCGTAAAAAAACGACGTTACGTCATGTAAAAGCAACGGAACCTTGTCTATGCTGACAACGCCTTGCTGGTAATCCAGGGTTGGAGTGCCACGCAACCACCGCAGCGGAGCCTGTGGTGGAAAAAAGAGAGTCGTCCCGTCAACGGGGCACGACCCCGCAACAATCGACAAGGATGTGACACCCATGAAGCCTGCCTCGTTAAGCGACGGCCGCCGCGGCCCGGCGCAAATCTGGAACAGCGCACCGCAGTTGGCGCAAATCCCTCCTATCTCGACTACGTCACTGGTACCGCCCGGTGCGCGCGTGGTGATCATCGCTCCCCACCCCGGTGATGAAGTGCTGGCCTGCGGCGGTTTGCTACAACTGCTCAGCACCTTGGAGCACCCTCTGCAATTGATCTCCATCACTGACGGCAGCGCCAGCCATCCGGGCTCCCAGGTGTGGCCGGTCAGCCGGCTGAGCGTGGTACGCCCACAGGAAAGTGCCGAAGCATTGCGCCGCCTGGGTATGCCGTTGCACAGTTTGAAGTGGATCCGTGGCGGTTTTTGCGACAACGCCCTGGCCGCTCGTGAGCCGCAGCTCAGCCAGTTCATTGCGCGTTACCTGCAACCCGGCGATGTGGTGTTTTCCACCTGGCGCGATGACGGCAATGACGACCACGACGCCGTGGGCCGGGCCAGTGCCAAAGCCTGTAGCCTGGTGGGCGCACAGCTGTATGAGCTGCCGATCTGGGCCTGGCACTGGCCGGCCCGTGAAGGCGCGGTGATCCCCTGGCAACGCGCGCGTAAAGTGCGCCTGGACACCTGGAGCGTGGCACGCAAGCTTCACGCGGTGCATGCATACGCCAGCCAACTGGTGGGTGACCCGCAAATCGGCCTCGCACCGATGTTGGCGCAAGTGTTGCTGGAGCGGATGCGCGAACCTTACGAGATCGTGCTTGCGTAGCCCCCTACTCGTCTGTACCTGTTACTTCTGACAGTGGCGGCCTTATCGAACTGCGTCTAAGGTGCAAAAAGCCCTGCACTGGTTGATGTGCAGTCGAGAAATCCATGCCAACCCTTTGCATTGGCCGCTGTTTTCCGAAACAGGTAACTCGCTGTCCCTGGTCCGTACTGCGCATATCGTTGTCATGGTCTGGTCCGAGCCCTGCTTACGCAGGTCCAGGACACATCCCCCTTGAATGAGGACGGATCATGCGCGCACGGACAACACCCTCTCTCTCCCTGTATTTCGCCTGCTCGGTAGCCATGATCACTTGGCCTGCTATCAGCCAGGGTGCCTGTATTATCGTCCCCTCCGCCGGGGATGACACTTACACGTGCAACAGCGGCAGCGCTGCCGGGTTCACTGACAATGGCGGCAACAATACGCTGAGCATGTCGGGAACCGGGACCATCGCGGGAAATGTCACGTTTGGTGCAGGTATCGACGTCGTGACCTTGCTTGACGCCAACAGCACAGGCATGCACATCAACGGATCCCTGAATCAGGGTGACGGCAACAACATTTTCCAGATGAACAACGGCTCGATCAGCGGATCGCTAACACAGGGTTCGGGCGCGGATATTGTGCAGATCAGTGGCGGGCAAATTGGCAACGTGTTTCAGGGAGACGGCAGGGATAGCTTTTCAATCAGCGGGGGCACCATTGCATCGCTGGACCAGGGCGACGCCCACGACACGTTTGTCATGAACGCGGGCACCATCACCGGGGCCTTCCTGAATGGGGATGACGCCTTGATGACTGGCGGCACCATTGGCCGCGTCGACATGAGGCTGGATAAAAACCTGTTCGATATGCGCGGCGGGACGATCCTCGGCAACCTGGTGACCGGCTTTGACGACGATACGATTCTGGTCTCGGGCACCAGCCTTATCGTCGGGAACGTCAGCACCAGTGGTGGCAACGACGTTATCAACGTCACGGGTGGCACTATCGGGGGGCAGATCCTTGCCAGCACCGGTAACGACCAGTTCAATTGGATCGGCGGCGGTGTCATCCGGGGCCTTATCTTGATGGGCGACGGTACTGACACCGCGCTTCTCCAGAACTTGACTGCAACCCAACTGTCCACGACGCCGCTGATTGACGGCGGCCTGGGTACCGACACGCTCATACTCGACAATACCCAGGCTGATACACCGGGACGCTATACCCAGTGGGAGCAAGTGAGGCTGCAAAACAACGCCAGCTTCAAACTTGGCGGCACCTTTGTGTTCGGTGACCCAGGCACAGGCACTGGCACCATGACGCTTGGCGGCAGCAGTAAATTGCTGGTCGACACCGGCATTCTCAGCGCTTACACCGCTGGGCAATTGGTGACGCTGAACAACAGCGGAACCATCGACATGACCACCGGCAGTACCACCGCTACCGATACGCTGACCGTCAATGGCAACTATAACGGCACCGGCGGCACGCTTGCCTTGCAAACGGTGCTGGGCGCCGATGGCTCGGCCAGCGACAAACTGGTGGTAAGCCAAGGCACGATCCAAGGCAATACAGGGATTAATATCACTAACCTCGGGGGCGTAGGGGCGGCGACGCTTCAGGACGGTATTCAAGTCGTGCTCGCCACCAACGGTGCCACCAGTGGCGCCAGCGCCTTTACCCTAGCGGCACCCGCCTCGGCCGGTGCGTTTGATTACTACCTGTTCAAGGGCGGAGTCACTGCCGGTACCGCAGAAAACTACTACTTGCGCTCCACCGTGCCTGTCGTCCCCCCGCCCAATCCTGACCCGGTCATTATCGTGCCACTGCCGACGCCCGTAGAGGGAACGCCGCCGTTGCCACCGAACCCGGGCGTCACACCAATCCCCATCTACCGCCCGGAAGTTCCGATCTACGCGACGCTGTTCCCGGCCGCACAGCAAGTCGTCCAGGCCATGCTGGGGACTTATCACGAACGCATGGGCGACCAGAGCCAACAGCTACAGACAAGCCCTCTCACGGCAGGCTGGGGACGGGTGTATGGCAGCAATAGCCGGCAAAGCTTTGCAGGCACGGTCAACCCCACGCTGGACAGCTCGATTACCGGGTTTCAGGTGGGCAGTGACGTGTTTGCCAACACCCTGGACAACGGCCTGACCCAACACGTCGGGTTCTTCGTCGGCCATAGCCGTTTAACCGGTGACATCAAGGGTTTCAACGGTGGCTGGCAAAACAAGGACGCTGGCAGCACCACCTTGCGCGGCGATAGCCTGGGCGTGTACTGGACGCTGATCAACCCCAACCGGGCCTACCTGGACCTGGTGGTAATGGGCACCCGCTTCGACGGTCACAACGAGTCAGACCGTGGTGTAAAAATGAAGACGCGTGGCCATAACGTGGCCGCTTCGGCAGAGGTGGGTTGGCCGCTGCCGCTCACACAACAATGGATGATCGAGCCCCAGGCTCAGGTCATCGTCAGCAAGACCAAACTGGATAGCCAAAACGACGGCATCTCCGACGTGTCCTACGATGCCGACACGCTGGTGACCACCCGGCTGGGCGTGCGCCTGAGCGGCGACTACCCACTCAGTGGCACGCTCCTGCAACCCTATGCGCGTGCCAACATCTGGCATACAAAAGGTGGGCAAAATACGGTGACGTTTGCAGACGTCACAGACATCGTGACCGAGCAGAAATCCACCACAATGGGGGTCAGTCTTGGCGTCAATCTTAAAGTGGCATCCGGTATCAACCTGTACGGCGAAGTCGGCTACAACCGCAACCTGGACAGCAATACCTTCAACGGTCGCCAGGGCACAGTGGGGTTGCGAATGGAGTTTTGACACCCCGTCTGTATCGCAGTGTGTACGTAGACCATTGCGATACAGAGCCTTTAACTCTCGCGTTTTTTTGAAACAGAACAGACACAGCACCGCGTTCAACTGACGGCCAGGCACACATCAAGCCGCAGGAGGCTCGCCATGCACGCTCAGTTGAATCGCCGCTCCAAACGTCCCCTCTACCTGGCCTTTGCGCTGCTGCCATTGGGCATCATCGGCAGGGCCAGCGCCGAAATGCCGGAGATCAATATCCCCGCCCCCGTCACCCAATCGGCCTTCGGCGCGCTCAAGCACGTCAAGGCCGGCCTGCTGGATGTGGCCTACGCCGAAGTCGGCCCGACGGACGGCCAGGCGGTGATCTTGCTGCATGGTTGGCCCTACGATATCGACAGCTACGCCCAGGTCGCGCCGTTGCTGGCAGCCAAGGGTTATCGCGTGCTGATCCCCTATGCACGGGGTTATGGCGACACGCATTTCCTCTCGGACAAGACTCTGCGCAATGGCCAACCGGCGGCGTTGGCCAATGACGTGATCGACTTCATGGACGCGCTGAAAATCAAGCAAGCGGTGCTCGGCGGCTACGACTGGGGCGCGCGCTCGGCGGACATTGTCTCGGCACTGTGGCCGGAGCGGGTCAAGGCGCTGGTGTCCGTCAGCGGCTACCTGATCGGCAACCAGGCCGCAGGTAAAAATCCACTGCCGCCAGAGGCCGAGCGGCAATGGTGGTACCAGTTCTACTTCGCCACCGAACGGGGCGCCGCCGGTTACCAGAAAAACACTCATGACTTTGCCAAGCTGATCTGGCAAACCGCCTCGCCCCAATGGAAATTCGACGACGCCACCTTCGAGCGCAGCGCCAAGGGCCTGCAGAACCCGGATCACGTCGCCATCACCGTGTTCAATTACCGCTGGCGCCTGGGCCTGGTGCAAGGCGAGCCCCACTACGCGCCGCTGGAACAGAAACTCGCCCAGGCCCCGGCCATTCGTGTACCGACCATCACCTTGGAGGGCGACGCCAACGGCGCGCCGCACCCTTTGCCCGAGGACTACGCCAAACGCTTCACCGGCAAATACGAATTCCGCCAGATCAATGGCGGCATCGGCCACAACCTGCCGCAGGAAGCACCCGCAGCGTTCGCCAAGGCTGTGGTGGATGCGGATCATCTATAAAAAACTATAGCGACCCGCCTGGCACTCAGAAGTCCACCGTCGCCGACAGCTCAAACGTACGTGGCGCTCCCAGGCCCAGGCTCGACGTCAGCGGCATGCCCCAATAGGCCTTGTTCGTCACGTTAGTCACCGTGCCGCGCAGGGTCACCGGGCGACTGGCGATTTGCGTGGCGTAGCGCGTGCCGACGTCAAACAAGGTATAGCCGGGAATGGTCTGTGTGTTGTCGGCATCGATGTATTGCCGCGAGATCGCGGTGGCGTTGGCGGTCAAGGTCAACCCCCGCAGGACTGGTGTGTCCCACTCGGCGCCGAGCTTGCCTTGCAACTTGGGCTCGCCGGTTGCTGTGTTGCCGTCGTAGCGGCCACCGACCGACTTGGTCACTTTGGGGTCGACATGGGCCACGCCGCCCATCAAGCGCACATCGTCCAGCGGCGAACCGAAGAAGCCCCACTCAATCCCACGGTTACGTTGCTCGCCACCAAACGAAAACACATTGGTGACCGGGTCGGTGAAGCTGCCGGGGCGTTCGATCTGGTACAGGCTGAGGGTGTGGGTGAACGTGCCAAGGTCCAGCTTGAGGCCCACTTCCTTTTGTTTGGTTTTGTACGGCGCAAACACGTCACCGTAGTTGGCCGCTGTCATCGGCGCCATGGCGCCCTTGCTCAAGCCCTCGATGTAGTTGGCGTACACCGACACCTGCTCTGTGACCTTGACCACCAACGCGGCAGCCGGAGTGGTGGCGCCCTCGTCATAACCGGGTTTGTTACGGGCGCCGGTGGTGACGCTGAACGTGTCGGTGACAACGTTTTGGCGACGCACGCCGAGGGTCAGCTGCACCTTGTCGTCTAGGATCGACAGGGTGTCGGCCACGCCATAGCTGGTCAGCTCGGATTCAGTGTGAGCCACTGCCGGGAAGCTTTGTGCCGCCTGCGGCCCCCAGGTCGGGTGATAGATATTGGTGACCCAATTGGCGCCTGGCACCGAACGACGACCGTAGTCTTTCTGTTTGTCTGCATAGCGCGTGGCATTCACCACCCACTGGTGTGCCACCGGCCCGGTTTGCAATTGCCACCGGAGACCGGCCTCGCCTGAGGTCTTTTCGATGTCCATCTTCAATTGGCCCATGGTGGTGCTTAAATCGCCCGCGTTGTTGATGACCGTCGCCGACATCGCCCCGCTGTAGCGATAGTGGGTCTCGCTGGCACCAAACGCCGCGTAGGCCAGTAACTGGTCGCTCAAGTCGAACTCGCCACGCACAATCGCGCCTTTGTCCTTGGTCTCGACAAACGCCCAGTCCGGGTTCAGCAAGGTGTCGGACTTGGGTGGCTTGGGTACCGACACGTTGGGCGCCAGGCTGATCCCACGGTTCTGCCCGCGCACGCGGTCCTCGCTGTTGTAGAGGTCCACCGACAACCGTGCACGTTCGCCACGCCAATCCAGGCCGAGGGCATTCAACTGGGCTTTCTGTTGTTGGTGATCGGTGGCCGTATCGCCGTCGCGATAAACGCCGTTGAACCGCACACCAAACTGCTGCTCTTCGCCAAACCGACGCCCTACATCGAGGTGGCCGCCGTATTGCGCATCGGAGTTATAGGTGGTGGTGAAACGGGTCAGCGGTTCGGCACCGGCACGCTTGGGCACCAGGTTGACGGTGCCGCCTACCGAGCCACCGGGCGGCATGCCGTTAAGCAACGCCGATGGGCCCTTGAGCACTTCGATGCGCTCGTACATTTCCGGCGAGATGCGGTAGTACGGCGCAACACCGAACAGCCCGCCGATGGTCACGTCGCTGATGCTGGTGGCAAAGCCACGGATGGAATAGTTCTCGCTGTAGGTGCCTTTCAAGCCATTGCTGAACACCGCCGGATCGGTGGCCGCGATCACATCGGTGACGGTTTGGGCCTGGCGGTCGGCAATGAATTTTTCCGTGTAGCTGATGGTGCTGAACGGCGTTTCCATAAAGTCTTTGTTGCCCAGCAGGCCGATACGACTGCCATACGCCACCTGGTCACCGGCATAGGTGGGCGGCAATTCGGCGGTGGCCATTTCGCCGTCCACCTGGATGGAAGGCAAGGTGGAGACGGGTTTTTCTTCAGTGCGTTCCGCCTCTTCGGCGAACACCGGCGCGGCACTGATCGCCAGCCCCAGCAAGGCGATTTGTACGGCAGCAGCACTGCGTTTGAGGGCAAAACCTGGACGAGCGGGCACAGGGGTACGAGTACGGCGAGTCATGGAAGGCTCCGTAAGGGTGTGTGTATTTTTTAGTGTTGGCAGTGTGTAGCGGGTTAAACGCCTGGAATCAGGGCTGATAACCTTTGATCACATCGTCGATCACGCGCTTGATCGACGTCGGGCTGGCGGCCATGACGTACCAGGCCTGGGCATCGACGAACACCACGCGCCCGTTCTTCCAGGCATTGGTCTGGCGCAACAACGGGTTGCCCAGGCTTTGCGCGTCCAGCGTCGGGCGGCGCTCCATCACGGCGGTGCGGTCCACCACGTAGAGGATGTCCGGGTTGGCCTGTTGGATGAACTCGCTGGAAATCGGTTGCCCATGCAAGCCGGTCTCGGCGGTCGGGCTTGCCGGTTTCACGCCCAGGTCGGTGAACACAAAGCCGTAGCGCGACTGCACGCCAAACGAGCTGAACGCGCCGTTGTTATGCAGCACCACCAGTGCGCGCTCGGGCCGCGCCTGGGTGATACGCCGCGCCTGCTCGACTTTTGCGTCAAGCGCGGCGACCTGCTGGCGAGCGAGTGACTGCTTGTCGAAGACCTGCCCCAACGTCAGCAGGTGGTTTTTGATCACCTCAATATGCCGCGCCTCGCTGTCGCGGTAATCCACGTCAAAATGCAACGTCGGTGCAATCTCGCTCAGTTCGCCGTAATGCTGGGCCTGCAACGAGGTGATGAGGATCAGGTCCGGCCTGGCCGCGTGTACCCGCTCCAGGTTAGGTTGCACGATGGCGCCGGTGTCGACCACCGCCGCATCGTCCTTGTAGCGCTGCAGGAACTGCGGCACGAAGTCCTTGGGCATACCGGCCACGGGCACGCCCAATTGGTCGAGGAAATCGACTTCATTCATGTCCAGGGCAACCACGCGCTGCACCGGTGGCTGGATCTGTGTGGTGCCCAGCGCGTGGGTCACGCTGATAGGCGCCGCAGCGGCTGCCTGCCCCGTGACGAACACGCTCAGCAACAGGGCAAACGCCCAGGGGGTGTGATGACGTTTCATGGGTTCTCTCATGCGGGATTGAAGTAGTTGCACAGGCGCCCGCGCGCGCTGTGGGTGATCTGGAAGTCCAGGTCGTACAGTTCGCGCAAGCGCGCTTCGGTGACCACCTCGGCCACGCTGCCGGTGCAGTGCACTGCGCCCGCTTTCATGGCGACGATGTGGTCCGAGTAATGGGCGGCAAAATTGATGTCATGCACCACCAGGATCACCATGCGGCCCTGCTCGTCACACAGCCTTCGCAGCGCACGCATGATGTGCACGGCGTGCTTGATATCGAGGTTGTTGAGCGGCTCATCCAGCAACAGGCACTCGGTTTGCTGGGCGACGGTCATGGCCAGGAACGCCATCTGGCGCTGCCCGCCACTGAGCTCCTCAAGGTAGGCGTGGCGCAGCGGATGCAGGTCCAGGAACGTCAGGGCCTCGTCGATAACGCGTCGGTCCTCTGCCGTGAGCGCGCCACGGCTGTAGGGGAAGCGCCCGAAGGCGACCAGTTCCTCGACGGTGAGCCGCAGGTTGAAATCCGGCGCCTGGCGCAAGGTGGCCACGCGCTTGGCGTAGTCACGGATGGGGATGTCCCCGGCCTTGCGACCGTCGAGCAGGATGTCGCCACCGCTGGGTTGCATCAGCCGCGCGATCATCATCAACAGCGTGGTTTTGCCCGCGCCATTGGGGCCGATCAACGACGTCAGCCGCTGCGCGGGAAAGCCAGTGCTCACGCCGGACAGCACGGTCTTGGCGCCGTACGCCTTGCTGAGGTTTTGCACAGTGATCATGGGTTGCCTCGGGTACGCAGCATCAGTGCGAGGAAATACGCGCCGCACAGCAGATTCACGAGAATGCCGACGGTGGTCTTGTAGTTGAAGACGTGCTCCACCAGCAGCTGGGCCGTGATGAAAATGACGATGGCCACCGCGCTGCCCATCGGCAACGTGACCCGATGGCGAAACGTACGCGCCAGCGCATACGTGGTGTTGGCGACGAACACGCCCATGAATGCCGTCGGCCCCAGCAACGCGGTGGACACCGCCACCAACGTGGCGACCAGGGCCAGTTGCAGGCGCACGGTACGCGGGTAGTCCACACCCAGGGACACCGCTTGATCGCGCCCCAACGCAAGCACGTCCAAGGTTGGCAAGGTTCGCGCAAACGCCAGGTACAACAGCGCCACCAGCAGGCCCGAATACACCAGTTGCTGGGGTTGCACGCGGCCAAACGAAGCCTGGCTGAACCCGAGCAAAATCGAGAACTCGCCGGGGCTGACCTTGAGCTGTACGAACTGCGTGAGGGTGCCGATCACCATGCTCAGCACCAAGCCCAGCAGCAGCAGGAAATACACGTTGTTCTTGCCGTCGCGCAGCAACCAGCGATGGATCGCCCAGGAGTAACCCAGCATCAACAACACCGACAGTACAAAGTTGCCCTGGCTGCCCAGCAACACCAGGCTGGCGGTGCCGAGCACCAGCACCAGCAGCGCCTGGAACAACAGGTAAACTGCTTCATAGCCCATGATCGCCGGCGTCAGGATGCGGTTGCCGGTGAGGGTCTGGAAGATGATCGACGACCACGCCACGCACACCCCGCCAATGCACATCGCCGAGAGCCGGATAAGACGCTTGGGGATCACGTAGTCGAAGTCCAGGCCCGAGCCATACACCACAAACGCCACGGCCAAGCTGAGCACCAAAGCCCACAGACGCTTCATCGGTGCCTCCAGACGATCAGCGCGAGGAACAGCAGCCCACCGACGATGCCGGCGGTCAGGCCGATCGGCACTTCGAACGGAAAGATCAATAGCCGGCCAAGCAGGTCGCAGACCAGCAACAATGCGGCACCGCCCATGGCGACGATGGGCAGCGTGCGGCTGAGGTTTTCGCCGTAGTGCAGCGCCACCAGGTTAGGGATCACCAGCCCGACAAATGCAATCGAACCGACGGTGATGACCGTCGCAGCCACCGTCACCGCCACCAGCAACAACCCCAGCGCGGCAGTCGCTGCGTAGTTCAGCCCCAGGCTGGTGGCCATGCCCTCGCCCATGCCCAGCACGGTGAAGCGATGGGCGTACAGGTAGGTCAGTGCAACGATGGGCAGGATCAAATAGATGATCTCGTAATTGCCCTGCACCACCTTGGAAAAGTCACCCAGCAACCAGCCCTGCATGCTTTGCAGGATATTGTGGCGGTAGGCAAAGAACTCGGCGATGGCACTGAGTACCGCGCCGTACATGAGGCCAATGACCGGCACCAGCAGCGTGTTCTGAAAGCGAATGCGCCGGATGATCGCCAGGAACCCCAGGCTCGCGGCGAAACAGCACGCCAATGCAAACAGCATGCGCGTCATGGGGCTGGCGGCGGGCATCAGCACCAGCGACACGAGGATGCCGAGCTTGGCCGCGTCCAGCCCGCCCGTGGTAGCCGGCTCGACAAACTTGTTGCGCAGGATGTGCTGCAGGATCACCCCGCACACCGCCAACCCCACGCCGGTCAGTACCAATGCGGCCAGGCGCGGCAAGCGGCTGGCGGTCAGCGTCAGCCAGGCATCACCGGAGAATGTCCACACGTCGATCTCACGCGCACCGACCAGTAGCGAAACCCCGCACAGCACCGTAAACAGTCCACTCCAAGCTAAGCCCATCATGCGATGCGCCAGCCCGTTGCCGCCTGCCGTTGAGCCAGGAACTGTGCGTAACGCCCGCCACTGGCCGCCAAGCTCGACGGGGTACCTTGCTCAACGATCTGGCCCTCATCGAGCACCACGATCTGGTCGGCCATGGCCACAGTGGACAGCTGATGTGCAATCACAATCAACGTGCATTGGCCGCGCAGCCTGGCCAACGCCTCGGCGACGGCCGCCTGGTTTTCCGCGTCCAGCGCGGCGGTGGCTTCGTCCACCAGCAGAATCGGTGCGCCCTTGAGCAAGGCACGGGCAATGGCAATGCGTTGCCGCTCGCCACCCGACAACCGTGCCCCGCCCTCGCCCACCGGCGTGTCCAGGCCTTGGGGCAAGCGCGCGACGATCTCGGCCACACTGGCCTGGCGCGCCGCCTCAACCCATTCAGCCTCAGTGGCGGTCGGCTTGCCGAGGCGGATGTTGTCGGCAATGCTGCCCTGGAACAGGTAGGTGTCCTGGAAAATCTGGCTGACCTGCGCCGCAAGATCCGCCTCGGACAACTGCCGCACATCCACGCCCCCGATCAGCACAGTGCCCCGACTTGCGTCGAAGAAACGCGCGAGCAAACGCACCAGCGTGGTCTTGCCCGAGCCGGACGCACCGATCAGTGCCGTCATGCTACCCGCCGCGATTTCAAGGTTCACACCGCGCAGCACCTGGGGCGCGTCAGGCGCATAACGAAAGCTCACGCTGCGCAGTTCCACCGCGTTGTCCGCCGGCGTTTGCGCTGGCTCCATCACTGGCAAGGGCTGCACCGCCAGGATGCTCTGGACCGCGTCAAGCTGGCCGTTGGCGCTGCGCAGGATTTCGCCATAACTGGCCACGTCGAGCAGCGGTTCGATGTAGCGACACACCAGCACCAGCGCGACACAGGCAGCAATCGCAGCGTCCTGCTCAAGCAGCTCGGCCCACAGCGCCACGGCCACCAGCAGCGCACAGAAAATCGCCTGCACCACCCACGCGTTGAGCACCGCCGACAATGACGACTGATAGATCAAGCGCATGCCGGATTGGCGCTGCTGGTCGATGGCTTGTCCCAGCAGCCGCAGGCCACCGCCCTCGCCATTAAAGGCGCGTAACACCGATTGGGCCTGGGCGAACTCGACCATGCGCTGACTGGTGTGGGCGAAGTGCTGCTGATAAGTGGCGTCGGCCGCTTGGCCCAGGCGGGCCGTGAGTAACATCGCGCCCACCAAGAGCGGCAGTGCCAGCAATGCGACGAGCCCCAACGTCCAGTGCAGCGCAAACAGTGCGACGACGATCACCAATGGCGTCACCGCGCCACTGATCACCGGGGTGAACACGTGGGCCGGTAACTGGGCCACCGCCATCATGCCCTGGGTAATCACATGGCTGAGCTGAGCGCTGTTTTGTGGGGTGAACCAGCCGATGGGCAGGCGCGCAACGTGATCACCGATACGCTGGCGTGCGCCTTGCAGCACTGCGACGCCGACCGCCACACCCGCCTTGTCCACGCTGCGCCGCCATATGCCGCAGGCAAGCATGCCCACCAGCAGCGCAACCAGCCAAAACGCCGCGCCGCGTACATCGCCGCGCAGCAGGCGGCTGATCACCGGCACCAGCGCGGTAATGGTCAGCCCACAGAGCAGGCCATAGAACGCTGCCATCCAGGCATAGCGACGCAAGGTCGGGGCGTCTTCGCCCAGCAGGCGCACAAAAGTCTTCAGCATGGTTGCACCACCGGTTGTTCGTCGCGGGCGTAGTCGCCCAGATGCCAAAGGCGTGCGTAGAGCCCCTCACGGGCCAGCAAGTCGGCATGCCGCCCCTGCTCAACCACGCGGCCTTGATCAACGACCAGGATCTGGTCGGCGTGCATCACGGTGTCGAGCCGATGGGCGATGACCAACAACGTGCGGCCCCGGGCGAAGCGCGACAGGGCTTGCTGGATCGCCACTTCGTTCTCGGCATCCGCAGCGGCAGTGGCCTCATCGAGAACCAGCACCGGCGGGTCCACCAGCACCGCACGGGCGATGCTCACGCGCTGCTGCTCGCCGCCGGAAAGCTGGGCGTCTTCGCCGATTACCGACTCATAGCACCGGGGCAGGCGCAGGATGCGCTCGTGGATATTCGCGGTGCGTGCGGCGTCTTCGATGTCTTGCGCAGTGGCTGAGGGCCTGCCGAGGGCGATGTTGTCGCGCACGCTGGCGTTGATCAGGCGTACCTCCTGCAACACGAACCCGATGCGTTGGTAAAGCCGTTCGGTCTCGATGTTTCGCAGGTCTACGCCACCGAGGGTGATACGCCCGGTGTCGGGGTCGAAGAAACGCAGCAGCAGGCGCGCCAGCGTCGACTTGCCGGCACCTGACGGCCCGACAATCGCCGTGGTGGTGCCCGGTTGCAGCGTGAAGCTGATATCAGCCAGCACCGGATTGTCGGGCCCATAGCCATAACCGACCTGCTCGAAGCGAATCTCGCTGCCCCTCGGCAATTGCTGGGTGTGCACCGATGGCTGCGACAGCGTTGGCGTGTCGAGCAGCGCGTGCACACGCTGGGCGGCGCCCGTGGCGTTGTTGAGGTCGTGGGTGATGTAGTGCAACAGCAACAACGGCGCACTCAAGCCCGGCGCCACCAGCACAAACGGCAGCACGTCCAGCGGCATCATCCAACCCAGGCTGACAAACAGCGTGCCCGCCACCAGCACCACGCAGAGCACGGTGACCGGCGCAATCATCGCGTTGGCATTCGCCATCGAAGCCACCAGCGGACGGGTGAAGTCGATGAACGCTTCGGCGAACGCATCGATCGCTTGGCGGTAAGCGCTATGCGCCTTGCCACTGACACCGAAGGCCTTGACCACCGGAATGCCTTTGACGAACTCCTCCACCGCATTGCTGATGCGGTCCATGCCGCCGATGAATTGCTGCATACTCGCGCCGCTGGCGCGCATGGCCCGTTTAAGGAACAGGAAATAACCGGCGAATGGCAACAACGCAATCAGCGCCAGGCGCCAGTCCATGGCGAACAGGTAGACCATCGAGATCAGCACGGCGCCGCCTGCACGCCCGGTGGTGGTGTAGAAATGCGCGGTGAGGCTGTGCAGGGTGTTGATGTCGTCCTGCACCGCCCGCTTGATTTCGCCCGACGCGCGACTGCTGAACCAGCCCAGCGGTACCCGGCTCAGGCGTTGCGTGATGGCCTGGCGCAAGTGGTGTGTGAGGCGGTTGTCGGCCAGGTGGGCCAGCAGTTCACCCGCAAAAATCAGCGCCATGCCCACAAACAGGCTCGCGATGCTCAAGCCCGCCACCCACCACAGTTCACTGGATACGCTGCCAGCATCGCCGAGCAAGCGTCGAGCGATATGGGCGATACCGGCCAGGGGCACCAGGGTCAGCATCGCACCGACGGCGGCCAACAGCGCGGCAATCACCAGGCGCCCACGGATAGGCGCCAATACCCGGCTAAGCGTGCCTTCGACAGTGGGGTTGGCCGAGGCCGAGTCAGGAGAGTCCATTGCGAGAAAAGGTCCGTTTGAGAATCAGAATCATATTTAGTTGCATGACTATAAACTAATTTGCGTAAACCCGACAAGACAGCTACAACCTTGTGTTCAGTGATTAAGGAATACCTATGGAACCCGCAAAAAAACCGGCCACCCGCGGACGCCCGCCGAGCATCACACGGGAGCGAATCGTCGAAGCCGGTATAGAGATGGGCCTGCCCAACATCACCTTCGTCGGCCTCGCGGCGGCGCTGGGTGTGAGCCATATGGCGCTGTATAAACACGTGGCCAACCTCGAGGCGCTCAAAGCGCTGGTCGCCGAAGAAATCTTCACGCGCTGGCAGATTCCCCAGGATTGCGGCGACAAGGACGGCGGCTTGCGCGAGTACCTGATCGTGTTCGCCACCTCGGTCCGGGAGTTCGTCAAGGCGCACCCGGGGCTCACGCCTTTCGTCATCCGCAGGGCGGCCGCGACTGAGCCGATGCTGGCCAAGATCCACGGCCACCAAGCGCTTATCGCCCAGGCATTTGGCGTCAGCCAGGATCAGGCGCGCTGGCTGCTTGCCACGGTGGCGTTCCACTGCATGGCCGTAGCCGACACGGTGTATACGGTTACCCAGCGAGAGCCCGTGGTGGAAACGGATCGCGCTACCGAAGAAGCGGAGATGGAAATTGAACTGGAACAAGGTATGCAGGCGCTGATCGTGGGGGCACTGGTGATGTTGAAGGAAGGCTCGTCCGCCGAGTGACCCAAGGCCTACAAATTGTGAGAGCGCCTTTCTACAACAGGCATAATCACACTCTGTTCATACCAGAGACGCATCAATGACCACCGAACGCTACGACCAACTGGCACTCTTCGCCATCGTGGCCCAGGAACGCAGCTTCACCCGCGCGGCCGCTCGGCTTGGCATGTCGCAACCGGCCTTGAGCCGCGCCATGCGCCAGCTCGAAGAGCACCTCGGCGTGCGCTTGCTGGCCCGCACCACCCGCAGCGTGTCGGCGACCGAGGCCGGTGAGCATCTGCTGCGGGTGATCGCGCCACGGTTCGAGGAGATCGACAGCGAGCTGGCCTCTCTCAGCGAATACCGCGACAAGCCGATGGGCAAGCTGCGCATCACGGCAGGCGAACATTGCGCAATCAGCGTGCTGCATCCGGTGCTGGCCAAGCTGCTGCCAGACAATCCCGACCTCCATATCGAGATCATCGTCGACTACGGCTTCACCGATATCGTGGCGCAAGGTTTCGATGCAGGCGTGCGTTTGGGAGAGCAAGTGGCCAAGGACATGATCGCGATGCGCATCGGCCCGGACATGCGCATGGCGGTGGTCGGTTCGCCAGCGTATTTTGCCCGCTACCCGCTGCCGACAATTCCCAACGACTTGATGACCCACAACTGCATCACCCTGCGCATGCCGACCCATGGCAGTTTGTATGTGTGGGAGTTTGAAAAGAACGGGCAGGAATTGAACGTACGCGTCGAAGGCCAACTGGTGTTCAACACCATCGCCATGCGCATGGAAGCGGCGCTCCAAGGCCTGGGCTTGGCGTTTATGCCCGAAGACCTGGTGCTGGAACACGTGGCGCAGGGCCGCCTGGTGCGGGTGCTGGAAGACTGGTGCGAGCCGTTCTCGGGGTACCACTTGTACTACCCGAGCCGGCGCCAGAGCTCACCGGCATTCACCTTGCTGCGCGAGACCTTGCGCTATCCCCAGCCACTGGTGGCGGGCTTGTAGTGAGCGGGCTTGCCCCGCGCTGGGTGGCGGAGCCGCCCTAAACACGGCCTACGCGGTTTTGCAGTAAGAACTGCGGTGACTGGATCTAGTGCGGCTTCGCCCCCTAGCGCGGGACAAGCCCGCTCACTACAAACTACAGGGATACCTATTCCAGTATTGCGCTGGCGCGTCGGGCCGCTTCGACGTTGCCCTGCTCTTCGAGCAATCGCACCAGTTGGCGCAATTGCTCCACCGTCACCCCCACCCGCAGGCTGGCGGCGACGTGGGAACGCAACTGCGACTCCACACCCGGTGTGGCGGCCAACGCGGCAACCGTCGCCAACTCGCGGCTCTGCCAGTCGAGGTTGTCCCGGGCAAAGATGTCGCCGAACAGATGCGCCTGCAGGTATTGATTGATCACCGGGGCAAAATCGAACAACGGGCCCTTCACCTCTGCGCCGGCGATTTTCGTTTGGTTGGCCTTGCCGAGCACCAGCAACTGCTCGCCAACGGGAATGACCGCCATCGGCTCGCGCCCCTGCTCATCCTTGATCCCCCGTTGCTTGCGCGCCTCCACTACCCGCATCAACTCACCCAGCGCGTTCAAGCTGCGAGGGAAGCCAACGTAGGCGTAAAGCTGCACCAGAATTTCCTTTGCCTCGCTGATGGCCAACCCAGCGTCCAGACCTTGATTCAGTGCCGTATTAAGTGCGGGCAGATTGCCGGTGGCCATCGCTGCAGCAATCAAGGGTATCGACTGTTGCTTGGCGGACAGCGCGGTCTCGCTGCTGGCGGGTTTGTTTAGCGAGGCGCTGTACTCGGCGTCGGTGACTTTTTCCAGCCAGTCGACGTTTTTACCGCCCACCGTCCCGGTCACCGCCAGGTGCGTCATCGCACTGTTCGGCGCCGCGCCGTGCCAGTGCTTGACGCCTGGCGGGCAAACGATGACGTCGCCCGGCAAGATCCGTTGCACCGGCTTGCCCCAATCCTGAGTCAGCCCAACGCCCGACATCACCACCAGCCGCTGACCCGCCGGGTGCGTGTGCCAGGCCGAACGTGCGCCCGGCTCAAAGCTGACGTAGGCGCCCGAAACGTCGATCTCATCGGACGCCGGAAACAGCGGATCAACACGCACCCGCCCAGAGAAATAGTCCTCGGGGCCGGCAGCCGAAGCCTGGCTGTTTGCACGGCGGATTTGCTGGGATTCAGCGACGCTGTCCGCGGCAGCGGCAAACGGCGCCGTGACGCACATCGCGACACCAAGAAGGGTTTTATTCACAGTGCGGGCTCTCCAAATCAAAGGGTTCTAGAACGCGCTGAATTGCGTGATGGCAATGTCTACCTACGCGGACACTAAAACGCCTCGATACGCGTGATGACGTGGAGAGCAAATTAACGGGTCAGGCATTGATTGATAAATGGGGTGAACCGTATAGGACTGATACCAGAAACGCATAAGTACGCATCATTCAGAACGCTCACGCATCATCCCTGGCCACCGGAACGATAGCGTCAACCGCTCAAATGGAACGCTGGTTTACTCGCGCCATCAGTTGCTCAGCCGACTCTTTGCGCTCCGAATAGCGGTCCACCAGGAACGCCTGGCGATCACGCAGCAGTACGGTGAACTTCACCAACTCTTCCATCACGTCGACAACGCGATCATAAAACGGCGACGGTTTCATCCGCCCAGCCTCGTCGAATTCCATATAAGCCTTGGGTACCGATGACTGGTTGGGGATGGTGAACATACGCATCCAGCGGCCCAGTACCCGCAGTTGATTCACCACATTGAACGACTGCGAACCGCCGCAGACCTGCATCACCGCCAACGTCTTGCCCTGAGTCGGGCGCACGGCTCCCAGCTCCAGCGGTACCCAGTCGATCTGCGCCTTGAACACCGCAGACATCGCGCCGTGTCGCTCCGGGGAACACCACACCTGCCCTTCCGACCACAACACCAGGTCGCGCAGCTCTTGCACCTTGGGGTGATCGACCGGGGCGTCGTCTGGCAACGGCAAACCGGAGGGGTTGAAGATGCGTGTCTCGGCACCAAAATGCTCCAGCAAGCGTGCGGCTTCTTCCACCAGCAGACGGCTGAACGAGCGTTCGCGAGTCGAACCGTAGAGCAGCAAGATCCGCGGTTTATGTGGGTCCAGCGTCGACGCTTGCACCTCGTCGAACAGGCTCAGGTCGAGATTGGGTAGATGGTCAGACATGGGTTCTCCTCAGAGCGTGGCAATTCGTTCAAGCTCGGTTTTGAGCGCATCACGGCTGATGGTGCCGAGGGACAGGGCGAGGAAGGCTTGGCAGCGTTTTTCAATGCGCGCCAATGTGGTATTGAACGCTGCGTCGATCGCCGCCTCGTCTCCCGTCACATCCGAGGGGTCTTCCAACCCCCAATGGGCTTTCAGCGCCGGGCCGAAATACACCGGACAGCTTTCGCCAGCCGCCTTGTCACACACGGTGATCACGATGTCTGGCGGGTTGCCTTCGAATGCGTCGTTGCCTTTGCTGTACAAGCCATCGACAGAGATCCCGGCCTGCTGCAACGTCGACAAGCTGCGTGGCAACACCTGGCCTTTGGGGAAACTCCCGGAACTGATCGCCTCGATGCCCTGCGGCGCCAGGTGATTGAAGACCGCTTCTGAAAGGATGCTGCGGCAACTGTTGGCCGTGCACATGAACAGGACTCGCATGGATTGCTCCTGCCGCTTTTGGCGGACGTCAGAGGCTCAGGCGCAGTCGGCTTCCCGCACAGGCCGGCCATTCATACACCGCAGGCGAGCAGCGTTTTGCTTGAGCCAATCGGTGTTGGCTTTCGAGGTCACCTGCAGGATTTCGTGAACCCACTTCGGTAGGTCCGGGTTAAGGCGGTAATACACCCACTGGCCCTGGCGGCGGTCGAGCAGCAAGCCACTGCTGCGCAGTTGCGCTAAATGGCGGCTGATCTTTGGCTGGCTGTCGTCCAGGGCACACATCAACTCGCAGACACACAGCTCGCCCTGATCAGCAATCAGCAGGGTGGCGCGGGAACGGGTTTCGTCGGCCAGGCTTTTGAAGACCTCAGGGGGCGTGATCATGAAAGCTCCTTACATTTGGAGATGTGAATATACGGATATCCATATGTGCCATGCAAGCAGTTGTTTTGTTGATTGCCGTTTTTGCGCGCTCGGGTGATGGCGCCTGCCCCGCTCCTGAGTTTGCTCGACCTGCAGTGATTAAAGTTCGGACGCGCAAAGGCGATACGCTCAAATAGGAATATTAATGCCGATGGCGTACTTGATGGATCAGACCTGATGGAACGGGCCATGGCGACAAACAAGGAGGTCCTTTTGACCCTGCGCTTCATATACGTTTTAGGGCTTTGTTTTTTTCCGCTGAACACACTCGCCCAGCCACCCACGCCCGAAGCTGTCACGCACTATCACGCCGCCCTGGACGCGCTGGACGATGCAAAGCGCGTGTCCGACCGCGTGCTCGAAATCGTCAAAACCGATCAACCCGTAGACCCTGCCGAGCCAGAGGCGTTAGCGACTGAAAGCGCGCAAATAATGAGGCGACTCAACGCACACCTGGACACTGCAATCGCGGGTGGGCATGCCGTTGCCATGTACCAAAAAGCCAAGGTGTTGCTGGCGGCATCAATTCTCAAGAATAAACAATCCGCCTGCGAGTTCTACGGCCGGGCCGCCGAGCAAGGCCTGATTGCAGGGGCTGTGGAATACGTCAATTGCATACCCTTCTATCCCCCCAGTGCTGAGTACGAGAGGCGCCTTGCCCTTCTGCAAGCGACAGTCCAGGGTCCGGACTACTACGAATCGGAGTACCCATTGCTGACCGCCTTTCCCAGCTGCTTCCCCAAGCACAAGCCCCCACCAAAACCGGACGAAGATGCGATTCAATGGGTGATTGATAATGCTCGCCCCCTGGCCTTGAGTGCTGGCGATTTTCGCGCAGAAGGTTATTACATCCTCGCCATGCGTACCGAGATCGACGAGCAAAGAGTGAACTTCCTGAATTTGGCGTTTGCACAAGGCTGCCGCGAAGATTTCATGAGGGTGGCAAAGTATGTGAGGGATGAGCGATTAAGGGCGCTGATCAAAGGACCGCCCTTGGAGGCGGTTCGATAACACCCGATGGAGCAAAAATTGAGCATTTACATCACCGGCGCCTCGTGTGCAGGCGTGACCACGCTGGGTCAAAACCTCGCGACGTTGCTCGGCGTAAAACACCTCGACGTCGATGATTTTTACTGGATGCCCACCAACCCGCCCTTCACCACCAAACGTCCTCCTGATGACCGGGTGACGCTGATCCAGCAAGCATTCGGTGACGGCGACTGGTTGCTGACCGGATCCTGCATGGGCTGGGGTGATGCGCTGATTACCCGTGCCGAGCTGATTGTGTTCGTGGCCACGCCCACACCCGTTCGCCTTGAGCGGCTGACCGCACGAGAAACGCAACGCTTTGGCGATCGCATCGCCCCCGGTGGCGACATGCATGAAATACACCTGGCCTTCAGGGAATGGGCCTCGCAGTATGACGACCCGAGTTTTTCTGGACGCAATCGGGCCTGGCACGAAGCGTGGCTGGCCAGACAAACCGCGCCGATCTTGCGGATCGACGGAACGAACAGCGCTGACCAGATGGCAGCCGAGGTGATTCAGGTGTTATCGCAGATATCGCGGTAGCTCGACAGCAGATCAAATGGTGAGCCATGAAACCCACTCTCTCCACCGCAGCCAATGGTCATCTGACATTCAATCTCAACGAGTGCTCGGATGATTATTGGCTATCGTTGGCTGAAGATCTGGTCAAACACCAAGGGTTCAAACGAGTAGGGTCACCTGTCTTCGGACTTGACGAAACCATTCACCCAAATTTCGAGTGCGCACAGTTTAGCCTTGCCGCCGGGTGGGACATTTGGTTTGGACATTACTTGCTTTCTGAATCTGCGGCTGCTGATGTATTTCTGCAAACGCTGTTCAATCAGTTCAGCGTTTGAGATGTAAATCGGCGCATCTCGCCACATTGTCAGCGACGGATTCAATTGCACGGAAGCAATCAATGAAACAGCACTTACCCGTGAGCACAGGCAAGAAAATAACGGTCTTGGCCATCACCCTATTGGTGGTTGGAACGCTGTTTTGCTACATGCTGTGGGCGACTCGCATTGCAAGACAAACCGTTTTGATGCCGTGGATTCCAGAGTGGACCATCTATGTAGCCGTCAGCGTTTTGATGGGGCTGGTTTTCGCAGGTAGAGCGCTCTATCAACGCCCAGCTGAGAAAGCCCTTAAGCGCGTTTCAGATGCCTTTCTCAGTGGTTTTTGCGTTGGTTTTGTGTTGTCCATAAACAGCTGCAATGTCGGCGTCTACCTGTTGCCTGGCGACACGGTCCATTACGAATCAGCCTATGAAATAACCTTCCCGGGACCGGCCATTGGTAAATCCAACCGCTGCGAGGCAGGCCTGTGGATCAAGGACTTAACGACTGAACAACGCATCCAACTGTGCACGACCCGAGCTGATTTGCATCACCAACTAACCCCTGGCATGCAGGCCGTTTGGGTCACTGCGCACAGCAATAAAATCGGCTCCTACATTTGCGATTATAAATTTATCTACACGCAATCCGCGTCACACGCAGATTTGTAGTGAGCGGGCTTGCCCCGCGCTGGGGGGGCGAAGCCGCCCTAAACCCAGGCGCCTCGGTGTATCAGTAAGACCGAAGCAGCCGGATTTGGGGCGGCTTCGCCCCCCAGCGCGGGCGGTGCGACGATTCGACAAGCCCGCTCACTACAAAGGCTATGTTGCACTTAACGTTATTGGGCGACGTTGATCACCACCTTTCCAAATGCGCCCCTGGCGAGATGCTCGTAAGCTTCTCGTGCTTTCTCAAACGGGTATACCTGATCGATCACGGGACGAATCTTGTGCTCGTTGAGGAACCTGTTCATTCGGTCGAATATAGCGGCTGTGCGTGGGAGAGCTTCGGGTCTGCCGGGTCTCCGATACCGGTTCGCCAACCCAACGCACACATTGTCCAACCCACTCCACTCCCATTATCCTCCCCCTACCCGTCCCCCTGCGCACACGGAGCCGCCATGGACCTCGCCACCCTCTCCCTCTTCCTCCCCGCCTGTTTCGCCCTCAACATGGCGCCCGGCCCGAACAACCTGCTTTCCGTCAGCAACTCCACCCGCTACGGCTACCGCACCTCATGCCTGGCCGGTATCGGTCGCCTGCTGGCGTTTGCCGGCATGATCGCCCTCGCCTCTGCGGGGTTGGCGGTGGTGCTGCAAACCTCGGAGTTGTTGTTCTACGGGATCAAGATCCTGGGGGCGGCGTATCTGTTTTACCTGGCGTATCAGCTGTGGCGAGCGAACCCGCAGGCGGAGACGGAAACCACCGCAGCCAAGGTGGGGTTGTGGTCGTTGGCGCGGCAGGAGTTTTTGGTGGCGGCGGGCAACCCGAAAGCCATCCTGATTTTCACCGCGTTCCTCCCGCAATTCGTGGTTCCAGGCCAGCCGATCACACCGCAATTTGCGTTGCTGGGCGCGATGTTCCTGGTGCTGGAGTGGATCGCCATCAGCGCCTACGCCTACATGGGCCTGCATATGCGTCGTTGGTTTGCCGAGTCGCGTGGCAAGCGGATGTTCAATCGTTGCTGCGCGGGTTTGTTGTCGGCGGCGGCGACGGTGTTGTTGATGGCGCGTAGGGCATAAGTGACAGATGGGCGAGGAATAAACGCCTCCTCCACTTGCCGTTCACATCCGACCACCACTAAGATGCGACAAATTCTCAAATGCACTTTGTTCTTGCAGAGGCTTTCAGTGTCGTCGCCATCCTCTCCTCCAGCCCCTCACGCTGATATCCGTGCACTGTATATCGATCATCACACCTGGCTGCTGGGCTGGCTGCGCAAACGCCTGCGCCATGGCGATAACGCGGCCGACCTGGCCCATGACACGTTCGTGCATATCCTCGGCAAGCCGCAGCAGTTACAGGAGTTGCGCCAGCCACGTGCCTGGTTGAGTACTGTGGCGCATGGGTTATTGTTCGATCGTGTTCGTCGGCAACGGGTTGAGCGGGCTTATCTGGAGGCGATTGCACACCTGCCGGAGGCTGAGGTGCCGTCGCCAGAGTCGCAGTTGATTTTGTTGGAGACACTGGCTCGGGTGGATGCATTGCTCGACGGCCTGCGCCCCAAGGTGCGCATGGCCTTTCTGCTGTCACGCCTGGAAGGCCTGAGCTACAAGCAGATTGCGGTGCGCTTGGGCGTCAGTCTCGCCTCCGTGGAGAAGTACATGGCCAGCGCCATTCGCCATTGCTACCTGGCCCAACAATGAGCACTCAAGCGCAACCGGAATTGCCTGATAACGTACTGGACCAGGCCATCGGGTGGCTGGTGAAGCTGGAGTCCAGCAGTTCGAATCCTCAGCTCCTGGAGGCTTGCCTGCACTGGCGCCAAGCTGATGCGCTGCATGAGGCTGCGTGGCAAGCGCTGCAAAAAAGTGATGCCACTTTCCAAGGCTTGGCGGCACTGCCAGACAACGTGGCGCTGGACACCCTGGAGCGCCTGCACAGCGGGCGCCACACCCGACGCCAGACCCTCAAGTTGCTGGGCATGGGGTTGCTCGCCAGTGGCGTTACCGGCTGGTCGCTGCGTGAAAGCACGTGGGTGCCATGGGGGGCCGATTACGCCACGAGCGTGGGCGAGCGTCGTCAATTCCTGCTCAGTGATGGCACCCGCCTGCAACTCAACACCGCCAGTGTGGTGGACGTGCAATTCAGCGCCCAACGTCGATTGATCGCCTTGCGGCACGGCGAGATCTTCATCGATACCGGCAAGGACAGCACCACGCCAGGTGGACGCCGTAGTTTCTGGGTCAGCACCCGGCATGCGCAGTTACAGGCCATCGGCACCGCCTTTGCGGTGCGTGATGAACCGCTGGGCACACGCTTACGGGTGGAGGACGGCGTGGTCGCCATCCACGGGAAGGGCGAACAGGTCCTGGTCGCCGCCGGCGAGGAATACCTGATCGACACCCACGGCAACCACCGAGTCGAGGCCAGCAGCCTGAATGCCAGCGCCTGGACGCGTGGACAACTGGTGGCCAAGCGCATGCGCCTGGGCGACCTAACCGCCGAGCTGGCGCGGTATCGCCACGGTTGGCTGCGCTGCGACCCTGCCATCGCTCAGTTGGAGGTGTCCGGCGTGTTCCAATTGGATGACATCGATCGAGCATTGAGCGCCCTCAGCGAATCACTGCCAGTTCGCGTCGAACGGTTTACCCCGCTCTGGACCCGTGTCGTCGCCCGTTAAGCCCGATGAGAAAAATTCGCAAAAAGTTTTACGGGTTTTTCCGGGCCCTTCGACAAACAGGACATACCCCCTGTTATTCGAAAGGAGCTCGTCGTACATGTCCTCTGTTTTGATTTCCCCTCGGCCTCTGCCTCGCAGTGTCCTTGCACTGACCCTTCATAGCCTTTTGCTGGGCGGCATCACCGGCCTGCCGCTGGCCAGTTTTGCCGTACAAGCAGCGCAGAGCGACAGCCGCCACTACGACCTCGCCGCCGGGCCACTGGAAGAATCGCTGAACGGTTTCGCTCAGATTGCCGGTATCTCCCTGCCTTTTGATCCTGCCGTGGTGCAGGGCAAACGCGCACCGGCGTTGCGCGGCGACTATGGCGTGCACGACGGCCTCAACCGCCTTCTGGCCGACAGTGGCCTGAGCGTTATCCGCACCGCCAGCGGCAACTATCTGTTGGTACCGCGCACCGGTGACGGCAGTGCGCTGGAGTTGGGCGCCACTAACATCAGCGGCGCAGACCTTGGCGCAACCACCGAAAACAGCGATTCCTACACCACGGGCGCGATGCAGACCGCAACCAAACTGCCGTTGTCCCTGCGTGAAACGCCGCAATCGGTGACCGTGATTACCCGCCAGCGCATGGACGACCAGGCCATGCGCAGCCTTGACGACGTGGTCCAGGCCACACCAGGGCTGCGTCTGGCGGCCGCACGTCCCGCCAACAGCGAGTTCTTCGCCCGTGGGTTTCCTATCACCAACATCATGTTCGACGGCCTGCCCACCACTTACAACGCCGACTGGGTCGCTACCGCCGACCTGGCCCCCTACGACCGTGTGGAGGTGGTTCGCGGCGCCACCGGCATGATGCAGGGCGCCGGCAACCCATCGGCGGCCATCAACATGGTGCGCAAGCGTCCCACCAAAGAATTCCAGGCCAGCATCACCGGCAGCGCCGGCAGTTGGGACAACTACCGCAGCGAGCTGGATGTGTCCGGCCCGGTCAATGACAGTGGCAGCGTGCGTGGCCGTTTTGTCGGGGCCTATCACGACAAGGACAGCTATCAGGATTACGCCGGGCGTGAACGGGGCGTATTCTACGGCGTTACCGAGTTCGACCTGACCGACAGCACCACCCTGACCGTGGGCGCATCCGATCAAAACGACAATAACAACATCAACTGGGGCGGCTTGCCGGTAAACCCCAACGGTAGCCACATGGGCTTTAACCGTTCCAAGTCGTTCGGCTACAGCTGGTCGCACCAGGACATCGACAACAAGACAGTGTTCGCCGAACTCGACCAGCGCTTCGACAACGACTGGCGCCTGCACCTGGGCGCGTCGAAAAACTGGTCCGACTTCAAGTTGACCGGCGCCGTTCTGGAGCGCAACAACGACGCGACCTACCGCCAGCGGGTATTCAACCAGACGCGAAATTACGACCAGTCCACCTATGATTTTTTCGCCAGCGGTCCGTTCTCACTGCTCGGGCGCCAGCATGAGTTGGTGGTCGGTGCCAGCAAGCGTCAACTCAAGACAGAAGCGGTAGGTGGCACCACCTTCCTCAATAATATCGACATCAATGACTTTAACCCGAAAACACCCAAGCCTATCGTTCCGGACATCTACACCATCGATGACAACGTCGATCAGGAGGGCTTGTACGTCACCACCCGCTGGAACCTCGCCGACCCGCTGAAAGTCTTTCTCGGCGCGCGCCTGGACTGGTACGACGCGACGTCAAACTATGACCAGATCAACGACCAGTACTACACCTCGGGCAAGACCAAGGAAGTGCGCCACGTCACCCAGTACGCCGGGGTGATTTATGACCTGGACGACAACCACTCGGTCTATGCCAGCTACACCGATATCTTCCAGCCCCAAACCGAGAAAAATGGCGACGGTGCCGGGATCAAGCCCATCACCGGCGAAAACTACGAAGTGGGCATCAAGGGTGAGTACTTTGGCGGCGCGTTGAATGCCAGCGCTGCGTTGTTCCAGATCGACCAACTGAACCGGGCGGCAGAAGTGGCAGACGCCAGCACCTGCCGGGTCATCCCCGTCGGTGCCTATGGCTGCTACGAGGCTGCCGGCAAGGTTCGCAGCCAGGGGATCGAGTTTGAGATCAACGGGGCACTCACGCCAAACTGGCAGCTCGGCGCCGGCTACACATTCGCCCAGGCCAAATACGAAAAGGATGCCGACAAGCGCAAGGAAGGCACGCTGTTCGACACCGACGTGCCTCGCCATATGTTAAAGGCCAATACCACCTACCACCTTCAAGGCGACCTGAACAAACTGCGTATCGGTGCGAACGTCTACAGCCAGAGCGGCACCTACAACAAAGGCAGCAACGTGTTTGGCAACTTCCATATCGAACAAAAGGCCTATGCGGTGGTTGGGTTGATGGCCGGCTATCAGGTCAACAAACACCTCGACACCCAGCTGAACATCAACAACGTTTTCGACAAGAAGTACTACCAGGGCATCGCCAGCAACTCGACGTGGAGCCCTTATGACGTCTACGGTGACCCGCGCAATATCAGTGTGACGGCGAAGTACGCCTTCTGACGAGGAACGGATCCGAGGTTCACAACACTAAAAAATCCGCATGCCTTTAAAGAATGCGGATTTTTTGTTTCCCTACTCAGTGGCGTTTGCGTATCGCGTTACCGAGCGGAGCTTCCCAAGCAACTTATCCAGAAGGAGATCGCGACATGACCCGAGACGAACTGGCCACCCTTTACCAAGGCTATATCGCCTGCCTGAACCGCCAGGACTGGGAGCACCTGGGCCACTTCGTCCACCCGGACGTCACCTACAACGGCACCCGGGTGGGCCTCGCCGGCTACCGCGCGATGCTGGAGCGCGACTTCCGTGAAATCCCCGACTTGGTGTTCCGCATCCACCTGCTGGTCGCCGATCCACCCACTGTTGCCAGTCGCCTGAACTTCAAAGTCACGCCACGGGGCGAATTTTTCGGGCTGCCGATCAATGGCCGCAGGATCACGTTTGACGAGAACGTGTTCTACGAATGCGTCGACGGCAGATTCGCCCACGTGTGGTCGGTGATCGACAAGGCAGCCATCGAACAGCAGCTGGTTGACTAGACTCCACACACCCATTTGCGTGGAGCGCAACCATGAACCACAAGACCACCCTCTGCCTCTGGTACAACGGCACGGCCCTGGAGGCCGCTACCTTCTACGCCATGACCTTCCCTGACAGCCAGGTGAACGCCGTGCACCTGGCCCCGAGTGACTACCCGTCGGGCAAACAAGGCGATGTGTTGACCGTGGAGTTCAGCGTGCTGGGCATTCCATGCCTGGGTTTGAATGGCGGCCCGATGTTCACGCACACCGAGGCGTTTTCTTTTCAGGTGCACACCGACGACCAGGCAGAAACCGACCGCTACTGGAACGCCATCGTCGGCAACGGCGGCCAGGAAAGTGCCTGCGGCTGGTGCAAGGACAAGTGGGGGTTGTCGTGGCAGATCACGCCTCGGGCGTTGACAGACGCGGTGACCCATCCTGACCCGGCAATCGCCAAGCGGGCGTTTGAGGCGATGATGACCATGACCAAAATCGACATTGCAGCCATTAAGGCAGCAGTCGCAGGGCACTGAACTCACGCCCATTGCGAGCCGCACATCAGGGCTGGCATGCTTGCGCCCCCAGTCGTCGAACGCGAGCTGTCAGCCCATGAACACAGGCGTCAAACTAGACTCACGGACGATTCCGGTCCCGTCGTCCATCAGCCCCGAAGCCCAGGCGACTCTTCAACGCCTGGTCGGGGCGGATGGTGTACCACTCAATGCCTTGCACGCCCTGCCCGCACCCGAGGACCACGCTGGCTGGCGTCAGATGCAAGCCGCCGTGGCCCAGCATTACGCCAGCGCCAACGCCGGACAGGCCGAAACCCTGCGCGCCAACCTTCACACACTGGCCCTTGAAAACACCACCGTGCACGTGGCAACACCAGCGACGGGTACGAGCTTTGCCTTCATCGACCTGCATGGCGGCGCGCTGGTGTTCGGCGGGGGTGAAAATTGCCGTATCGCAGCCGGTAAACAAGCCGACTTGCACGATGTGGTCTGCTATGGCGTGGATTACCGCATGCCACCCGATCATCCCTACCCTGCGGCGCTGGATGATTGCATGACCACCTATCGCCATGTGCTCAAGCACCACGCCCCGGAACACATTGTGATCGGCGGCCGTTCGGCGGGTGGCAACCTCGCGGCGGCGTTGGTGTTGCGTGCCCGTGACGAAGGTTTGCCGCTGCCGGCGGCGCTGGTGCTGTTGTCGCCGGAGGTGGACCTGACCGAATCCGGTGACAGCTTCCAGGTCAACCGTACCGTCGACGTGGTGCTACCCAACTCGCTGAGAAGCGCCAATCTGCTGTATGCCGCCGACGCAGATGTGTGCCATCCGTACCTTTCGCCGCTGTTTGGTGATTTCACCCTGGGATTCCCTCCCACCTTCCTGCAAAGCGGCACACGGGACCTGTTCCTGTCCAACACCGTGCGTCTGCACCGCGTCTTGCGCAAGGCACAGGTGACAGCGGTGCTGCATGTTTTCGAAGCCATGCCCCACGGCGGTTTCATGGGCGCACCGGAAGACAGGGAGCTGGCAGCAGAAGTCGCGCAATTTGTGCGTCAACACCTGCGGCGGGCTTGACACACGCTCTTACATCCCCTGAAGATGAACGCCTTCTTCAGGGTGTGTCAGCAAATGTCCGCAACCTCTTTCGTTAACCTCTCCGTCATTGGCTTGATTGCCAAGGCGCAAGGTTGCGTTGCGCACGCCCTCAAATCGAAGAAACAGTCGCTCATGTGACCGGGGCGCGCTGTCCCGTCAGATGAGCTGACAGGACATTGAGCGCGACGGTCTCCCCCCTTGCACAATTCCCCCTGCCCTTCTGACGGTGACTTATTCGGTCAATCATCAGGAGAAAGTGCATGTCAGCGTTTCAAGGTATGTGGGTTCCCGTGGTCACACCGTTCCATGACGGTGCTATCGACTTTATCGGCCTGCACCGTCTGGTCAGCCACCTGCTGGAAAAACACGTGGCGGGGATCATGGTGTGCACCACCACCGGAGAAGCAGCGTCGCTGAGTCGCCAGGAACAACTGGCGGTGCTGGACGCCGTGTTGCAATGGGTGCCGGCACATCGCGTGGTGATGGGGTTGGCGGGCAACAACCAGATTGAGTTGCTGCAGTTTCAACGTGAAGTCCTGCAGCGCCCGGTCGCCGGATTACTGGTGCCAGCACCGAGTTATATCCGCCCGTCCCAGGCCGGCCTTGAAGCGTTCTTCCGCACCGTGGCCGATGCCTCCAGTGCACCGATCATTCTGTACGACATTCCCTACCGCACCGGCGCAACCTTCGAACAGGCCACCTTGCTGAACATCGTTGCCCATGAGCGGATCGTGGCGATCAAGGATTGCGGCGGCAACCTCGGCAATACCTTGGCGTTGCTGGCCAGTGGCAAAGTGGATGTGTTGTGTGGCGAGGACATCCAGATCTTCAACGCACTGACGCTAGGCGCCAGCGGTGCTATTGCGGCTTCCGCCCATGTGCATACCGAACAGTTTGTGACGCTGTGGCAGCAAGTGCGCGACAACAGACTGGCCGAAGCGCGCGCGACGTTTTTCCAGTTGCTGCCATTGATCAACCTGATGTTCATCGAACCCAACCCAGCCCCAGTGAAGGCCGCCCTGGCCCTGCAGGGTTTGATCAGCAACGAGTTGCGGGCACCGATGCAAGTAGCGAGCGCTACGGTCATCGCGCGCTTGCAGGGCCTCGGCAATCTTGCAAGGTAATGCGCCAAAAACAGACATCCAATGGACCGCCCGGTTGCGACCGGGCTGATCCCGGCCTATGGTCCAAGGCATGCTTTGCACTTTGCTGTCCCACCTACGCCAACCCGTACCAGGTGACACCATGCCCAGCCTCCCCCGTCCCGCCGTACTTGAACTGATCGGCAACACGCCACTGGTTCGGGTCAGCCGCTTCGACACCGGCCCCTGTACGCTGTTTCTCAAACTTGAATCGCAAAACCCCGGCGGCTCGATCAAGGACCGCATCGGCCTGGCCATGATCGACGCCGCCGAACGTGACGGCCGCCTGCGACCGGGCGGCACCATCATCGAGGCCACTGCCGGCAATACCGGCCTGGGCCTGGCGCTGGTCGGCCGCGCCAAGGGCTACCGCGTGGTGCTGGTGGTGCCCGACAAAATGTCCACGGAAAAGGTGCTGCACCTCAAGGCCATGGGCGCCGAAGTACACATCACCCGCTCCGACGTCGGCAAGGGCCACCCCGAGTATTACCAGGACGTGGCGGCGCGCCTGGCCAAGGACATTCCGGATTCATTCTTCGCCGACCAGTTCAACAACCCGGCCAACCCCCTCGCCCACGAGACCAGCACCGCACCGGAAATCTGGGCGCAAACCCAGCATGACGTGGACGCGATTGTGGTGGGCGTAGGCTCCGCCGGCACCCTCACCGGCCTGACTCGCTTCTTCAAGCGCGTGCAACCCGAGTTGGCCATGGTGCTGGCTGACCCGGTGGGCTCGGTGATGGCCGAGTACAGCCGCAGCGGTCGCCTGGAAACGCCGGGGTCTTGGGCAGTGGAAGGCATCGGAGAAGACTTCATCCCCTCGATTGCCGACCTGTCCAGCGTGCGTCACGCCTATTCCATCAGCGATGAAGAAAGCTTCGACCATGCCCGCCAACTACTGCGTGCCGAGGGCATTCTAGGCGGCTCGTCCACCGGTACCTTGCTCGCCGCCGCGCTGCGCTATTGCCGCGAGCAAACGGAGCCCAAGCGCGTGGTCACCTTCGTGTGCGACACCGGCACGCGCTACCTGTCGAAGGTCTACAACGACCAGTGGATGAAAGACGCAGGCCTGCTGCAATACAAACACTACGGCGACCTGCGCGACCTGATCGCCCGTCGCTTTGAAGACGGCCGCGTGATCAGCGTAAGCCCCGACGATACGTTGCTCACTGCCTTCCAGCGCATGCGCCTGGCGGATGTGTCACAACTGCCGGTGCTGGTTGACGGTGTGGATCTGGTCGGCGTGATCGACGAATCCGACATCCTGCTGGGCCTGCACCACGACGCGGCGGATTTCAACATGGTTGTCGCCAGCGCCATGACCAACACCCTGCACACCCTGGACCCCAGCGCCAGCCTGGCGGAACTGCAGGCAGAACTGGATCGCGGCCTGGTCGCCATCATCGCCGACGCCTCCGGCTTCCATGGCCTGATCACCCGCGTCGACCTGCTCAACCACCTACGGAGATCCCTTGCATGAGTCAGTCCGATAAAACTGCGTTTGCCACCCGTGTGATCCATGCCGGGCAATCCCCCGACCCGACCACCGGCGCGCTGATGCCGCCGATCTACGCCAACTCCACCTACCTGCAAGACAGCCCCGGCGTGCACAAGGGCTTCGACTACGGCCGCTCCCACAACCCGACGCGCTTTGCCCTGGAACGCTGCGTGGCGGACCTGGAAGGCGGCAGCCAGGCGTTTGCCTTTGCGTCCGGGCTGGCGGCGATTTCCACGGTGCTGGAGTTATTGGACGCCGGTGCGCATATCGTGTCCGGCAATGACTTGTATGGCGGCACGTTCCGTCTGTTCGACAAGGTGCGTCAGCGCAGCGCCGGGCACCGTTTCAGCTTTGTCGACCTGAGTGACCTGTCGGCGTTTGAAGCGAGCCTGCAAGACGATACGCGCATGGTCTGGGTCGAGACCCCGAGCAACCCGCTGCTGAGCCTCACTGACCTGAGCGCCATTGCGCGTATCTGCCAGGCTCGCGGAATTATCTGCGTGGCCGACAATACCTTTGCCAGCCCCTGGATCCAGCGCCCGCTGGAGTTGGGCTTTGATGTGGTGGTGCACTCCACCACCAAGTACCTCAACGGCCATTCGGATGTGATCGGCGGAATCGCCATCGTCGGCGACAACCCCGAGCTGGCTGAGCGCCTGGGCTTCCTGCAAAACTCCGTCGGCGCCATTGCCGGGCCGTTTGATGCCTTCCTCACCCTGCGCGGCGTAAAGACCCTGGCACTGCGCATGGAGCGTCATTGCAGCAACGCCCTCGACCTCGCGACCTGGCTGGAACAACAGCCGCAAGTGGCACGGGTCTACTACCCCGGCCTGGCGTCCCACCCACAGCACGAACTGGCCCGCAGGCAGATGCGCGGGTTTGGCGGGATGATCTCGATCGACCTGAACAGCGACCTGGCCGGCGCCACGCGGTTTCTGGAAAACGTGCAAATCTTCGCCCTGGCCGAAAGCCTCGGCGGCGTGGAAAGCCTGATCGAACACCCGGCCATCATGACCCATGCGAGTATTCCAGCCGCCACGCGGGCGCAGTTGGGGATAGGTGATGGGTTGGTGCGGTTGTCGGTGGGGGTTGAGGATGTGGAGGATTTGAGGGCAGATTTGGCCCAGGCCCTCAGGAAAATCTAGCGAACTGCACCGGACAACCTGTGGGAGCGGGCTTGCTCGCTCCCACAAGAGGACTTGTGTCAGCTTGACGCTACATTGGCCCGAGCTGCGTGCAGCTTCTTGTAGCTCTCGATCAATCGCTGATGCCGGTCCAGGCCTTCCAGCTTCATGCTGGTCGGTGTCAGGCCATAGAAACGTACGTCACCGTTGACCGAACCAATCACCGCGTCCATCCGCTCGTTGCCAAACATGCGGCGGAAGTTGGTCTCGTAGTCGGCCAGTTCCAGGTCGTCGTCCAGTTCCATCTCCAGCACCGCGTTCATCGCTTGGTAAAACAGGCCACGTTCGGCGGTGTTGTCGTTGTACTGCAGGAACATCTCCACGCATTCCTTGGCCTCTTCATATTGCTTCAGGGCCAGGAAGATCAGCAGTTTCAACTCCAGGATGGTGAGTTGGCCCCAGGCGGTGTTGTCATCGAACTCGATGCCGATCAGGGTGGTGATGTCGGTGTAGTCGTCCAGCTCACTTTCGATCAGGCGCTCGACCAACGCTTGCAACGCCTCCTCGTCGAGGCTGTGCAGGTTGAGGATGTCGGCACGGAAAAACAGCGCCTTGTTGGTGTTGTCCCAGATCAGGTCGTCCACCGGGTAGATTTCCGAATAGTCCGGCACCAGGATGCGGCAGGCGGTTGCGCCGAGGTGTTCGTACACCGCCATGTAGGACTCTTTGCCCATGCCTTGCAGAATGCCGAACAGCGTCGCGGCTTCCTGGGCATTGGAGTCTTCGCCTTCACCTGTGAAGTCCCACTCGACAAACTCATAGTCCGACTGGGCACTGAAGAAGCGCCACGACACCACGCCGCTGGAGTCGATGAAGTGCTCGACGAAGTTGTTTGGCTCGGTCACAGCCTGTGCTTCGAAGGTCGGCTGCGGCAAGTCGTTCAAGCCTTCGAAGCTGCGGCCTTGCAGCAGCTCGGTGAGGCTGCGCTCCAACGCCACTTCCAGGCTCGGGTGCGCGCCGAACGAGGCGAAAACGCCACCGGTGCGCGGGTTCATCAGGGTCACGCACATCACCGGGAATTCACCGCCCAGGGAGGCATCCTTGACCAATACCGGGAAGCCTTGGGCTTCCAGGCCTTGGATGCCGGCGAGGATGCTTGGGTACTTGGCCAGCACTTCGGCAGGTACGTCCGGCAGGGCAAATTCACCTTCGATGATTTCGCGCTTCACCGCCCGCTCGAAAATCTCCGACAAGCACTGCACCTGGGCTTCTGCCAGAGTATTGCCCGCGCTCATGCCGTTGCTGAGGTAGAGGTTTTCGATGAGGTTGGAGGGGAAATACACCACTTCGCCATCGGACTGGCGCACAAACGGCAGCGAGACAATGCCGCGTTCTTCATTCCCGGAGTTGGTGTCGAACAGGTGCGAGCCACGCAGTTCACCCTCGCGGTTGTAGACCTTGAGGCAATAGGCATCGAGGATTTCAGTCGGCAGCTCATCCTTGGGGCCCGGCTGGAACCAGCGTTCGTCCGGGTAGTGCACGAACGGCGCATTGGCCAGTTCCTCACCCCAGAACTGATCGTTGTAGAAAAAGTTGCAGTTGAGCCGCTCGATAAACTCGCCCAGTGCCGACGCCAGCGCGCCTTCCTTGGTCGCGCCTTTGCCGTTGGTGAAGCACATCGGCGAATGGGCATCGCGGATATGCAGCGACCAGACGTTGGGCACGATATTGCGCCACGACGCGATTTCGATCTTCATGCCCAGCCCGGCGAGGATCCCGGACATGTTGGCGATGGTCTGCTCCAGGGGCAGGTCCTTGCCGGCAATGTAGGTGCCGCCCTCGGAGGTAGAGTTGGGCATCAGCAGGGCTTGTGCATCCGCATCAAGGTTTTCAACTTCCTCGATAACAAACTCAGGGCCTGCCTGTACCACTTTCTTCACTGTGCAACGGTCGATGGAGCGCAGGATACCCTGGCGATCTTTATCGGAGATGTCCGCCGGCAACTCCACCTGGATCTTGAAGATCTGGTTGTAGCGGTTTTCCGGATCGACAATGTTGTTCTGGGACAGGCGAATATTGTCCGTGGGGATATTGCGCGTCTGGCAGTACAACTTCACGAAGTACGCCGCACACAACGCCGACGAAGCCAGGAAGTAATCGAACGGTCCGGGTGCCGAGCCATCGCCTTTGTAGCGAATGGGCTGGTCGGCAATCACCGTGAAGTCATCGAACTTGGCTTCAAGTCGAAGGTTGTCGAGAAAGTTGACCTTGATTTCCATGCGGGCACACCAGAATAACGGGCTAAACAAAAATGGCCGCCATTATGAGGTTTTTCATCCGCAAGTTTCAGGCTTTTGACCAATGGCTGGCGAAATTCCCAATGTGGATTAATCTTTTTGCAGTTGAGGCCGATGGCTGAGTGCAACCAGGGAGTAGTCGGAATGCGCAACAACCAGCCAGTAACCCAGCGCGAGATTTCACTCGCGCCTCAGCAAAAACTCATCTCTGCCACCGATGTTCGGGGTGTGATTACTTATTGCAACGATGCCTTTGTCGATATCAGCGGCTTTGACCGTGCCGACCTGATCGGTGCACCGCAGAATATCGTCCGGCACCCGGATGTGCCCCCCGCCGTTTTTGCTCATATGTGGAATGCGCTCAAGCAAGGCCAGCCCTGGATGGGCATCGTCAAGAACCGCTCGAAAAATGGCGACCACTATTGGGTCAACGCCTACGTCACGCCGATATTCGATGGCAGCACGGTGGTCGGCTTCGAATCGGTGAGGGTCAAGCCCAGCGCCGATGAAATCCGCCGCGCCCAGGCCCTGTATCAACGTATCAGCCAAGGCAAGCCCGGCGTGCCGCGTCAGGACGCCTGGCTGCCGGCCGTGTTGAGTTGTGTACCGTATGCGGCAACCGGTATTGCAGGCGCCCTCGCCGGGCTCTACCTGAGTGCTCCCATAGCCCTCGCGGTGGCCGTGGCCGTTGCGATCCCCGTGGGCTTGCTTTGCTCACGCGCGCGCCACAGCAGCACCTTGCGCTTGCTCAAGGGGGTAGAACCTTCGACGTCGGACGCCTTGATTGCGCAGATGTACAGTGACGCAAGTGGCCCCCAGGCACGCTTGGAAACCGCGTTCCTGAGCCAGGCCGCACGCCTGAAGACCTGCCTCACCCGCCTGCAGGACAGCGCCGAACAACTCAGCGCCCTGGCCGGGCAGTCCGATCAGTTGGCCACGGCCAGCGCCAGGGGTCTCGACCGCCAGCGCGTCGAAACCGAACAGGTCTCGGCTGCGGTCAACCAGATGGCCGCCACCACCCAGGAAGTCGCCAGCCACGTACAACGCACCGCCGACGCGACGCAACAGGCCAACGCGCTTACCGGTCGCGGGCGTGAGGTAGCGCGGGACACCCGTGAGGCCATCGAGCGCCTGTCGACAGTTGTCGGCGAAACCGGTGCCACCGTGGCGCAACTGGCACGGGACAGCGACGAAATCGGCAGCGTGGTTGACGTGATCAAGGGCATCGCCGACCAGACCAACCTGCTGGCCCTAAACGCGGCCATCGAAGCCGCCCGCGCCGGCGAACAAGGTCGTGGCTTTGCCGTGGTGGCTGACGAGGTGCGCCAACTGGCACAGCGCACTGCCCAATCCACCACGCAGATCCATGCGCTGATCCTTCAACTGCAAACCTCATCCAACAATGCCGTGCAAAGCATGGAGCACGGTCAACGCCAAGCCCAGGAAGGCGTGGCGTGGGTACTGGAAGCGGACCAGGCACTGGTGGGCATCAGTGAAGCGGTGTCCCATATCACCGACATGACCACCCAGATCGCCGCCGCCACCGAAGAACAGAGCGCGGTGGCCGAGGAGATCAGCCGCAACATCACCACCATCGCCGAACTGGCCGACCAGACCTCGATCCAGGCCCATCAATCCACCGACTTGAGCAAAGAGCTGACCAATACCGCTTCCACCCAATATGCGTTGGTGGAACGTTTCAATCGCTGACCAGCCTCGCTGCGCGCCTGTCATTGAACCTGACGGGCGCGCTGTTTTCCACCAGGATTGTCACGCACTATCGCCAACCAACTCACGAGCCGTTGCCGCCAATTCCCCGCCTACTCGCTCCTTGAGGGCCTCGATGAACCGAGTGATCTTCGCATCCACAAACTGACGCGACGTGTACACCGCATACACATTACGCTCATAGGTGTGATATTCCGGCAACACCCGCACCAGCTTGCCACTGCGCAGGTCGTCAACAGCCGAAAAACCCGCCAACAAACCTATTCCGGCGCCTTCCTTGATCGCCACCGCCATGGCGTCCATATCATTCACGCTGAAACTCGGCCCCGTTGGCACGAACGTGACGTCACCCTTTGTACTCTTGAGTTGCCACTCGTCGCGCGCGTAGTCGACAGTCCCCAACAACAGGCATTGGTGGTCGCTCAAGTCGTCGGGCTCCTGAGGTGGCGCGTGTTGAGCCAGGTATTCGGGGGCCGCTACCAGCACGCAATGGCTCACGCCGATCTTCTGGCTGACATAAGCCGAGTCCGGCAAGGCTCGAGCAATCAGGATAGACACATCCAGCTGGTCTTCCAGCAGGTTCGGCATGCGCTGGGAGAGCAGCAGATCCACCGTCACTTCGGGGAATGCCCTGCGGTAGTCCAGCACCGCACGGGTCACCAACTGGCGGGCCAGGCCCGGTACGCAGTGCACTCGCAACCTGCCACGGGGTGCCAGCAGTGCATCGCTGGCTTCGGCTTCGGCGTTTTCCAGGTCCGACAGGATGCTCTTGCATCGCTCGTAATAACGACGGCCAGCGTCGGTCACCGACAAGCGCCGGGTGGAGCGTTGCAGCAAGCGTGCATCAAGGTTTTTCTCCAGGGCAGAAACGGCCCGCGAGACATTCCCGACAGTAGAGTCAAGATGGTTGGCCACCGCCGTAAAACTGCCCATCTCGACCACTTTGACGTACACCGCCATATTCGAAAGTTTGTCCATCTCTATCGTCCAAAGGGCCTGTTACGCCGTTGGCCGCATAATCGCCGCTGGCCTCAGTCCGCGCAAGCCGGGGATTTTGCTATCTCGTACAACAATCATTCCCTCGCAGCCGGCTAAATCAAACGCCCTGCCGTCCCTAGACTTGGCCCCAATCCAGCCGACTCCCAAGACACTAAAAAGGGCCTTGCCATGAACGTAACCTACGACCCGCTTTACCTTTTCATCGGTGGCGAATGGATCAGTGCCGAAGGGCGTGCCACCGCCGCCGTGGTCAACCCGGCCACCGAGCGAGAAATCGGCCGAGTGCCGCTTGCCACCACCGCCGACCTGGACCACGCCCTGGGCGTCGCCCGAGTGAGCTTCGACACCTGGCGCCGCACGGTGCCGGACCAGCGCGCCAAGATCCTCAAACGCGCCGCCGACCTGATCCTGGAACGCGCACCGCAGATTGCCGCGCAAATGACCCTGGAAGAAGGCAAGCCGCTGGGTGAAAGTTTGGACGAAGTGACCCGCGCCGCTGAGTATTTCGAGTGGTTTGCCGAAAGTGCACGGCGTATTGATGGTCGCGTGGTGCCCTCCAATCGGCCAGGGGTCTTGCAGCTGGTCAAGCGCCAGGCAATTGGCCCGGTGGCGGCATTCACCCCCTGGAACTTTCCGGCGATCACCCCAGCGCGCAAGCTTTCAGCTGCGTTGGCCGCAGGCTGCAGCGTGATCCTGAAACCTGGCGAAGAAAGCCCATCCACGGCCTTGGCACTGGCGCGTGCGCTCGACGATGCCGGATTGCCCAAAGGTGTGCTGCAAGTCGTGTTCGGTGTGCCGGATCAGGTCTCCAGCCACCTCATCGCCTCGCCAATCATTCGCAAGGTCACGTTTACCGGCTCGGTGCCGATTGGGCGCCTGCTGTCAGCGCGCGCAGCCGAGGGGGTCAAACCCATCACCCTGGAGCTGGGTGGCCACGGACCGGTGCTGGTGTTTGATGACGGGGATGTGGAAAAGGCTGCCGTGGAGGGTGCTGCCAACCGTTTCAGGGGCACGGGCCAGGTGTGCATTTCGTCCACTCGGTTCCTCATACAACGCGGCTCGTATGACGCTTTTGTCGCCAAATTTGTAGAGGCTACCCAGGCCCTGCGCATCGGCAACGGCTTGCACCCCCACACCCAAGTCGGCCCACTCGCCAACCCAAGGCAGTTGGCCAAGATGGAAGAACTGGTAGCGGACGCTGTCGAGAAAGGCGCTCGAGTCCTGGCAGGCGGTGAGCGTATGCCGGGCCAGGGTTATTTCTTCGCGCCAACGGTGCTCGTGGACGTGCCGATGAGCGCGCGGGTCATGCATGAAGAACCCTTTGGCCCCATTGCCGTCCTCATGCCGTTCGACACATTGGCCGCTGGCCTCCAGGAGGCCAACCGCTTGCCCTACGGGCTCTCGGCATACGCCTTCACCTCCAACGCCCGTACGGCCATCGACGTCGCCGATGGCTTCGAGGCCGGAATGATCGGTATCAACCAGTACCGCATTGTCGCCACCGAACTGCCCTTTGGTGGCATGAAAGAAAGCGGCCATGGCTCGGAAGGCGGCATTGAGGGCATCGAGCACTACCTGACCCACAAATTCATCAGCCAGGTTTAACGGAGATCAACCCTTCATGAAAGCCATTACCCTTGAAGAATTCGGCAGCGCCGACGTGCTCAAACTGGGCGACGCCCCTACCCCTGATGTACGCCCCACCGATCTGCTGGTGCGCGTCTACGCGGCGGGCGTCAACCGGGCCGACCTGACCCATCGCAACGGCGGCTATGGCCGCCCGGACTTCGGCGATTCGCCGATCATCGGACTGGAGATCGCAGGCGAGGTGATTGCCACCGGCGCGGACGTTATCGGCTACGTCGTGGGTGACCGGGTAATGGGCGTAGTGGGCGGCGGCGCCTATGCTGAAATCGCACGTATCGACTATCGCATGGCGATGCCCATTCCCGCCCAGTTGGACTATGTGCATGCCGCAGCCATTCCTGAGGTATTCGTCACCGCTCACGAGGCGATGATGCACCTGGGTGGGTTGAAGGCAGGCGATTGCGTATTGATTCATGCCGCAGCGGGTGGCGTGGGATCTGCGGCGGTGCAATTGGCGTACGCCACAGGCGCGACCGTATATGCAACTACCGAGGGCAGCAAATCGGTGCGCGTTGAACACTTAGGGGCGGATGTCGCCATCAATTACAAAACCCAAGACTTTGCTGAAGTCATCGCCCTTAAAACCAACGGCAGAGGGGTGGATGTGGTCATCGACTTCGTGGGTGCGCCCTACTTCAGCCGTAACATTGCGTCGTTGGCCAACGGGGGCCGGCTGATCCAGGTAGGTATTCTCGGTGGGGGTGGCGAGGTCAGCCTGAAACTGGAACATGTCCTGTACCGCCACCTGCAGATCATCGGCACGGTCATGAAGTCGCGCACCCAGCCGGAGAAACACGCGATGATCCAGCGCTTTCGCGAGCACTGGCTCGAACGTTTCGAGGGCGGCGACAGCCTAGAGCCGGTGGTCGACAGCACGTACCCGCTATCCCGCGCTGCCGACGCACATCGCCGTATGGAGTCAGCTGAAAATGTAGGCAAAATTATCCTGACGATGCAGCCTCAGGATCTGTACTGAACCGACCTGACCGTCTGCACGCTTGCGCGTGCAGACGGCTTTAATTCAACGCGGTCGAACGCTCCCGCCGTGCCAGCCACAACCCTGCCAGCAAAACAGCTGCTGCTGACCCAACGCTGGCAATCCAATGCACCCATTCGTCCAGGGGAAAAAAGGGTTGCAAGGCCAGATCAGCAACCACCATGCCCCCGGCAATCCAGCCGATCAGCGCGCCGCCTGCGGGTACCAGCCATGGCAACCGGTCCATGGCGATGATTTGCGCCAGGGCCGCCCATAGCAGGGGGTCGTAAAGCCAATTCATGTCGACCTCTTCAACGGACAACCAGGGGGAAAATGCCGGTCAGCAACGACACGATCAACAGGATGAAGCAATTGATCACTGACCACTTCAAGGTGAAGCGCTGGTTCTCGGCATAGTCGAGCTTGAGCATGCTCACCACCAGGTAGGTGGACGCCACCAACGGGCTGAGAATATGCACCGGCTGGCCCACAAGTGAGGCGCGGGCCATTTCCACGGCAGTGATGCCGTGGTGCTGGGCGGTCTCGGCCAGGATCGGCAGAATGCCAAAGTAAAACACGTCGTTGGACACCAACCAGGTCACTGGAATACTCAACAAGGCCGTGATCACCGCCATGTAGGGACCGAAGGCGTCGGGAATCACTTTCAGCAGGCCGGTCGCCACCGCGTTGGCCATACCGGTGCCGGACAGCACGCCGGTAAACACCCCCGCCGCGAAGATCAGGCTGGAAACCGCGAGAATCGGCGGCGCATGCAGTGCAAGCTGCTCCTGCTGGTCTTTGAGACCCGGAAAATTCACCACCAGCGCCAGGCAGGCCGCAACCATGAACATGTAGCTGAGCGGGAACAGTTCCAGGCACAGCCCAAGAATCAACAGCGCGGTCAGCAGCCAATTGAAATAGAAGCGCCAGCCGTCACCCCGGTGCTCCTTGTGCTCGGCGAAGTCGCCGTTCAGGTCGATGGTGCCGCCCAGCCGCGCACGTTCGCGGCGCCCAAACAAATAGGCCAGCACGAAAGTCCAGGCCACGCACGCCAGCATCGCCGGCAGCATCGGCACGAACATGTCGGCGACATCCACGTGCATCGCGGTGGCGGCACGTGCAGTCGGCCCGCCCCACGGCACCATGTTGCCCAGCCCGGCCACTTGGAGCAGCAGGCAGCACACCATCGGCAGCGACAGGCCCAGGCGTTTGTAGATCGGCAGGAACGCCGACAGCACGATCATGTAGATGGTCGCCCCATCGCCATCCAGTGCCACGATAAACGCCAGCAACACCGTGCCGACAAAGATCTTCACCGGGTCGCCGCGCACCGCCTTGACGATCTTGCTCACCAACGGGTCGAACATCCCGGCTTCGGTCATGGTGAGGAAGTACAGCATGGCGAAAATCATCAACACGCCGTTAGGCGCGACCATCTTCAAGCCATCGATCACATATTTGCCCAGGTCGGCCTGGAAGCCACCGATCAGGGCAAACACGGTGGGAATCAGAATCAACGCGGTCAAGGCTGACAAACGCTTGCTCATCAAAAAATAAATGAAGCAGGCCAACATCAAAAAACTCAAAAGCATAAGCATGGCGAAACCCTGTTTTTATAGTTGTACAGGCATACGGCAGCCGCCCATGCCAGGGCGGCGCGAGTCAGCAGCAGGTCACACCGGTAGGCCCTTGGCCCGCAGTAGCGCATTAAAACGCTCCGGGTCTGCCGTGCCCTTTTCATTGGTCTCACGAATGCCCGCTTCCCGCTCCAGATGGGCCAGGGTCTTGGGCAGCAACGCCTCGGCATCTGCCGCTGGAATCGCGATCACACCGTCGGCATCCCCCAGCACCAAATCACCCGGCAACACACACAACCCCGCACAGGCCACCGGTACGTTGATTTCGCCAGGGCCGTCCTTGCTTGGGCCGCGATGGGTATGGCCGGCGGCAAACACCGGCACGATGCCTTCGGCCAGTTCTTCCAGGTCACGCACCGCGCCATCGATCACAATGCCGCCCAGCTTCACGCGCAACGCTGTGGTGCGCACCAGTCCGCCAATCACCGCTTGGCTGACATCGCCGCCGCCGTCGATGACCAACACATCGCCCGGTTCAACCATCATCAGCGCCTTGTGCACCATCAGGTTGTCACCGGGACGGACGCGGATGGTAAACGCAGGGCCGCACAATTTCAGCGACAAATCACCGTGATAGATCTTCAGGCCACGGGCACCGATGCTGCGGCCCATGCAGTCGCCCGCCACGGCAACAGGAATCGCGCGGAACGCCTCGACAAGTGCCGGGCTTACACCCTCGACACGCGGGTTGATGCGATAGCCCGCAGGCCAGGATTGAGTGCTGGTCATGAAAAACTCCTGATCATTTGTCGAAGACTGATGGGTTGACGCATGCCGAGGCCGCGACCGGGTTGCCGGTGAGGTAGCCCAAGACATTACGCGCCGCACCGGCGGCCATTGCGGCCAAGGCTGCGGGGGTGGAGCCACCGACATGCGGGGTGAGCACCACATTGTCCAGGCCAAGCAATTCGCTGCTCGCCGGCAGTGGCTCGACCGCCATGGTGTCTAGCCCGGCGGCGTAAAGGCGGCGCTCGCGCAACGCCAGGATCAGCGCTGCTTCATCGACCACTTCGCCACGTGCGGTGTTGATTAGCACGGCATCCTCGGGCAGCAGAGCGAGTTGCTCGGCGCCGATGAAGCCACGGGTTTTTTCGGTCAGCGGTACATGCAGGCTGAGCACCTGGCTACGCGGCAGCAACGCGGCCAGCGAATCAACGCGCTCGGCACCTTGCAGATCGCTGTCGGCGGGCAACAACGCGTCAAATACCACCACCGGCATGCCGATGGCTTGGCACGCAATGGACACGCGCCGCGCCACTTGGCCGAAACCCACCAGCCCCAAGGTACGGCCACTCAATTCCAGGCCATCTTGGGCGCGGGACCAGCGACCGCTGCGGATCTCGCGGTCCATCCAGCTCACACGGCGGGCAGCGGCGAACATCAGCGCCAACGTCATTTCCGTGACTGACTGCGCGTTGGCCCCTGGTGTGACGTACACCGGAATGCCCCGCGCGCTGGCGGCGGCCACGTCGATATTGCTGACGCCCACGCCATGCTTGGAAATAACCTTGAGGGTCGGGCACGCCTCAATGGCCTTGGCAGTGAGATCCAGGGTGCGGGAAATCACCGCGTCCACAGGTTCCTGGGCCAGGATCCGTTCGACGGCATCGGCGCCCTCGCCCGCCGCGATGTACAACACGCGGCACTGTCCAGCGTTGAGCAAGTCAAGGCCCGCGCCGGCGAGTTTCGGCGCGGTGACGAGAATGGTATGGGGCATGAGTCAAGCCTTAGGCTGTGGAGATGAAACGTCCCCGGCCTGAATCGCCGGGGGCCGTCATCCCGATTCAGGAATGATCGATAGGCGACGGTTGCGCGTCGATCTTGATCTTGTAGAGGTGCACCGGATATTCGACCGTGGACGGCTTGCCCGCAGTGGTGGCCGGCGTACGGTTGATCTGGGCGGCAGGCAGCCACAGGTAGCCGCCCTGGATCCACATCGCGTCTACCCACACCAGGCGCGGGTCGGCGACCACGGTGGTGACGGTCTTGTCGGGGGCGATGCGTTTGACGCTGCGGGTGTTCACATCAGAGGCATACAGGTTGCCGGCCGCGTCGATAGCCGTGCCGCCGGTGCTCCAGGTGTCCAGCCAGCGCTCGGCGTGCTGGGCGACTTCGGCGGCAGGCAGTTTGGCGTCGTCGATGTAGCGGGTTTCGATGCGCGCCAACGGTCCAGGAATGGCCTGGTAATACAGGTATTTGCCGTCGGGCGTGACTTCCAGTTGGTCGAGCCCGACGCGTTTTTCCTGGCCATTGGGGATGAACAGTTTTTTGCCGTCGGCGTACATCGGCAGGTGATCAATGGACAGCTCATGGCCTTCCAGCACAGTGCGCGCATTGCCGGTCTTGAGGTCCAGCACCACCAAGCGCACGGCGCCGGGATCGGTCAGGTACGCGAGGTCACCGTGGAAACGGATGTCATCAAAATAGCTGTTGTCTTGTTGCACATCGCCAGCCAGCGGGTAGACCTTCTCTACCGTATTGGTAGCCAGGTCGATCTTCACCAACTTGCCGGCACCGGGCACCGCGTGGGCGCCGGTATTGATGCCGGTGTTGCCGGCATCGACTGCCCAGAGCTTGCCGTCCAGGCCGATGCGCAATGCGTTCACATGCAGGAAATGATTGCCCGGGTTGGTCGCGTCCCAGCTGTTCCATTGGGCATCTGGATACGGATGCAGTTGGCCGTCTTGGCCGATTTCCGCCAGGGAAACGCCTGGGCCTTCGGACTGAGTCAGGGACACGAACGTACGACCATCGGGCGCGACGGTAACTCCGTTCCAGATATGTGCCGAGGTGGCGACCGACACCAGCCGGCTGTCTTCGGTCACGGGCAGTTGCGGCGGCAGCACGTCGGCAGCGTGGGCCAACAGTGGGCATTGCAGGGCGAGAAAAAGCAGGTGCGCAGCAGACAGTTTCATGGCGTGATCTCTGGCTTTTTATTGTTATGCCCCCCCGATTCCGGGAGTGCGCCATGAGTATCGCGATGGGAACTGTTGGAATCTATTAGCGTATTTTCAACAAACCATTCCCTGCAGGAATGATTCTGCTGAGCTTATGCCACGCCCTGAGCCTGGAGTATTTCAATAAAACGGCGTGTTGCCGGTGACAAGTAAGCGTGCGTACGGTGCACCACGCCAAAACGTCGACGCATGGTGGTCAGTGCGTTGGGCACCTCGACCAGCCCGTCCGCGCCGGCGCCGATCAGGTTGCGCCGGGAGACAAAACTCAAAAGCCCGCTCTCGATAATCAGGTTGCGTGTGGACGCAAGCGAGCTGGAGACGATGGCCACTTTCGGCGGCGGCAGCCCGTTGTCCCGGAAGGCGGCTTCGAGCCATTGGCGGGTTGCTACGGACGGCGGTGAAAGCATCCAGCGGTAGTCGCACAATGCGGCCATCGGCACCTGCTGACCTGCCAGCGGGTGGTGTGCACTGGCGGCGACCACCACCTGGTCGTCCATGATCGGCAACTGCGTCAACTCCTCATCGCCGCCAGACTCCAGTGCGCCCAACGGCCCGAGCACGATATCGAGGCCGCCTTTGCGCAGGGAGTCGTGCAGCACATCGTTCATGCCGATCTGCAACTCCAGCAACACTTCTGGGGCCTGCGCCTGCAGTTCGCGACAGGCCTCAGGCAACACGAATTCGGCAGTGGTCGCTGCTGCACCGACACGAATCACCCCGGACAACCCCTTGCCCATGGATGCGGTTTGGCGCTGGGTTTCATCCAGCACCCGCTCGACCAACTGCGAGCGCTCACACAAGAGTTGCCCGGCGCTGGTCAAGCGAATCCCCCGCCCGACCCGCTCGAACAACTCGGCGCCATAGGCGGCCTCCAGCCGGTCGATGCACTTGGACAGTGCCGACTGGGAGATATGCAGCACTTCGGAAGCACGCCCCAAGTGGCCGAGTTCGGCGATTTTCATAAAGTACGCCAGGTCGCGTATCTGCAGGTTGATGCTCATCGGGGCGTCACTCTTCAGGTGAGTCCAAGGGTGCGCGCAGGGTAGCGTAAGGCTGCACGTGATACACCCCTGTGAAGGCGCCTCGCTTTGCGTTAACGTCCCTTCTCGCCTTCCCGGATGCCTGCGCCCATGTCCATTGCCGACAACCTTATTGCCTTCACCTTTGCCGCCACGCTCCTGACACTGACGCCCGGACTGGATACCGCCTTGGTCCTCAGGACCGCCACGGTAGAAGGCAAGCGCCAGGCCTTGCAGGCTACCGTGGGTATCAACGCAGGCTGCCTGATATGGGGCGCTGCCGTTGCCTTCGGCCTGGGTGCGTTGATCGCGGTTTCCGAAGTCGCCTTCAACCTGCTCAAGTACTGCGGCGCGGCGTACCTGGCCTGGCTCGGCTTGAACATGCTGCTGCGCCCGCGTCGCTCATTGGCGCCCGCCGAAACCGATGGCAAGCGCGCCGGCAACTGGTTTGTCAAAGGCATGCTGGGCAATGTGCTCAACCCCAAGGTGGGGATTTTCTATGTGTCCTTCCTGCCGCAGTTCATTCCCCCGGGTAGCTCGCTGATCGTGTGGACGTTTGGCCTGGTGAGCATCCATGTGGTGCTTGGGCTGTTGTGGTCATTGGTGCTGATTGGCGCCACGCAACCCCTGTCCGGGTTCTTGCGCCGCGAAAAGGTCATCCAGTGGATGGACCGCACCACCGGGATGATCTTTGTGTTGTTTGCGGCGCGGTTGGCGTTCAGCAAGCGATAACCGAGAACGAACGGAGGGCGGCGTTAATAAGATGCAGACACATCACACATTCCTCAGCAGATTGGACTGTCGAGGTTCCAGATAAACCTGATATGTTCCAGGCCTTTCCAGCCTAGGGATGTGCCATGGAACCGTCAGTCGTAAACCCCGCTTTGCTGATCATCGACATGCAGCAAGGCATGAACCAGCCAATGCTGGGGCGACGCAATAACCTCTGCGCCGAGGTGCAGATGCAGCACCTGCTGAACGCTTGGCGCCATGCCGGTCGGCCCATCGTCCATATCCGACACATCTCCCGCACGCCGGGCTCGGTATTCTGGCCAGGACAACCCGGCTGCGAATTCCAGCCCGCCCTGTCCCCACTGCCCCATGAGCATGTAGTAGAGAAGAACGTTCCGGATGCCTTCGCCGCCACCGGGCTGGAGCGGTGGCTGCATACGCGTGCGATCAGGCAGTTGGTGATTGTCGGGGTAATCACCAACAACTCCGTTGAGTCCACCGCACGCTCCGCAGGTAACCTGGGCTTTGACGTGAGCGTGGTCGCCGATGCCTGCTACACCTTTGATCAACCCGATCTGTCGGGACGCCTCTGGTCGGCAGAAGACGTGCATGCGCTGTCGCTGAGCAACCTGGCGATGGACTATGCCAAGGTGGTGGAGACCGAAGAAATCCTGGCTCAGTTCACGGCGGGTTGATGCTCGCTTAACAACACAGCGATTTTCCTACGCAGCTCTCCGTGCACGTCTTCGTCATAGGGCACTGCGTTTTTCCAGTCATAAAACCACGCCGGCATCCGGCGTTTGTCCTCCGGCTCAGAGGCGTAGCGCGGGAAGATATGGCAGTGCAGTTCCGGCTCCGAGTTGCCGAGAATCTCGTAGTTCATGCGCAGCGCATCAGTGGCCTCCAGCACTGCGTCGCCGATGCGGGCCATGTCCAGCAGGTAGGTGGCGCGGGCTTCGGCATCCAAGTCATTGAGGCTGGCGACCACTGGGTCGGGCAGCAACAGGCAGTAACCGGGCAGGAATTGCACATCGCCCATGACCGCCCAGCCTGAGGGCATGCGACAGATGACTTTGTCATTGGCGCCGTTGCGGGCCAGTGTTACGCGTTCGGTGATAAGCGCCATGGGATCTCCTTGATGGGCGTGAAGTGCAGGCGGCATAGTAAGCCTTGGTCGTTTAAAAATGTTGGGGCATGCCCGCCCTGCTCTACTCTGGAAATCAACCCATGCGTATTGCTTGCCTTCATACCGCCGCCAGCAACATCGCCGTCTTTGATACGGCAGCGATCGTACTCGGCATAAGCCCTGGCGTACTGCGCCATGAAGTGCGCGCCGACCTTCTGGCAGCAGCGGAACATGCGGGCCACTTGACCGCCGACATCGCAGCAGCAACCGCATCGGCGCTGCTTGCCCTCGCTGAATACGCCGACGTTGTGGTGCTCACCTGTTCGACATTAGGCCCAGTGGTTGAAAACATCCGGTCTCCCCAGGCCCCCATCCTGCGTACCGATGAAGCCCTCGCCGCCACAGCGCTCAAGGCCGCTGGCAACGTCGTGGTGCTGTGCACCGTACAAACGACGCTTGAACCCACGTCACGCCTGTTCCACACAGCCGAAGTGCGACTGGTTGCAGGCGCATGGGAGCTGTTCAGGGCGGGCGACATCGACGGCTACCTGACGACCATCGCCCAGGCTGCCGACCAGGCCTACTCAACGGGCGCCTCAGTGGTTGTACTGGCCCAAGCCTCGATGAGTGATGCGGCCATACGCGTCACCGCCGGCCCCGCGCCACTCACCAGTGCATCAGCCGGGCTGGCGGCAGCACTGCAAGCGGATTCGGTACGGGCCACCCAAGACATCTACTGATGACAGCAAGGGGGTGGCCCGCGCAGGCTTGCTCCCACAGTGAGATCAAGTTGAATCAGCCAGCGCCAATCCCCAGTTCCACGGCCCCATTGTTCAGCCGCACCGGCCACACCCGCAGCCGTTGGTGCGGCGCCTCCAGGCATTGGCCGTCATGCAGGCGGTAATGCTGTTTGTAGATCGGCGCGGCCACCACCAGGTCGCCTTTGATACTGCCAATCAAACCGCGACCGATCACATTGGCGCCGGATTCCGGGTCGTGATTGTCGATGGCGTACAGGGTCTCGTCGCCCGACGTGGGCAAGTAGAACAGCGCAACCTGCACGCCATCCAACCACACCACTACGCCGGAATTGATCACCAAGTCCTGCTCATTGCACACGGTTTTCCAAGTGGGCTGGCTCATCAGGCAATCTCCTCGACGGCTGGAATCAGGGTGAGTTCGTTGGCCATGACGGGCCGGCGCTGGCCACGCTCCTGGACAAACTGGATATCCGGATCGGCGCGTTTATCGTTGACGAAGGTGCGGAAACGCTTGAGTTTTTCCGGGTCCCTCAGCGCATTGGCCCACTCGCACTCGTAGCGGTCCACCACCAGTTGCATCTGCGCTTCCAGCTCGGCACCCAGGCCCAGGCTGTCGTGGATGATCACGTCCTTGAGGAAGTCCAACCCGCCCTCCAAGCTCTCGCGCCACACCGAGGTGCGCTGCAGTTTGTCGGCCGTGCGGATGTAGAACATCAGGAAGCGGTCGATGTACTGGATCAACGTCGCGTCGTCCAGGTCGGTGGCGAACAGTTCGGCATGGCGTGGGCGCATGCCGCCGTTGCCGGCAATGTAGAGGTTCCAGCCCTTTTCAGTGGCGATCACGCCCACGTCTTTGCTCTGTGCTTCGGCGCACTCGCGAGTACAGCCAGACACCGCAAACTTGAGCTTGTGCGGCGAACGCAGGCCCTTGTAGCGGTCCTCGATCAGCAGCGCCATCTTCACGCTGTCCTGCACCCCGTAGCGGCACCAGGTGCTGCCCACGCAGGATTTGACCGTGCGCGTAGATTTGCCATAGGCATGCCCCGTTTCGAACCCCGCCGCGATCAGCTCACCCCAGATGTCCGGCAACTCATGCAACTGTGCGCCAAACAGGTCGATGCGCTGGCCACCGGTGATCTTGGTGTAGAGGTCGTATTTCTTCGCCACCTCGCCAATCACGATCAGCTTGTCGGCGGTGATTTCACCCCCCGGAATGCGCGGCACCACGGAGTAGGTGCCGTTCTTCTGCATATTGGCCATGAACGTGTCGTTGGTGTCCTGCAACGGCACCAGCGACGCGTCCATGATCGGCTGGTTCCAGCACGACGCCAGAATTGACCCCACGGCGGGTTTGCACACGTCACAACCGATATGCCCACGGCCATGCTTGGCCAGCAGTTCATCAAACGTGGTCAGCCCTTCCACGCGCACCAGGGCGTAGATTTCCTGGCGGGTGTAGGCGAAGTGTTCGCACAGGCTTTTATCGACGCTGACACCACGTGCAATCAGCTCATGCTCAAACACTTGCTTGAGCAACCCGGCGCAGCCCCCACAGCCGGTGCAGGCCTTGGTCTGAGTCTTGAGCAGCCCGAGGTCGCTGCAACCGCCGTCGATGGCCGAACAGATCGCGCCCTTGGTCACGTTGTGGCAGGAACACACGGTGGCCGAGTCCGGCAAGGCGCCGGGGCCAAGGGTCGGTGCACCGCCAGACGACGGCAGAATCAAGCTGGCCGGTTCCGGGGGCAGTGCGATGCTGTTCTGCAGGTATTGCAGCAAGGTGTCGTAGTAGCTGTTATCACCGACCAGCACCGCACCGATCACATGCTGGCCGCAGGCACTCACCACCAGGCGCCGGTAACTGGCACTGGCCTCGTCGATAAATTGATAGCTGCGTGCGCCGGGGGTGTGCGCGTGGGCATCGCCGATGGAGCCCACGTCCACGCCGAGCAGCTTGAGTTTGGTCGACATGTCCGCGCCGACAAAGGGCTCGGCGGGCTGCTCGCACAACAACGCGGCAACGCCTCGGGCCATTTGGTAGCCCGGCGCGACCAGGCCGAACAGGCTGCCATTCCAGGAGGCGCACTCGCCAATCGCGTAGATATTCGGGTCGCTGCTTTTGCACTCATCGTTGATCACCACGCCGCCGCGCGGGCCAATCTCCAGTGCCGCCTGACGGGCCAACGCGTCCTGGGCGCGGATACCGGCGGAGAACACGATCAGGTCGGTTTCAAGGAATTCGTCATTGGCAAAATTCATGCGGTAGCGGTACTGCTCGCCCGTGCTGATGGACTGGGTGGCGCGGGACAAATGCACGCCGACGCCCAGTCGTTCGATTTGTGCCTTGAGCGCCAAACCGCCGAAATCATCCAACTGCACCGGCATCAAGCGCGGCGCGAACTCCACCACATGCGCTTCCAGGCCGAGGCTTTTCAGCGCGTTGGCGGCTTCCAGCCCGAGCAGGCCACCGCCCACCACCACGCCCCGGCGTGCATTGGCGGCGGCGGTGCGGATGGCGTCCAAGTCTTCCAGGGTGCGATACACCAACCGCGAATCGCCTTCGGCTCCTTCGATCGGCGGCACGAACGGATAAGAGCCGGTGGCCAACACCAGCTTGTCATAGGCCACACACCCGTCAGCGGTGATCACCTCGCCACGGGCGCGGTCGATTTCCAGCACCGGCACGCCCAGGTGCAAGGTCACGCCTGGCGTCTGGTACAACGACGCCTCGGACAACGCCAGCGACTCGGCATCGCGACCGGTGAAGTACTCCGACAGGTGCACACGGTCATAGGCACGCATCGGCTCCTCGCTGAACACATGCAACCGGTAGTGATCCAGCGCGCCGCGCTCGATCAATTGCGCCACACAGTGGTGGCCGACCATGCCATTGCCGACGACGATCAGGGTTTTGAGAGTGTTCATAGTTAGCACCTGACAAAGCTCATCACGGTTTAAAAAAAGCAAAAAAAAACGCCTGAAACCTTGCGGTTCCAGGCGTCTTTGCCTGTTCTTATGCGGTCTAGCCGCTTATGCCCATGACCGGTGTTGGCCTGTCGATCGTCGTTGACCGAGGTGGGATGGTTGGAGAGCTTGCAGGCGGCGTGCCAATTGGCCTAAGACCCGTGTTGGCCGCTTCAGGTGATACTCCAACCTGCCAACGACCTCACATGGCGCCTCTCCCTGGTGCGCCTCGCCTCATAAATGTGCACGTGTAGTGAGTGGGCTTGCCCCGCGCTGCGGTGTGTCAGGCTAGCGTGATGTGCCTGATACACCGCAGCGCGGGGCAAGCCCGCTCACTACAACACAAGGTGGCACGTGACTTGCGAGCAACACTCCCATCAAGCAGTCAACGCAGACTGCCCTCTCACGACAAAGGCGCCGTGCGATCCCCGTTTTCAACGGAGGGTCGCAAGGCGCCTTTTTTTGTCTACAGGATGTCGGATGGCAAGCAACAGCATACGCAGTGTGTGTCCTTATTGTGGTGTGGGCTGCGGCATCGTCATGCAAGTCGAGCACAACACAGTGGTCAAGGTGATCGGCGACAAAGCCCACCCCACCAACTTCGGCCGCTTGTGCACCAAGGGCACGACCTGCGGGCAGGCCATCGCCGACTCCGGGCGCATGCAACACGCCTATCTGCGCCAGGCCCGGGACCACGACCCGGTGCGCATCGCCATGGACAACGCCATCAGCGAGACCGCCACGCGCTTGCGGCGGATCCTCGACAACCATGGGCCGGACGCATTGGCATTCTACGTATCGGGGCAGATGTCGCTGGAAGCCCAATACCTGGCCAACAAATTGGCCAAGGGTTTTGTCCGCACCCACAACATCGAATCCAACTCACGGTTATGCATGGCGAGCGCCGGCAGCGGCTACAAGCTTTCACTGGGCGCGGACGGGCCACCCGGCTCTTACGAAGACTTCGACCGCGCCGACCTGTTCTTCGTGATCGGCGCGAACATGGCCGACTGTCACCCGATCCTGTTCCTGCGCATGATGGACCGGGTCAAGGCCGGGGCCAAGCTGATTGTGGTCGACCCCCGGCGCAGCGCCACGGCAGACAAGGCCAACCTGTTCCTGCCGATCAAGCCCGGCACGGACCTCGCCCTGCTCAACGGCCTGCTGCACCTGCTGGTGAAAAACGGCCACACCGACCCCGCCTTTATTGCCGCCTTCACCGAAGGGTGGGAGGCGATGCCCGGTTTCCTCGAGGACTACCCACCGCACACCGTCGCCGAACTCACTGGCCTCGCCGAAGCCGATATCCGCCAAGCCGCCGAGTGGATCGGCCAAGCCGCCGAATGGATGAGCTGCTGGACCATGGGCCTCAACCAGAGCACCCACGGCACCTGGAACACCAACGCGCTGTGCAACCTGCACCTGGCCACCGGCGCCATCTGCCGCCCCGGCAGCGGACCGTTTTCCCTCACCGGCCAACCCAACGCCATGGGCGGTCGCGAGATGGGCTACATGGGCCCGGGCCTGCCAGGCCAGCGTTCGGTGCTGGTGGACGCCGACCGCGCGTTTATCGAAGACCTCTGGCAACTGCCACAGAACAGCCTGCCGCGCCAGGTGGGCGGCGGCACCGTGGCGATGTTCGAGCAGATGGCCGCCGGGCAGATCAAGGCCTGCTGGATCATCTGCACCAACCCAGTGGCCAGCGTGCCCAATCGCCGCACCGTCATCGAAGCCTTGCAAGCCGCCGAACTGGTGATCACCCAGGACGCCTTCCTCGACACCGAGACCAACCGCTACGCCGATATCCTGTTGCCGGGCGCCCTGTGGGCCGAAGCCGAAGGCGTGATGATCAACTCCGAGCGTAACCTGACGCTGATGCAAAAGGCCGTCGACGCACCGGGCGAAACCCTGCCGGACTGGCAGATCATCGCCAGGGTTGCCTGCGAGATGGGCTTTGCCGATGCGTTCAGCTACGCCTCGGCCGCCGACGTCTTCGACGAGATCAAGCGCGCCTGGAACCCCAAGACCGGCTACGACATTCGCGGCGCCAGCCATGCACGCCTGCGCGAACAACCGCTGCAATGGCCATGCGCATCCGACGATGGCGCGGACCGCAATCCGATCCGCTACCTCAATGACGGCGCGCTCAGATTCGCGACGGACACCGGCAAGGGTCGTTTCTTCGCTCGCCCGCATATGCCGCCGGCGGAAATGCCCGATGACGCCTTCCCTTTCGTCCTCAACACCGGTCGCCTGCAACACCAGTGGCACACCCTGACCAAGACCGGCAAGGTTGCCACCCTGAACAAACTCAACCCTGGCCCGTTCATCGAACTGCACCCCGAGGACGCCGCGAGCCTGGGCATCAAGAACCAGGATTCGGTAGAGGTCCGCTCCCAACGCGGCCGCGCCGTGCTGCCCGCCGTGGTCACCGACCGGGTGCGCCCAGGCAACTGTTTTGCACCCTTTCACTGGAACGATGTGTTCGGCGAACACCTGGCCATCAACGCAGTGACCAACGATGCGGTGGACCCGATTTCCTTGCAGCCAGAATTCAAGTTCTGCGCCGTTGCCTTGGCGCGAGTCGAGTTGATCGACCATCAGTTTCTCGACCGCCCTGCCCCTAATACAGAGGACTCCACCTTGTCGCGCCTCGACGCCTTCGCCGACATCGCCGGCATCCGCAACGTGCCACCGCCGCAACTGAGCGACAGTGAACGCACCTACCTCGCCGGTTTCCTGAGCGGCCTGCAATCAAGCTCCACTACGCTGGGCGTGCCAGTGATGCCGGACAACGCACCGCTGGCCAAGGCCTCGCGCTTGTGGCTGGACGGCTTGCTTGGCGGATTGTTCAGCCGCGCGCAAAACACACCGGCGCCCTCCCCGGCAGTCACGCTGTTATGGGCCTCGCAGACCGGTAACGCAGAAGCCCTCGCCGAGCGCTTCGCCAAACGCCTGGGCGATGCCGGTATTGCGGTGGAACTGAGCGCCATGGCCGACTTCCCGCCCAGCAAACTGGCGACCACGCACACCCTCGCGTTGATCAGCAGCACCTTCGGCGACGGCGATCCGCCGGACAATGGCGAAGGGTTCTGGCACGGCTTGAGCCGCAGCGAAACACGTTTGGAATCCGTGCGTTTTGCGGTGCTTGCCTTGGGCGACCCGAACTACGATCAGTTCTGCCATCACGGCAAACAACTCGATCAGCGCCTCCAGGCATTGGGCGCGACGCGACTGCTGGAGCGCGTCGACTGCGACACCGAATTCGAAGCCGCTGCCGATGCCTGGCTGGCGCGGCTCCAACAAACCCTCAGCCCGACAAAAGCCATCACCCCGGCCACGCCCGCCGGCAAAACCAAACTGCACGGGTCACGCCTGCTGCTTAATCGGCACCTGAACCCGCACAGCCTGCACAAGGAAACCCGCCAATTCGCCTTGGACCTCACCGACTCCGGCCTGAGCTATGAAGCCGGTGACGCGCTTGGCGTGATGCCGCGCAACTGCCCGGAACTGGTCAGCGAACTGCTTGAACTCACCCGCCTGGGTGGCGACACCCACGTGAACATCGACACCTTTGGCGACGTACCGCTGCAACAGGCATTGACCCAGCACTTCGAAATCGCCCGGCCCAGCAGCGACACCCTGGCGTTCATCGCCGAGCGCAGCCGCAATCCCGCGCTTAAACAATTGCTTGAACCGGAGCGCAAGGCAGACCTGAAAAACTGGCTGTGGGGCCGCCAGTTGGCGGACGTGCTGCAGGAATACCCCATCGACTGCGCGGCGGATGAGTTGCTCGGCACCCTCAAGCGCCTGCAACCGCGCCTGTATTCCATCGCGTCCAGCGCCAAGGCGTACCCGCAGCAGGTGCATCTCACAGTGGCCGCCGTGCGGTATGGCAAGCGCAAGGGCGTTTCCTCAACCTACCTGGCCGACCGCGCGGACGACGGCGAGGTGCCGATATTCGTGCAGCCTTCCAAGCATTTCCGTACGCCCACCGACGGTGACGTGCCAATGATCATGATCGGCCCCGGCACCGGCGTGGCGCCGTTTCGTGGGTTCTTGCAAGAGCGCCGTGCCTTGGGCCATCACGGGCGTAACTGGTTGTTCTTTGGCGAGCAGCACGCCGCCAGCGACTTCTACTACCAGGACGAGATGCAAGGACTGCAGCGCGACGGCTTGCTGACCCACCTGAGCCTGGCGTTTTCCCGCGACCAGGCACAGAAAATCTATGTACAAGACCGCCTTCTCGAACACGGTGCCGAGCTATGGCGCTGGCTGCAGGACGGCGCGCGGCTGTATATCTGCGGCGATGCCAGCCGCATGGCCAAGGACGTCGACCAGGCACTCCGTGAAATCGCGCAAAACCACGGCGGGCTTGGCGTTGAAGGCGCCGTGGAGTATTGGCGAGGCTTGAGCGAGCAAAAACGTTATCTGCGTGATGTGTACTGATTGGATACAGAACAATCGCCTATTTGTATTGTGTACAAAAAACCCTAAAGATTTGCCGGCGTCGAGCCGAAACAGCAGTGATAGCAGATCGCCAAGTCTTCGGTGGTCTGGCCGCCCTCTAGCTGATGGTCGTCTCGATGAAAATAAAAAATAAGCTTGTACTGGCTTTTGTCTCTGTCGCTTTTATTCCAGTAAGCCTGGTGGCAGTGATCTCCGTCATGAATACACGGACCCAGGCGGTGGACCAGTTCATCGACGGCAGCACGCGGGAAATTCGCCAGATCGACGGCAATATCCGTCAATTCTTCGATGGCACGTTGCAGAACGTCGATCAAATGGCCACCGATCCTGTATACACGTCCATCAACACGCTCAAGAATTACCAACCTGCCGACGCGGCCAGCCAGCCGATGCCAGCGGCCGCGCAGGACGTGATCGACCGTTTCGCCCGCTTCGGCGCCACACACCCGGCAGCGGCGATCCTGTCTATCGGCCTGGAAGACGGCACCTACGCCAAATGGCCGGATGACCCGCAGTTATCCAAATACGACCCGCGCACCCGACCGTGGTACAAGGCCGCGATGGCCAGCCCCGGCAAGACCGTGCGCACGCCGGCTTACTACTACGACAAGGACGACGTGGCCCTGGTGGGCACCGCGCGGGCGCTGCTGGATAACGCCGGCAAGGCCAAGGGTGTGTTCGTGGTCAGCGTGTCACTGAAAAACCTCACCGAACTGGTCAAGAGCATCAAGCTGGGGCAAAGCGGCTACGTGATGTTGGTGGAAGACGGCGTGGTGTTGGTGGACCCGCGTGACGCCGCCCACAGCTTCAAGCCCCTCAAGGAGCTGGGTGCGCCGTACGCGCACTTGGCGCAGACCCCAGAGGGCTCCACCGAAGTGGTCATCGACGGCGTGCGTTACATGGCCAATATCTGGACCTCGCCCGGCCTGGGCTGGCGCTATATCGGCTTGATCGAACACGGCGAAGTCATGGCCGAAGCCACGCGCATGACCTACCTCACCGCGATCATCGTCGGCGTGCTGGTGCTGATCTTCGGACTGATTGCGGCGGCGTTTTCCAAAGTCATCGTCAAACCTATCGGCCAGGTCAGCACGGGCTTGCAGTCCATCGCCCAGGGCGAAGGCGATTTGCGCCATGAACTGCAGGTGCAAGGCAAGGATGAAACGGCCGAACTGGCGGGCTGGTTCAACAAGTTTCTCGCAGCGATTCGCCAACTGATCCAGCACATCGGCGCGGCCTCGACCAACTTGCAAAACGCATCGAAGGTCAACAGCGAAGTGGCGCACAACATGAACGAAGCCGCTGGGCGCCAGCGTGAGGCGGTGGAGTTGGTGTCTACCGCGTTCAATGAAATGGTCGCCACCGCCAACGAGGTAGCGCGCTCGTGCAGTGGCGCGGCCGAGTCCGCCGAGAACGGCCACCGTCGTGTGGCCGAAGGTAAGCAGCAGATCGAAGTGACCACCGATAACGTCAACCGCCTGGGGCGTCGCTTGACCGAATCGTCCCAGGCCATGGTCGAGCTGGAAGCCGGTAGCCGCAGCATCAACCAGATCCTCGGCACCATCCGCGCGATTGCCGAGCAGACCAACCTGCTGGCACTCAACGCAGCCATTGAAGCCGCGCGCGCGGGCGACCAAGGCCGCGGCTTTGCGGTGGTCGCCGACGAAGTGCGCGCGTTGGCCAAGCGCACCTCCGACTCCACTGGCGAAATAGAACAACTGCTCGGCACCCTGGAAAACAAAACCCAGGAAGTCACGCAAAAAATGGGCAGTTGCCTGGACCTGTCACGGGCCAGTGTGTCGTCCATCGAAAGCGCACGGGACAGCTTTGAAGGCATCCAGACCTCGGTAAACGAGATCCGCGACCAGAACCTGCAAATCTCCGCCGCCGCCGAGGAGCAACACAGCGTCGCCGAGGAGATCAACCGGCACATCCAGCAGATCTACGACGAAGCACGGCTGGTGGAAAGCCTGGCCAATTCGGCGCAGGACGACTCGGGGCGTTTGTCCAACCTGTCAGATGAACTGAATGGTTTGGTGGGGAGGTTCAAGTCCTGAAACCTGTGGCGCACTGACGGCGTTCACTGTGGACGATGCACCTCAATCACCAATCCCTCCTCCTCACCCGGCACACTGAAGTGGCGGGTGATCAGGTCGAACTCGGCATCGGTCGCAGCAAAGTCATGCTCGCCCTGGGCATTGCGCGCATGCAGCCGCGCACGGCAGGTGGCATCGTCCAGTTCCAGGTAATGCAGGCAGTGGGGAACCTGGGCTGCGTGCGCCAAGCCCAACAGCCACTCGCGATTGGCCAGGGTGTTGGCGGGGAAGTCCAGTACTACGTTGACACCCGACTGCAGCACCTTGATGACCAATGGCCCCAGCACGCCACGAACGCGCTGGGCGCAGCGCAGGTAATCGGCGATGGAGCGGATTTCAGCCGGATAGAGCGTGGCGAGCCAGTGGTCTTCGCTGAACACGATAGCGCCATGCTGGGCAGCGAGGGTCTGGGCAAGGGTTGACTTGCCGGAGGCGATTTTGCCGCACAGCAGATGCAGGGTTGGCATGGGACGGTTCCTTGTGTCGGGCCTGGGAGAATGCAGGCAGAAGGTCGCGAACACAACACTCTGCCATCCCTGGACTATGCTCAAGCAGCCTGTGGGGCGCCCCACCCCAGAGCGCACGGTTCGGCCCTTTGGATAGGAAGTCCTATGACCACGACAACCCGTGTTTTGAGCCTGCTTACCCTGCTCCCCATCGCCATGGCGCAGGCAGACGACGGCGGCATCAGCTTTTGGCTACCCGGACAGTTTGGCGCACTGGCCGCCGCGCCGGTCGCACCCGGCTGGAGCCTGCCGCTGGTGTATTACCACGTCAGCGCCAGCGATAACAAAAACGCCGTCGTACCCCGTGGCGGGCGCACGGTGGTCGGCCTGGACGCCAAGGCCGACTTGTTGTTCGCAAGCCCCACCTACACCTTCGAAACCCCGGTGCTGGGCGGTGCGCAGGCGGCGATTTCCGCCGTCGCCGCCGTTGGACGTTCCGAAGCCAGTATCGACGCGACCATCACCGGGCCACGCGGACGTTCATTCTCCGGGGGCACCAACGACAGTCTCAAAGGCGGCAGTGATCTCTACCTGCTCGGCACCCTGAAGTGGAACCATGGCGTGCACAACTTCATGGCCTATTCCATGGGCAACATCCCCATCGGTACCTACGACCCGAACCGCCTGGTAAACATCGGCCTGGGCCATGCGGCCCTGGATGCCGGGGGTGGCTACACCTACTTCGACAAGACCTACGAGTTCTCCGCCGTGGCCGGCATGACCTACAACTGGGAGAACACCGACACCCACTATAAAAACGGCATCGACGCTCACATTGATCTGAGCGCCTCGCGGTTCCTGACCTCGCAGACCCTGGTCGGCCTGGTTGGCTATTACTTCGAGCAAGTCACCGGCGACAGCGGCAGCGGCGCGGTACTGGGCGACTTCAAGTCACGCGTGGCGGGGATCGGGCCGCAGGTGGGGCACTTCTTCAAGGTGGGCGATGAACAGTGGTACGCCAACATCAAGGGCTATTATGAATTCGACGCAAAAAACCGTCCCGATGGCTGGAACCTGTGGGCAACCCTGGTGATTCCGCTGGAAGGCAAGAAATAGCCGGGGTCATGCCTTACGCCGTTGCCAATGCTCGTAAAACGCCAGGGACGCGACGTTCTTGTCCTTGGCTTCGAGCATGATGTCGAAGCGATCAAGAAACTGCAGCGCGTAGTCGTTGGTCCAGCGGTTCCACATTTGCGCACTGTGGCCATACAGGTCGCGTTTGGAAACCACCTTCATCAGCGCGTCCATTTCCAGTTTGTGCTCGGCGTCAAAGCCCAACTCTTGCAGGCTTTCCTGGGGCTGGGAGTAATGCAAGGTAGGACGCACGCCGCGCCAGCTGTCAATGACCCGCGCAACCCGCTCAGAGTGGGGGTCGATGTAGTCGTTTTCATGAATCCAGCAGTGGTGGATGTCGAGCACCACGGGCGCCAGGTCAGCGATTTGCAGGCAGTCGTCGAGGCCGTAGGTTTTTTCATCGTTCTCGAAGGTGATGCAGTTACGCGCCACCTCCGACAGCCGCGCCCACACCGTGCGGGTGCCTTCAACACCTAGACGCCCGGCAATGTGCACGTTGCACTTGAGGTCCTGGAAGCGTTGGCCGTACCCCATCATGCGGATCATGTCGGCGTGGTATTCGAATTCGGCCACGCTGTTTTCCACTACACCTGGGTTTTCCGAGCCCAGCACACAGTACTGGCCGGGATGGAATGACAGGCGGATATCCGATGCGCGTGCCAGTTCGCCAATGGCAGCAAAACCTTCCACCAACTGACGCTCGATGGCCGGGTCCTTATACACAGCAGCGACTTTCGGGTGGCTGTAGAACGGCAACAAGTCACTGCTCAGGCGCAGCATGCGCAGCGCGGCAGGCAACGTGGCGACATAGGCCAGCAGACGCAGTTGCGCCGCCAGGTTGTGGGTGACCACTTCAACCAGCTTGTCACGCGCCACTTGCGGCGTGACCCCGTCCATCCAGCGCAAAGTGGTGGTGCGCGGGTTTAACGGGCCTTCGATCAATTTGAGGGCGCTGGCCGAGAGCAGGCGCTCGGGATGCTTGTATTGGCACACGAAGCCGATGCGGGGGTGAGTCATGGAAGCGCCTGGCGATAGGAAAGTGCGGGATGATACGGCGTTAGGCCGGGGCCGCCCTAGGGGGTTCATAATATTTCGACATGATTCATGCTGAACTTTCTGACACGCGGTGCGTTCATCTCCTATGCGCTGCCCCGCCCAGGGGCGTTGTACAACAAGGAGCCGCCGTCCCTATGACTACCCTTCCCGTCTACCGAACCCATCCAGGCCCGTTGCATACGACCTTGCTGGCCGGCACCGTGCCGCTGTTTCTCGGTGCGTTGCTCAGCGACATTGCCTACACCCAGACCTACCAGATTCAGTGGGCCAACTTCGCGTCCTGGCTGATCGCCGGGGCGCTGGTGTTTGCGGGGTTCGCGTTCTTGTTTGCACTGGTCAATCTGTTCCGCACCGGACTCAGGGCCGGGCAACCGGCGCGTTATGTCCTGCTGTTGCTGGTGACCTGGGTATTGGGCCTGGTGAATGCCTTCCAACATGCCAAGGACGCCTACGCCGCGATGCCCGGCGGCCTGGTGCTGTCGGCCATCGTCTTGCTGCTGACACTGGCGGCCACATGGACCGGCCTGCGCAGCGGAGGTGCCAAATGAAAACGTCCAGCACATTGACCCTATTGAGTGCAGCACTGCTGCTGACTGCCTGCGGTGGCGAGGGCGACAAGACCCAGTCGCGCGGACCTGACCCAAAATTGCCGGAACAGCAAAGCAGCCTGCTGCCGAGCATGAAAATCGCCGAACCCGCGCCGTGGGGCGAGCAGAAACCCAAGGTACCGGAGGGCTACAGCGTCACCGCCATCGCCACCGACCTGGCGATTCCGCGCCAGACCCTGGTACTGCCCAACGGCGACATCCTGGTTGCCGAAGGCCGTGGCGGCAGCGCGGCCAAACTCAAGCCCAAGGACGTGATCGCCAGCCTGATCAAGGCCGAGGGCAATACCAAGGTCAAGAGTGGCAACCGCCTGACCTTGCTGCGCGATGCTGACGGCGACGGCACTTATGAACTGAAAACCGTATTCGCCGACAACCTCAATGCGCCCTACGGCCTGGCCTACGCCAATGGCAAGTTGTACGTGGCCAACCAGGACGCCCTGGTGAGCTTCGACTACGCCGATGGGCAGACCAAGGCCAGCGGGCCGCCGTCGAAAGTCACCGACCTGCCAGCGCAAATCAACCACCACTGGACCAAGTCCCTCGCCGTCAGCGCCGATGGCAGCCAGCTTTACGTGGGCATCGGCTCCAACAGCAACATCACTGAGCGCGGCATGGAAGTGGAGATCGACCGGGCGATGGTCTGGCAGATCGATGCGGCCACTGGCGCGCACAAACCCTATGCAACGGGCTTGCGTAACCCGACCGCATTGACTATCCAGCCCGACTCCGGGCAGCTGTGGACGGTGGTCAACGAACGTGACGAACTAGGCCCCGACTTGGTGCCGGACTACCTGACGTCAGTGCGTGAAGGTGCGTTCTACGGCTGGCCCTACAGCTATTGGGGCCAGAACGTCGACCCGCGCGCGCAACCGCAAAATCCCGCCAAAGTCGCGTCCGCGGTCAAGCCCGATTACAGCCTCGGCTCCCACGTGGCGGCGCTCGGGGTGGACTTTTCCATCCCGCAAATGGGCGAAAAATTCGCTGATGGCGTATTCGTTGGCGAGCACGGCAGTTGGAACCGCGACAATCCCGTGGGCTACAAGGTGATCTTCGTACCGTTCACCAACGGCAAGCCCTCCGGTGAGCCCATCGACTTCGCCACCGGCTTTCGCGGTGACGACGGCAAGACCCGTGGCCGTCCGGTGGGTGTGACGGTGGACCCGAAAGGCGCGCTGATCATTGCCGATGACCTGGCCAATACCATTTGGCGGGTGACGCGGAACCACTAAGCAAAATGTTTGACATGCTTGCCTGAGGCAACAATATAATTGCCTCAGGCAACCATACCGAGCATCTCCCATGTCCACTCCCCTGCTTGTCGAGCGCGCCGGCATCGTGCGCGGCTTCAACCGCTTCTATACCCATCAGATCGGCGTGCTGCAGGAACACCTGCTGCAAAGCGATTACTCCCTGACGGAAATCCGAGTGATGTATGAGCTGTCTTCACGGGGCGACCTCACCAGTGCCGACCTGTGCCAGATGCTCAGCCTGGACGCGGGTTACCTGAGCCGGTTGGTGGGCGGTTTGGAAAAGAAAGGCCTGATCCAGAAAGTCCGCTCCGTCACCGATGCACGTGCCGTTCAACTACACCTCAGCGACCTGGGCCGCTCGGTACTGACCCCGTTGGAGCAGCAGACCCAGCAGGAAGTCATCGCCCTGCTACAAGCCTTGCCCGAACAACAGCAACAACAACTGGCTGCCTCCATGCTACGCATCCAGGCCCTGCTGCAAGGCACGCCGCCCAGCTACCTGTTGCGCGATCCGCAGCCGGGGGACATGGGCCTGGTGGTGCAACAGCAATCAGCGCTGTATGCCCGTGAGTACCAATGGAATTGGGAGTTTGAGGCACTGGTGGCGGAGATTGTCGCCAAGTACTTGAGGGAGTTCGACCCGACGCGAGAGCGCTGCTGGATCGCCGAAAAGGATGGCGAGGTGGTGGGCTCGGTGTTCGTGGTCCGTCATGACGACAGCACCGCCAAGTTGCGCATGCTCTATGTGGACGCCAGCACGCGGGGCATGGGTATCGGCCAACGATTGGTGGAAGAGTGCGTGCGGTTTGCCCGGCAGGCGGGCTACAAAAGCATGATGCTGTGGACGGTGAACATCCTGACCGATGCGCGCAAGCTCTACCAAAAAGCCGGGTTCGAGCTGGTTGAAGAGGAACCTACGGTGAGCTTCGGCAAGACGCTGATCAGTGAAACCTGGACCCGCGCCCTCTAAACGTCTCCCGCGCTGCCGTCAGCGCGGGAGAGCATTGCTTACAATTCAGTGATCTCCTTGTGGCGCGGCACCAGCGTCTTCATCACACTCCACGCCACCAGGTAGGCGAGCGCACAGATCGCGAACATGATCATGTAGCCGGTGTGGATATCGTTGATGGACTTGTAGTAGTCGAACACCCAACCACCGATCTTGGTCATCACCACACCGCCCAGGCCACCGGCCATGCCGCCGATACCGACCACCGAAGCCACGGTTTTCTGCGGGAACATGTCGGACACGGTAGTGAAGATATTGCACGACCACGCCTGGTGCGCCGAAGCGCCCACGCCAATCAGCAACACCGGCACCCAGAAGCTGATATAGCCCAACGGCTGCGCCAGCAGCACTACCAGCGGGAACAGCGCGATGACCAGCATGGCTTTCATGCGGCCGTCATACGGAGCGTCACCGCGTGCCATGAAATAGCTGGGGAACCAGCCGCCGCCGATACTGCCGACCATGGTCATGCTGTACAGCACCGCCAGCGGCATCACGATATCGGCGCCCTTCATGCCGTATTGCGCCGACAGGTAAGTGGGCAGCCAGAACAGGAAGAACCACCACACGCCGTCCGTCATGAACTTGCCGAAGGCAAAGGCCCAGGTCTGGCGGTAGGTGAGCAACTTGAACCAGGACACCTTTTTCTGCACCGCACCGGCAACGGGTGGCGTGAAAGGCTGTACGGTCTGGTCGCTGCGGATGTAGGCCAGTTCTTCGGCCGACAGGCGCTTTTGCTGGTCGGGCTTTTCATAGATGGCCGCCCATACCGCGACCCACACGAAGCCCAGCATGCCGATCACCATAAAGGCCGCTTCCCAGCCCCACATGCCGGCAATCAGCGGCACGCAGATCGGCGCCAGGATCGCACCGATGTTGGCACCGGAGTTGAAAATACCGGTGGCCAGGGAGCGCTCTTTCTTCGGGAAATATTCGGCAGTGGCCTTGATCGCAATCGGGAAGTTACCCGCCTCGCCAATCGCCAGTACCGCCCGGGACAGCATGAAACCGGCGATCGACACCGGGATCACCGCCAGTCCGACGGCAGTACTCACGGCAGCAATGCCCTCGCCCATCTGCACCGAAAACGCATGCATGATGGCGCCCGTGGACCAGATGCCAATCGCAACGACATAGGCGGCCTTGGTGCCGATCTTGTCGACAAAGCGCCCGGCGAACAGCATTGAGATGGCGTAGACGAACTGGAACACCGCGGCAATGTTGGCGTAGTCGGTGTTGCTCCAGCCAAATTGCGTGGACAGCTGCGGCGCCAGGAGGCTGAGCACCTGGCGGTCGAGGTAGTTGACGGTAGTGGCGAAGAACAGCATCGCGCAGATGGTCCAGCGATAGTTGCCTACAGCTTGGCCAACGCGATGGGCGTTGATGGGCTCGTTCAAGTTCATGGCATCACTTTTTATTTTTGTTAGGTAGGACATATGTAACGTCATATGTCGTCGTACAACTGTGGCTTTTATATCGAGGCGCCTGAGTGGTGTCAATCGGAAAGATTCAGTTTTGTTGGAAGTCACGAAATCGAGTTGTAGGACGACGACGCTTATTGTAGTGAGCGGGCTTGCCCCGCGCTGGGCTGCGAAGCGGCCCCAATACAGTCACGCGGATTTCGCCAGGAAGGACGCCGCGCGGGGCAAGCCCGCTCACTACAAAGGCCCGTTCCAACGTGCGGTGCAAAAAATCGAAATGAGTGGTGAATTATTTCGTGTCCGCTTGTATCTGAACTGACAGAGCGGTGCCATCGCGGCGATGGCACCTCCCCTGTTCAGATTTAGAGTGGTCCGCATGAAATCACGTAAGAAAAGCGTCAACCCCATCGGCTTGAAAGACATCACGATTGTCGACGACGCCAAGATGCGCAAGGCAATCACCGCCGCCGCACTGGGCAACGCCATGGAGTGGTTCGACTTCGGCGTCTATGGTTTTGTCGCCTACGTCCTCGGCAAGGTGTTCTTCCCGGACGCGTCCCCCAGCGTACAAATGATCGCCGCACTGGCGACCTTCTCCGTGCCCTTCCTGATCCGTCCCCTGGGCGGCCTGTTTTTCGGCGCACTGGGCGATAAGTACGGGCGGCAAAAAGTCCTCGCCGCCACCATCGTGATCATGTCCCTGAGCACCTTCGCCATCGGCTTGATCCCCGGCTATGCCTCGATTGGCATCTGGGCACCGATCCTGTTGCTGCTGTGCAAAATGGCCCAAGGCTTCTCGGTCGGGGGTGAATACACCGGCGCTTCGATCTTCGTCGCCGAATACGCGCCAGACCGCAAGCGCGGCTTCCTGGGCAGTTGGCTGGACTTCGGCTCCATCGCCGGTTTCGTGCTGGGTGCCGGCGTGGTGGTGTTGATTTCCAGTGTGCTGGGCGAAGCCGAATTTGAAGCATGGGGCTGGCGCTTGCCGTTCTTCCTCGCCCTGCCCCTGGGCATCATCGGCTTGTACCTGCGCCATGCGCTGGAAGAAACCCCGGCGTTCCAACAGCATGTCGACAAGCTCGAACAAGGCGACCGCGAAGGCCTGAGCCACGGTCCAAAAGTGTCATTCAAGGAAATCGCCACCAAGCACTGGCGCAGCCTGTTGACCTGCATCGGTATCGTCGCGGCCACCAACGTGACGTATTACATGCTGCTCACGTACATGCCGAGCTACCTGTCCCACAACCTGCACTACGCCGAAAACAGCGGCGTGCTGATCATCATCGCGATCATGGTCGGCATGCTGTTCGTACAGCCGTTCATTGGTTTTGTCAGCGACAAGATCGGCCGCAAGCCCTTCATCATCGCGGGCAGCATCGGCCTGCTGTTCCTGGCCATCCCGGCATTCATGCTGATCACCAGCGGCAAGACCGGCCTGATCTTCGCCGGCTTGCTGATCCTGGCCGTGGTGTTGAACTTCTTTATCGGCGTGATGGCTTCAACGCTGCCGGCGATGTTCCCCACACACCTGCGCTACAGCGCGCTGGCCAGTGCGTTCAACGTCTCGGTATTGATCGCTGGCGTGACGCCGACGGCGGTGGCCTGGCTGGTGGAAAGCACCAACGACCTGTACATGCCCGCTTACTACCTGATGGTGTTTGCCGTGGTCGGCCTGATCACTGGCCTGACCATGAAGGAAACCGCCAACAAACCACTGCGTGGCGCCGCACCCGCGGCGTCGGACATGGAAGAGGCCAAGGAATTGCTGCAAGAGCATCACGACAATATCGAGCAGAAAATCGAAGACATCGATGCCGAGATTGCCGAGCTGGAGGCCAAGCGCAAGAACCTCGTTCAGCAGCATCCAAGGATTAACTGACGCCTTTGTAGTGAGCGGGCTTGTCGAAACGTCGCACCGCCCGCTCACTACAGAACGTTGCTTAGCGGAAGAAATGACTCGGCGTCTTGCCAAACTGTTTTCTGAACATGCTGGTAAAGGCGCTGGGGCTTTCGTAGCCCAATTCCAGGGCCACGTCGATGATCTTCTCCCCCACCGCAATGCGCTCCAGGGCCAGCAGCAAGCGTGCCTGTTGGCGCCATTGGCCGAAGGTCATGCCGGTTTCCTTGCGGAACAGGCGCTGGATGGTTTTCTGGTCCAGGCCCAGGCGCTCACTCCAGTCCGCCACGGTGGAGGCGTCCCCGGGATCTTGCTGCAACGCCTGGCAAATGCGGTTCACTCGCGGGTCGGCGGGCTGCGGCAACGACAGCGGCAAGGCCGGCAAAATGGCCAGCTCATCGAGGATCAGGTGCATGATCCGAGCGTCGCGCGAGTCTTCGGCATACGGCGGTTTCAAGCTCACTGACGCCTTGATCAGCTCGCTCAACAGCGGCGAAATACTCACTGTCTTGGGCTCGCTCGGCATGTTCGGGAAGCGGTCCGGGCGCACGAACACGCTGCGCATTTTCAAGGTGCCCACGCAGCGCAGGGAATGCACCTGCCCGCTGGGCATCCAGATGCCGCGATTGGGCGGCACGGTCCATTGGTTCAGTGCCGAATACACCACCATCACGCCTTCGATGGCATAGAGCAGTTGGTGCTTTTCGTGGCTGTGGTCGGGGATCACCCAGTTTTCCGGGTAGTCGGTGGCCGAACTGATGACAGCCCAGTCGCCTTCATTGATCTCCTGCAAAAAAATATCCAGTGATTTGACCATTTCGCCCTTTTTGCGATGATTGCTGCCCGAATTTCGCGAGACAGGCATTTGCTGCAAATCTAGCATGAACGCCGAATCATTTTGAAATAGATGGCGGGCTCAAGTACTCGCCATCTTTGTTTGCTGCCTTGTATGGAATGCCTGCATGTCGACCCTCACTGCGTCACCCGCTGCTGCAACCAGTACACCCCAGACAAGCCCCTTGGTCATGCGCATCCTTGGCGCCTGCGCCTTGGCCCACATGATCAATGACCTGATCCAGGCCGTGCTGCCGTCTATCTATCCGATGCTCAAGGCCAACTATGGCCTGAGCTTCGCCCAGGTCGGCCTGATCACCCTGACGTTCCAGCTGACCGCATCGCTGCTACAGCCGTGGATCGGCTACCACACCGACCGTCATCCCAAGCCCTGGCTGCTGCCGGCGGGCATGGTGTGCACCTTGATCGGCATCCTGATGCTGGCGTTTGTCGGCAGCTTCCCGCTGATATTGTTGGCGGCAGGCCTGGTGGGCGTGGGCTCATCCACCTTCCACCCGGAAACCTCGCGTGTTGCGCGCCTGGCCTCCGGCGGTCGCTATGGCCTGGCGCAATCGACGTTCCAGGTGGGCGGTAACACCGGCAGTGCGTTCGGGCCGTTGCTGGCGGCAGCGATCATCATTCCCTACGGTCAGGGCCATATCGCCTGGTTCGGGCTGTTCGCAGTGTTCGCGATCATGGTGCTGTACGGTTTGAGCCGCTGGTACCGCAACCACCTCAATCTGTTCAAGCTCAAGCAAGGCAGCAAGGCCACTCACGGCCTGTCCAAAGGCCGCGTGACGTTTGCCCTGGTGGTGCTGGCGGTTTTGGTGTTCTCCAAGTACTTCTACATGACCAGCCTGACCAGCTACTTCACGTTTTACCTGATTGAAAAATTTCACCTGTCCGTTGCCAGTTCGCAGATGTACCTGTTCCTGTTTCTGGGCGCGGTGGCCGTCGGTACGTTTGCGGGCGGGCCGATTGGCGACCGGATCGGCCGTAAAAAGGTCATCTGGTTCTCCATCCTGGGGGCTGCGCCATTCACCTTGGCCCTGCCCTACGTGGACTTGTTCTGGACGGCGGTGTTGAGCGTGATGATCGGTTTCATCCTCTCGTCGGCGTTCTCGGCCATTGTGGTATTTGCCCAGGAGCTGGTGCCGGGGAATGTGGGTATGATCGCCGGGATCTTTTTCGGTCTGATGTTCGGCTTTGGCGGTATTGGCGCGGCGTTGCTGGGCTTGCTGGCCGACAGCCACGGTATTGAGTATGTGTATCAGCTGTGCTCGTTCCTGCCGTTGGTGGGCATCCTGACGATCTTGCTGCCTTCGACCAAAGGCATCTGACTGCACGCCGCCGTGGCGCTCTCACGTCGATCGAGGTTTATCGGCTGTAAACCGATTCAAATGTGGGAGCTGGCTTGCTCGCGAAGGCGGCCTTTCATGCGACCGAGCTGTAACGGGTGTATGCCGCTCAAATGTGGGAGCTGGCTTGCCTGCGATGGCTTTGTGTTGGGCGCTGGAGTTTTTTGGTCGGAGTGCATATCCGTTGTTTGGGTAACGGCTGGTATTGGTTCCGCTTTTACAGCGGGTCACTTTTGGAAAAGAGCCCCAAAAGTAACCAAAAGGGCTCTTGCCCCAACACTCGGTGCCTCGCCTAGGCTCGGCATGCCCGAACGCAGGCTTGAATCCGTGGGCCGCCGCAATGGGCCATCCTTGGCCCAGTGCGGCTAACCCGGCGTCCTGCCGGGTTACCCACGGATTCAAGCCTGCGTTCGGCCAGCGTGTTTGACGGGGCGCTTAAGATCAAGATCAAGATCCAAAGCAAAGCAAAGCAACGGCGGCGTGTTCGCAGGTTTTTTTAGCCAAATGTTATGTCGGGACTCCGTCTCACACGTCCGTTCAGCATGCGACACACCGATCCATGCTTAAATCCTTGTTTGGCAGCTTCGCGAGCGTCTGTGCTCGCCGCCCCTCAAGGACTTCCCCTCATGCGCCTGCCAGACTTCATCCTCCAAAACCTTGAGCCGATTCTGCAGGCCTGGGAAGATTTTGCCCGCACCATCCATACCCCCGGCGCCGATCTGGACCGCGAAGGCTTGCGCGATCACGCCGAGCAAATGTTGCGCGCTATTGTGCTGGACCTGCGTACCACCCAGACCGTGCAGGAACAAATCGACAAGGCCCAAGGCCTGGCCCCTCAGCATGACGATGAAACGCCGGCTGAAACCCATGCCATGACGCGTTTGATGGCCGGGTTTTCCATCGATCAAATGGTGTCTGAATACCGCGCGTTGCGCACCAGTGTGCTCAGCCAGTGGCTCGACCAGGTCAAACACGGCACGCCGTTGGAAGTCGACGACATGAATCGCTTCCACGAGGCCATCGATCAGGCCCTGGCCGAGTCGATCGCCAGTTATTCGCGGGCGGTCGAAGCCTCGCGAAACGTATTCTTGGGCATCCTCGGCCACGATTTGCGCACTCCACTGGGCGCGATTCTGCTGGGCGCCGATATGCTACGGCGCTCAGACACCATCGGCGAGCGCGGTACGCGGGTCGCCACGCAGATCTACACGAGTGTGCAGCGCGCCAGTCAGATTGTCGGCGATTTGCTGGACTTGACCCGTTGCCAGATGGGCCCCGGCATTCCGGTGAAACGGGTGGCCGTCGATCTGGCACCCATCTGCGAGCGCATCGTCGAGGAAATCCGGGCGTTTCATCCTGACGCTGAGATCATCCTTCACACCAAGACCCAAGCGTTTGGGCTGTTTGACGGCCCGCGCATTGAGCAAGTGTTTTCCAACATCATCAGCAACGCAGTGCAACACGGCGGCGCTCGCTTACCGATCAACGTAGAGCTGACGGCCACGGCTGAGACGGTGGTGTTCACGGTTCACAACCTGGGCGAGCCGATTCCGGTCGATGTGCTGCCGTTTATCTTCAATCCCATGGGGCGCTTTTCCCAGCGCTCGGTGATTGAGCATGGTCCTACAGCGGGCCTTGGGCTGGGTCTGTTTATCGCCTCGGAAATCGTCTCGGCCCACCAGGGTTCGATCGAAGTGGAGTCTTGCGCAGAAACCGGTACGGTGTTTCGGGTGAGCGTGCCGTTGTCTGCCGCTTGAAAACAAAGATAGCCGTTCGCCAGTAAGGCTCCGAAAACGCTCTGTGAACGCTTACAATCGCGTTTTTCAACGCACGCCTGGCAGCACATGACGCTCGATCCTCCAACGATTTTGGCCCTCACGGTGGCGCTCGCCGCCGCTGCGGCCCTGTACCTGGCCATTGAATGGCGCAGCGTGCGCGAACCTTCGCTGCTGTTCTGGAGTGCCGGTTTTGCCACCATCACCCTTGGCTCAACCCTGGCCCTGCTGCGCACCAACGGTTTCCTGATGGTTGGCATCTGGTTCGCCAATGGCTTGTTGGTGACCGCGCACTTCCTGTTTCTGCTGGGTGTGGCGCGGTTTACCCAGGTGCGCGTATCGCGGCTTTGGGCCCTGATGGTGATTATCTGGTTTGGCATGCTGATGCTGCCCTCCGACCTGCCGTGGTCCAAGGCCATGCTGGGGGTGCAGTCGCTGCTCGTCGCCCTGCCCACCCTGCGTGCCAGTTTCCTGCTGCGGCCACACGGCAAATCCTTGAGCATCGGCGCGGTGCAACTGCGTTATGTGCTGTTGTTCCATGGGTCTTTCTATGTGGCCAAGGCGCTGTCGGTATTGATCCCCGGCACCTTGATCGACCTGGCCTCGTTCAAGGGCGAAATCATTCAGGTGTCCCTGGTGGAAGGCGCGATGGCGATCATGTTGATTGCCCTGTCGATGACCGGCTCCGAACGTTACCGCCGCGAGCAGCAAATCGCCCGCCTCGCCGCCCGCGACCCGCTGACCGCCCTGTACAACCGCCGCGCCCTGGACTTGCGCGCACCGCGCCTGCTGGCCCAAGTGTCACCGGCACAACCGGGTGCGCTGCTGTTGATCGATATCGATAATTTCAAGTCGGTCAACGACCTGTTCGGCCATACCGCCGGCGACCGCCTTCTGATCGCCCTGAGCGAAATGATCCGCGCCGTGGTCCCCCATGGCGCGCTCGCCGCACGCCTGGGCGGTGACGAATTCGTGATCCTGCTCAACACCGCCTCGACCGAGCAGATCGTCGACCTGGGCAGCCGCCTGCGCGAACAATTTTTTAAACTTACCTCGCAAACCTTTGCCACCCCGGAACCGGTGACCTTGAGCATCGGCGCCAACCTGTTCGACCAACCACCCGCCAGCCTGAGCGCCTTGATCGAACAAGGTGACACCACGCTGTATGAAACCAAGCGTGGTGGCCGCGACAGCATTCGGCTGGTGGATCGAACCGGGGTCAGTTCCTACGGTTAGAGGTCGTAGTTGACCGCCACACTGCGCCCGGTCTTCACCGATTCCAACGCACAATCCGCCAAGTGCAGCGCGTACAAACCGTCGCGCACGTTGGTGGGCAACGGCTGCCCGTTGTTCAGCGCATCAATGAACTGGGTCAGCTCATTGCGGTAGGCATCGGCATAGCGCTCAAGAAAAAAGTGCTGCAGCGGCTCCAGCGCTTCGGTGTGCTCGGCACTCCAGTGGCGCAGCGTGCTGGGGCGATGGTTGTCGGTGAGCAGTACGCCGCTGGCGCCAGACACTTCCACCCGCTGGTCGTAGCCGTACACCGCCTGGCGGCAGCAGTTGATATGGCATTGCTTGCCCGAAGCGGTGCGCAGCAAGACCATCACGCTGTCGTAGTCGTCGATCTCGGCAAGGCTGGGGTCCACCAGGCGGCTGGCGATGGCGGTCACTTCCACCGGTTCTTCGCCGAGCAAGTGGCGGGCGGTGTCGAAGTCGTGGATGGTCATGTCGCGCAGGATGCCACCGGAGTGTTTCAGGTAGTCACGCGGCGCCAGGCCGGGGTCGCGGCTGGTGATGATCACCTGGCGCACCGCACCAATCTGCCCGGCGTCGAGAGCCTGGCGCAGGCGCAGCATGTCGGGGTCGAAACGCCGGTTGAAACCCAGCATCACCTTGCCGCCTTGGCGCTCGACCGTCTGGGCGGCGCTGCGGGCCTTGGCGATGTCGAGGTCGATAGGCTTTTCGCAGAGCACCGCCTTGCCTTCCGCCACCGCCGCCAGCAGCAGATCGATATGGGTGTCGGTGGGCGTGCCGATCACCACGGCGTCGATATCTTTGCGCGTGAGCACGGCGGCGCAATCGTAGGCCGCCTCACAGCCCAATTGGGTGCTTAACGCATCGACGCCTTCACGCCAGGGGTCGGCGACCAGCACCAGCGTGGCGTTGGGGTGGGCGGCGACGTTGGCGGCGTGGATCTTGGCGATGCGCCCGGCACCTAGAACGGCGATTCGTAGCATGGTGAAAACTCCTGGTTTTGTTGTTGAGGGAGATTCAGTCCGGCAGGTTGAACGGCGTAACAATTTGCACCTGAGATGGCGCAATCAGCCCGGCCTTCCACAGCCGGTGGTAGTGCAGGATGTGCAGGAACACATGGCGCGCATCGATCTGCAGGTTGTGGTCGATGATCGCCGCGACTTTTTCTTCCAGCAGCAACTGGCGGTTTTCTTCGTCGAGGTCGTGGCCGATAAACACGTCCAGCGCACGGCCCTGAGCGGCAAAGGCATCGACAATCGCCCGGTTGCCGCCGCCGACGCTGTACACCGCCTTGAGCTCGGGCTGCTGTTTCAGCGCCTGGGTGACCCGTTCAAAGGTGCGGTCATACACCCCATAGCCTCCACTGATATCGAGCACCCGCAAGTGCGGCGCACGCCCGCGCAGCCAGGCACGAAAGCCCATCTCGCGCTCTTCTTCGCCACGGAACAGTTCGCTGCCGATCACCACGGCCACGTCCTGGGGTTCTGAGGGCAGCCAGCGCGACATCAAGTAGGCAGCCGTTTGCCCTGCAGTGCGGTTGTCCATGCCGACGTAGCCGATGCGCTCGCTTTGCGGCAGGTCCGTGACCAATGTCACCACCGGAATGCCCGCTGCGATCAGTTGCTTGACCGCCTGGTTCACCGCCGGCTCGTCGGCGGCCTTGAGCACCACGCCTTGGCTGCCGGTGTCGAGGCAGCGCAGCAACTGGTCGTGCATGGCCTGGGGCTCGATCTCTTCGAACAGGTGAAAGCGCGGGGCAATCCGGAACGGCGCGAGGCTGGCCAACTGCGCAGTGATCGCCGCCTGCACCGCCGCACTGAAACGCTTGGGCGTGTGCATGATCACGTCGACATGGAACGTGCGCCCCACCGCCAGGCCGTTTTTCTCCTGTGACTCCAACTCATCCAGCGCCTGTTCGATACGCCGCTGGGTCTGGGCATGCACGCTGCCGCGCTGGTGCAGCACGCGGTCGACCGTGGCTTTGCTGACGCCGGCCTGGGTGGCGAGTTGCTTGATGGAGAAGTGTTTGGCGCGTTCGAGCATGGGTATGTGCCTGATGTCTTTTTGAGGTGTTTTTTAGGCATTACTGAGGTTTCGCAATGCTAGTCTCAGTTTTGCTCGCCGTCGAGTCGGGCGATGCACAACAACAAAAATTCAGGAGAAACCCATGCCGAACACCGATCTCGCCAGCACTTTCAGCGGCCAATACTTCGTCGTCACCGGCAGCACTCAAGGCCTGGGCGCTGCGGTAGCCCACACCTTGGCCCAGCGCGGGGCCGCAGGGTTGATCATCTGCGGGCGTCGTCGCGCCCAGGGCGAAGAACAGGTGCGGCAGCTCGCCCAACTCGATTGCCAGGCATTCTTTGTCGAGGCGGACCTTGAGAAGGTGGAGGATTGCCGAGCAATCATTGAGGCGGCGCGCACCCACTTTGGCACCTTGCACGGGCTGGTGAACTGCGCCGGCATGTCGGATCGCGGCACGATCCTGGATACGTCGCCTGAGCTGTTCGAGCGCCTGTTTGCGGTGAATGTGCGGGCACCGTTCTTCCTGATGCAGGAAGCCTTGAAGCTGATGATCAGCAAAGGCGTGGAAGGCGCAGTGGTGAACATCCAAAGCATCACCGGACACGGCGGGCAATCATTCCTCAGCGCTTATGCAGCCTCCAAGGGCGCACTGGCGATCCTCACCAAGAACGTGGCGTTCAGCGCGTTGCGCAACCGGATTCGCGTCAATGGCTTGAATATCGGCTGGATGGACACCCCCCACGAAGATGACATTCAACGCCAATACCACGGGGCCGAGGACGGCTGGCTGGCCAAGGCCGAAGCCGCACAGCCTTTCGGGCGCCTGCTCAAGCCCGAAGAAGTGGCACGCAGCGTGGCGTTCCTGCTGTCCAGCGAGTCGGGGATGATGACCGGTTCGGTGATCGACCTGGAACAAGGCGTGGTCGGCTGCACTGACGGCGGTAGCCCGCAACCGCATCAGGCGCTGAGCCTGTCGGGAGGTGTGTGATGGCGGCGTTTGTCACCCGCGATGACGTACAGCTAGCGGATTTCAGCCGGCTTTGCGCACAACAGGCCAACGCAGAAGACTACCCGCTGTGCGCCGAGGTGGTGAGCAATGTGGTGATCTACGACGCCCACACCTTGCGCCACAGTGACCGTCTTGTCGTGATGAATGAACTGCATCAGCTGTTCCGCGATGGGCCGGGGGTAATGGTGGTGCGCCGCGCGTATGAGGACCTGGAAGTGGTGGACCGCCATAGCCAGGTGTTTGAGGCGATCTTCGCCCATGAGGCCGCCCAAGGCGTGGCGGCCGATCACTTTGCCAAGGCGGGCAGCAACGGGCGTATCTGGAATTCATTGCAGAAGGCGGCGTTGCAGTCGCCAGAGTCCTTTGTCGAGTACTACGCCAACCCGTTGCTCGGGCTGATCGCCGAGGCGTGGCTGGGGCCCAGCTTTCAGGTAACCGCCCAAGTCAACGTGGTGCACCCCGGCGGCCAGGCGCAGCAGCCGCATCGGGATTATCACCTGGGCTTCCAGACCCATGATGTGGTGGAGCGGTTTCCCCTGCCCTTGCACGTGTTGTCCCAGTACCTGACGTTGCAAGGCGCGGTGGCGCATTCCGATATGCCGCTGGAAACCGGCCCCACCCAGTTGCTGCCGTTTTCCCAGCAGTACGCCTTGGGCTACCTGGCGTGGCGGCGCCCGGAGTTTATCGACTACTTCCAGCAACACGCCGTGCAATTGCCGCTGAACAAGGGTGACCTGTTGTTCTTCAACCCGGCGCTGTTTCATGCCGCCGGCACCAACCGCACGCCAGACCGGCAGCGCATGGCCAATCTGCTGCAAATCTCGTCGGCGTTCGGCAAGCCCATGGAAGCGCTCGACCGCGACCGCATGATGCTGGCGATTTACCCGGCGCTGCTGGCCAACACCGCACTCGATGCCCAGGCCGTGGAGGCGGTGATCGGCTGCACGGCAGACGGCTATTCCTTCCCCACCAACCTTGACACTGACCCACCCTTGCAGGGGTTGGCGCCACAAACCGGGCAACAACTGATGGTGCAGGCCCTCAACGAACGCTGGCCGCTGTCGGACTTCGCCGCTGCCGTCAAGCAGATGCGGGAGAAGCGCCAAGCGTGAATCACTCTGTTTTAACAACAACAAAAATAACGGAGCAACACCATGAAGAAGCAACTCCTTGCGGCACTCTTTACCCTCGCTGTGACGCCTTGGGCGCTGGCCGATATGCGTATCGGCGTGAGCATCGCCCAGGTTGACGATGTGTTCCTGGCGCAAATGCGTGACTACATGGCCGCCCACGCCAAGGAACTGCCCGGAGTGACCTTGCAATTCGAGGATGCCCAGGGCGACGTGGTGCGCCAGCTAAACCAAGTGCAGAACTTCACGGCCCAGGGCATGGACGCGATTATCGTCAACGCGGTGGACACCGCCGCCACGGCGAAAATGACCGTCAATGCCCAGCAGGCCAAGATCCCGCTGGTGTACGTCAACCGCCGCCCGGAGTTCAAGGAGGTACCGCCGGGCGTGGGGTATGTGGGCTCGGATGAGATCAAGGCCGGTGAAATCCAGATGCGCTACCTGGCCGAGCAAATGGGCGGCAAGGGCAACCTGGCGATCATGCTAGGGCTGCTCTCCAACAACGCGACCCATAACCGCACCCAAGGTGTGAAAAACGTGCTCAAGGACTATCCCGGCATCAAGATCGTCGAGGAACAAAGCGCCGAATGGCAGCGCAGCAAGGCGATTGACCTGATGAACAACTGGATCGTGTCGGGCACCAAGATCGACGCGGTGGCGGCGAACGCGGATGAAATGGCCATCGGCGCGGCCATGGCGATCAGCCAGGCGGGCATGCAACCGGGCAAGGACATTTTGGTCGCCGGCAGCGACGGCGGTGCAGCGGGGTTGGATGCGGTGAAAAAGGGCCAGTTGCTGGTCACGGCTTACCAGGACAACAAAGGCCAGGCCGTAGGCTCGATCGATCTGGCGGTGAAGATGGTAAAAAAGGAGCCGTATGACGCTGAACTGACCATTCCTTATCAGCAGATTACCAAGGCGAACTACCAAGCCTTCCTCAACCCATAGCTGTGTTTGTAGTGAGCGGGCTCGCCCCGCGCTGGGGGGGCGAGCCCGCTCACTACAAAGGGTAGGCGAGCGTGGCGCCCAGTCCTGACAGGCAGAGCGTGCCCACGGCATAGGCAACGGTCCGCCAAGGCTGCCATCCCATCAAATAGGTAATGGTGTGTGCCACCCGCGCCAGGGTAAAAGCGCAGAACAACCACGCGATAACTCCGCTGGACCCCTCCAGCACCACACACAGCCCACCCAACACAAAGAACAGTGGAATATTTTCCAGGTCATTGGCCCACGCCTTGGTCGCTCTCACGACCTGCGGCAATTCTTCCGGGCACGTGGCACGGTTGAAGTAAGCGGCATCCTCTTGATTAGTGAACGCCCTGCCCCGGATTCGGAAGAACCCTTGATAGCAGGAGATCGCAAACATCTTCAGGCCCAGCACCAGTACGCACGCGACATAGACAGGCATAAGGTCATTCATCCCGAAATCCCTTCACAACGAGATAAAGCAACGGCCCCACCGACACGAACACGGCCGTGAGCACCACATATGGCACCAGCGAAGCCGGCGAATGCCCGCGCCGCCGTGTATCGCGGTACATCCACACGCACGCCAGCGCCGCCATCAAATACAAGTCGATGACCACCTGCGCCGTGTCCGGACGCGACATCAATTCCCGTCCAAATGCCCATAGCGACTGCTCGGCCGTCAGCAGCGTGAACAGGGTGTACAACGAAAATCCGAGCAATCCGATCAGGGCGAAATAGGGCTTTGGCATGCTTGCTTCCTTGGCGTGATGAAGGCCTACGTTAGTGATAAGGTTCTGCCCCTCGCAATGACCTCGGAGGTCATGAACACGTCATGGACACGCCTTCTACTGCAGGCGAACACCTGCGCCAATTGCGCCGGGACGCCAAACTCAGCCAGCTCGAGCTGGCGCTGATCACCGGTGTTTCGCAGCGTCACCTCAGTTGCCTCGAAACCGGGCGCGCCAAACCGAGCCCGGCCACCTTGCATCATTTGCTGGGTGCGCTGGAGGCCCCGCTGGAGCAGCGCAACCGCGTGTTCCTTGCCGCCGGTTTTGCCCCGCGCTACGCCGCTACCCCACTGGCCGCACCGGCCATGGAGGCCGTTCGTGAAGCGGTCGACCATGTGCTGCACGCCCACAACCCCGCGCCGGCGATTCTGCTGGACAGCCAGTGGCACGTGCTGGCGGCCAATGCCAGCACCGGTGTGCTGTTTGACTTGATCGGCATCCAGCCTGACGCGGCCGCTGGCGTGAATTTGCTGGCCACCCTGCTGCAACCCGGCGGTCTCGGCGACCACCTGATCAATGCCGAAGAGATCCGCACCCTGGCGTGGCAACGGGCGACTCGCGAAGCAATGGGCAACCCCGCATTGGCAACAGTGCTGGCAGGGCTGCCTGTGCCCACCAGCACTGATCTGCCCGAAGAAATGCCTTTGCTGGTAATGACTCGCTTGCGCTCAAAGCGAGGCGAGCTGAATTTCCTGTCCACCTTCACCACCTTTGGCATGCCCCAGGACATCACCCTCGCCTCCCTGCGCATCGAACATCTGATTCCTGCTGATGCGCACACGTGGCAAGTCATGCGCGGCGCCTACGCCGATTATGCGGCGCTGGTTTTGTGAAATATCTGTACGTAGACTGCCGCCATACCCCCATTTGAAGGCGGCGAAAAAAACGTGATGCAAGTTACCGAAGTCTCCATTGCCCAATTGCGCGCGGCGCTTGAATCCGGCCAGACCACGGCCGTTGAACTGGTCCAGGCTTACCTGGCACGCATTGATGCCTACGACGCCCCGCAGACTGCCACTGCGTTGAACGCCGTGGTGGTGCGCAACCCCGAAGCCCTCAAGGAAGCCCAGGCCAGCGATGCGCGCCGGGCCAAGGGCGCGACCTTGGGGCCACTGGATGGCATTCCCTACACCGCCAAAGACAGCTACCTGGTCAAGGGCCTGACCGCCGCATCCGGCAGCCCGGCGTTTGCGAACCTGGTCGCCCAGCGTGACGCCTTCACCATCGAGCGCCTGCGCGCCGGCGGTGCGATCTGCCTGGGCAAGACCAATATGCCGCCGATGGCCAATGGCGGGATGCAGCGCGGCGTGTATGGCCGTGCCGAAAGCCCGTACAACGCAAACTACCTGACCGCCCCGTTTGCCTCCGGCTCGTCCAATGGCGCGGGCACTGCCACCGCTGCGAGCTTTTCGGCCTTCGGCCTGGCGGAAGAAACCTGGTCCAGCGGTCGCGGCCCAGCCTCCAACAATGGCCTGTGCGCCTACACCCCCTCCCGTGGTGTGATTTCGGTGCGCGGCAACTGGCCGCTCACGCCGACCATGGACGTGGTGGTGCCCTACGCCCGCACCATGGCCGACCTGCTGGAAGTGCTCGATGTGGTGGTCGCCGAAGACCCGCACACCCGTGGCGACCTGTGGCGCCTGCAGCCTTGGGTGCCGATCCCTGGCGTCGCCTCGGTGCGCCCGGCCTCCTATGCGCAATTGGCCGTCACCGCCGAATCCCTGGCGGGCAAGCGCTTTGGCGTACCGCGCATGTACATCAACGCCGACGACGAGGCTGGCACCAGTGAAAAACCCGGCATCGGCGGCCCGACCGGGCAAAAGATCAACACCCGCGCCAGCGTGATCGACCTGTGGCAAGACGCCCGTCGGGCCCTGGAAGCCTACGGCGCCGAAGTGATCGAGGTGGATTTCCCACTGGTGTCCAACTGCGAAGGCGACCGCCCCGGCGCGCCGACCGTGTTTACCCGAGGGCTGGTGTCCAAGGAATTCCTGCACGATGAATTGTGGGAACTGTCGGCGTGGGCCTTCGATGACTTCCTGCGTGCCAACGACGACCCGAACCTCAACCGCCTGGCCGACGTGGACGGGCCGAAGATCTTCCCCCACGACCCTGGCACCCTGCCCAACCGCGAGGACGACCTGGCCGCCGGCATGGACGAATACGTGCGCATGGCCCAGCGCGGCATCACGCCGTGGAATGAAATCAGCACCGTGCCCGATGGCCTGCGCGGCCTGGAGCACACCCGTCGCATCGACCTGGAAGACTGGATGGACACACTGGGCCTAGACGCCGTGCTGTTCCCGACCGTAGCCGATGTAGGCCCGGCGGATGCCGATGTGAATGAAGCCTCGGCTGATATCGCGTGGAGTAACGGTGTATGGGTGGCCAACGGCAACCTTGCGATTCGCCATTTGGGCGTACCGACCGTTACCGTGCCGATGGGCGTGATGGCGGATATCGGCATGCCGGTGGGGCTGACGTTTGCCGGGCGTGCCTATGATGATTCGGCGCTGCTGACGTTTGCTGCGGCCTTTGAGGCCACTGGCAGCAAGCGCCTGGTGCCGCCGCGAACGCCGCCATTGCCCACTGAATAAACGCCGCCCCCCTGTGGGAGCCGGCTTGCCTGCGATAGCGACCTTTCAGCGACAGATATGCCGACTGATTCACCGCTATCGCAGGCAAGCCAGCTCCCACATTTTTTTCGAGCATTTCAGATCAAGCGATAAGGGGCAGCGCAATCAGCACAATGGCCGTGCCATGCGCAATCGTCGCCGGCAGCACGCCATAACGCATGCGCACCAGCGCACACGCCAACCCTTCGATCAGAGTAAACACCAACACAGACCAGCCTAGCTGGGTCACGCTCAATGCCAGGAAGGTATGGCAGGCGGCAAACGCCACCCCGCTGATCAATGCTGCACGCAACGGCGCTGCGTGCTGTTCCAGATACCCCTGCAAAAACCCGCGAAACAACACTTCTTCCAACGCATTGGCGCCATAAGCCAACACCACCATACCCGGCAGCCACACCCAATAGCCGTGAATCTGCGACGCATCGATCCCTTGGTACACCCGCAACGGCACGCCGATCAGGCACCCCACGCCCAGCCCGACCAGCAAGCCAACCCCAGGGTTGCCGATGAACCAGCGAATCAGTGACCACAGGTCCGGTGCGACGCGTGCAAGCAACATTATCGTCAGCACCGATAAGCCGCCCAGTGCTGCCAGCACCAAGGCGTTTTCGCTGAATGCAATCTGCACCTCGCTGCCCAGCGCCCACAGGCCGAGCGGTGTCATCACATCACGCATCAACACAAATGCCATCAACAGCAGCACGATGCGCATCACCGTCAGCGCCCTGGGCGTGAGCGCAAACCAGAGGCCGAACAGCAATAAACCGGGTGCCAGGTGAGTGGCGTAGTTGGCCAGCATCCGCACGCCTTCGATGATCATCGTCCGCTCGCCTGGCTGTCTGGGTTGCGGCGCTGCCATTCATCTACCACATCGCCCAGCGTCTTGGGCAAGCCGTTGCGAATCCAGGCCATGAACGGGCGGTCGAACCTGAACCCTGGGCCGCAGTGTTCAAGCATGAAACGGCGCACGTTCTGGGTGTTTTTATAGCCTGGCGTGACGGGAGTACTACGGGTGATGAGGTCGCTGTGCCAATCAAAAACCATTGTGTTCCTCAAGCATCTTGTTGTTTGGGCACTAGCATAGCGATATGCCACCTAAGCAGGAAGAATCGGGATTTACTCTTGATGTGTTGGGACGTCATACAAGAAAAATAGGCCTTTAAAACGACTAGGACGCCTAATCTTTTCAAGATATTTCAAATTTCACTTTCCTAGACACCTTAAAATATTGCATGGTTGTACGACGACTATCGCCGTCGTACATACCCAACAACAATAAGGAAACACCTATGCCCAACGTCAAAGTGTTGATCGGTTTTCTGTGCCTGTTCTCCGGCTACGTCGCAGCCGCGCCGGCTCATGCCGAAAAGGACGTGGCCCAAGCAGTCGACCAACTGACCCAAGCCATGCTGCACTTGGATCTCAAACAACTGCATGCCCTGACCTCCGACAAGCTGACCTACGGCCACTCCAGCGGCAAGGTGCAAGACAAGGCGCAATTCATTGCCGACCTGGAAACCCACACCAGCGCGTTCAAGACTTTGGAAATGCAAAACCAGACCATCACCCTCAACGGTGACACTGCCCTGGTGCGCAACCATTTCCACGCGTTGGCGGTGAACAGCGGCGTCGAAGTGCCTACCGATATCGACAACTTCCAGGTCTGGCAGAAACAGAAAGGCAAGTGGCTGTTGATCGGGCGTCAGGCTTACAAGTACTGAAGCCGGTTTACCACGACACTACCTGGCGGACCTTGCCCAAGGCTTCGCGCAGTGCCGTGGTATCCACCGAGCCCAACGCCAGTCGCAACGCGTGGGGCACATGCGTCGAGACAGCGAACGGCTCGGCAGTGGAAACCCAGACGTGGTCACGCTGCAAGGTCATCGCCACCTGATCGGCGCGAACGTCCTCGGCCAGGGGCAGCCATAAAAAATACGACGAGGGGTGACTGATGTAGTCCACCCCGCTCAATACCTGCGCGGCCAACACCTGGCGCGCCTGGGCATCCTCGCGCTTTTGTGCTTCGAGCCGCGCCACCGTGCCGTCCTCGATCCATGCCACGGCAATCGCACTCATCACCCCGGGGACGTTCCAGGTGGTGGCCATGATGGTGCGCTCCAACTGACCCATCCACGCTGCAGGCGCTGCGACAAACCCGACGCGCAGGCCGGTGGCGACGCTTTTCGACAACCCGCCCACATACACCGTGCGCTCCGGCGCGAGGGTGGCCACGGGCGGCGGTGCGTTTTCCACCAAGAACGCGTAGGCCGCGTCCTCGATGATCATCAGGTTGTGCTGGCGGGCGATGCTGACCAACTGCTCGCGCTGCGTAAGGCTCATCACCCAACCCAACGGGTTGTGCAAGGTCGGCATGCTATAGACCGCCCGCACCGGGCGCTTGCGACACAGGCTGTGCAGATAATCCAGATCCGGCCCGTCGGCGGTGGCCGGGATGGCGACGATTTCCAGATGCAGGGTCTCGGCCAGCACCTTGAACCCCGAGTACGTCAGCGCATCCACTGCAATCACATCCCCGGGCTTGAGCAACGCCATCATGGTGATCGCCAACCCGTGCTGGGCACCGCTGACCACCAGCACTTGGTCGCCCGCTACCGTCAGCCCCCGGCTCAACAGGTGGCGCGCCACCACGGTACGCTCATGCAGGCGCCCGGCATGGGGCTGGTAGCGCAACAATGCCTCCAGGTCGCCGGACAGGGCCAACTGGCGCAACGCCGTGCGCAATAACTCCGCCTGCCCCGGCAACGAGGGGTAGTTGAAGTTGAGGTCGAGCATGCCCGTCGCCAACGTCATCTGCCCACTGCCCTGCCCCGGCGGCAATGAAATTTCCCGCACAAAGGTGCCGCGCCCGGTTTCGCCGCTGACCAGGCCCATGGCTTCCAGTTCGCCATACACCCGGCTCGCGGTGACCAGCGCCAGGCCATGCTCGGCGGCCAGTTGCCGATGGGTCGGCAGGCGTGTACCCGGCGGCATTTTGCCGCTGCGGATGGCTTCGGCAAAGGTGTCGACCAGCGACTTATAACGAGCGCGCGGCATAGTGGATGTATCCATGACAATTTTTTGATTGTCTTAATCTTCAACCCTAGGATGACCGGCACGCAATTTTTCTTTTTCGGGCATTCCTCATGGAACGGACTTCGCGATTCAACACCCTAGACAACAGCACCCAAGGCTGGATCAACGGCTTTATCGGCGTGGTGATTTTCAGCGGTTCATTGCCTGCCACGCGCCTGGCGGTGATGGAGTTCGACCCGGTGTTCCTCACCATGATCCGCGCCGCCATCGCCGCTGCTGTAGGGCTGGCGTTGTTGTGGTGGTTCAAGGAAAAACGCCCCGCCCGCAACCAGTGGGCACCCCTGGCGATTGTGTCCCTCGGCGTGGTGATCGGCTTTCCGCTGCTCACCGCACTGGCGTTGCAATACGTGACCTCCGCCCATTCCATCGTGTTTATCGGTTTATTGCCGCTGGCCACGGCGCTATTTGGCGTGCTGCGCGGTGGCGAACGGCCGCGCCCGGTGTTCTGGCTGTTTTCGATGCTGGGCAGTGCACTGGTGATGGGTTACGCGGTTGCCCAAGGCCTGAGCGCCGCCCCCGCCGGAGACTTGTTGATGCTGCTGGCGGTGCTGGTGTGCGGCCTCGGTTATGCCGAAGGCGCCAAACTCTCGCGCAGCCTGGGTGGCTGGCAGGTGATCTGCTGGGCACTGGTGGTGTCGATGCCGCTGGTGGTGCCGCTGAGCGTGGCCCTCGCACCGGCGTCTTTCAGCGGCATCAGCCTGCCCGCCTGGCTGAGCCTGGGCTATGTAGCGCTGTTCAGCATGCTGATCGGCTTTGTATTCTGGTATCGCGGCCTGGCCCAAGGCGGCATTGCCGCTGTTGGCCAGTTGCAGTTGCTGCAGCCATTCTTTGGCTTGGCGCTGGCGGCGGGCCTGCTGCATGAGCAGGTCAGCCTGGGCATGGTGCTGGTGACCGTCGCGGTCATCGGCTGCGTGGCGGGGGCGAAGAAATTTGCGCGCTAGCGTTGGGGCGCCACCATCTTGAATTTAATGTGGATGTCGTCCGACACCACGCTGTTGCCCGCCCACTCGCCATCGCCAATCTTGAAGTCGCCGCGCTTTAGCACAAACTCACCGTCGAACACGCCAATGCCGCCCTGCTCCTTGAGCAGCACGTCGATATCCACCGGCCGCGTAATGCCCTTGATCGTCAGGTTGCCGGCGATCTTGTAGCGGTTGCCGCCCAGTGCGGTGGCACCGCTGGATTCATACACACCCACCGGGTAGGCCTGCGTATCGAACCAGGCCGGCAGCTGCAATTGGGTATTGGCGTCCTCACTGCCGGCATCGATGCTGGCAAGTTGGATCTTGAGCAACGCATGGGCCGCCTCGGGCCTTTGCGTGTCGAAACTCAGGGTGCCTTCAAAGTCGCTGAAGGTGCCATACACCCGCTGCCCAAACTGTTGGAAGGTGAAGCTGATCTGGCTGGCGGCACGGTTGACGTCCTTGTACTCGACGGCCCGTGCGCCGGATGAAAACCCCAGGACAAGTGCCAGCAGCACGAGAGGAAACGTTCGACAGTTCATGCAGCGCTCCACAAGAAGTAAGGACCCATTATTCCCATCTTGCCCATGTCCTGTTACACAGGGTAGTCGCCCAAGAACAACAAGGACTTTGCATGTACACCCCTTCTCTGCAGGACACCACCGCGCCGGAAGGCATTTGCTACGGCTGCGGCGCCAGCAACCCCCACGGCCTGCACATCAAGAGCCGTTGGGACGCTGACGGTGTGCACCTGGTCGCCGAACACCTGCCTGAGGCCCAATACAGCGGCTGGCCCGACCTGGTCTACGGCGGCCTGATCGCCATGTTGGTGGACTGCCACTCCAACTGGACCGCCATGGCCTACCACTACCGCGCCGAACAGCGTGAGCCCGGCAGCCTGCCGCGTATCGACTGCGTCACAGGTAACCTGAGCATCAAGTTCATCAAACCGACCCCCATGGGTGTCACCCTGACCCTGCGCGCCCGCGTCGAAGGCGAGGTGGGGCGCAAAAGCCGCGTGGTCTGCGAGGTATACGCCGACGACGTGCTGACGGCCATCGGCGACTCACTGTTCGTGCGCGTCGACACGGGCCAATTGGCCGCCGCCGCCCATGGTCGCGAGGGCTGAACCTGGTCTACATTGTCTGCCACCGCTAATCGAGGATTGCACCGATGACTCGTCTCACCGCGAAAGACTTTGCCCCCGAATTGCTGGAACTGTATGACGGCTATGCCCACGGCAAGATCAACCGCCGTGAATTTCTCGACCGCGCCGCACTGTTCACCTTCGGCGGCCTCACTGCCTCGGCCCTGCTGGCGGCCCTGAGCCCCAATTACGCGCTGGCCGAACAAGTGAAATTCACTGACCCGGACATCGTCGCCGACTACATCACCTACCCCTCGCCCAAAGGCAACGGCACCATACGCGGCTACCTGGTACGCCCGGCCAAGGCCAGCGGCAAACTGCCGGCGGTGGTCGTGGTGCATGAAAACCGTGGCCTCAACCCCTACATCGAAGACGTTGCCCGACGCCTGGCCAAGGCCGGGTTTATCGCCCTGGCGCCAGACGGCCTGACCTCCGTCGGCGGCTACCCCGGCAACGATGAAAAAGGTGTGGAACTGCAACAGAAAGTCGACCCGACCAAGCTGATGAACGACTTTTTTGCCGCCATCGAATGGCTGATGCACCATGACAACAGTACCGGCAAGGTTGGCATCACCGGCTTCTGCTACGGCGGCGGCGTGACCAATGCGGCGGCCGTGGCCTACCCGGAACTGGGCGCGGCGGTGTCGTTCTACGGTCGCCAGCCAGAGGCCAAGGATGTGCCACGGATCAAGGCGCCGATCATGCTGCATTACGGCGAGCTGGACACGCGGATCAATGAAGGCTGGCCGGCGTATGAACAGGCGTTGAAGGCTGCCGGCACGACCTACGAGGCGTATATCTACAAGGGCGCCAACCATGGTTTCCATAATGATTCGACGCCGAGGTATGACGAGGCGGCGGCGAATCTGGCGTGGGAACGTACGTTGGGGTGGTTTCGCAAATACCTTGCCTAGCCCCGGTCAAACGGGGGAGCTGGCTTGTGTGGGAGCGGGCTTGCTCGCGAAAGCGGTGTGTCAGCCAATTCATTCGGGTCTGACACTCCGTATTCGCGAGCAAGCCCGCTCCCACAGTTGATCTTCATTGCGTTGAGGTCAGTGCTCCAGCGCATACCGCCGGCAATGGTTGAGGTAACCCTGCTCATGGCTACCCACCAACTGCACCACACTCGTCCATAACCAGGACGGCGCATCCAGTTGCTTGGAGCGATTCTCCTGCAGCACCGCCATCCAGTCCTTGCGCGCATCCCGGTCCATCTGCCGGGCATGGGCAATGCCGACCACGCGGGCCAGGTAACCGGCGGCGTGCATCGCATCGATCTCACTCAGTTCGTCGAGTTCCAGTTTCATGTCCTGGGGCAACAGCTCACGGATGAAGAAACCATGATCCAAAAACCGCGTCGCTACCATGCGCTCGCCCAGTCCCGGTGACAGCTGCCGTGCGCCTTCCACCACCCGACGGCCGTTATCCCTCGGCATCTTCGCCCGTGCCGCGCGAGGTGCGGCCGCGCCTACCGCCTCTTTGATATCGATCAAGCAATACTCCTGATCGTCCTTGTCGCCCACGCCCAGCAAGGCGGCATAGCGCAACAGCCCCAGCGAGCTACAGCCCTTGACCCAATAGGCCGAGTCCAGCAGTTCGACCTTGGCGTCCTTGGGGCGGCCTTTGAGGGAGGTGACCAACTGATGGAGTTCATCCGATGCACACACGGTTTCCAGCGCGTTTTTTTCCGCCCGCGACAACGACCAGAAATGCTTGCCCAGCGGAATCGTCGGGCGCGCGCTTTCGATACGCTCGCGGGCCAGGTTTTTCCAGGTGCGCTCCACCGCGCTGCGCATGCCGGCCTTGACCTGGGACGGACGCGGCGGCGCGGCGTCGGGCTTGTCTTTAAAGGCCTGCTCGTAACCCACCATCATTTCTTCAAGCATGCGCGCGGTGGTCACCCCAGGCAGATCCGAGCCGCGTGCGGCAGTGGCCAGGGACAATGCCAGGCGCACCAAGTCGTGGGCCGGGTTGCCGATTACCGTCTGGTCCAGGTCGCGGATATGCATGTCGATACGCCCCTTGGTATCACCCGTCGGGCCCAGGTTGCCCGCGTGGCAGTCGCCACAGATCCAGATCGCCGGGCCATGGGGCAAACGGCGACCCGGCAGGCTGTGCAGCCATTCGTAGAACTGCACAGTGCTGCCACGCACGTAGGCGTGGGCCGAACGTGCCATTTTCAAGTTGCGCAATTGCGTGAGGTGGGGAATACGAGCGGAGGGGCGCGGGCTTTTCATGAATGCACTCGGATGGGGGATACGGTAGAGGGTAGCCCGCGGCGAATGTTTCATTTTGTTTCAAGAATAAAAATGTCAGCCCTGCCCTGCCGCTTCTTTCAGCCAGCCCTTGAACGCCAGCATCGCCGACGTCTCGGCCCTCGATTGCAGGCGGGTCAACCAGTAGCTACCCGTGGTTATACCGATGTCGAACGGCTGACGTATCACGTCCCCTTCCAACTGTCGCGAGAACATCATCGCGGGCGCCAAGGCCACGCCAGTGCCCTGCAGCGCCGCTTCCATCATCGCCAATGACGAATCAAACACGATGCTGCGGGGCACCAGGGTATCGGCGGGCAAGCCTGCAGCCTGGAACCACAGGTTCCATTCATCGGCGCGGTAGGAGCGCAGCAAGGTGTGCTTTAACAGGTCGGCAGGTACGCGCAGTTGCTCTGCGATTGGCGGCACACACAGTACGGTGAGCGGAGCCTCTAGCAATTGACAGGCGTCAGTGCCGTGCCAGGCACCGCTGCCGAAGCGAATCGCGTAGTCCAGGCCTTCGGCGGCCACGTCCACGCGGTTGTTATGGGTGGACAGACGCAGGTCTATGAACGGGTAGCGGCCTTGAAAATCCGCCAGGCGTGGCAACAGCCAACCCACTGCAAAGGTACCCACCGCCCCCACTGAAAGCACTTCGCGGTAATGCCCACCCTCGAACTGGCCCAAGGTATGAGCGATGCGGTCGAAGGACTCACGCAGCACCGGCAGCAGCGTTTCGCCCTCGCGGGTCAACATCAGGCCACGGGGCAGGCGCTTGAATAAGGTGACATTCAGTTGCGCCTCGAGGCTCTTTACCTGATGGCTCACCGCCGCCTGGGTGACGCACAACTCGATGGCCGCCCGAGTAAAGCTCAAGTGGCGCGCCGAGGCCTCGAAGGCGCGCAAGGCATTCAAGGGCAAATGTGAGCGCAGCATGCTTGTACCCAAATTTTTCTAATGGCTGGTGCGAGATATGATCGTTTGTCCAAAGGGCAAAATCCACCTAGATTTGCGACGCCAGCGCAGGCCCCAATCGTCAGTTCCTTATCAACATGGATGCGAACAACCATGAACTCCAATGTAAGAAAATTCCTGTTTTGTGCCTTGTTCTTAAGCTCCGGAACCTGCCTGGCTGCCACCGACCTGCGCCAGGTCGTAGACGCCAACGTCAAACCGCTGATGCAGCAACAGGGCATCGCCGGCCTGTCGGTGGCGGTGGTAAACAAGGGCAAGGTGCAATACTTTAACTACGGCGTCGCCGACAAGGCCAACCAACTGCCCGTCACGCAGGACACGCTGTTCGAGATCGGCTCAGTGAGTAAAACCTACACGGCCACGCTCGGTGGCTACGCCCAGGCGAGCGGCAAGCTCAAGCTGTCGGACATCGCCAGTGAGCACCTTTCAGCGCTCAAGGGCAGCGCCTTTGACCGTATCAGCCTGCTGCAATTGGCCACCTACACACCGGGGGGCTTGCCGCTGCAATTTCCCGACGCCGCCGACAGCGCCGCGACCATGCTCGACTACTTCCAGCACTGGAAACCCGCCTACGCACCCGGTGCACAACGCGTGTATTCCAACCCGAGCATCGGCCTGTTTGGCTACCTCAGCGCACAAAGCCTGGGCCAGCCATTCAATGTGGCGATCGAACAAACCCTACTGCCCAAACTGGGCTTGAAGAGTACGTACCTGAACGTGCCCGCCGACCAGGCCAACCGCTACGCCCAAGGCTATGACAAAGACCAGAACCCTGTTCGCGTCGGCCCCGGTGCGCTGGACAGCGAGGCCTACGGTATCAAGACCAGCCCCCAGGACCTGGCGCGCTACGTGATGCTCAACCTGCACCCGCAAACCCTGGAGAGCCCCCTGCAACAAGCCATCGCTACCACGCACACCGGTTACTACCGCGTGAACGGCATGACCCAAGGCCTGGGCTGGGAGTACTACCCCTACCCGATCAAGCTGCAAGCGTTGATCGACGGCAACTCCACGCCGATGGCGATGGAACCGCACAAGGTGCAATGGCTCACGCCGGCACAACCGCAACCGGCCAACGTGCTGTACAACAAGACCGGCTCAACCCGTGGTTTTGGCGCCTATGTTGCGTATGTGCCAAGCAAGGACATGGGGGTCGTGATTCTGGCGAACAAAAATTACCCGAATGCGGAGCGGGTGAAGATCGCCCATAAGATTCTGGAAGCGCTGGGCCAGTGAGCGAACGTCGAGCCGCGGGGTGGTGAAACGCCCCGCTTTGATGACCACCTTGATGCCCGATAGCGCCTAAGCTCAACAGTCACCTTGCCAGAGGAGACTGCCATGCACTTAGAAGGATCCTGCCACTGCGGCGCCGTCACATTCAGCCTGACCAGCGCCCACCCCTATCCCTACCAACGCTGCTACTGCTCCATCTGCCGCAAGACTCAGGGCGGGGGTGGTTATGCGATCAACCTGGCCGGCGACACTGCCAGCTTGAAGGTGCGTGGGCGCAAACAGATTTCGATCTACCACGCCCGGCTCAAGCCGGACGGCGCCAGCCGAGCCCACGCCAGCACCGCCGAGCGACACTTCTGCGCCCAGTGCGGCAGCGCCTTGTGGTTGTTCAGCCCGGAGTGGCCGGAGCTGATTCACCCGTTCGCCTCGGCCATTGACACGCCGTTGCCGGTGCCGCCGGAGCACACGCACTTGATGCTCGGTTCCAAGGCGCCATGGGTTGAGGTCAGCGTACGCAAAGGCGATTTGCAGTTCGACGAATACCCCGAGGAGTCCATCGCCCAGTGGCATACGCGGCTGGGCCTCAGCCGTTAACAGTCTTTGACAGTTTCCCGACAAAGCTGTCAAAGACCCCCAGGGCCCCCATCCCTAACATTTGAGCATCCAAATCGCCTTCCGGGTGCTCTTCATGTTTCGTACATTGCGCGGTATTCCGCTAGTGGGTTGCCTGCTGGGCAGCATCGGTTGCCATGTTCAACCGTCTGCCCCGCCGCCGATTTCCAAGGGTGATTACGGCGCGATCATCCGTTACCTGCAGGCGCGTATTCCCCAGGAGATCGCACGGCAAAATGTCGCCGGGCTTTCCATTGCCTTGGTCAACGGCCAGGAACTGATCTGGGCCCAAGGCTTCGGTCTGGCCGACAAGGCCCATGGCGTGCCGGTAACGCCCAACACAGCGTTTCGCGCCGGCGGCATCACCAAGCTGCTGACCGCCACGGCGGCGCTGCAACGGGTGGAAGACCACGACCTGGCACTGGATGCCCCGATCCAATACACGCTGCGCGAGTTCTACGTGCGCTCGCGCTTCCACAGTGACCAGGCAACTGCCGACGGCGATATCACGTTGCGCCGGCTGCTCAGCCATCAATCGGGCTTGCCCAGCGAACACCTGCGCGACCTGCGCAGCACCTTTGCCATGGGCCAGATGCCGACGCGTGTATCGGGCGTCTGGCTAAGCACCGCGCCCGGCAGCCAGGTGGCTTACTCCAACCTGGGCTATGCCTTGGTCGGCGCAGCGATTGAGCGCACCACCGGAAGAAACTTCGAAGCCCAGATGCAACGCAGCCTGCTGCAACCACTGGAAATGACCCAATCGAGCTTTGTTGGCACAAGCAGCGAACTGGGCTACCGCGCCACGGGCTACGAAGACGGCGCTGCCAGTACCGACGCGCAGGTGCGTGACCTCGCCGCCAGTGGTTTGTGGACGAGCCCAAGAGACCTCAGCCGCTACGTGCAGATGCTCTTCGCCCACGGGGTCTACAAGGGCAATCGGGTGCTGGGTAACCCGTTGATCGAGGACATGTTCACCCAGCAAAACACCGGTAACGCCCTGGACTTCGACTGCCAGATAGGCCTGGCCTGGTTTCTGGCACCCTGTGGCGACGAGCCGATCGGTCCCGGAATTCGCACCTACCAACACAGCGGCGGTGGCGATGATTTTGCAGCGCAGCTGACTGTACTGCCTGACCAACAACTGGCCGTGATCATCATGGCCAACGACAGCAACGCCGAAGACCTGGTGGTCTCGCTGTCCACCGACGCCCTGCGCCTGATGCTCCAGGCACAAACCGGCGAGCAGGTGTGCGCCGACGACTGCCAGGCGCCGAGCCTGGGCCTGAAGCTGCGCCATGTGCCCGCTGCGATCGACCGCCGGCGCCTCTCTGGTTTTTACGCCACCGCGTGGGGCGTGTTCCGCATCAAGGATGAAAACGATCGGTTATCCGGCGAGTTGGCCGGCCTTCAATTCCAATTGCTGCGCGACGACCAAGGCTGGCTGCGCGCGCAGAAAAAAATCTTCGGCTTCTGGCTCAAGGACCTCGGCGAACTGGGCCGTGTGCAACTGGACGTGGTCACCGTACACGGCCGACAAATGCTCACCGCCCGCAGCCATGGCCAGCGCATCGCCATTGGCGAACGCGTGGAACCGCCGACCCTGCCGCTGGCCTGGGCAGACACCATCGGCACCTATCAAGTGCTCAACACCCATGAACCCGATGCGCCGCTGAGCGGCATCAGTGTGCGCCTGGAGGACGGCTTCCTGATGATTCGCGGCCAACTGCACGATGAGCCGCTGACCGACTACATCTTGCTGCCTATCGATAACGCTCATGCGGTGCTCGCCGGCAACGGCTATGGCCTGGGCGACACCGTGAGCCGGCAGGTCAATGGGCTCAGTGCCTCCGGCTATTCCTTCAAACGTACGCAATCCCCCCACAAACCTTTGTTTTTTTAAAATGGACGAACACCTTTATGCGCTCTAGAAACCTTTGCCTGTCGCTCACCTCGCTGTGCCTGCTGGCCAGTGCCGAACGCGCACTGGCCGAAGACTGGCAGTACAGCCTCAAGGCCGGTGTCGGCAACGCACCGCGCTACAGCGGTAGCGACGAACGCATGACCGCACCATTGCTGGGCGGCAAAATTGTCAGCCCCTGGGGGATTTTCCTCGACTCCAGCAAAGGACTCGGCTGGGGCTACGAAGGCGACGCGCTGAGCTTCAGCACCTACGTGGGCGTAAGCGGTTCACGCAAGGATAAAAATGAAAGCATGCATGCCGGCTCAAAACGCCTCAAGGGCATGGGCGAGATCAAGGCGCGCGGACAGGTAGGCGTCAATGCCAGTTACAACTTGGGTGGGGTGATTGTCGGCGCAACCCTGGAACACGCCCTCAAGGACGATGACCATAAGGAAAACGGCAAGGCGTTTACCCACGTCGAACTGAGCCTGGGCACTAACCTGTATGAAGGCAACTACGGGTCCATCGACGCCAGCCTCACCAGCCATTTTGGCGACCGCAACTACCTGCAGACCTGGTACGGCGTTACCACCGGCCAGGCCGCGCAAAGCCGCTTCAAGGAATACAAGGCCGGTGCCGGCAACATCAGCAATGGCATGAACCTGGTGTGGAGCCTGCCGATCAGCGAACACACCCAGTTCTCGACCTTGCTGGATGTGCAGTACCTGGCGGACGAAGCAGGCAAGAGCCCGATTGTAGAGCGACGGTTGCAGACGTCGGTGATGGGAATGGTGGAGTACACGTTCTAATCTGGTAACCCTGTGGGAGCTGGCTTGCCTACGATTGCGGTGTATCTGTCAACATATGCATTGACTAATCCACCGCAATCGCAGGCAAGCCAGCTCCCACACTTTGAACTGACCACCTTCGAGCGAGTTATTCGGCATACGCCCACGTCATGCGAAACGACGCCCCGCCCCACTCCGAATCCAACACTTCCACTTGCCCGCCATGCCACTGACTGACGCGCTGCACCAGCGCCAGGCCCAGGCCAAAACCGCCTGTGCGGCGATCACGGCTGGCATCCAGGCGCATGAAGGGCTCGAAGATCTTTGCCCGGCCGTCCAACGGTACGCCAGGGCCATCATCATTGACCCGCACTTCGTAGCCGCTGCCGAATTTGACCAGCGACACTTCCACACGGCGTTCGGCGTAACGGATGGCATTGCGCAGCAGGTTGATGACGGCGCGCGCCATGAAACGGGGTTCGATCTGGATAAAATCGACCTCGCAAGTGCGCAACGACAACTGCACGCCGGCGGCCTCGGCTTCCAGCGCCACACTGCCGATCACGCTGTCGAGCCAGCTGTGGGCCTCGATACTTTCCCGGGTCACCTGGGTCGCGCCGCGCTCCAGGCTGGCGTAAGTCAGCAGTTCGGAAACCATTTCTTCCAGCTCGCCGAGGTCGGCGTACATATCGGAAATCAGCTCGCGGCTTTGGCGTGGGTCAGCCTGTTGCTTGAGCTGGTCGAGCTCAAACGACAAACGCGCAATCGGCGTGCGCAGTTCGTGGGAGACGGCGTTGGTCAATTCGCGCTGGTTGGCGATCAGGCTTTCGATGCGCTCAGCCATCTGGTTGAAGTGCCCGGCCAATTCACGCACGGTGGAGCGGCGTGGCAACAGGATGCGTGAACCGAGATCGTTGTCGCCAAAGCGTTGCGCGGCCAGGCGGATATGTTCCAGGTCGCGCCAATGCGGGCGCACCCAGAAATACAGGACGATAGCCAAGCTCACACCGAGAAACCCGTAGGCCCACAAGTACAGCCACTTGGGTTCTTCCGGGAGTTTGATTTCCAGCAGTTGCGGGCCATCATCGATGGTGGCCAGGAACTCCATGAAGTCGCCTCGCACCACCAGTTGGCCGTCTGCCAGGAGTTTTTGCTCACGCGGGCTCAACGCCAGTGCGTCACGCTGTACCAACTGCAAGCGCAAGCCGTAATGGGGTTGCAACTCGGCCAGGCGTGCGGCGCGCGCCTCCCCCTGCAACGGGCGCAATTGCTCAACCAGACCATAGGCCGGGCCGCGCACCGCTTCGCGGTTATAGACTTCGTTGGCCTCGGGGAGCAGTTCGTCAAAGGTGTAGTTGACCAGCCAGATCGCGCCCGCCAAACCCAGCGCCAGGATCACATACAGGCGCAAAAATAACCGCAGCATCTAGACCTCCCACGCAAACGGATTAAACAGGTAGCCTTTGCCCCAGATGGTCTTGATGCACACCGGCTCACGAGGATTGTCGTTGAGCTTGCCGCGCAGCTTGCTGATATACACGTCGACGCTGCGGTTGAGGCCATCAAACGCAATGCCGCGCATGCGATTGAGGATATCGTCGCGGGAGAGGATTTTTCCCGAACTGCTGGCCAGCAACCACAGCAGTTCGAACTCCATGGTGGTGAGGTCGATTTTTTCACCGCCCAGGCTCACCACGCGGCAACTGCGATCTATCGACAACCGGCCAAATTCCAGCGAGCCGCGCACGGTCGGCTCGGGCACCTGGCGGCGTTGCAAGGCGCGCAGACGTGCGAGCAGTACCGGCGGCTTGATGGGTTTGATCACATAGTCGTCGGCACCCGACTCCAGGCCCAGGATGTGGTCGAGGTCATCTTCCTTGGCAGTGAGAATCACAATGGGGGTGTCGGACACGTTACGAATTTCGCGGCACACATGCAGGCCGCTCTGACCGGGCAACATCAGGTCGAGCACGACGATTTTTGGCTTGAAGTCGAGAAACGCGGCCAAGGCTTCGTCGCCCCGGTGCACCACCCTCACCTCGAAACCGTGTTGTGACAAAAAGTGCGCGATCAGCCCTGCCAGCTTTTCGTCGTCCTCGACGAGCAAGACCTTGCCCAGACCCAGGTTTTCCATAATTTCTCAGTGTGGATGCATGAATTGAAGTGTGGGCATTATAGGTGGCAAGCTGATAGCAGACGCGGTCTGCCGATACGGCACGACGAAGCTTCATGCTTTTAAGAGTTTTTAACAATTAGCCTGCAATTTTAACGCCATTCACAGGGAGTTGTATGCGCAAGGATTACCTGGCGTTCTTCGTTTCGCTGTTCCTGTCACGGCTGGCGGATCAGATCCTGCTGTTTATCGTACCGCTGATCGTGTTTCAGACCACCCAGAGTGTTTCCTGGGCCGGTTTGGCTTTTTTTGTCGAGTCGCTGCCACGCTTCCTGGCGTTCCCGGTGTGCGGCGCATTGTGCGACAAGTACCCTGCGGTGCGCGTGCTGCACATCAGCCAGGTCTACCGTGCACTGGCTTGTGTGATCGCGGTGTTGCTGTACGGCGTGTTCGACGGGGTCTACTGGATCGTGCTGCTCTCGGCGCTGTGCGGGGTCTTGACTACCCAGGGCATCATGGCCCGCGAAGTGCTGATGCCGCATGTCTTTCAGCAGTACAGCTATGCCAAGACCTTGTCCTATTCGCAGATTGCCGACCAGAGCGGCTTGGTGCTGGGCCCGCTGGCGGCGGCACTGATACTGGAAGTGTGGCCGTGGCATTGGGTGGTCGTGGGGGTGGCCGGGCTGTTTGTGCTGGCCGACCTGGCGATGCGGGTATGGCAGCGCACCTGCACGGTCAACCTGGAGGTGTTTGAGCAACATCGGGATATCTGGCTGCAGCCGTTGCGGGTCGCGTTCGGACACATTCGCAACCTGGCCGGGTTGAAACGCTTGATTGCGCTGACAGTGGGCGTGAACCTGATCATCGGTGTCACCCTGGCGACCTCCGCCGCCCTGGTCATCGGCCAGTTCAGCGCGGGCAAGGATGCCTACGCCTTGCTGCAAGCGGCGGGCGCGCTGGTGACCATCGTGATTCTGTTTTACCTGTCCCGTGCCACCCTGCCGTTGAAGCTGCTCGGTGGCGTATCTTATGGGTTGATTGCCGTCGGCGCGCTGATCATGGCGATCAGCACCAACCTGTGGGTTTACGCGCTGGGTTTCCTGCTGGTGATCGGCTTCGACAAGATGTACAGCGTGTACATGCGCAGCGTGCGTCAGAAGGTGATCCCGGTGCAGGACTTCGGCAAGACGGTGGGCGTGATCACGCTGCTCAACAACTTGCCGCAACCGCTGGCAGGCCTGGTGATTGCAGTGCTGGCCGCGCCATTGGGCACGCAAACGGTGATCCTGCTGCTGACCGGGATCACCGCGTTGATCGGCGTGGCCGTGGCGTCAGGCTGGCACGCCACTGTGAAAGCGGAACTCGACGTCGGGTGACTCGATCAGTTCCTGCTCGGCCGCCCTCACCCGCTCGATCACTTGGGCGATGTCTTTGGCGTCACCGTACTGGTAGGCCAGCTTCAAGTACCCCTGATAGTGCCGCGCCTCGCTTTTAAGCAGGCCAAAGTAGAACTTGCCGAGTTCTTCGTCCAAATGCGGCACCAGCGCTTCGAAACGCTCGCAACTGCGCGCTTCGATAAACGCGCCCACTACCAGCGTATCCACCAGCTTGACCGGCTCATGGGTGCGCACCACTTTGCGCAAACCCGAGGCGTAACGCCCGGCGTTCAGTTGGCGCAGCTCAACCTTGCGCTTTTTCATCAGGCGCATGACTTGTTCGTGGTGCACCAGTTCTTCACGGGCCAGGCGCGACATCATATTGATCAGGTCAACGTGGCTGTAGTACTTGGCGATCAGGCTCAAGGCGGTGCTGGCGGCTTTGAATTCACAGTTCTTGTGGTCGATCAGCAGGGTGTCCTGATCGGCCAGCGCGGCCTGGACCCAGGCGTCAGGGGTGCGGCAACCGAGGAATTCGTGGATTTCTGGCAGGTTCATCGGGCTCACGGGCAAAAGAATCACAAAAGGGCGCCGATTATACCGACCGCGCCGCAGACCACCAGCCACCGGCCTTGATGTGCATCAACATGCCGTCTGGCGGGCAGCAACTATAGTTGTTCAATGCCCCTACTTCCTGGAGATCCCGACTATGCAAGCTATCCGCAGCATCCTGGTGGTCATCGAGCCCGAGCATTCGGAAAGCCTGGCCCTCAAGCGCGCCAAGCTGATCGCCGGGGTCACGGGCGCGCACCTGCATTTGCTGGTGTGCGACAAGAAACATGAGCACTCAGCGCTGTTGAGCCTGCTCAAGGCAGGCTTGCAGGAGGACGGCTACAGCGTGACCACCGAGCAGGCCTGGAATGACAGCCTGCATGAAACCATCATCGATGTGCAGCAGGCCGAGGGCTGTGGCCTGGTGATCAAACAGCATTTCCCCGACAGCCCGCTGAAAAAAGCCCTGCTGACCCCGGCGGACTGGAAGCTGTTGCGCTACTGCCCGACGGCGGTGCTGCTGGTCAAGACCTCCACCCCATGGGCCGGCCGAGTGATCCTGGCCGCCATCGACGTGGGGAACAGCGACAGTGACCACCGGTCGCTGCACAACTCGATCATCGACCATGGCTTTGACATTGCCAGCCTGGCCAAGGCGCAACTGCATGTGATCAGCGCCCATCCGTCGCCGATGCTGTCGGCGGCGGACCCGACCTTTCAGCTCAAGGAGACCATCGAGGCGCGTTATCGCGAGCAGTGCCAGGCGTTCCAGGCGGAATTCGATGTGGACGACTCGCACCTGCACATCATGGAAGGCCCGGCGGACGTATTGATCCCGCATACGGTGCACCAGCTGGAGGCGGCGGTGACCATTATCGGCACGGTCGCGCGTACCGGGATTTCCGGGGCGTTGATCGGCAATACGGCGGAAGTGGTACTGGATGCGGTGGAGAGTGATGTGTTGGTGCTTAAGCCTCAGGCGTTGATGGATCACTTGGAAGAGCTGGCGAACAAACCCTGAAAGTGATGGAGATCAAAATGTGGGAGCGGGCTTGCTCGCGAATGCGGTGGTTCAGTCAACGTATCTGGAGACTGACACACCGCATTCGCGAGCAACCCCGCTCCCACATTTGCTCCGCGCGGTGTCAGGCACCAAATGCATCCTTTAGAAACCCCGGCGCGATGTAGCGCTGGTAATGCGCCTCGGACAAGATAAAGAACTCCCGATCAATCGCATCACGCAAATCTGGCAGCGCCCACTCACGAAACTCCGGCAACAGCACCATGCCATACGCTTCCAGATTAGAGATCACTCGCGCGCCCCGCGCGATCAACTGATAGGCCCAGCAGTACTCGGACTGGTGCGGCACGAAGCGAATCTTGCGCTGCTCCAGCTGCCCGCGCAGGGTCTTGGGGTCGAAAACCTCCACTTTACCGGCCATCACCTGCACCAACAGCTGCTCCAGGCGCAGCCAGACCGCACGTTTTTCTTCTTCGTTGTAGCCGTTCCACTGGATCACTTCGTGGTGGAAACGCTTGCAGCCACGGCACACGAGATCGCCGTAAACCGTGGAGCACAGGCCTACGCAGGGGGTCTTGATGGTTTGGTTGGACATGGGCAGCGACACGCAAATCAGCGAAACAATGCGCCATGTTAGCCCTTTGTCTAACCTTCATCACCCTGCAAACTTGGTTAGGCAACTTACCTTTAGAAATTTTTTGCCGTAGAATCATCCGGCCTTGTAAGGCGCCAATAATCCGCTGGAAGCTGTTTTCAAAGCGTCACGAGCACAGTCGTTCCTTCAGAACGGTGTTGGCGATGGTGTTGACCCGGTAGGTCAAAACCCTCGCCAACCCTCATCAGCTCCGTTCTGCAGGCGTAAAACTTTGAAAGCAGCTTCTGTGAGGAATGCCGGCAGCGCTGGCTTTGCGGCCCAAAAAGCCCCCGAGCGCATGCGTGCCGTTCATTTCTGGATGAGCGTCCCGTGGGACCACTGATGAGGGTAATAACTGTGCTTGAAGCCTACCGCAAACATATCGAAGAGCGTGCAGCCCTGGGTATCGTTCCCCAGCCGCTTAACGCCGAACAAACCGCAGGCCTGGTCGAGCTGCTGAAAAATCCTCCGGCTGGCGAAGAAGAATTCCTCGTTGACCTGATCACCAACCGCATTCCACCAGGCGTTGACGAAGCTGCCTACGTCAAGGCCGGTTTCCTGTCTGCCCTGGCCAAGGGCGAAGCCACTTCCCCCCTGATCGACAAAAAACGCGCTGTTGAACTGCTCGGCACCATGCAAGGCGGCTACAACATCGTGACCCTGGTCGAGCTGCTGGACGACGCAGAGCTGGCACCGGTTGCCGCTGCTCAGCTCAAGCACACCCTGCTGATGTTCGATGCGTTCCACGACGTGGCTGAAAAAGCCAAGAACGGCAACGAACACGCCAAAGCCGTGATCCAGTCCTGGGCCGACGGCGAGTGGTTCAAGAACCGCCCTACCCTGGCCGACAAGATCAGCCTGCGCGTGTTCAAGGTCACCGGCGAAACCAACACCGACGACCTCTCCCCTGCACCAGATGCCTGGTCCCGTCCTGACATCCCGCTGCACGCCCTGGCCATGCTGAAAATGGCTCGCGAAGGCATCGTGCCGGACGAGCAAGGCAAGACCGGCCCGATGAAGCAGATCGAAGAGATGCGCGGCCAAGGCTTCCCGATCGCCTACGTGGGTGACGTGGTCGGTACCGGTTCGTCCCGTAAGTCGGCGACCAACTCCGTACTGTGGTTCTTCGGCGACGACGTTCCATACGTGCCGAACAAGCGCGCTGGCGGCTTCTGCTTCGGCAGCAAGATCGCTCCAATCTTCTACAACACCATGGAAGATGCTGGCGCACTGCCAATCGAATTCGACGTCACCAACATGAACATGGGCGACGTGATCGACCTGTACCCGCATGCTGGCAAAGTCTGCAAACACGGCACCGACGAAGTCCTGACCACCTTCGAAATGAAGACCCCGGTCCTGTTGGACGAAGTTCGTGCTGGCGGCCGTATCCCGCTGATCATCGGTCGCGGCCTGACCGACAAGGCCCGTGCCGAACTGGGCCTGGGCCCTACCGACCTGTTCAAGTTGCCAGAAGCACCTGTCGACACCGGCAAGGGCTACACCCTGGCGCAGAAAATGGTTGGCAAGGCGTGCGGCCTGCCAGAAGGCAAAGGCGTTCGTCCAGGCACCTACTGCGAGCCTAAGATGACCACCGTGGGTTCCCAGGACACCACCGGTCCTATGACCCGTGATGAACTGAAAGACCTGGCGTGCCTGGGCTTCTCGACCGACCTGGTGATGCAGTCCTTCTGCCACACTGCGGCGTATCCAAAGCCGATCGACGTGACCACCCACCACACCCTGCCTGACTTCATCATGACCCGTGGCGGTGTATCGCTGCGTCCAGGCGACGGCATCATCCACAGCTGGCTGAACCGCATGCTGCTGCCGGACACCGTCGGTACCGGTGGTGACTCCCACACCCGTTTCCCGATGGGCATCTCGTTCCCGGCCGGTTCTGGCCTGGTCGCGTTCGCCGCAGCCACTGGCGTAATGCCACTGGACATGCCGGAATCGATCCTGGTGCGCTTCAAAGGCAAGATGAAACCTGGCATCACCCTGCGTGACCTGGTTCATGCCATTCCTTACTACGCGATCCAGTCGGGTCTGCTGACCGTAGAGAAGAAAGGCAAGAAGAACGCCTTCTCCGGCCGCATCCTGGAAATCGAAGGCCTGAACGACCTGACGCTGGAGCAAGCTTTCGAGCTGTCCGACGCCTCGGCTGAACGTTCGGCTGCCGGTTGCACCATCAAGCTCTCGGAAGCGTCCGTTACCGAGTACCTGAACTCCAACATCACCCTGCTGCGCTGGATGATCGGTGAAGGCTACGGCGACGCGCGTACCCTGGAACGTCGCGCCCAAGCGATGGAAGCCTGGGTTGCCAACCCTGAACTGATGGTTGCCGATGCCGACGCGGAATACGCTGAAATCATCGAGATCGACCTGTCGGAAATCAACGAGCCAATCCTCTGCGCACCAAACGACCCAGACGACGCTCGTCTGCTGTCGAGCGTTGCCGGCGAGAAGATCGACGAAGTGTTCATCGGTTCGTGCATGACCAACATCGGTCACTTCCGCGCTGCCGGTAAGCTGCTGGAACAGGTCAAGGGTCAGCTGCCAACTCGTCTGTGGCTGTCGCCGCCGACCAAGATGGACGCTCACCAACTGACCGAAGAAGGCTACTACGGCATCTACGGCAAGGCTGGCGCACGCATGGAAATGCCGGGCTGCTCGCTGTGCATGGGTAACCAGGCACGTGTAGAGCCGAACTCGACTGTTGTGTCGACTTCGACCCGTAACTTCCCGAACCGTCTGGGTGACGGCGCGAACGTCTACCTGGCCTCGGCCGAGTTGGCGGCAGTCGCTTCCACTTTGGGTCGCCTGCCGACTGTCGAAGAGTACATGGGTTACGCAGCGAAACTGGACACCATGGCCAGTGACGTCTACCGCTACCTGAACTTCGACCAGATCGCCGAGTTCCGCAAAATCGCAGCAAGCGCCAACATCCCGGTGATTCAAGCCTAAGGTGTTGATGTAACGAACGCCGCGTATCGCAAGGTACGCGGCGTTTTTTTATGCCTGGGATTTGGCCAGTTGCACCGCGCCGTCCACGCTCAAGGCACTGAGCAGCACCTGCGGCGCCTGCGCCTCGGGCAACGCCTGCAATACCTCAAGGGCCGCATGCCGCACACGGGCCAGCACCAGGCGCTTGCCCTCCCCGCGCACCTGCGCAAAAAACGCTGCCAGCGCTTCGATGCTGGTGCCATCCAGGTCGGGCGACTCTTCCAGGCTCAACACCACCGCATCCACCGGCGACTGGCGCATCAAGCGCAAGGCCGCACCGAGGATGCGTTCGGCATTCGCAAAAAACAGTGCCTCGCTGGGCCGCACGATCAGCACACCGGGCACGTCCACCGTATCGGCATGATGCTGGCGATCAACAAAGTCATGGCTGTCGCCCAAGCGGCCGAGCACTTGGATATCCGCAGAAGACATCTGACGCAGCATCAACAGCACGCTGATGGCCACCGCCAACAACAAGCCGTCCAGCACACCCAACACCAACACTGCCGCTACCGCGCAGATCACCAGCAAGCGGTCACGCCGCCACAGGAAGTAACGCCCGAGGGGCTGCAGGCTCAGGCCGCGCCCCAGCGCATAGATAACGATGGCCGCGAGAACCGGCTCTGGGGTCAGTGCGACGTATGGCAACACCGTCAATACGATCACCAGCACCACCAGTGCTGCCACGATGCCGGCCAACCGTGACCCCGCACCGGCCGCCTCATTGGCCGACGTCGCCGAATACCCGGCACCGGCCGGCATGCCGTGGAACAGCCCCGAGACAAGGTTGGCCGCACCCAATGCCAGCAGGTCTCGATTAGACGACACACGGTCGCCGTGCTTGAGCGCGAACGAGCTGATCGAGCCGTAGGACTCCGCGTACAGGATCATCACCAGAGCAAACGCCAGCTCTCCCAGGCGCAACCAGTCGGCAAACGGCAGCACCGGGAAATGCCCAAGCTCCAGGCGCAGGTCGATCATGCCGATCAAGGCCACGCCATGGGCCTCCAGGTTCAGGAACTGCCCGCCAACGATCCCCAACAACACCACCAGCAGCCCGCCTGGCAAACGCGGTATTCGCGCGCACAGCCACAACACCGCCAACGCAGCAGCGGCCACCAGCGCGGCGGGCCAGTTCCAGTGCGGTAACTGTTCGAGCAATTGCGGCAGGAAGCGGATCAGGTTGTTGTCGGTCAGGTGCACGCCCACCACGCTGGCGAGTTGCTTGAGAATGATCGTCAGCGCCAGGCCAAAGGCAAACCCACGCAACACCGGCTTGGCAATAAACGAGGTAACGCCACCCAACTTGAACAACCCGGCCAACAGAAAAAACACACCGGTGACCAGCACCAGCCCGAATGCCAGCGACAGCCTCAGCGACGGATCATCCCCCGCCAGGCTCGCGGTTGCCGCAGCCAACACCGCCGCCGAGGACGACGTGGCCGAGACAATCGCAAACCGGCTGGTGCCGAACAGGCCGTAACACACGAGCCCCGCAAACAAGGCAATCACCCCGGCCTGCGGCGGCAGCGCGGCAATGCTGGAATACGCCACCGCCTCCGGCAGCAGCAGACCGGCAATCGACAGCCCGGCGAGTATGTCCTGAGTGCGGTTGGGTGGCGGAATGACCGAGGGAATGGATTCAGTTTTCAATCGGCCCAACCCATCCCGGTAAATAACGCGCGTCCTGACTGCGTGCCAGGGTCATGGCCATGCCGTCCGTCAGGTGAGTGGGGTGCAGTTTTTCCAGCTTGCCAGTCACCAGCTGCGGACGGGGCCGAGCCATAGATACCTCCAAAAAGAGCAGCAGTCAGCCGACAAGCTTAGCCCTCATTGCAGCGCAGGATCGACATAACTTCTGGCCTCGGCAGAGCCTACCGAAAACGGAGGCTTCTGCTCTGGCTCTGGCTCTGGCTCTGGCTCTGGCTCTGGCTTTTGATCTTGATCTAAGGCGCCCCGTTAAACACGCTGGCCGGAATTCGACATGGATTTGGGGGGTAAACCGGCAGGGATGCCGGTTTAGCCGCCCCGCGCCATGGATGGCGCGTGGCGGCGACCCCCCAAATCCATGTCGGATTACGGGCACACCGAGCCTAGGCGAGGTGCCGAGTGTTGGGGCAAGAGCCCTTTTGCTTACTTTTGGGGCTCTTTTCCAAAAGTGAGCCGCTGTAAGAGCGGAACCCTAAGCCGCCGTTACCGCAGCAACGGATATGTACACCGACAGGCCGCTATCGCAGGCAAGCCAGCTCCCACATTAGAACCGTGTACATCCAATAAAACTGAATCGCCTGATAGGCCGCCTTCGCGAGCAAGCCCGCTCCCACAAAAAAAGGCCGACTCGCTGTACGCGAATCGGCCTCCATCGTTACCGCCCGTTATCAGGACAACAGCGAATAAATCAACGCAGTAATCGCCACCAGCCCCACCGCCGTGACAAACACATTGGACGCCTGCCCCCGATACTTGGCCATCGCCGGAACCTTACGGATCGCGTACATCGGCATCAGGAACAGAATCGACGCGATCACCGGACCACCCAGGGTCTCAATCATGCCGAGGATGCTCGGATTCAGCGTGGCAACGATCCAGCACACCACCAGCATGAATGCAGCAGTCATGCGGTCCAGGGTCTTCGGCGCAGGGCGGCGACCCGTCTTGACCACCAGGCCCTTGAGGCCTTCGCTGGCACCGATGTAATGGCCAAGGAACGACTTGGCAATCGCCACAAACGCAATCAACGGCGCGGCAAACGCGATGGTCGGATTATCGAAATGGTTGGCCAGGTACGACAGGATCGACAGGTTCTGCGCCTTCGCTTCGGCCAGTTGTGCCGGCGACAGGGTCAGCACACAGCTGAACACGAAGAACAGCACCATCGCCACCATCAGCAGGTGCGCGCGGGACAGGATCTGCGAGCTGCGCTCATCGGCGTGCGCGCCGTACTGGCGCTTTTGGTCAACGGCAAAGGCCGAGATGATCGGCGAATGGTTGAACGAGAACACCATCACCGGAATCGCCAGCCACAAGGTGCTGAGCAACGCGGACGGCTCAGGGACCACGCTGGCGGTGCTGAGGATGCCGCCGTTCCAATGCGGGATCAGGTACACGGCCAGGAACAGCAACGCGACGATAAACGGGTACACCATCAGGCTCATGGCCTTGACGATCACCTGCTCACCGCAACGCACCACGGCCAGCAGGCCGAGGATCAGCACAAACGCCAGGATCGCCCGTGGCGGCGGCATGATGTGCAGTTGGTGTTCCATGAAGCTGCTGACCGTGTTGGTCAGGGCCACGCTATAGATCAGCAGGATCGGGAAGATCGCGAAGAAGTACAGCAAGGTGATCAGCGCGCCAGCCTTGATGCCGAAGTGCTCTTCGACCACGTCGGTGATGTCGGAGCCTTCACGACCGGAAAGGACGAAGCGGGTCAGGCCTCGGTGAGCGAAGAACGTCATCGGGAAGGCCAGTACTGCCAGGATCAGCAGCGGCCAAAAGCCACCCAAGCCTGCGTTGATCGGCAGGAACAAGGTACCGGCGCCGATAGCGGTGCCAAACAGGCCAAGCATCCAGGTGGTGTCCTGGCGGCTCCAGCTTGTGAGAGTTGCAGGTGTCGTTGCATAGCGTTCGTCGACGCTATTGGCCTGATCATTCATCCGGTCGGATCTCCGCATTTACACGGCCGGGACGAGTCAGAAAAACCTGACAGGCAGCGCCCCAGCCATAGAAGGGGCGCGATTGTCCGGGATTCTTGTGAATAAGCAAAGACTTAGCTGAGGAACGGTTTATCGGAACAGTTGTCCTGGCAGGCCCCGAGGCGGCGAAATCCTATTGATTTCGCGCGATTGCAGGCCGTGCCGGCCGTCAGGATTGAAGCGGCTCTGCACTCTTCACGAACATCTGGGCCGTGGTGATACAGCACTTCTCGGCCTTTTTTGGACTGAAGGCCTTATGGTCCAGGGCCCATTCCAACCAGAAACCATCGATCAACGCGGTAATGGTCAGGGCGGCGGCCTTGGCGTCGATTTGCGTGCGGTTTTGCTGGGCGATGGCCTTGAACACCGACTCCAGCTCCTTGCGGTAATCGGCGTAGAGCTTTTTGTTCAGTGCACGAAGCTGCTCGGAGGACACCGCTGCGCCCCAGAAGCCCAACCACGTGGTGAGGATGAACTCGTTGAAAATCTGCCCGCGAAACGACGAACGAATGATCGCCAGCAAGCGGTCTTCTGGGGTGCCACCCTGGGCTTCCAGGTATTTGCGGGTTTCTTCGCGCAGTTGGTCGGTCAACTCCTGATAGGTCGACAGCATCAACTCTTCCTTGCTGGAAAAGTGATGCCCGATCAGGCCGATCGACACTCCAGCCTGCGCGCAGATCCGCTCCAGGGTGCTACCACTGTGGCCGTAGCGGGTGATGCATTGCATCGTCGCCTCGATGATCGCCTTGCGGCGCATTTCGGGCTCGATACGGGTGCGGCGTTTCTTGACGGCAATCCCTTCTGACTCAGTGCTCATACATCAACCTGTGTTTACGCAACATTAATCGCCATCAAACGGCGGCAAGAACCATGACAATCTGCTCAAGGTGCAGCCGGGCCTTGAGACGGACCGGCACGGGCGCAGCGGTTTTGTGACGCAACTGGCCTACTTGCTCGTGCACCTTCAACGGCGATGCCACGATAGACGCCAATAGCGGCGCGCCAGGTTGCAGCAGTGTGCTCACGTTGGACCCGATCAGGTCGTCAATCGCGTACCCGCTCAACTGCGTGAACGCCGGGTTCACCGTCAGCCAACGTCCATTAACATCGATAAACGCCATGGCTTCGTCCGCCAGCTCAAACACCATGCGCAGCCGGTCTTCGCTGTGGCGCACAGCGTCTTCGGCGACCTTGCGAGCCGTGGTGTCCATGCTGATGCCGATCATTTTAAGCGCGCGACCGGCGTCGTCCAGCAACGGCGTGGCCCGCGATGAGATCCAGCGCACCTCGCCTTCTGGGGTCAGCATGCGAAAGTCGGTGTCACAGGGTTGCCCGCTGCTGATGGAGCGCTCGAACACCGCCTGCAAGGCCGGCACTTCGTCGGGCGGAATATGGCTCCAGAAGTCTTCGTTGTGCTTGACGGGCCAGCCGTAGACGGCCTGCACGTTGCTTGAATAGGTGACCTCGTCGGTCAGCAGGTTCCACTCCCAGGTCACGATGCGTGCGTTTTCCTGGGCGAGCTTCATGCGCGCCTCGCTCTCCATGATCTGGGCGGTGTGCTTGCGGCGCATCTCGGTCATGGGCAGCGCTTGCGGCGGGCTGTGTTGCACGTCTTGCTGGGCCTGTGCGCCATAGCGCAGCCAGATCCAGTTGACGTCCAACAGCCCGGACAATTTGCGCAGGTTGTCGTAGTCGATTTCCCCCCCACGGGTCCACTTATGGACAGCCGTGCGCGACACGCCGAGCGCTCCCGCGACGGCTTGCAGCGTCAACTTCTTGTGTTCCAGAAGCTCCTTGAGGCGAAACGCGAAACTGTCTTCACTCATCGAGCCATCCTAAAAATCCATTCCTTGGCGTCCATCAACGACGAGGATCAAGGCCAGGGCTTTAAACGAGGCGTCAATTTAGCAACTTTTTGCGCGATGAGTGGCAGGAAATCAGCGGGAGACGGGTTTGCAGGGGCGCACTCACCGCCCATTGCAGGCGGTGAGGCGTAAGACGGTGCTTCAGCCGGCTTGCAGGCCGCTTTCCAGGTCCTTGTCCAGCACCTCGATGCGCGACAGTTCCTGCGCGATGTTCTGCGAGCGGCACAGCCAACCGTAGACCAGCGCCGACACCACCAGCCCTACCAACATGCTGATGTCCGCACCGCCGAGCAGCGTGGTGACGTAGCCGGTGTACAAGCCGGTGCTGGAGAACGGCAGCATCGCCACGAACCCCGCCACATAGGCGCCAATCCCGCGCCAGTTCCAGCGGCCATAGATGCCGTTGGGCTTGAAGATCTCGGTAATCGAGAATTTGCCGTGGCGCACCTTGTAGAAATCCACCAGGTTAATCGCGGTCCAGGGCGTGAACAGGTACAGCAGGATCGCGAGGAAGTCGCCGAAGTCCTTCACGAAGTTATCCGATGCCGTCATCGCGATGGCAATCGCGGTACCGCCCACCAGCAGCATCGAAACGATGCGCTTGAACAGGGTTGAGGTCTGGCTCTTGATCGTGTCGGCAATGCTTAGCAGGGTGATGGATGCGCCGTAGAAGTTCTGTGCGGCACTGGTGACCAGGCTGAGCACGGCGAGGATCAACAGACACTCGCCAAAGCCGCTGAACAGCAGGTTGCCGAGCATCACCAGGCCTTTGGCCAGGTTCTGCCCCGGGCTCAATGCTGCGGCCAGGGCGCCGATCAACATCATCCACACGCCGCCGATCATGGCGCCCAAGTAGGTCCACCAAAACGACGACTTCACACTGACGTTCGCCGGCAGGTAGCGCGAATAGTCAGAGACGTAAATCGCCCAGCTCAGTTGATAGGCGGCGGCAACAAAAAACTGCGCCAGGAACGGCGTGGCCTTGAACCCGGAAACCGTCAACTGCTCAGCCGGCAGCTTGACCAGGAACACCAGCCCGACGGTGAACACCAGCATCACGCCAATCAATACAAACGCGAGCACCCGCTGCACCTTGTGGAAGGTGTTGTAGCCGGCAATTGCCATGACAATCGCCAGCAACGAAAAGGCGATGGCCGAGCCATGTTCCGGCGCGTCGAACAGTTCGTGCAGGGTTTGCCCCACCAGCAATTGGTTGAACGCGTTGTAGCCCACATACGTAGCGATGGCCACCGCGTACACCAACAGCGCGCCGAAATAACCGAATTGCGGGCGCGACTGGATCAGTTGCGGCAGGCCCATCTGCGGGCCTTGAGTGGAGTGCCCAGCCATGAACAGCGTGCCGAACGCACACCCGAGGAAAATCGCCACCGCCGACCAGAACAGGTTGGCACCCATGCCAACACCGATGATGCCGACAGCCAGCGTGGTGAGGTGGGCTTCGCCGCAGAACCAGATCGGCCACAAGTGCCAGGCCTTGCCATGGCGCTCGGCAAGCGGCACGTAATCGATGGAGCGGGTTTCCAGGTTCAGGCGTCCCTTGGACGCGACTTGGGGAGAGGCAGACATGTGAGTTGCACCTTTTTTTATTGGTTTGGTTGCACGGCAAAGCGGTACAGCGGGTCAATCAGTCGCGGGCCTTGTCGATCGCCTGGGCCAGCAGTTGCTCAAGTTGCTCAACGGAGCTGTCGCGGGGGTTGGTCAAGCGCGCGGGATCGCCCATGGACTTGCGCGCGATCACGCCGATGTCGGCGTGCTGCACACCCAGGGCCGAGAGGGATTTGGGGATATTGAGGTGGTCGAGCTTGGCGCAGATGGCGGTGTAGAACGTTTCGAAACCGGCGTCCGGCAGGCCCAGGGCCTGGGCCACGGGGGTCAGGCGTGGGCTGATGTCAGCCTGGTTGAACCGCAGCACCACCGGCAGGATGATCGCGTTGGTCAAGCCATGATGGGTGTTGTAGGTCGCGCCGACCATATGGCTGAGGGCATGCACCAGCCCCAGTCCCTTGAGAAAGCCCACGCCGGCCAGGCATGAACCGATCAGCATCTTGCCGCGAGCTTCGAGGTCCTGCCCCTGGGCGACGGCGGTGTCGATCGAGGTCCACAGCAGGCTCAGGGCTTGTAGCGCCGCGCCGTCGCTGAGGGGGTTGAAGCTGGGAACAAAGTAGGCTTCCAAGGCATGGATGATTGCATCGCAGCCGGTCCACGCTGTCAGGTTGGCGGGCAGGCTTTGGGTCAGTTCCGGGTCGAGGATCACCGCCGAAGGCCGCGCCCGAGGGTGCCAGACACAGCCCTTGATGCCGCGAGCGGTGTCGGTGAGCATCGCGGTGCTTTCGGTTTCCGCGCCAGTGCCGGCGGTGGTCGGAATGGTGATCACCGGCGGGAAATCGGCGCTGCCAAAACCGCTGGGCACGGGCTGGTCGAAATCGAATGCCCACAGGTCGCAACGCTGCTGCTGGGCAATCAACGCCACGGCTTTGCCACCGTCCAGGCCGCTGCCGCCACCCAACGCAATAACGCCGTCGGCGCGCCACTCGCGGAACGCGGCGGCACCGGCGATAACCGAGGTGTCCGTGGGGTTGGGCTCAATGCCACCGTACAGGCCGCATGCCAGGCCGGCGTCGGTCAGGCTGCGCTGCATCTCGCCGACAAAGGGCAGGTTCAACGAGCCTTGGTCGGTGATGATAATCGGCCGGAAAATGTTGAATTCGCGGCAAAGCTCGACCAGTTGCCGACGGGCGCCGGGGCCATATTCCATTGGCAGGGGGACGGTCCACTTCTGTGGGTTCAACGCTGAAAGAGTGTTTTGCACGGGACTCACCTTAACCGCAACGCGCGATGGTTGATTTCAACTCGGTGTACTTGCCAAGCGCGTGGGCGGAGTTATCCCGACCATTGCCGGACTCCTTGAACCCGCCAAACGGGAAGTTCATATCCACCAGTTCGTCATAACAGTTGACCCACACCGTGCCGGCCTTGAGTTGGCGGGTGGCGGCATGAATAGTCTTCAGGTCGGACGACCAAATGGCAGCCGCCAGGCCGTATTCGGTGCTGTTGGCGATTGCGATCGCTTCTTCGAGGGTGTCGAACAGCATCACCACCAGCACCGGGCCGAAGATCTCTTCAGTGGCGATGCGCGCCGATGGGTCTTGGGCGAGAAAGATCGTCGGTTCCAGGTAAGCGCCCTCCCCGACCACCGACAACGGGTTGCCTCCTTTGAGCAACTGCGCTTCCTGCCGGCCCAGCGCGATGAACTGGCAGACCCGCTCGAACTGCGCGCGGTCGATAATGGCGCCGGTCACGCTGTCGGGGTCCAGCGGGTGGCCAGGTTGATAGGCATCGGTGGCCTCGAGTAGCAACGGGATCAATCGGTCGGCTATCGAGCGTTGCACCAGCAGCCGCGAACCGGCGCTGCACACCTGGCCCATGTTGGCGAAAATCGCGGCGGCGGCAGAGCGTGCGGCCTGGCCGATGTCCGCACAGTCGGCCATGACAATATTCGCCGACTTGCCGCCCAACTCCAGCCAGACACGCTTGAGGTTGGAGACGGCCGCGTTCTTCGCGATATCCCGACCGACCGCCCCGGAACCGGTGAACGCGATGCAGTCGACATCGCCATGCAGGCTCAGCGCCCGGCCTGTCGCGCCGTCGCCACCCAACACATTGAATACGCCTGCAGGCACCCCGGCCTCCAGGGCCAACCCGGCGATACGCAGCGCGCTGAGTGGCGTCTTTTCCGACGGTTTGAGCACCACGCTGTTACCCGCAGCCAATGCCGGGGCGAACTTCCAGGCGGCCATCAACAGGGGGTAATTCCACGGCACTACCGCCGCTACCACGCCGAGCGGTTGACGGGTCACGGTGCCAAAAAAGCCCGGTTCAGTGGCGGGCACCTCGCCGTGCAGCTTGTCGATCAGTTCAGCAAACCAGCGCAGGCAATAAATCGTTCCTGGGAGGTCACCGCCGGTGGTGTCGGCGATGGGCTTGCCGCTGTCCAGAGACTCAAGCAAGGCCAACTCGTCGCTATGAGTTTCCAGCAAGTTCGCCCATTTCAGCAGCACGGCTTTGCGATCACGCGCCGCCAGGGCCGACCAGACCCCGGCCTCAAAACTGCGCCTTGCCGCCGCTACGGCTTTGTCGACATCGGCGCTGGCACACAGCGCAACCTGCGCCAGCGCCTCACCGTCAATCGGGCTGTAGGAACCGAAGGTCGCCCCGTCATCGGCGTGCGCGTAGACCCCATCAATAAACGCCCGGCCCTCAAGGCGCAGGTCTTTGGCTTTCTGGAGCCAATAGGTTGTGTCTTTCAAAACTGGCACTGCAACACCTCATCTTGTTCTTGTCAGGCTGTGGCAATCCTAGGCCATACTGAAATTCCATTCAATAACAAACAAGCCTCTATTGAAATTAAATTCAATAAAAAGCCCGCTTTCGCGGGCTCGATCAACACCGATGCAGCTACAGGTCCAACACCAACGATGCGCCTCGTGCACGGGACACACAGATCATCAGGGTTTTTTGCGCGGCTTTTTCCTCATCACTCAGGTATTGGTCCAGATGCTCCGCTTCACCCTGCAGAATCTGCGTTTCACAGGTGCCGCACACGCCCTCCCGACACAGGCATTCCACGGTCGCGGCCTTGGCGTTTTCGATGGCCTGCAAGATGCTCATGCCCTCCTCCACCCACAACTCGCGACCGGAGCGCGCCAGGGTTACGCTGAACACACCGCTGTTTGCAGGCGTCGCCGCAGCAAACTGCTCCCAATGCACGCGGCTTTCCGCTACTCCCAACTGCCGGGCGGTGTCGATGACCGCATCGATCAACGGCCGGGGGCCGCACACATACAGGTGCGCAGCGTCGTCCAGCCCGGCGATCAACGCGTGGATGTCCAGCGTTTGGCCTTGGCTGTCGATGTACAGCCGCGTGCGTTCGGCGTGGGGACCGGCCATCAACTCAGGGTGAAATGCACCGTGTTCGGGGCTGCGGAACGCGTAGTGCAGTTGGTAATCCGCCCCGCTCGCACGCAATTCGGGGAGCTGCGCAAGGAACGGGGTGATGCCAATCCCGCCGGCGATCAGCACATGCCGCGCCGCACCTGGGTCAATGGCAAACAGGTTGTTGGGGCTGGAAAGGGTCAGCACCGTGCCGACCTCGACCTGGCGATGCATAAACGCCGAACCGCCCTTGGACGGATCTTCAAGGCGCACGGCAATCTGGTAATGGCGGGTATCCGCCGGGTCGCTCAGCAGCGAATAGGCATTGCTGTGCTGACGCCCGTCAGCCTCCTGCATTTGCACAATCACGTGGCTACCGCCGGTAAACGCCGGCAGCGCCTGGCCGTCTTCACGGGCCAGGGTAAAACGCTTGATCAGCGGCGTCTGTTGCTCAACCCCGACTACCTTCACCTTGAACCATTGGTACTTGTCAGCCATCACTCACCTCACTTGCTGGGTTACCGTTGCTCAGTCGCTGTGCTGGGTACGGGCGATGATGTTGTGAAAGTGCGCGATGCCATGCTCGCTCAGGCCGCTGCGGGCCTTGTCGGTCATGATCCGGCCCTGGCCGCGATAACCACGGGACTTCAGGCCGCGCTGCACGCTCTCCACCAGCCGCAGGTCTTCGGGGCGGAACACGTCGCGGTACCACTCGATCAGCGCTTGCTGCTCGGGGGTGATGTCTTTGTTCAGGAAGTACACGTCGTAGTGCTGCAGGGTGGTGTTGGCGTCCATCGGAAACTCGTAGATCACCGTCATGAAGTTGCCGCCCGGTGGCATGTTGAACATGCTGCAGGGCCAGATCCAATAGCCGGAATACTTCGCCGCATCGCCCGTGTCATCGAACTGGAACGAGCGCTCGGAGGACTTCGCCCGGCCAAACTGCAACGACCAATTCTGGAACAGCGTGTGGGTGTATTGGCTGACATCCACCGAATCGGAGAACCCCGGATGCGCCGGCGCGCAGTGGTAGCACTCCTGGTAGTTGTCAACGATGGACTTCCAGTTTGCCGCCGTTTCACTCACAAACCGCGCCGCCAGGTGCAGGTCGTCAATCACCGGGCAGGCATCGCGCATACTGGTTTCCAGTCCCGGCAGTTGCGCTTCGACGGTACCGGCGGCGTTGTCCATATTGATGAAGATGAACCCCGTGTACTCCTCGACCCGCAGTTGCACCAGGCTGGAGTTGTCTTTGTCGAAGTCGGCGACGCTTTCGCAATTGCGCGCGTGGGCCAGTTCGCCGTCGAGCTTGAACGCCCAGGCGTGGTACGGGCAGGTGATGACATTTTTCGCCTTGCCGCTGCCGGTCAACAACTGATGCCCACGGTGTGGGCACACGTTATAGAAGGCCCGCAGCACTGCGTCGCGGCCGCGCACGACAATGATGCTTTCGCCGACAATTTCCCGGGTGATGTAGGCGTTGCTCTCGGCCACCTCGCTGCGATGACCGATACAGATCCAGCTCTTGGCGAAGATCGCCTCTTTCTCCTGCTCAAACACCTGTGGTTGCGTGTAATACGCAGCCGGCAGCGTATGAGCGCGTTCGACATCGGCACAAAAATCGGCAGGCAATTTCAGGAAGGTGTTCACGATCGGCGGTCTCTTGGGTTATTATTGTTAACTGTTGGTTTACGCAAAACCTTTGGTTAACAAAATAATCTCGGAAACCTGCGAGAAAAGCAATGGCTGGGATCCACGCACCTACTGAAAATTATTTCACTAGCGTTATTGAAATCTATTTCAGTAGGGATTATGTTCGCCTCAACTCGCAGCTATGCGCAGTGTCTTGCCCTATTACGTGTTGCTGACAATAAAAACAAAGCTCCGGATAACCGTTAACAAGCATCTGCCCAATCAAGCCTGGAGGAATGAACAATGCGCACCGTGCCCCGCTACCTGAGTGTGTTTACCTTGATGTTGTGTTCCGGCTCACTGCTTGCAGCGCCGGACAGCGCCTGCAAGCAGATCAGAATGGGCGTCGCCAACTGGACGGATGTGATGGCCACCAGTGCCGTCGCCAAGCAATTGCTGAGTGAAATGGGCTACGACGTGAAGCAAACCTTCGCCTCGGAAAGCATCATCCTCACCGGTCTCAAGGACAAGAAACTCGACGTGTTCCTTGGCTATTGGGACCCGTTGATGAACGCCGAAATCCAATCCCTGAAAGACAACCAGCAGATCACCGTCTCCGCCGCGCCCAACCTGACCCATGCAAACGCCACCCTGGCCGTACCGCAATACCTGTTTGACCAGGGCCTGAAAACGTTCGCCGACATCGCCCGCTTCAAGGATGCCCTGGGCGGCAAGATCTACGGGATCGAGGCGGGTTCGGCGACCAACCAGCAATTGCAGGCCTTGATCGACACCGATCAATTCGGTTTGAAGGGCTTTCGCATCGTTGAATCCAGCGAGGCCGGCATGCTTGCCGAGTTGCAACGCGCGGTGAACCGCAAGACCCCAATCGTGTTCTTCGGCTGGGCGCCGCACCCGATGAATGTGAATTTCGACATTCAATACCTCACCGGCAGCAACGACACCCTCGGCCCACAGGAAGGCGCGGCCCAGGTGTGGACCGTCACCACGCCGGCGTTCGGCCCGCGCTGCCCCAACGTCCAGCGCTTGCTGGATCAACTGACCTTCACCACCGCCAGCGAAAGCGCAATGATGGTGTCGATCCTGGCGGGGCAAAAACCCCAGGACATGGCCCGCGAGTGGCTGAAAAACCACCCCGACGATCACCAGCGCTGGACGGCCGGTGTCACCACCTACAACGGCGAACCCTACACGCCCTGAGACCTCAATCGAACGCCCCCCCTGCACCACACTTCATTGTTGAGGAGATAGCCATGAGTTCGATTGCCGATTATCGCGTGTACCCCCTGATCAGCTCGCTGGAGACGGTCGAGTGCCTGGAAGACCAGGTGCAGGTCAAATGGGCGGACCAGCGCCTGAGCCCCTTTCACTACCTGTGGCTGCGGGACAACTGCCCGTGCTCGGAGTGCGTGTATGGCGTCACGCGGGAGCAAGTGTTCGAAATTGCCGACGTACCGGAAAACCTGCGCCCCCACAGCGCCGAAATCGACCCCGAGGGCCTGCTGCTGATCAACTGGGAAGACGGCCACCGCAGCCGTTTTGAACCCGGCTGGCTGCGCGCCCACGCCTATGACGATGCGTCGCGCCAGGAACAGCTCGAGCGCCGTGGGCAAAAACACTATTGGCACCATGACCTCGACCTGCCGGTGTTCGACTACCATGGCGTGATGGAGGAACCCGAGATATTGCTGCAATGGTTGCTGGCGCTGCGCGATATCGGCCTGACCCAAGTGCGCAACGTGCCCACCGACCCCGAGTCGCTGATTGCGCTGGCCAAACGTATTTCGTTTATCCGCGAAAGCAATTTTGGCGTGTTGTTCAACGTCAAGCCCAAGGCGGATGCCGACAGCAACGCCTACACCCCGTTCAACCTGCCCTTGCACACCGACCTGCCAACCCGTGAGTTACAGCCCGGGCTGCAATTTCTGCACTGCCTGATCAACCAGGCCAGCGGCGGCGACAGCCTGTTTGTCGATGGTTTCAGCGTGGCCAAGGCACTGCAGGAAGAAGACCCTGCAGCGTTCCGCCACCTGTGCGAAATCCCGGTGGAATTTCGCAACAAGGACCGCAACAGCGACTACCGCTGCCTGGCACCGATCATTGCGCTGGACGCACGCGGGGAAATAGCCGAAGTCCGTATGGCGAACTTTCTACGCGGCCCATTCACCACCGCACCACAGTTGATGCCCGCGCTCTACCATGCCTATCGACGCTTTATCGAACTGAGCCGCGAACCGCGCTTTCAGTTTCGCCGGCGCCTGAATGAAGGCGAGCTGTGGTGCTTCGACAACCGTCGCAGCCTGCACGCCCGCGATGCTTTCGACCCGACTTCAGGCGTGCGGCATCTGCAGGGGTGCTATGTGGACAGGGATGAGCTGTTGTCGCGTATTTTGGTGTTGGAGCGTCAGCGTTTGCTTTAACAGAATGGAGTTGTGGCCTTCTGACAGCTCGCACCCAGGGGTGATTCTCGCTGTAGGTCGTGAAAGTGTCATGCGAAGGAGGACGCACACGCAAACCGCAGTGGTGCAATGGTTTCTAACTACCAAGTCTTTTCGCAGGAGCACCACACCAGCAGCCTCAAGCCTGGGTAGCGATACTTGCTTTGCTTTGGAACATGGCGGTGTCGGCTTTGAAAATCAGATCATCCAGACCTTCGCCATCTTCCGGGTACCACGCCACCCCTAGGCTGGCGCTGACCTTGATCTGGCTGTTTTTCCATGGAATGGGCAGGTCGACGGCCTTGCAGATATCCTGAGTGATGCGCTGGATATCGCTTCTGTGATGCGCGCCGTCGAGCAGCACTACGAATTCGTCACCGCCCATGCGCGCGGCTATTTCGAACTCGCGAATATTGGATTTGATGGCCGTGGCTACATGGATCAGGATGGCATCGCCTGCCTGGTGGCCAAAACGATCATTGATCTGCTTGAAGTGATTTAAGTCGATATAGCACAGGGCCAGATGTTCTCCACGGCTCTTTGCGGCCAGCAGCTTCTGACTAGCAAAGGGAATAAAACTATTTCGATTGGGTAAGCCAGTCAGGCTGTCATAGAAGGCCAGCTTGTGTACTTCCTCTTCAGCCAGTTTGCGTAACTTGATCTCGTTGCGCAGATGGCGCTGGGCATTTAACAGAACCAGAGCGAACATAAGCACAAGCGCACAGCCAATACTGATCAGCACAATGGTCTTGCGCAGCCGCTCGACGAGCTGTGGCGGGTTTGGATCGTAAATGAAGTTTTCCAGACCGGCGATATTGTCAACCATACCCAGCTCAAGAAAAGTTTCAGCCATTCGTTGCCAACGCCCTGGGTTCATATGACCGATCTCTATCAGGTCAGATACCACCAGCGGACGCATGGCTTGAGCTTCGAATTGCAAGTGCGCGCGACTTTTCTCCACCGAATACTGATTGAGCAGCAGGTCTATGATTTGCTCGGGGTTATCCATCGCGTAATGCCAGCCGCGCAAGGTAGCGCGGCGGAAGGCCTCTACCCGCTGCGGATTTTCGTCAATCTCGACCTGGCTGGTGAACAGGATGTCACTGTAGAAGTCGATCCCATAAGTGACGGGCGAGATGATGTTGTAATCCACGCCCCGCTCTTGCAGGTAGAAGGGTTCGTTGGTCAGGTACGAGTTGAACGCCGCCACCTTACCGCTGGCCAGATCCCCAATTTGAAAACTGCTGGGTAGCAGTTGTAGTTTTTCGAGGGGTATACCCTCGCTACGGAACATCGCCAGAAAATCAGCATCGGTCTGTGCATCCATCAGCATCAACGGCTTGCTGATCAGGTCGTGCACAGTGCGAATACCTTGGTCTGTGCGAGCCACGAGCACGGAAGGTGAATGCTGAAAAATCACCGCCAGCGCTACCAAGGGCTTTCCATGCAGACGTGCGTAGAGCAATTCACTGTTGGCTTCGCCGTATTGGGCACGCCCAGAGAGCACTTCTTCGACCGGTGTGACGTTGGGACCACCTTCGTGCAAGCGAACGTCCAGTCCTTCTTCGCGGTAATAGCCCTTTGCGATGGCGGCATAGTAGCCCGCGAACTGGAACTGATGTTTCCAACGTAGCTGTACATCAATCACCTGCTCGGCGCCATTCTGTTGAGCGCCAGGAACCGCCCACGCAGCCGGACCCCAGACCAACAAAAAACACAGCAGTCGACGCAGCCAAACCAGGAGAAGTTTCTCCGACGGTCCTGCCGTGTTAGAACAGCAACAGAGGCTAGGCATGGTGATAGTCCGTGAATCGCGCTTATCGTTGAGCGTGCAAGGCACGGCGGTTCATTCTGACATCACTCATGCGGGGCCAGCAATCGCGCACCACGATAACCCAAGCGGCCGTTGCCCTCGCTTGCGGCGTAGATGGTGTTTGGTTCCCTACAACAGGCAGCTACCGGCCAAAAGCAGACAATCGCATTCCGAATCGTTTGAGCAACCCAAGGTAGTCGCTACTTTCTCTTGCTGTAACTACTCGCCAGCTCATTTTAAGTTGTTTGTTATAGTGTGCACTGTACCTAAAAGATGATTATAAACACCATGTTTCTGAAGTCCAAACCGTTTGCCGAATGCATCAGATTTATCATTAGTACATTCCAATCCGATTTTGCTGTACCCAATACTCCCTGCGGACTCGACTAAAAAAGCCATAAAATTTCTTCCGTGGCCCCGTCGGTGCTCTTTGAATCCAATTCTAGCAATTACCAAGGTGTCCGAATCCCATATGCCGCCCTTGGGCGGTGTAACTCGAAGATATAATTCATATTCATCACCGTGCGCATTCACGGTATGCCCTATCACTGACTCAGTGAGGCTCTTTTTTTCTTCAAACTCCCTAGACAAGTAACAATTAAGCATCTTCGAAAACTTTTGAGCATTCTCCTCCGACTTCTTTCGATCGGAATCGCCTTCGACAATCCTGCTTACTTTATCCTGTTGAATAATATCCATCATCGGCCTGCGCTATTTTCTTTTTGGTCGTCTGGTGTACGTTGTTTTTAACTGCAAATAATTTCTCTCGTAGTTATCAAGTAGCGAAAACATTAGTCTGTCAATGGCATCGTGCTTTTCTGGATTCCTAAGCTTTTGTAGAAGCTTGCATAAATAGCGCGCTGGTAATTTTATTATTAGCACAGAGTGCGATTTGTGCATTTCTCTGACCCAATCCAACTCCACGCCGGTCATGTGCTCATCTTCATCTCGAGTTATTATGAATCCAAGTTTTCCGTATTGACCTGTAAGATAGGATTGCAGTTGCCGATACTCTTCAGGTCCTAAGCCAGAATAATTTTTCGAGTCGAATACGACTTGGCGGACTTTATAGTCCTCGTGAACACGCTTCCAGAAGTCGGAGCCGGAACGATTGGTGCCAACAATGTCTCGACGTTGTACCGCTTGGCCATTAGGTGCTAATTCAAGGTTGACAAGGTGCGAAGCAAATATAATTCGCAAAGTATCAAGGCACCAATGCTCAAACTCTCGCGCGCCATCCCTGCCCAACGGAATCTTATCTAACTGTGAAACTGTTTGTCCTATTTTTACCTTTCGAATTTCAGGGGTTGCGGACTGTACGACAATGTCATATTCATCGTTGATCTCTTCCGCCTCCTCCGGAGCTAACGCGTTGCGAGAAAGGTTTAGCCCGAGCCAGTAGCAAGGGTGAATAAGTATTTTGTCTCTATTCTCAAATCCTTTGTCGGGAGTTCTTCCGTCATGACAAAATGAAAAAGCTGAGGTGCTGCTGTCGTGGATGCCAATAAAACCCACACTATAAAGAGACTGCAGAAGCCCACTGGCTTGAAGTATCCTTGTTTCTGCCAAAGACTCATGATTGCTAGTATCTTCAGTTGTCTCGACATGGTGCTGTATTACCTGAATTGCGCTTCCTACCAATAGTTCAGGCTCTCCATCTTTGAATGAGCTGGTGACCAACTGTATCGATGGGAATATTTTTGAATATTCTTTCCACAGATCTTCGAGGCGCGCGACTGATATGGATTGTGCTGCGCGGTCTAGATCTTGAATTATTGCCGTTTCTCTTGAGTGTCGCGCAGCACAGAAAAAAGTTTCATTAAGCAGTGAAAGTAAATCGCGAGGTCTATAAAGTGTGAATTGCAAACATTTTTTAAAGCCATCACGCCCCTGGAGCTCTCCCGCAGTAACCCTATCCCAAACCTTTTGGTCTTTTTCAACGGTTATTTTGAAAGATAGTTTCATGCGTGCTGTAACCAGGGTTAGGAGTTGGGCCCAATCCCAGTGTAGGCGTATAACTTGGCCTTCGATATTTCTTGAATAATCGGGATCTTCTTTTGCAAGTGTCCGGTATATATTGTCGCGCAGAAAGACGATCGGCCGTATTAGATGAGATCTTTTGTTTAGTTCAATAGCTGCGTAGGTTAGCCCTGCGATCATTCCGATACCGACGGCATCGGACTCATATCCCTCGTCTAACCGATCCATCAGCACTACGACCCGGCGATCCGCTTTGTCAAATAAACCTAATACTTTTTCTTCTACTTGGCTGAGCTCAAGGTTGCCTGGTAGATCACCCACCGCCTCCTCAGGATAAATGGAGGTAAGAAATAGTCTCGCTATGTTTCGGGATTTGGTAAGATAGCCTCCCTTGGTTTCATTCCATCGCGTGAGATGAGAGTTGAGTAGGCTATCCCTCTCTATTAGCGAGGATAGCTTGTAGTTTGATAAAACATAGTTGGCCATCTCCATAAGCATGGTGTATTTCCAAAGTAACTTGGTAACTGCCCTAGAGAGGTTGAAAGATTCTGAAAAGGGTCTCAACAATGATCGAAATCCGATTATTTCAGTGTCTTCCGGGGAAAAGCAAATAACGATTACTTTTTTATCTTTTTTCCAATGCTTTTGTAGCTCTATGTATAGGGCGCTCTTCCCTGTTCCTCTTCGTCCTACAACAATAGTTCTGTCGTCAGACTCAATCAATGAACGAAAATCGGCGGTCGCGACGAAGGCATCTGACAACATTCGACTATCATTTTCTGCCGTCGTATCTCCTAGAGAGTTTGCTCTTATAGGTTGAGTAATACTATTCATCACTGCGCTCTCCTTAGCGTGGCTTGACGGCTCATTTTTTGTGATGTTTTTCGATCGAAAAATCTTGCCTCTCTGCTCAATCACAACGCACCCTCATCGATCGCCGATTGTCCCAACACTGGCATCTTTTCGAAATATATCCTGAAAGTAGCCAGAAAGATTGTTTGCGGCGTTTTTTTTCGATTCGCATACGTAGCGTGAGATTGCGGTCGCCTCACCACGACTTCACCTGTGGGCTGACCGGCTTTTCCTCTAGTTTTCCGCACCCTGTTCAGCGGGGAGTCAGGGGTCTTTTGTTCATCTATATCAGCAGCCATGAATTGATGCCCGTTGCGGGTCGCGAACAGTTAATCACTAGCGCCCCCCTTGGCCGGTAACGGGCGCCTGCGAAGGTCCGCTTTTGGCCGACAGCGGTCGCTTGCCGATGTACGCTTCTAGCCGATCTCGGCGTGTCGACCGTATTAATTGATACAAGGGTAAGCGACGACAGGCTTACCCTCATCATGTAGGAACGCAGTGATCGCCGCAGGTTAGATCCGGGACACCGATGTGGCCCGCCGTGGTAGGTTTTAGTAGCTGTAAAGACAAGACATTATCGTTCTTCAACTACGCTGCCCGGCAGAGGAACGACGCAGGCTCACCCTGTGCGTGCGACTGCTCCGCGTCGAAAACGCTCAGGCGGGTGCTTCCCATTCGGTGAGGCTCGGCGTTGTCCGATTCATAATGGCGAGGTGAGCGAAAACGGAATGCGCAGCTCTTCGACAGGCCCTGAGTCCCGGCCGCACATTTCGTCGTGCGCGCATTGCTGCACCAACACGCAAGGAAATGCCGGGACGGTCTGCAGCAAGTCACGCAGGTGCGTGATCGAACGCAGGTGCATCGGTTTAGCCGCATGATCAAGCAATGTGAATTGGCCGTGATCCAGGCGGATTCGTGCCAGATAGAAACCACCTTCGAGTGACAGCAGCTCCAGCTCGCGGACTTCACTGTTGGCCGCACGTTCGGTGAGGGTTTGCAGGTTCATGCTCACTCCTTGCCTACCAGGGTAGGCGTTCTCCATCGTAGGCAAATAAATGGCCGCTGTCGGCCGGCATCAACGGGTCAATCTAGGTCAGTAACCGCGGCTCATTGGCTTGCTTCGACACCCTGGCGACGGAAGAACAATGTCACCTGACCGACCTCTACCCCCAATTTGGACATGCTGGTGCGGTTGATCAACGTGTCCTCGTCCATCAAATACATCCAGTCGTCCATGCTCATTTCATAGGTCGAGTCGTCGACCGGCAGGTTCAGGCGATAACGCCAGTGCAAGGTGTTTCCCGCGACTTGGCCCTTGGCGACACCCACCACATCACCCGCGCGACCGCTCCAGCGCCCATCGCCCTCTGGCGTGAGGACCCAGACGCGGCGTTGGCGGGTGCCGTCGCTGTACAGGAACTGCTCGTCGAGAATCAGGTTGTTGCCCTCGCGCCGGCTGACAATGTTGACCTCGAAACGCTTGGCAACCTCACCGCTGCGTTTCTGAAACATGCCCCACGCTTTGACGGGCTGGCTGAAAAAACGCTCCAGATTCAATGCCGGTTGCTGATCCGCATAACGGTGCACATCCACACTGCCGCAGCTCGAGACGCTCAGTACCAGTGTCAGTAACAGTAGAAATCGGGTCATTGCCTTACTCCCTAAAGCACAGCGGTGGAGTGAGTTAAGTGTGGAAATATGGCTTGTACAGTGTGACAGCGATGTACAGGTTTATCGGCGCCCGATGGACTGGCTAATAGCGGGCTCTTTCACGATGGCCCCTAGGGTGAGGGCCAATCCACAGCGAAAACACTGCACGATAGTTGTACGCAGTCAGTTTGCCTGTATAGGTTTTAACCAAGATAGGCTGGAAAAAATGACCTGACAATGAATAGGTAATCTTTTTCTGCAGATACGAAAACCTCACATCGCCGATTGTGAGGTTGCTCGGCTCGCAACAATCATCCCCCCAAAAAAGCGCTCAGCCACAATACATTCCCCTAAAAATCTATTTTAGAATCTAACCCGATCCTGTAGTTTTCAAACCGTGCCCGCCGTTCATCCAGAGTACCCCGTCATGCCCCGCGTCTCCCGCAAACAAGCCGAACTCAACCGCGAAATCATCGTCGAGGCCGCCACCCATTTGTTTCGTGAGCGCGGCCTGCACGGCATCAGCCTTTCCGACGTCATGGCCGCTGCCGGCCTGACTCACGGCGGGTTCTATGGCCACTTCGCGTCCAAGGAAGCGTTGGCGACCGAGGCTTGCGAGCAGGCATTCGAACACGCGAACCAAGGCTGGCAGGAGAAAATCAGCCGCAGCGACGATCAACCCGCCGCCCGCCAGGCCGTGTTGGGCCCCTACTTGTCCGCCGCGCATCGTGACAACCCCGGTGATGGTTGCCCGGTGTCGGCCTTTGCCCCGGACATGTGCCACGAACCCGCGGATACGGCGTTGCAACAGGCCTTTATTGACGGCGTCGAAGCGTCGCTGGCGGTGTTTGCCCAGCTTCAGGATGACGACCGCCAGGCCATGCTGGCCAAGTACGCGATGATGGTCGGCGCCGTTACCCTTGCACGTGCGACAAGAGGCAATGCCTTGTCAGACGAATTCCTAGAAGCGGTACGAAACACTCTAGTCCCCGTTGACAGCCCCGTGCCTGTCCCAGCATGATCGGGCCATGAACCTTATTCAGATGCACCTCACCCGTACCACCACCACGACCGCTTCCGGCGGGTCGCGCGGTGGCTGTGGGTGCTTGAGCTAAACACCTGACAGATTCAACCCAAGGCCCCGCCAGCAATGGACGGGGCCTTTTTTATTGCTCCGCCACCTGGCAATCACAAGGAGCAACACCATGGCTGACGCCCTGCTGATCATCGACATGCAAGCTGGCCTGTTCGATGGCCCGGAAAAGCCCTACGCGCGCGAGCGTTTGTTGGACACTATCAATCAGCTTATTCAGCGCGCTCGCAGCGCCAACGCCCCGATCTTCGTCGCCCGCCATACCGGCCCGGCAGGCTCGCCAATTGCGCAAGGCAGCCCTTTATGGCAGCTGTGGCCTGCGTTGGATGTGGACGAATCCCGCGATCACCTGTTCAACAAGACCCGCCCGAGTTGCTTCCTGGGCACCGACCTTGAGCAGCAACTGAACGCCGCACAGGTCAATGAATTGGTCATCGTGGGGATGAAAACCCAATTCTGCATCGACACCACTTGCCGGGTAGCCGTGGAACGGGGGTTTTCGGTGGTGCTGCCAGAAGACGGCCATACCTGCATGGATACCCCGGCATTGCCGGCCAAGGCGATCATTGAGCACCATAACGCGACGTTGGCGGGCGCATTTGTGAAGCGGGTTCGCACCGAACAGGTCGATTTCCTGTGATCTCGACGCACAAATTTCATGCTTGAAGCAGACGATCCGTATGACAAATCGCGCATACTGATCGTCTCAAACCCCTCAGGAAGAGCCTTCCGATGTCCACCACTGTTCTGGTCCTGGTTGAAACCATCAACGAATACCTGCAAATCATCGAGAGCAATGACTTTCACGTGATTCTGGCGCCGACGCCTGCCGAACGTGCCCAGGCCATCAAGGCCCACGGCGGGCAGATCAAGGCGGTGCTGACCCGTGGCCCGCTGGGTTTGTACGCTGAGGAAATCGCTGCGCTGCCGTTACTGGAGATCATCTGTGTGATCGGCGCGGGCTATGAACATGTGGACCTGCAGGCCGCCAGCAACCGTGGGATCGTGGTCACCAATGGTGCGGGGGTCAACGCGCCGTCGGTGGCCGATCACGCAATGGCCTTGTTGCTGTCGTTGGTGCGCGGCATTCCACAAACCGACGCCGCCGTGCGCCGCAGCGAGTGGCCGAAAGTCATGCGCCCGTCCCTGGGCGGCAAGCAATTGGGCATCCTTGGCCTTGGTGCCGTGGGTCTGGAGATTGCCAAGCGCGCCGCCCTGGGGTTTGGCATGGAGGTGAGTTATCACAACCGCCAGCCCCGCGATGATGTGGACTACACCTACTGCGCCACGGCTGTGGAGTTGGCGCGCAACTCGGATTTCCTGATCCTGGCTACGCCCGGCGGCGCCAGCACCCGCCACCTGATCGACCGTCACGCCCTCGATGCACTGGGGCCCAATGGCTTCTTGGTCAACATCGGTCGTGGCAGCGTGGTGGTGACCGACGACCTGGTAGCCGCCCTTGAACAGCGCCGTATCGGCGGCGCGGCACTGGACGTATTCGACGATGAACCCAAGGTTCCCGACGCGCTCAAGCGCTTGAGCAACACGGTGCTGACCTCCCACGTGGCAGGCCTGTCACCGGAAGCCGCCCACGACACCGTGCAACGTGTGGCCGACAACCTGGTGGAGTATTTTGCCGGTCGCCCAGTACTCACACCGGTTGCCCTGCCCCCGCCCGCAAAATGACCGATCAGGCACGCTGATCATCATCCAACACGCTAACCTATTAAGCCGCCCCGACCTTGTCGCTGGGCGGTTGTGCGCATTAGATTAGGAAATAGTCCAAGGCCTTTAAAATAAGCAGAAGGGATAAGCATGGCGCTGAATGACCAATCGACCCAGATTCGCCCAGGTGAAGAACTTGATGCCAGCCTGATCGATCCCTACCTCAAGGCCCATATCCCGGGCTTGAGCGGCACGCCCACCATCAGCCAGTTCCCCGGCGGCGCGTCGAACCTGACCTACCTGCTGGAATACCCCGGCCAAGAGTTCGTCCTGCGCCGCCCACCGTTTGGGCACAAGGCCAAGTCCGCCCATGACATGGGCCGCGAATACCGCATTCTCAACAAGCTTAAAGACGGCTTCCCGTACTGCCCCAAGGCGTACGTGCACTGCACCGACGAGTCGGTGATCGGCGCCGAGTTCTATGTGATGGAGCGCGTCAACGGCATCATCCTGCGCTCTGACCTGCCAGCCGAACTGGGGCTGGACGCTGCCAAGACCGAAGCGCTGTGCAAGAGTTTTATCGACAAGTTCGTCGAGCTGCACCAAGTGGACTACACCGCGTGCGGCCTGGCGGATCTGGGCAAGCCTGAAGGTTATGTGGAGCGTCAGATCCGTGGCTGGAGCGACCGCTACGAAAAAGCCCTGACCCCCGACGCCCCAAGCTGGGAAACGGTACGCGCCTGGCTCAACGACAAGATGCCCGCCGACCACCCAACGTCGAGCATCGTGCACAACGACTACCGCTTCGATAACGTGATCCTCGACCCGCACAACCCGATGCAGATCATCGGCGTGCTGGACTGGGAGCTGACAACCCTCGGCGACCCGTTGATGGACCTGGGCAACACCCTCGCCTATTGGATCGAAGCAGCGGACCCAGCACCGGTGCAACTGATGCGTCGCCAGCCGAGCAACGCCCCTGGCATGCTCACCCGCCGTCAGTTCGTCGACTACTACGCCGAGCGCTCAGGCATCCAGATCGACAACTTCGACTTCTACTACACCTACGGCCTGTTCCGCCTGGCCGGCATCGTGCAGCAGATCTACTACCGCTTCTTCCATGGCCAGACCCAGGACAAACGCTTTGCGCAGTTCATCCACATGAACAAGCTGCTGGAGCAGATGAGCCTGCAAGTCATCGGCAAGTCCGCGCTCTGATCGACAACAACAAGGAACCCTCATGTCCAAGACCAACCTGTTCGACCTCGACGGCAAGATTGCCTTTGTTTCAGGCGCCAGCCGTGGCATCGGCGAAGCCATCGCCAAGTTGCTGGCTCAGCAAGGCGCCCATGTGATCGTCTCCAGCCGCAAGCTTGAGGGTTGCCAGCACGTGGCCGATGCGATCATCGCCGACGGCGGCAAGGCCACGGCCGTTGCCTGCCACATCGGTGAAATGGAGCAGATCACCCAAGTGTTCGCCGGAATTCGCGAGCAGTTCGGCCGCCTGGATATCCTGGTCAACAATGCCGCCACCAACCCACAGTTCTGCAACGTGCTGGACACCGACCTCGGGGCGTTCCAGAAGACCGTTGACGTGAACATTCGCGGCTACTTCTTCATGTCGGTGGAAGCCGGCAAGCTGATGCGCGAAAACGGTGGTGGCAGCATCATCAACGTGGCGTCGATCAACGGCATTTCCCCTGGTGTGTTCCAGGGCATCTACTCGGTGACCAAGGCCGCCGTGATCAACATGACCAAGGTGTTCGCCAAGGAATGCGCTGCCTTTGGTATTCGTTGCAACGCCCTGCTGCCAGGCCTGACCGACACCAAGTTCGCCTCGGCGCTGGTGAAAAACGATTCGATCCTGAAAATGGCCCTGGCGCAGATCCCGCTCAAGCGCGTCGCCGCCCCGAGCGAAATGGCCGGCGCGGTGCTCTACCTGGCCAGCGATGCGTCAAGCTACACCACGGGCATCTCGCTGAATGTGGATGGCGGTTTCCTGTCCTGATCAGGCATTCGGCGGTTGCTGCCGAAAACTGACCGCCAGGCGGTTCCAGCCACTGATGCTGGACACCGCCATGGTCAGGTCCACCAGTTCCTGCTCGCTGAACTCCACGCGCACCGCCGTGAAGAGCTCATCTGAAATGCTTGAAGTCGGCAACGTTGCCACCGACTCGCTCCACGCCAAAGCAGCCTTCTCCCTGGCACTGAAAAAGGGCGAATCGCGCCATACACACAACGCAAACAACCGTCGCTCGGTCTCACCGCGCTGGCGCGCCGCCATCGAATGCATGTCGGTGCAAAAACCACAGTGGTTGAGTTGGGAGACACGAATCTTCACCAGTTCCAACAGCGGCTTTTCGATAGACAGCTCAAACAGCGTCGCCTCCAGCATCAACATGCCCTTGAGCGCTAGCGGCGAAGCGGTGTAGTAATCCAGACGGGGTTCCATAGGCAACTCTCGGGCGACAAAGGCAATCACACCCTAGCCTAGAACCCGCAGGGCATAAGCCCTATAGCCAATTCGCCGGTTTATGCGCAGACCATTTTGAGCGCACCGCGCGAGCGAGTAGTCTTGGCGCAGATCCAAGCATTGGGAATACACATGGAACTGCACGTTGTGATCAACGGCCGCAAGGACCTGGCCGAACAGTTGTATCAGCAACTGCGTGAAGCCATCAGCAGCGGGCGGCTGGCCGCCGGCGCGCAACTGCCACCCAGCCGTTTGCTGGCGGAGCAACTGGGCGTGTCGCGCAAGACGGTGTCCGACACCTACGCCACCCTCACCTATGAAGGCTTGTTGGTGGGCAAGACCGGCCGGGGCACCTTCGTCAACGCCCGCACAGCGCAGTCAGAACGCCTGCAAACCGCCACCGACCTGGCTTGCGCCGCCAACCTGGCACAGTGGGCGTCGCTGCCCTCACCAATGCGCCATCCCACCCGCGACAGCACCCTGCGCTACGAATTTATTGGTGGTGCCACCAGCCGCAACCAATTCCCTGCGGATGAATGGCGGCGCTGCACCCAGGACGCGTTGCGGCGCATCGCTCAGGACAGCGGTTTCTACAGCCAGCCCGAAGGGTTGCCGACGCTGCGCAGTGCCATCGCCGGGCATATCGCTTTCTCACGCGGGGTCAAATGCCGAGACAGCGACATCGTGGTCACCAACGGCGCGCAGCAAGCCCTGGACCTGATCGCCCGCGTGGTGCTGGAACCGGGCAGCATTGTTGCCATGGAAGACCCCGGCTACAGCCCCGCACGCCAATTATTCGTGGCGATGGGCGCGCGGGTCGCCAGCGTACCGGTGGATGAACACGGCATTCAGGTCGACCAGATCCCCGAGGGCACGCGGTTGATCTACGTGACGCCGTCGCACCAGTTCCCGCTGGGCATGCCGATGAGCCTGCCACGACGTGAAGCCCTGTTGGCCCGCGCGTTCGAACTGGGGGCGATCGTCATTGAAGACGACTACGACAGTGAATTCCGCTACGAAGGCCGCCCCACCGATTCCCTGCAAAGCATGGACACTCGCGGCGTGGTGACCTACGTCGGCACCTTCTCCAAAACCCTGCTACCCGAGCTGCGCCTGGGCTACGCGGTGCTGCCACCGGCGATCCATGGCGCGGTGCTCAAGGCCAAACAACTCACCGACCAGCACAGCTCCACCCTGCCGCAATGGGCACTGGCCAAGTTCATCAGCGAGGGCTACCTGCTCAAGCACATCCGCCGCTGTCACACGGTGTACGCCGGACGCCGCGAGCGCATCCTGCAACGGCTGGCCGGCGACCTGTCGCCGTGGTTCGAAGCGGTGCCCACCGTGGCCGGGTTCCATATGGCTGCGCTGTGTAAGGTGGCGGTGAATATCCCGTTGCTGATGGAGCTGGCGCGCCAGGTGGAGGTGGGTTTGTACCCGCTGGATGTGTTCTTCCATGACGCGCCGGTCCGGCCTGGCTTGATCATCGGCTTCGGTGCGATCGAAACCCTGGACATCGACCCGGCCCTAGACAAGGTGCGCAACATTCTCCAGCAGATTGGCTAGGCGGTTTTCCGGCGGATTGGTCATTGGTCACCTGCCGCCTCGGGCGTAGGGTAATGAGGTCTCGAACTACTCGGAAACTACGCCATGAAACGTTTGCTCGCCGCCTCCCTGATGCTCGCCTCCCTCAGCGCCTTTGCCCACGAGCCTGTCTACAACCAGGAATCGATCAAGGTGCTGCAAGAACATGCGCTGACCAATGTACCCGGCAAGAAAACCATCATGCTGACCGTGGACTACGCACCCGGTCAGGCCACTGTTCCCCATAGCCACACGGGTACTGCCGTGGCGTATGTGCTGGAAGGTTCGATCACCTCGCGGGTGAATGATGAGCAGGCCAAAACCTACAAAGTCGGCGAGACCTTCTACGAACCCGCAGGGTCGCGACACTTCGAATCGAGCAATGCCAGCCAGACAAAACCGGCCAAATTGCTGGTGGTGATGGTATTGGATGACAAGGCCGAGGTGCTCACGCCCCTGCCAAAGTAACCCGCTACACAGCGGGACAAATGTGGGAGCTGGCTTGCCTGCGATAGCGCTGGGTCAGCTGAAATATCTAGCGCAACTGTAGTGAGCGGGCTTGCCCCGCGCTGGGCTGCGAAGCGGCCCTGATCAAGCCTCAGATACAGCGAGGTGCCATGGTTTGGGGCGGCTTCGCCACCCAGCGCGGGACAAGCCCGCTCACTACAGAATGGTGTAGATGCTCAAGCCAGCTCCCACAGTTTCAAGCGTATTCATTCAGGGACGTTTGAACTGGCTGCGTAGACGCTCAATCTGCGACCGGCAAACACACCCTTCCAGGTGATCATTGACCATCCCCATCGCCTGCATCAACGCGTACATCGTGGTCGGGCCCACGTACGTCCAGCCGCGTTTCTTCAAGGCTTTCGACAACCGCATCGACGCCGGCGACGTGGGATTGCCCGTCCAATAAGCCATGTCCACCATCGCCGGGCGTTCTTCGTCGGCTGGCTCAAACGCCCACAACCAGCGCGCCAGCGAGCCGGTTTCGTCCACCAACTCACACGCTCTGCGCGCATTGTTGATAGCGGAGACGATTTTCGCCCGATTGCGCACGATGCCGGGGTCTTGCATCAACCGCTCGATATCCGCCTCGCCGTACTGCGCGACCCGCCGAAAATCAAAACCCTCGAACGCCACCCGAAACTGCTCGCGCTTGCGCAGGATGGTGATCCACGCCATGCCCGCCTGAAAGCCTTCCAGGCAGATCTTCTCGTACAGCTGGATGTCATCCGCCACCGGCACGCCCCATTCATGGTCGTGGTAACGCGGGTACTCCGGCGCGGCGGTACGCCAGGTGCAGTGTGTGAGCCCTGTGGCGTCGGTGGTCAGCCCTGGTTTGTCCATCCTTCACCTCATATGCCGAGCGGCGGATGATAAGCCAAATATTTTCAAGCCCCCAACCGCTCAAGCTCCGCCCTCGCCGACCAACTGGTCAGACCGGGACCGGTCAACCCTTGAATTTTTACTTGTGATTTCAAAAAAACCCGGCGTAGACTGGCCCCGCACTGGACTTACCGGTATGACCACAACAATTAAGCCCTGGAACCACCAGGGCACCGAATAGAGATCCCTCCCATGCTCAGATGGTGCTCGCGTTCGATTTTCCTGCAAGTCGTGATTGGTCTGATGCTCGGCATCATCTGCGGCCTGGCCCTTCCCGAATTCTCCTCGCAACTCAAACCCCTGGGTGACGGCTTCATAAAGCTGATCAAAATGCTGATTGGCCTGATCGTGTTCTGCGTGGTGGTCAGCGGTATCTCTGGCGCCGGCGACCTGAAAAAGGTCGGGCGCATCGGGCTCAAGTCGGTGATCTACTTTGAAGTACTCACCACCGTCGCCCTGGTGATCGGCCTGATCATGGCCTTCAGCACGGGTATCGGCCAAGGCGCCAACATCCACCTGGAACAACTGTCGTCCGCCGGCCTCAATGAATTGGCCGACAAGGGCCAGCACATCCGCGGCACGAGCCAGTTCCTGATGGACCTGATCCCCAATTCGGTGATCGGCGCGTTTGCCGACAACAACGTGCTGCAAGTGTTGCTGTTTTCGGTACTGTTCGGCAGCGCGCTGAACCTGGTCGGCGAAGCAGCGTCCGGGATCTCGCGACTGATCAACGAGCTGAGCCATGTGATCTTCCGCATCATGGGCATGATCGTGCGCCTGGCGCCGATCGGCGTGTTTGGTGCAATCGCCTTCACCACCAGCACCTACGGCCTGGATTCGCTGCAACACCTGGGCAGCCTGGTGGGCTTGTTCTACCTGACCTGCTTTGCGTTTGTCGGGATCATCCTTGGCCTGGTAATGCGCCTGTCCGGCCTGCGCATGTTGCCGCTGCTCAAGTACCTGCGTGAAGAACTGCTGATTGTGATGGGCACTGCCTCCTCCGACGCCGTGCTGCCACAGATCATGCGTAAACTCGAACACCTGGGCATCGGCAGCTCCACCGTGGGCCTGGTGATTCCGACGGGGTATTCGTTCAACCTCGACGGTTTTTCCATCTACCTGACCCTCGCCATTGTGTTTATCGCCAACGCCACCGGCACGCCGCTGTCGATGACCGACTTGCTAACCATCCTGCTGGTCTCGCTGATTACCTCCAAGGGCGCCCACGGGATTCCGGGGTCGGCACTGGTGATCCTGGCGGCGACACTCACTGCGATCCCGGCGATTCCGGTGGTAGGTCTGGTGCTGGTGCTGGCGGTGGATTGGTTCATGGGCATCGGTCGTGCGCTGACTAACCTGATCGGCAACTGCGTGGCCACTGTGGCGATTGCACGTTGGGAAAAAGACATTGATATCCAGCGCGCCAACAAGGTGCTGGACGGTCAGCAAGGCTATGCCTTCCAGGCCAAGAAGCCGGTGTTGCCGGCGCATCAGGAGTTCTGATGCGTTCCTGAGCACAACACTTATCAATGTGGGAGCTGGCTTGCCTGCGATAGCGGTGGATCAGCAATGAAGATGTTGGCTGACAGTCCGCCATCGCAGGCAAGCCAGCTCCCACAGGGAATTGTCGCTGGATTAACTATTGTGTTTGCAACTTACAAGGAGGCGTAGACGTGATCAGCACCTCAACCGTCGTCAATTCAGTGGTAGAAAAACTACGCGCCGCCTTGGCGCGTGGCCAATGGCGCCGAGGCGAAATGCTCCCCGGCCAACGTGAGCTGGCCGAACAGATGGGCATCAGCCGCCCGAGCCTGCGCGAAGCGGTCATCGTGCTGGAAACCCTCGGCCTGGTACGTTCCATGCCCGGCAAAGGCGTGGTGGTGCTGGAAACCAGCATCAGCGAACCACAATCCGCCGATGCCGTCGCCGACGCCAGCCTGGAAGACATCCTGCAACTGCGCTACACCCTCGAACCGTTCATTGTCGGCCTGGTGGCGCAGTCCATCAGCAGCAAGGAAGTCGGCCAACTGCGCCTGACGCTCATGGACATGCGCGAAGCCCTCGATGCTGAAGACGCCGAAGCCGGCATGAACGCCTACATCGACTTCCACGAAGAACTGTTCGCGCTGACGTCCAACCCGATCTTCCAGAACGTGGTGCAACAAACCAGCAATGCCCTCAAGCAGAGCGCCCAGGTGCTGCGCAATTCGCCGGAACACCTGGCCGAACGCCTGCGGGAAAACGAGGCCGTGGTGCGCGCCATCCGCAACAAAAACAGCGCCCTGGCCAGTGCCGAAATGCGTCGGCACATCCTCCAGGAAGGCCTGCGCATGGGCATTCGCTTGAACATCCCGGATGACCATCTGGGTAGCTGATTTATTGGAGACCGGCCATGACTGCTTACGCGTTGCAACGCGACCCTATCTTCCCTGCCCTGCGCTTGATCGCCGGTAAAAAGCCGTCGGTGGATGACATCTACCCGCGCCTGTTCGACGCCATTCTGGAACAACGCATTGCCCCCGCCAGTCGTTTTACCGAAGAGAGCCTGGGCGATACCTTTGGTGTGAGCCGCAGCGTGATCCGCCGGGTGCTGGCCAAACTGTCCCACCAACAAGTGGTCATCCTGCGCCCCAATCAACGCGCCCAGGTCGCAGCGCCGGATGCGCAGCAAACCCGGCAGATCCTCGAAGCCCGACGCCTGACGGAAATCACCGTGGTGCAGTTGGCCTGCGTGCATGCCACGCCGACTCAGGTGCGCCAGCTACGCGAGTTGATTGCCCGCGAACGTGAATGCATCGAAAAGGATCAACGTGGACCCGCGATTCGCCTATCCGGGGAGTTCCATTTGCAGCTGGCAGCCATGGCGCGGAACGCACCGTTGGCGCAATTTCTGAACAGCCTGGTGCCGCTGACCTCGCTGGTCATCGCTCAATTCGAAGCGAATGCGTACAGCTACTGCGCATGGCAGGAACACGGGGCGATTGTCGATGCAGTGGAGCAGCGCGATGCCACGACTGCGGTAGCGCTGATGACTCAACACCTGGACCATCTGGAATCCAAATTACTCAAACACCACTGAACCCAAGGAAGATGGAGATGCAAATGTGGGAGCTGGCTTGCCTGCGATAGCGGTGGGTCAGCTAAAAATTGATCCACTGATATACCGCTATCGCAGGCAAGCCAGCTCCCACAATGATCGTATTCCAGATAACCAAAAAGCCCCCGTATCTCGCGATACGGGGGCTTTTTGTTTACTCAAGGAAAGCCGGTTACACCACCGACTGACCGCTCAACGCCAGGTCCAGCAACTCACGGTTTGCCACCGCGTACATGGCGTAGTCCGTGCCGACCGCAGCACGAATTTCCACCATCATCGCCACCCAACGATCGGCCATGTCCTTGTGCTGCTCAAGCCACAGGGCCACGCGGGCTTCCATGTCTTGGGGCGCGTCGGCCATTTGCAGTACCGAAATGGTGATTGCTCGCTGCTGCCAGTCCACATCGTCGCGGAACGCTTCGCGGGCCTGGGCCTGCCAGTTGTTGGCCACTGGCAGATCGCTGATCTGCTGCAGGTAGCACGGCAAGTCCAGGGCGCTACCGACGGCGAAGTAGGCCTTGGCCACTTCGGCGGCGTCGTGCCCGGTCACGTCGGCGGCTTCGATGATCGGCAGCAAGGTGTACAGGTGAGTGGTACCTGCAACCATGCGGGCCAACAGCTCAGGCACACCGGCTTCGGTGTATTTGCCGTAGCGGTTCTGCCAGCCTTCGCGGGTAGGGCCTTCCAGCAGTTCGTCGAGCTTGAGGCCCAGCGCTGCCAGGTGCGGACCGAAGTGCGCAGTGTCGCGACCAGCGTCCTGCTCGTTGCGACGGCTGCGCAGGAACCAGCGTGTAGCACGGCGGCCCAGGCGCATCAGCTCGTCCATCAGCTCCAGTTGCACGTCAGCGGAAACCTGGTGGTCCAGGGCTTCGATCTGGCGGAACCAGTGCGGGAGATGGAAGATGTCACGCACGATCACATAAGCGCCCGCCACGTTCGCCGGGCTCATGCCGGTCGACTCTTTGAGTCGTTGAACGAAGGTGATACCCATGTGGTTGACCAGGTCGTTGGCGATCTGGGTGCTGACGATCTCGCGCTTCAGGCGGTGACGGCGCATGGCCTCGCCGAACTTGGCGACCAGGCTCGGCGGGAACGCGGTCTCCATGTCACGGGTCAGGTAGTCGTCATCCGGCACCAAGGACTTGAGCAACGCTTCCTTGAGGTCGATCTTGCTGTACGAGATCAGCACCGACAGCTCTGGACGGGTCAGGCCCTTGCCCGTCGCGGCGCGCTCGACGAGCTGCTCCTCGGTCGGCAGGTACTCGATGGCGCGGTCCAGCTTGCCACGGCCTTCCAGGTCGCTCATCAGGCGCTTGTACTCGGCAGCACGCTCGTAGGCACGACGCGCCGCCAGGGACAGGGCCTGGGTCTGCTTGTAGTTGTTGCCCAACACCAGGTTGCCGACTTCGTCGGTCATGCTCGCCAGCAACTGGTTGCGTTGCTTGTCGGTCATGTCACCGGCCTGCACCACTTCGTTGAGCAGGATCTTGATGTTCACTTCGTGGTCGGAGCAGTCCACGCCACCGGCGTTATCAATGAAGTCGGTGTTGGAGCCGCCGCCATTGAGGCCGAATTCCACACGACCCAGTTGGGTCATGCCGAGGTTACCGCCCTCGCCCACCACCTTGCAGCGCAACTCGTTGCCGTTGACGCGCAATGCGTCGTTGGCCTTGTCGCCCACGTCGGCGTGGCTTTCAGTGCTGGCCTTGACGTAAGTACCGATACCGCCGTTCCACAACAGGTCTACCGGCGCCTTGAGCAAGGCATTCAGCAGTTCGGTCGGGGTCAGCTTGTCGGCCGAGATGTCGAAACGCTCTTTCATCTGTGGCGAGATGGCAATGCTCTTCGCGCTGCGCGAGAAGATACCGCCGCCTTCGGACATGATGCTGGTGTCGTAGTCGGTCCAGGCCGAACGCGGCAGCTCGAACATGCGCTGGCGCTCGACGAAGCTGGTGGCCGGGTTCGGGTTCGGGTCGATGAAGATATGCAGGTGGTTGAACGCTGCGACCAGTTGCAGCTTGTCAGACATCAACAGGCCGTTACCGAACACGTCACCGGCCATATCGCCGACGCCCACCACGGTGATGCTGTCTTCCTGCACATTGATGCCGCGCTCACGGAAGTGACGCTGCACGCCGACCCACGCGCCTTTGGCGGTGATGCCCATTTTCTTGTGGTCGTAACCGGCGGAACCACCGGAGGCGAACGCATCACCCAGCCAGAAGCCGTAGTCGATGGCGATGCCGTTGGCGATGTCGGAGAAGGTCGCAGTGCCCTTGTCCGCTGCTACCACCAGGTACGGGTCATCGTCGTCATGACGCACGACGTTGGCCGGTGGCACCAGGGCACCGTCTTTCAGGTTGTCGGTGATGTCCAGCAGGCCGGAAATGAAGATGCGGTAGCAGGCGATGCCCTCGGCCGCGATCTCGTCACGGCTGCCGCCCAGTGGCAGGCGACGCGGCAGGAAGCCGCCCTTCGCACCGACTGGCACGATGACCGAGTTCTTCACTTGCTGGGCTTTTACCAGGCCGAGCACTTCAGTACGGAAGTCTTCTTCACGGTCGGACCAGCGCAAGCCGCCACGGGCCACGTTGCCAAAGCGCAGGTGCACACCTTCAACCCGCGGCGAGTACACGAAGATTTCAAACTTCGGCACTGGCTTAGGCAGTTCAGGAATGGCGCGCGGGTCGAACTTGAAGCTGAAGTAGGACTTGTTCTGGCCGTTGGCGTCAGTCTGGTAGAAGTTGGTACGCAGGGTGGCCTTGATCAGGTCCAGGTAGCGACGCAGGATGCGGTCTTCGTTGAGCACCTGAACGTCGTCCAGGGCGGTGAGGATCGCTTGTTCCAGGCGTTGCTGCTTGTCTTCCAGGTCGTCGGCGGTGAGCTTGCGCGCCAGGTAGAAGCGGGTCTTGAACAACCGGGTCAACTCGCGAGCGATGTCGGTGTGGTTGTTCAGGGTGCTGGCGATGTAACCCAGGTCGAAGCCCAGGCGGATCTGCTTCAGGTAGCGGGCGTAAGCACGCAGCAAAGCCACGTCGCGCCACGGCAAGCCCGCCGTCAGCACCAGGCGGTTGAACGCATCGTTCTCGGCGTCGCCATGCACGATGTGCACGAACGCGTCCTGCAGGGTGTCGTTGAGCTGCTGGATATCCAGGTTCACGCCTTCGGCGGCGATAAACGCAAAGTCATGGATCCAGAACTCACGGCCATTGGCGTGACGCAGGCGGTACGGGAACTCACCCAGCACGCGCAGGCCCAGGTTTTCCAGGATCGGCAGCACGTCGGACAGCGCCAGCGGGGTGTCAGCGTGGTAGAGCTTGCAATGCAGCTCACGCTGACCGGAGACCTGGCCCAGCGGCTGGTAGAAGCTCATCACCAGCGGGTTGGCTTCGGTCAGGCTGTTGAGGTGCTGCATGTCGACCACGGCCGAATGCGCAGCAAAACGCTCGCGGTAACCCGCCGGGAAGCCTTTCGGGAAATCCGCCAGCACGTTGGTGCCTTGGGCTTCGCCGAAGCTTTCCACGACCAGACTGGAGTAGTCGTCCTGCCAGCTGCGGCAGGCCTGCACTACTTCTTTTTCCAGTTGCAGCGGGTCGATGTCGAGGCGGTTCTTTGGGTCAACCCGCAGAATCAGCTGCACACGGGCCAGCACGGATTCGGAGAAGAAGGTCCAGAACTCGCAATCCGAGGCTTTCAGGCGATCCATCAGCACTTGCTGGATCTTCTGGCGCACTTCGGTGGAATAGATGTCACGCGGCACGTAGGCCAGGCAGTAGCAGAAACGACCGTACGGGTCTTTGCGCAGGAACACGCGAATCTTGTTGCGCTCCTGGATCTGCACGATCGACATCACGGTGCTGAACAGTTCGTCAACCGGGGTTTGGAACAGGTCGTCACGCGGCAGCACTTCAACGACTTGCGCCAGTTCCTTGCCGAGGTGAGCCTTGGCCTGGAAGCCCGAACGGCGTTCGATTTCCGCGACCTTGCGACGGATATAAGGAATGACCCGCACGCTTTCGCCGTACACCGACGAGGTGTAGAGGCCCATAAAGCGGTGTTCCTTGATGACCTTGCCGTCGGCGCTGATCTCACGGATCGACACATAGTCCGGGTAAGCCGGACGGTGTACACGACTCGGGTGTGCGGCCTTGGCGAACGACAGCACAGTAGGCTCGCGCAGGTAAGCCACGGCGTAGTCTTCGATGCGCGTGTCTTCGGCAGTCAGGCCGGCACGCAGCAACTTGGTCAGACCGAGGAAGGAGTTGGTGTCATATTCGATATGACCGCCGTCCGCCTCGTCACGTACCACGAATTCTTCATAGCCGAGGAAGGTGAAGTGGTTGCCCACCAGCCACTCCAGGAAGCTCTTGATCTCGGCCTTTTCTTCGCCATCAATCGCGAACTGGCTAGCGTCGACACCGGCCAACAGGTCCTGGACCTTGGCTTTCATCGGTTCGAAATCGGCCACGGCCACGCGCACTTCGCCCAATACCTGCTCAAGCTCTTTGCTCAGCACGTTCAGTTCGGCGGCGTTGGCGCAGCGGTCGATTTCCAGGTACATCAGCGATTCTTGCTGGATGCCTTCGCCCTGGGTGCCTTTTGGCAGGATTTCCAGCAGCTCGCCCTTGGCTCCACGGCGTACGCTGAGCACGGTGGTTTGCAGGGTATGAATGCTGTAGCCACGGCGGTTCAGCTCGGTACGCACCGAGTCCACCAGAAATGGCAGGTCATGGTGCAGCACTTCGACCGCGGTGTGGGTCGACTGCCAGCCATGACGTTCGTAATCGGGGTTGTACACCCGTACTTGCGGTTGGGTGTGGTCAAAGCGCTCAAGCAGGCGCCACGCAGAGAGGGTGCAACCGGCCAGGTCGGAAAGGCGACGCTGGGTCAGTTCGTCCAGGGAAATGATGCCGAAGAATTGTTCAGCGAACAGCGCCACTTGTGGCAGTGCCTGTTCACTGATGTGCTGCGCCAGTGCCGCTTGCAGTTGATGCTGGAAGTCGGCCTTGCTGGCTGCGGTGAAGAACGCCATCTGTGGTACTCCGCTTGGGCTTGTTATTGATGAAAGCGTCGCGTGTTATCCCCTTGCGGGGAGACCGTCAGCTCTGTTCGCAGGTTAACCATAGCGAATCGGAGTGACAGGTGGGTGAAGCTGCACAAGACACTCAGGTCACATACAACGCCCACAAGATGCGCACCCTGCCGGGTGACGGTACGACGGGCAGGTCAGGCGCCCGGCTCATGCACATCCGTTGCGCAGCTTAACGAGTGTAGGAAGACAGCTGCTTGCGACGCTGCGACATATTCGGTCATCGGTACGCAGGCTTGGAGTTGCGACTCTGGCAACCCGATATTTTCGGCAGAAAAACCCGCTGTTTTAGCCGTCATTAGTACCGGAAATGACTGATACAGCCCGTCAAGTCATGCCCTGTGTCTGACACAGGATGCAGCACAAAATTCGCCGCAGTGGCACAATTGCCCGCATTACGCCCTACCCCAGACAGGATTCCCCATGCTGCAACTGAAAACCGACGCCCTGATGGTCACCCCATGCGACGACGAAGAAGACAACATGGCCATGCTCTGCTGCCACGGTAAAAACGGCGAAATGTTCATGCTCACCCGGTACCCGGATGAAGAGGAAGTGGAACTGACCTGGGACTACGAGCCATCGACCCTGGACGGGCTGAAAGTCACCCTGAGTGACGCGACCCTGCTGGTGGAACTGGCTGCCGGGGACGCGGACGCGTTGGGCGGCAAGGATCAGCTTGAGATCACCCACACCACCGCCGCCTCGGACCTGCCCGAAGTCGAAGAAACCCTGCAAAACATCCTCAAAGGCACCGGTACTTACATCCGCGCCTGAATTCAGGGCACCTGACCGTTCGTCCGCACTGTTATTTCTAACAGTATCGAGAACATCTGATTGAGTCTTTGCTGACTGATAAGTAAGGCCAGCAACAGGGTCAATCACTCAGGTGCCAACATGAAACCGATGAGCCAATGCTTGAACATCGCGTTTTGCTGGGCTGCTTTATTGCCTTTATCAACGCTGGCAGCCCCCTCCGGCTATACAACGCTCAACATTTTGCTCAAGCCCGGGACGGGCAGTAACGGCCTCAACAACACTGCGCCGCTGAACAACCTCAGGCGGCTCGCGCCTACTCTTCAACCCTTGCTTCCAGCGTCTATCGCACGCACCCCTGCGGACACCCAGGCATTGCAACGCCACCGCCTGGACCGTTACTACACCGTTGATATTCGCCCGATGAGCCTGGCACAGGCACAAGCATTGGCCGCTCAACTAAAAGCCGACCCCAGCGTTGAGGACGTTCAACTTGAACCTGTTGTCGATGGCATGCATGGCGACAACGGCCTGGCCATTGGGCTGGCGAGCACCCCAAGCATTCCTGACTATACGGGTCGGCAAACTTACCTCCTCGGCCAAGCGCCGGTAGCCCCGTATAGGATCGGCGGTATCAACGCCGTGGAGGCCTGGAAAATACCGGGTGGCAAAGGCCAAAACATGCAGGTCGTTTCCTCGGAAGTCGATCACTGGTCCTTTAGCCACCTGGACCTACCCAAACCTTACTTGGAAATCCAGCACCCAACCAACCCGGCATTGGTGGGCTCCCATGACACCGCAAGCGCCGGTATTATCGCCTCGCGAGAAAATGGTTTCGGAACAACGGGAATCGCGCAAGCTACCGAACTCGGTTTCATGGACTGGGGTCAAGATCGGCTGATCCAATTAGCCGAGCGTTTACACGCGGGTAACGTCGTCCAAATTGGCGTGCATTATCTCTACCCCGCAATCCCCCAAGTTGGATGTGCGACGGACTGTTACATGCCGGTTGAGTACAACGCTGTCGTACGCGACACCATTGCTTATATGACCGAAGAAAAAGGCATTCACGTGGTATTGGCGGCCGCCAACGGCAACATCAATCTCGACGCGGCTTACTTCAATGGCTTTTTTGACCGCCAGAAATTCGACTCCGGTGGTATTTACGCAGGGGCGGTCGACCCCAAGTCCGGGCTCAGAGCGGGCTATTCCGAATACGGTAGCCGTGTTGACCTATTCAGTTGGGGCGAGAACGTCACGACCACTAGCTATACCAAAAACAACCCGGACAGTGCCTACACCCACACGTTCAGCGGCACCTCTTCAGCCAACCCGATCATTGCGGGCGTGGTCGCTTCTCTGCAAGGCGTAGCACTTGCCCATGACCTGGGCCCGATTCCGCCCAAGGAACTACGCGCCATCCTGGTGACCACCGGCTACCCGCAGATCAACGGCAACCGTACCGAAATTGGCGTACAACCCGACCTGGACGCGGCCATCAGAAAAATGCTGGCCGACCATGCTGGAAAGCCGCCGACCGGGCGCCTGGCAATTCCTGACGAGGCGCCATCCGCCGGCACCTTCAGCAACCATGTCTATGCCGAATCATCGGCAGGCAAGCCGCTGTTCTATCGTTGGAATACCGCGGGCTTTACTCCCGCCACAGGACACGATGCGTCACTGTCACTCACTGCACCCGCCGTGAACACGGACACTGTGATGCCGGTTTCTGTGGACGTGTCCGATGGCACGCATACCATCACGCTGACCGAAAGCGTGATCATCAAGGCACCGCCCATCACCGCCACGCTGACGGCGCCGGAAGCGGCGGGCTCGGGCGATTCGGTCCCCGTACGCGTTGACGCGCGCAGCTCAACAGGCAAGCCATTAAGTTACACATGGGCAAGTTCGGCTTCACTGTTGGGATCCCCGGGCAACACGCCACAGGCCACCTATACCGCTGCGCCGGTGACCAGTGAGGTGCGGGCGACGGTCAATGTGCGCGTCAGCGATGGGCGCGACTTCCTGCAAACCCCCACCCAAGTCATCACCATTCGCCCACGCCAGGCAACCCCACCGCCCGAAGCCAGGATCACCGGCGCCAATACCGCAGAGGTTGGCAAGACACTGGCGTTGTCCGCCAGCACCTCCAGCGGTAGCGGCCTGCGCTATGCCTGGACGGCACCGGACTTTATCCCGGCTACATCGACACAGGTTGCTCCAGGCTTCACTGCGCCCCCGGCTGTGGGCCCGCGCAGCATCACGCTGAGGATCACGGATGCCACCCATCGCGAGGCAACGGCCACTCACATAGTCAATGTCACCGCTCCCGCGCCGGGCAACTGCGGCACTATACCGGCGTGGGATCCGGCCAAAACCTATGCAGTCTTCGCCGAGCAAGTGGCCTACAACGGTAAGGTCTACAAGCAGAATTTCTACAACATCAACAAGCCACCCGACGTCAACTCGGCCGAATGGGGTAAGGAATGGCATTTGGGCGTGCCCTGTCCTTAGTCCTCAAAAATCCTCTACCGCCCCCGCGCAAAGGCCGACTGGGTTCAAAACCCGGCACTTTGCGCGAAAAGCCGTTAGTCGCCAGCCCCCTCGATGGATTAAAGTAGGCGCCCCAGCCCAGGCATTTTCCACGATGCCCGCGCTTATCTTTCCAGGAACCGTCATCGATGGAACATCGTGAAGCGCTGCTTGCGCTGCGAACCTTTCTTTCTACGCAGATTCTCGGCCAGGAAAAACTCATCGATCGCCTGCTGATCGCCCTGCTCGCAGACGGCCATATGCTCGTCGAAGGCGCGCCGGGACTGGCCAAGACCAAGGCCATCAAGGAATTGGCCGAAGGCATCGAAGCGCAGTTCCATCGCATCCAGTTCACCCCCGACCTATTGCCCGCCGATATCACCGGCACCGAGATCTATCGTCCGGAAACCGGCAGTTTTGTGTTCCAACAAGGGCCGATCTTCCACAACTTGGTGTTGGCGGACGAAATCAACCGCGCGCCGGCCAAGGTGCAATCGGCCTTGCTCGAAGCCATGGCCGAGCGCCAGGTCAGCGTCGGGCGCAGCACTTACGAGCTGTCGCCGCTGTTTTTGGTGATGGCCACGCAAAACCCCATCGAGCAGGAAGGCACCTACCCGCTGCCCGAAGCCCAACTCGACCGCTTCCTGATGCACGTGAAAATCGGCTTCCCCGACGCCGCCGTCGAACGCCGCATCCTGCAACAGGCGCGTGGCGAAGCCCTCAACGGTGAAACCAAGCCCGAGCGACGCGTCAGCCAGCAGGCGATCTTCGCCGCCCGCAAGGAAATCCTCGGCCTGTACATGGCCGACGCGGTGGAGGAATACCTGGTGCAACTGGTCATGGCCACGCGCACCCCGGCCAAGTTCGACCCGGAAATGGCCGAGTGGATCGCCTACGGCGCCAGCCCACGCGGCTCTATCGCCCTCGACCGCTGCGCCCGTGCACACGCCTGGCTGGCCGGGCGCGACTTCGTGAGCCCCGAAGACATCCAGGCGGTGCTGTTTGACGTGTTGCGCCACCGCATCATCCTGTCGTTCGAGGCCGAAGCGGCTGGCATTGACCAGGACCGCGTGGTGCAGCGCATTCTCGACGTCGTTGCCGTCGCTTGACCCGCATGAACGCCAGCGATGGAATCCGCGTCACCCTTAGCGAATTGATCGAGATGCGCCATCGCGTGCGCGAAGTGCAGTTGTTTTCCACGCCGAGCCAGCGCAGCCCGCTGATCGGCTTGCACCACTCCAAGCTGCGTGGACGCGGCGTCGACTTCGACCAGGTCCGCGTGTATCAGGCCGGCGACGATGTGCGCACCATCGACTGGCGCGTGACCGCGCGCACCCAAGAGCCGCACACCAAGCTGTTCCATGAAGAACGTGAGCGGCCGATTTTCATCATGGTGGAGCAAAGCTGTCGGTTGTTTTTCGGCTCGGGGCAGATGTTCAAGTCGGTGCTCGCCGCGCAAGCTGCCAGCCTGATCGGTTGGGCGGCGCTGGGGCATAACGACCGCGTCGGCGGCCTGGTATTCGGTGATAACGAGCACTACGAAATCAAACCCCGGCGCAGCAAGCAAAGCCTGTTGCAACTGCTCAACCGGCTGGTACGGGTCAACCAGAGCCTGAACACCGAGAGCCGTCCCGAAGCGGACGCGTTGGGCATGGCCTTGCGCCGTGGCCGTGAAGTGCTGCGCCCCGGTAGCCTGGTGATCGTAATCTGCGACGAACGTGCGCTGACCGAAGGCGCCGAACAACAACTGAGCCTGCTGTCGCGTCATTGCGACCTGCTGCTGTTGCCGATCTCCGACCCACTGGACCACGCCCTGCCCGCCGCCGGCCTGCTGCGTTTCGCGGAACGCGGCGCGCAGCTGGAACTGGACACACTGAACTACGACCTGCGCCAGGCCTACAAGGCGCAGGCCGAGGCGCGTATTGCGCGCTGGGAATTGCTCGCGCAAAAACTACGCATTCTGTTGATGCCCTTGAGCACCCAAAGCGAAATGGTCGAGCAACTGCGCGAATACCTCAACCCGCAACGCCCGGTTAAAAAGCAATGAGCAGCCTCGACCAACTGCAACCGCTGATCGCCCCGCCAGCCATCGGTTTCTGGCCACCTGCGCCCGGTTGGTGGTTGTTATTGCTGGTGATTCCGCTGCTGGGCTGGGGGCTATGGTCGCTGCGCCGCTTCTTGCCCGCACGCCGCCCAGTGGCGCGCGCCGAACAACCACTCGACCCGTTGCGCATCGCCGCCCTGGCAGAACTGGCCCTGATGCCCAAACCCTACGACGGTGCACCCGCCGGCGCCTGGCTGCAGCAGCTTAACGGTCTGCTCAAGCGCCTGTGCCGTAACGACTACCCCTACAGCCAGAGCCACACCCTCAACGGTCGCAAATGGCTGGCGTTTCTCGACAACCGCTGTCCGGCCGCCGGCCTCACGCGCTGGATGGTGCTGGTGGAAGGCGCCTACAAACCCGAATGCAAACTCGACGACAAGGCCATCGCCGGCCTGACCCAAGCCGTCGACACCTGGATTCGCAAACATGTTTGAGTTCGCCTGGCCGTGGATCTTCGCCCTGTTGCCCTTGCCGTGGTTGATGCGGTGGGTGCTGCCGGCGGCCGACAGCGGTGAGCCCGCGCTTAAAGTCAGCTACCTCAGTGACCTCGAAGGCCTGGCCCGCCGCCGCGCCCGCGTCAATTTGCCGGGCTGGCGGCAGCAAGCGCCGTTCGTGGTGCTGTGGCTATTGTTGTTGACCGCCGCCGCACGCCCGGAATGGCTGGGCGAACCGCTGCCGATCGCCGCCAGTGGCCGCGACTTGCTGGTGGCGGTGGACGTGTCCGGCTCCATGGACTTTCCCGACATGCACTGGCAGGACGATGACGTCAGCCGCTTGAGTCTGGTGCAGCACCTGCTCGGCGACTTCCTCGAAAACCGTGAAGGTGACCGCGTCGGCCTGATCCTGTTTGGCAGCCAGGCTTATCTGCAAGCCCCGCTGACCTTCGACCGCCGCACCGTGCGCACTTGGTTGGACGAGGCGCGCATCGGCATCGCCGGCAAGAACACCGCCATCGGCGATGCCATTGGCCTGGCCCTCAAACGCCTGCGCCAGCGTCCGGCACAAAGCCGCGTGCTTATCCTGGTCACCGATGGCGCCAACAACGCCGGGCAGATCGACCCGTTGACCGCCGCGCGCCTAGCCGCCGAAGAAGGCGTGAAGATCTACCCGATCGGCATCGGTGCCGACCCGGAACAAACCGGCTCCTTAGGCATTCTGGGTGTCAATCCGAGCCTGGACCTGGACGAGCCAGCGCTCAAGGCAATTGCCGAGGCCACCGGCGGCCAGTACTTCCGCGCCCGCGACGGCGAAGAACTGCAAACCATCAAGGAAACCCTCGACAAACTTGAGCCGGTCGAGCAACAACCGACCCGCGCACGCCCGGCCCAGGCGCTGTATAGCGCGCCGCTGGCCCTGGCGTTGGTGCTCAGCATGCTGTTGGTGATCCAGGAACGCTGGCCAAACAACGCGTTGCAGCGCTTTTTCAACAAACTGTCGAGCAAGGGGACTTTCCTGCAACAACACCCGGAATGGCGCCAACGCCTTAAACGCCTGCGATTGCGGAGGCGTCGATGATCGACCTGTGGCCGCACTGGTTCCGTCCCTGGTGGTTGTTGCTGCTGCCACTGCTCTGCTGGCTGCTGTGGCACTTGTGGCACCGGCAAAAACGCGCCGGGCGTTGGCAGATGATCCTGCCGCCGGCCTTCCACGCCGTGTTGCTCAGTGGTGGCAATGGCCGCGAAAGCAAATCGCCCTGGGTGGTACTCGGGATCGCCTGGCTGCTGGCCGTGCTGGCATTGCTCGGCCCGAGCTGGCAGCGGGTAGAACAATCCAGCCAGAAACCCTCCGACCCGTTGGTGGTGTTGCTGGAACTGACCCCGGAAATGCTCGCCACCGACAGCCCGCCCAACCGCCTGGAGCAAGCGCGGCGCAAGCTGTATGACTTGCTGCAAGCACGCAGCGATGCGCAAACCGCCATCGTCGTGTATGCCGGCAGCGCCCACACCCTGGTGCCGCTGTCGGATGACCTGTCCACCAGCCGCAACCTGCTGGAAGCGCTGCGCCCGTCGATCATGCCCGAACCCGGGCATCGTGCCGACCTGGCAGTGGAGAAAGCCCTGGGCTTGCTCAAGCAAGGAGGCCTGGGCCAAGGCCGCCTGCTGCTGGTTGGCTCGTCGCTGTCCAAGCAGGAACGCCAGGGTATCCGCCTGCTGCTGCAAGGGGCGCAGTCGCCGGCCTTGTCGATCCTGGGCATTGGCAGCCGTGAAGGCACGCCGGTAACCCAGGAAAGCGGCGAGTTCCTCAAGGACGAGCAAGGCGCGATTCTGGTGCCGCGCCTGGACAGCCCGACCCTCAAGGCCTTCGCCAGCGAAATGGGCGGGCGTTACCGCGCGGCACGCCTGGATGACAAGGACCTGCGCCAACTCGGCGTGCTGGACCCGCCTCAATCCATGCGCAACGACGGGCAACTGCTGCATTTGGACACCTGGGCCGACCAAGGCTACTGGCTGCTCCTGCCGCTGTTGTTACTCGCCGCTTGCGCCGGGCGCCGTGGCTGGCTGTTCTGCTTGCCGTTATTGCTACTGGGTGCGCCACAGCCCAGCTACGCCTTTGACTTTCAGGACCTGTGGCTGCGTCCCGACCAACAAGGTCAGTACCTGTTGAAGAAAAAACGTCCTGCCGAAGCCGCCGAACACTTTCAGGACCCGCAATGGCAGGGTGTGGCGCTGTACGAGGCCGGCAACTATGCCGAGGCCATCAAGCGTTTTGCCGAGGGCGATGACGCCTACGCCCACTACAATCGAGGGAACGCCCTGGCCAAGTCAGGCGAGTTGGAGGCCGCGATCGATGCGTACGAACAGGCTTTGGAAGCCCAGCCAGACTTGCAGCCAGCCTTGAAAAACAAAGCCCTGCTGGAAACCCTGATTCAGGAGCAAGAGCAGGCGAAGACAGAGCCGGAGAAGCCTGCAAAAAACGAGGATGACGAAACCACCCAACCCGGCCAAACTGCGCAACCGGGCACCAGCGGGCAAAACGCCAGCGGTGGTGATCAGTCCTCCCAAGGCCAGGGTCAGGCCGGCACCGGCGATACGCAGACCGGCGCCACCTCGCCAACCGGCAACAATGACGTACCGGGCAGCGAGCTGGGGGATGAGCAAACCACCACCCCGCCGCTGCGCCCAAACGATGCCAGCCTCGACGGCGAACACCGCCAGGCCTTGGAGCAATGGCTGCAGGAGATCCCGGACAACCCCGGTGAATTGCTGCGCCGCAAATTCTGGTACGAACAGCAACAACATCAGGACAAGACTCGATGAGCCGCCGCACCACCCTACTGCTTCTGCTCGCGTTAACGGCAGGCCACGCCCAGGCGGCGAATTTGGTCGCCAGCGTTGATCGCAGCCGCGTCAACTCCGGGGAAACGGTAGAGCTGACGGTGGAATCCAACGACGTCACGCTGTTCGGCAAACCCGACCTGTCGCCGCTGGATGCGCAATTCGAAGTCAGCGGCACGCGCCAGCTCAACCAGCTCACTACCCTGGGCGGCGATAACCACGCCACCACGCGCTGGATCATCACCCTGCTGCCCAAGGAAAACGGCACCGTGGTGATCCCGCCGCTACAGGTCGGCGAATACAAGACCCAGCCCATCAGCCTGCAAGTGGTTGAAACCGCCAGCCAGAACACCAGCGCCGAGCTGGCCCCTGTGTTTGTCGAAGCCAACATCGACCAGCCCACTGTGTACGTGCAGGCCCAGGTGCTGTTGACGGTGCGCGTGTACCACTCGGTGTCGCTGTATGACGACAGCAGCCTGACGCCGTTGCAGATTCCCGATGCGCGGGTCGAGCAGCTGGGTGAGTCGCGCACCTACGAGAAAGTCATCAACAGCATTCGCCACGGCGTGATCGAAACCCGCTACGCGATCTATCCGCAGCACAGCGGCAGCCTGGTGATTCCTGCGCAGACGTTCAGTGCGACCTTGGTGGAAGCGCGGCCGCCCCAGGAAAATACCCTGCAAGGCACCAAGCCCGGCAAGCTGATCCACGTGAGCTCTGCGGAGCTTGCACTGACGGTCAAGCCCAAACCCGAACTGTATCCCGCCGACACCCCGTGGTTGCCGGCACGCAGCCTCACCCTGAGCGAAACCTGGAACCCGGAACCTGAACACGTGCAGGTCGGCGACTCCCTGACCCGCAGCCTGACGGTCAAGGCCGAAGGCCTGTCGAGCGCCCAACTGCCTGCCCTGCCCAGCACCGACATTCCTGGCCTGCGCCGCTATCCCGACCAACCGGTGCTGGGCAACCAGACCAACGACCGCGGCTTGATCGGCAGCCGCGAGGACCGCGAAGCCCTGGTGCCCAACCGCGCCGGCACACTTGAAATGCCCGCCGTAGAAGTGGTGTGGTGGAACACCCATGAGGACCACCTGGAACGCACCAGCCTGCCGGCCCGCACCCTGCAAGTGGCCACCAATCCAAGCCTGGTGGTGGACACCCCCGCCACCCCCACCGTGATCACCGCGCCCGACGACAGCCACCTGTGGTTGTGGCAACTGAGCACCCTGATTCTTGCCTGCACCACGCTGCTGGGCTTCGGCCTATGGTGGCGTGCGCGCTGGCAACCGGCCGTGCTGCGCGCCGCGCAAACCGGCCCCAGCCCACGCACGCTACTGGACGACCTCAAGCGCGCCACCCAGGCCAACGACCCCCAGGCCACGCGCCAGGCCCTCGACGCCTGGGCGCGACAACAGCCGGAAACCCTGGCGGACATGGCGGCGCGCTATATCCCCTTGTCCGATGCGCTGGATGGGCTGAACGGCGCGCTCTACAGCGAAAGCGGGCAATACTGGCTGGGCGAAGACCTGTGGCGTGCGGTCAAGTCGATCCCGATGGCGGAACGTGAGCTGGACCCGGCCGCCGATACCACCAGCTTGCCGCCGCTGTATCCCAAGTAACGCGACATCCCAGACACAACACCTATCAAAATGTGGGAGCGGGCTTGCTCTAATGCCAGTCGTTTAAGGAAACGAAAGGCGACCTCATTCTTGTAGTGAGCGGGCTTGTCCCGCGCTGGGCTGCGAAGCGGCCCCAAAACCGGACAACTGGGCTCTATCTGGAAGAGCGCGTCGGCCGAATTAGGGCCGCTTCGCAGCCCAGCGCGGGACAAGCCCGCTCACTACAGAGCCATGTTGCGCTTGACTGACTGGCATTAGGGCAAGCCTGCCCGCACATTTGATCTGTGCCCCGCAACAGGCACCGCGTGTGCTTTTACAGGTAAACTCCCCTCCTTTTCCTATTCTCCACGGAGTTCGCCTTGCGTCTGTTTCACACCTCCGACTGGCACCTTGGGCAAAACCTGCATGGCCAGGAACGCGATTACGAACACGCCTGTTTTCTCGACTGGCTGCTGGGCCAATTAAAGGCCCACGCCCCGGATGTGTTGCTGATCGCCGGCGATATCTTCGACACGGTCAACCCGCCGCTCAAGGCCCAGGAGCGGCTGTATGACTTCATCATCAGCGCCCACGAACAAAACCCGACACTGACCATTGTGATGATCGCCGGCAACCACGATTCCGGTTCACGCATCGAGTTGCCGGCACCGTTGATGCGCCGGTTGCGCACCCACGCCCTCGGTCGGGTGTTGTGGCTGGACGACGGCCAGCTGGATGCCGACCGCCTGCTCATCCCACTGCCGGATGCCAAAGGCAAGGTTGTTGGCTGGTGCCTGGCGCTGCCGTTTTTGCGCCCGGCGGAAGTCACCGGCACGCTATTGGGCGACGATTACCTGCGCGGCATCGGCCAGGTGCATGAACAGCTGATCGCTGCCGCCAACGCCAAGCGCAAGAAAGGCCAGGCGCTGATTGCCATCAGCCATGCGCATATGGCCGGCGGTTCAGTGTCGGAAGACTCCGAGCGCAGCCTGATCATTGGCAATGCCGAGGCGCTTCCCGCCAGCCTGTTTGACCGAAGTGTCGCCTATGTCGCCCTCGGCCATTTGCACAAGCCGCAAAAGGTGAACGCAGAAGAGCGCATTCGCTACAGCGGCTCGCCGATTCCACTGTCGTTTTCCGAAATCAACTACAAGCACCAGGTGCTCGACGTGACATTCCAGGGCCAATGCCTGGTGAGTGTCGAGCCGCTGCTGATTCCGCGCTCGGTCGATCTGCAACGCCTGGAAGCCGCTCCGCTGGCCGATATCCTCAGCACCTTGGCCGAGCTGCCGGACATCGACCTGCTCGCCGAAACCCAGCGCCACCCGTGGCTGGAAGTCCGCGTGCGCCTCGACGAGCCCCAGCCGGACCTGCGCCAGCAGATCGAAACCGCCCTGCAAGGCAAAGCCGTGCGCCTGGTGCGCATCGCTGCTGAATATGCGGGTACCGGCAACCGCGAAGACGAAAGCGACGAGCGCCTGATCGAACTCGACCAACTCACCCCTCAGGAACTGTTCAGCCGCGCCTGGCAGGACAGCTACGGCAGTGAAGTGGATGAACAGACCTTAAAGGACTTCGCCGTGCTGCTCCAGGAAGTGCAACAGGAGGATGAACAGCCATGAAGATCCTCGCCATTCGCCTGAAAAACCTCGCCTCCCTGGCGGGCCCGTTCGAAATCGACTTCACCGCCGAGCCCCTGGCCAGCGCCGGTTTGTTCGCCATCACCGGGCCAACCGGCGCCGGCAAAAGTACCCTGCTCGACGCCTTGTGCCTGGCGCTGTTTGGTGCGGTGCCGCGCCTGGGCGATACCGGCCAGGCCAAGATGCCGGATGCCGACAGCGACATTTCCATCGGTGACCCACGTACCTTGCTGAGGCGTGGCACCGGCGGCGGTTATGCCGAAGTGGATTTTGTCGGCGTCAGCGGCCGTCGTTATCGCGCACGCTGGGAAGCCAATCGCGCCCGTGACAAGGCCAGTGGCAAGCTGCAGAACAGCCGCCAGAGTCTGATCGACCTCGACAGCGATCAACTGCTGGCCAGCCAGAAGACCGAATACAAGACCCAGCTGGAATTGGCCCTGGGCCTGAACTTTGAGCAATTCACCCGTGCCGTATTGCTGGCCCAGAGCGAGTTCAGCGCGTTCCTCAAGGCCAATGACAACGAACGCAGTGAACTGCTGGAAAAACTCACCGACACCGCGCTCTATACCCAGCTCGGCCGTCGCGCGTTCGACAAGGCCAAAGAGGCCAAGGACGCCCACAAACAGCTGCAAGACCAGGCCACCGGCGTAGTCCCCCTGGCACCTGAGGCCCGCGCCGAACTGGATCAACAGTTCACTGAGGCCCAACAGCAACTCAAGACCCAACAGGCTCAGCTCAAGCAGCTGGAGTTGCAGCACACCTGGCTCAAGGAACTGCGCGAATGGCAGGAGCGCCAGCTCAGTGCCACCGAGCAACTGCAGCGCGCGCAGGCCGATTGGGACAGCCAGGGCCCACTGCGTCAGGACCTGAGCCGCCTGGATCAACTGGCGCCGCAGCGTCACCATTTCGCCCGTCAGGCTGACCTGGCCAATCTGCTGGCGCCTTTGGCCGCGCAGATTCAGCAGCACATCGAACAACAGGCCGAACTGAACACCCGCCAGGAACAGGCGCACCAACAGCAGGCAGCGGCACACACGGCCCTCGTCGATGCCTTGAAGAACCAGAGTGACGCGGTGCCCTTGCTGCGCCAGGCGTTCGAAGAGCAAAGCACCCTGGCCCACTTGACCAAGGACCTGGCCAAGCGCGTCGAAGACCAACTGCAACACGAAAGCGCCTGCACCGAAGGCCAGGCCCTGCTCAACGGTTTGCTGGACAAACAAACCCAAGTTGCCGAACGCCTGCAACGCCTGGCCACAGGCCTGGAGCGCAGCGCCGCCCTCGCCCCGCTAAGCGATGCCTGGACCGTTTACCGTGAGCGCCTGCAACAACTGATGCTGATCGGCAATCGCCTGAACAAGGGCCAAGCCGAATTGCCGCAGTTGGAACAACGCGCCACCACTGCCGCAGAACGCTTCACCCAACAGCGCGAAGCCCTGGACCTGCTGTATCAGGAAGCCGGTGCCGAACCCCACGCCGTGGCCGAGCAGATCCAGCTGCTTGCCAGCCTGCTGCAAGACAATCGCAAACAGCAGCGCGCCTTCGAAGACCTGACGCGCCTGTGGGACAACCAGCAGCAACTCGATCAGCGCGCGACGGCACTGGCGCAAAAGCTCGCCGATGCCCGACAGCAGCGTGAACAACTGAACCAGACCGGCTTGCAAACCAAGGCCGAACTGACCGTTGCCGAACAGACGCTAACGGTAACCAAGCAACTGCTGGAACGCCAACGCCTGGCCCGCAGTGCCAGCGTCGAAGAGCTTCGCGAGCAGTTGCAAGACGACCAACCATGCCCCGTGTGCGGTAGCCATGAGCATCCGTATCACCAGCCCGAAGCCCTGCTGCAAAGCCTGGGTCGCCATGACGACAACGAAGAGGCTGCCGCGCAGAAAACGGTCGACACCCTAAAGGAAAAACTCAACGAACTGCGTGGCGAAGTCGGCGGCTTGATCGCCCAGCAAAAGGAGTTCCTGCAACAGCAGGAGCAATTGGCAACGCAGCAGCAAGCGCTGGCCCCGACCCTGGACGCGCACCCGTTGTCCGCTTCGTTGTTCAACCAGGACGCAGCCAAACGCAGCGACTGGTTGGCCCAACAGCTCGGCCAACTGACCCAAAGCATCACCCAGGATGAACAACGCCAGGGCGCCCTGCTCAACCTTCAACAAAACGCCGGACGCTTGCAGCAACAACTGCAAGCCGCGCAGGATGCCAGCCAGCAAGCCCGGCAATTGCTGGTGGACCAGCAACGCGAGTTGTCCAACGACCGCGAACGCCTGGACGAAGAACTCAACGCCTTCGCCAGCCTGTTGCCTGCCGACACCTTGGAAGGCTTGCGCAACGAACCGGCGGCGACGTTTATTCAGCTGGACCAACAGGTCAGCCAACGCCTTGAGCACTTGGGCCATCAACGCGATGAACTGGCCGAGCAGCAAGATCGCCAGCAAGCCATCGAGAAAGAGCAGACGCATCAGCAACATCGCCAGCAGCAACGCGATGCGTTGCTTGTGCAAGTCACCGAGTTGGCGGCGCAGCAACAGGCCGCCCAGGAGAAACTCGGCGCACTGCTCGGCGCCCACGCCAGCGCCGAACACTGGCAGCAGCAATTGGACCAAGCCGTAGTCCAGTCCCGCCAAAGCGAGACGGATGCCAACCAGCAGTTGCAGGACACGCGTAATGCGCTAATCCAACTGGCGGCTGACCTCAAGGCCCAGCAGGAACGCCAACAGGCGCTACTCGTCGAGCAACAGAACCTCGACACCCGCATCAGCGAGTGGCGCGCCCTGCACCCGGAGTTGGACGACGTCGGCCTCACCCGCTTGCTGACCTTCGATGACGCGCAGGTCAGCGCGCTGCGCCAGCAGTTGCAGCACAGCGAGAAAGCCGTCGAACAAGCCAAGGTGCTGCTGCAAGAACGTGAACAACGTCTTGCCGACCACCAGGCGCTGCACAACGGCAACCTCGAAGCCGAGGCGCTGGACAGCACCCTGGCCGCGCTCAACCAGCAACTGGCCGAGGGCGAGAAACAGGTTGCCGAGTTGCGTGCGCGTCAGTCCGAAGACCAACGCCGCCAGGATGCCAACCACTCCCTGGCACTGACCACCGCCAAAGCCTATGAAGAATGGCAGCGCTGGGCACGCCTTGAAACGCTGATCGGCTCTGCCAGCGGTGACAAGTTCCGCAAGATCGCCCAGGCCTACAACCTCGACCTGCTGGTGCACCACGCCAACGTGCAACTGCGCCAACTGGTGCGTCGCTACCGCCTCAAGCGTGGCGGCAGCATGCTTGGCCTGTTGGTGATGGACACCGAGATGGGCGACGAACTGCGCTCGGTGCATTCGTTGTCCGGCGGCGAGACGTTCCTGGTGTCGCTGGCGCTGGCCTTGGGCTTGGCGTCGATGGCGTCCAGCACCTTGAAGATCGAGTCGCTGTTTATCGACGAAGGCTTCGGCAGCCTCGACCCCGAATCGCTGCAATTGGCCATGGATGCCCTGGACGGTTTGCAGGCCCAGGGCCGCAAGGTGGCGGTGATTTCCCACGTGCAGGAAATGCATGAACGCATCCCGGTGCAGATCCAGGTCAAGCGCCAGGGCAATGGCTTGAGCACGTTGGAGGTCAAGTGAGCGAAGCGCTGCTGTATTCGTTCCGACGCTGCCCGTATGCGATGCGGGCGCGGTTGGCGTTGCGCTACTCCGGTGTGCCGGTGCGCGTCGTCGAGGTGAGCCTCAAGGCCAAGCCGGCCGAGATGCTGGCGCTGTCGCCCAAAGGCACGGTGCCGGTGTTGAGTGTTGACGGGCGGGTAATTGAGGAAAGCCTGGAGATCATGCAATGGGCCTTGGCGCAGAACGATCCGCAGGATTGGTTGCTGCACGGTGACCCAGCGGTCTTGGCGTTGATTGCAGAAAACGATCAGGGCTTCAAACATCACTTGAATCGATACAAGTACGCCGAGCGTTACCCAGAGCAACCGATGGAACTCTATCGGGCCGAGGGTGAGGTGTTCTTGCAGAAGCTGGAGGGGTTGTTGGCCGAGCGGGATTACCTGCTGGCAAACCACCTGACCCTGGCGGATGCTGCACTGGCGCCGTTTGTGCGCCAGTTTGCCCATGTGGATCGAGTGTGGTTTGCCGGTACATCGTATAAACGGTTGCAGGGTTGGCTTGAACGCTTTCTGGAATCGCCACTGTTTATCGCAGTAATGGCAAAACCCTAACAAATGTGGGAGCTGGCTTGCCTGCGATGCAGACACCTCGGTGAATCAGTCATATCCAGGTGACGCCATCGCAGGCAAGCCAGCTCCCACTTTTGAATCAGGTGATCTTTAGCTCACTGCTGAATCTTGTGATCCAGAGCCGCATAGAAATTGGCACTCTGTTGCAGGTATTTCTGGGTGTAGGCGCTGGTGTTGGATTTTTTGCCGGTGACTTCCACGCTAGCGGCGGCAGGCAGGGCTACGGTGGCGGAAACAGCGGAAGCAGCGATGATGGAGAAGAGGTTCAGATTCATGTCGGTAACCCTTGTGTTCGTTTGGTTGGGTGGCCGGGGAAGGCCTTGGAACCAAACTTACGCCCGAGGGCTGAACCTTAGAAATGCTTTGAAACAGTAGCCGCTATTAATGGAATTAATAGAAAGGGTCAGGCCCCGCAGTGCGGGGCCTGTGGCTTATTGACGCACCAGGAACTTGAGGTCGCTGGGGGCATCGATGGCCAGTTTTTGCACGGTTTTGCCTAGCAAGCCGGTCTTGGGGTCACGTTCGACTACCACGATTTCGTTGCTTTTCTGGTTGGCGATCAGCAAAAACTTGCCGCTCGGGTCCAGGCTGAACTCGCGCGGGTGGTCGCCTTCAACGGAGCGGCGCTGCAGTTCCTTGAGGTGCGCGGTGGCCGGGTCGATGCTGAAAACCAGCATCTGGTTGGCCGTGCCACGGTTGCTCACGTACAGGAACTTGCCGTCGCTGGACGCATGCAGCGCCGCGCCGGCCTTGTCGGAAACCGGTTGGCCGGCAGCGAAGTCCACCAGTTGGGTCTGGCTGAGCTTGCCGTCGTTGTAGTCAAACACCGCCACCTGCGCACTCATCTCGGTAGTCAGCCACGCGTGCTTGCCATCGGCGCTGAACAGCAAGTGCCGTGGGCCACTGCCTGGGGGCAACTGCACCGAGGCCGGGTTGGCCGGGGTCAGCGGTAGCTCGTGGTTGGCCTTGGGGTCGTAATGGTAGGCAAACACCTTGTCCGCCCCCAGGTCCTGCACAAACACGAACTTGCCATCCGGCGACGACACCACCGAATGCACGTGGTTGGACGCCTGGCGCTCAGGGTTCACACCGCTGGCCGGGTGGGCGCTCAACTGCACCGGTGGCGACAGTTTGCCATTGGCATCCAGCGGCAACACGGCCAGGCTGCCGCCCGGATCTTCCAGCACCGAATAGTTGGCGACGAACAGGTAACGCCCGTCAGCGGCCAGGCTGGAATGAGTCGGTTCGTTGCCCAGGCTCTGCACCTGGTTGATCAATGTGAGCTGGTGATTCTGCGGGTCGACGCTGTAGCTGCTCACCCGGCCGACCGGGTCTTTCTGGCCCGGGCCGTTCTCGTTGACCACAAACAGGTGCTTCTGGTCCTTGGAGAGCGTCAACCAGGATGGGTTGGCCGCCTTGGCTGCCAGCACCGGCTGGCCCTGGAATTTACCGGTACGGCTGTCGAACTGCAGGCGGTAGATACCTTCGCTGGTGCCGGCGGTGTAGCTGCCTACCAGCAGTTCATAGGTATCGGCCGGGGCGGCCTGTACCGACATGGCGCCGACACTGCCAGCCATCAGCAGGGGCCAGAATTTACGCATCATCATCCGCTTCGTCCTCGTCGTTGTTGTTGTCGCCCTTGATCGCGCTCAAACAGACTAGTCGGTGCTCACCGTCTTCGTTGCTCAAGAGCCAGCTTTGCAAGCTGTCGTCAAAGGTGGCGGCATTCAGTTGTTCTGGACTGAACTTCCAGCGCTTGAGTTCCCGGCCATCCATGCTTTCAATCAGCAGGTGCTGGTCGAAAGTGAAGTCGAAGGCGTGCAGCCCGTTGATGATCAGCATGTCGCTGTCTTTGAGGGCATTACTCAGGTCTGGTGATGCGTCGGTCATGATGTGAAGTCACTGCGGGGGAAAAGACACATGATAGGTCAATTCCCCCGCCGTGCCTTGCGGCAATGGTCTAAATCGATCAATGCGCGAAGAGTGAATTGCCCTTCTGCCCTGCCAACTTCTCCGGCTTGATCAGGAACCGCGCCAGCGCCGGCAACAGCCACAGCGCGCCGAACATGTTCCACAGCAGCATGAAGGTGAGCATCAGGCCCATGTCGGCCTGGAACTTGATGGCCGAGAAAATCCAGGTGCACACGCCAATCGCCAGGCACAAACCGGTGAACAGCACGGCTTTACCGGTGGACTTGAGCGTCTGGTAGTACGCCTCTTGCAACGGCAGGCCGGCGCGCAGGAAACTTTCCAGGCGGCTGTAGATGTAGATGCCGTAGTCCACGCCGATCCCCACACCCAACGCCACCACCGGCAAAGTCGCGACCTTGACGCCGATGCCCATGAACGCCATCAGCGCGTTGCCCAGCACCGAGGTCAGCACCAGCGGCAGCACGATGCAGAGGGTCGCCGCCCAGGAGCGAAAAGTGATCATGCACATGGTGGCCACGCACAGGTACACCAGGATCAGGATGGTCAGTTCGGATTCCTTGATCACCTCGTTGGTGGCCGCTTCGATCCCGGCATTACCGGCGGCAAGGATGAATTCCAGGCCGTCCTTGTTGTTCTCCTTGGCGAAGTCCTGCACCGCATGCACCGCACGGTCGAGGGTTTCGGCCTTGTGGTCATTGAGGAACACCAGCACCGGCGCCAGCGAGCAATTGTTGTTGTACAGGCCATCGGCGCGGGCAATGGAGTTGTTCAGCACGTCCGGGTTACGCGACAGGGTCTCCCATTTCAGGTTGCCCTCGTTCATGCCCTTGATCATCTGCTTGGACACGGTCACCAGCGAGATCGCCGACTGCACGCCCTCGGTGTTCTGCATCTTCCACATCAACTGGTCGATTGGTGCCATGGCCTCGTAGCGCGAGCACCCTTCGGCCTTGGTCTTGACCATCACCACCAGCACGTCGGAGCTGGTGGAGTAGTTGCTGATGATGAAGTTGTTGTCTTTGTTGTAGCGCGAATCCGGGCGCAGTTCCGGCGCGCCCTGGTCCAAGTCGCCGATCTTGAGGTTCTGGCTGTACCAGAGGCCGCCGCCAAAGGCCACCAGCGCCAGCGCGATGGAGATCGGTGCGACTTTCGGGCTGGCAAAGTTCGACAGCAAGCGCCAGAACGAGTGTTCGCGATTGGCGTCCTTCTTGCTCTTGGCGATGGCGCGCTTGCTGATGCCCACGTAGGAGATCGCCACCGGCAGCAGGATCAGGTTGGTGAACACAATCACCGCCACACCGATGGACGCGCCGATGGCCAGCTCGCGGATAACACCGATGTCGATGATCAGCAGTGTGATGAAACCCACAGCATCGGCGAGGATCGCGATCATCCCCGGCAAGAAAAGTTGTCGGAACGTACGCCGCGCGGCTGTCAGCGCATTGTCAGCCTCACTGGACTGCAGGGCGATGCCGTTGATCTTCTGCACGCCGTGGGAAATACCGATGGCGAAAATCAGGAACGGCACCAGCATCGAATACGGATCGAGGCCGAAACCGAAAAAGTGCATCAGCCCCAGTTGCCAGATCACCGCCACCAGCGTGGTACTCAACACGGCGACGGTGCTGCGCAGGCAGTTGGTGAACCACAGCAGCAAGATCAGGGTGATGACGAACGCGATGCCGAAGAACATCACCACCATGACCAGGCCATCGATCAGGTCGCCGACCTTTTTGGCGAAACCGACGATGTGAATCTTGACGTTGGGGTTCTGCGCTTCGAACTTGTCGCGGATCTTGTCTTCGAGTTCGTGGGAGAACTTGCGGTAGTCCAGGGCCAGCAACTTGCCTTGGTCTTGAGGGTCCGGGTAGGACTCCAGCAGCGGGATATCGACGATGCTCGACTTGAAGTCGTTGGAAACCAGGCGCCCGACCTGGCCGGACTTGAGCACGTTGTTGCGCAGTTGGTCGAGGCTTTCCGGTGAGCCGTTGTAGCTCTGCGGGATGACTTCACCGCCAGCGAAGCCTTCTTCGGTCACTTCGGTCCAGCGTACGCTGGGGCTCCACAGCGACTTGAGCCCGGAGCGGTCGACGCCAGAGATGTAGAACACCTCGTCGTTGATCTGGCGCAGGGTCTCCATGTATTCCTTCGTAAAGATGTCGCCGTCCTTGGCCTCCACCGAGATCCGCACCGTGTTGCCCAGGTTGGCCAGGTCATTGCGGTGTTCCATCATCTTTTCGATGAAGGGGTGCTTGAGGGGAATCATCTTTTCAAAGCTGGTGGACGGGCGAATCAACGTCGCCTGCCAGAACAGGAAAATACTCACCAGCAGGCAGATCACGATCACTGCCGGGCGGTTGTTGAAAATCAGGCGCTCAAGAAAGGTCGCTTTATCGTTGTGATGACTGCTCATTCTTTCCCCGCCTTCTTATTGTTTTGTCGGTTCGGCGCCGGCAGGCGTCGCCACGCGAACACCACCCTGCCCGGCCAGAATCAAGTTGCCGTTGCCTGCCGCCGTGACGGAAGAAAGCGAAATACGATCCGGCCGATTGAACACGCTGAACGTCACCCCGTCGTCATGGCTGACCACTACGCTGCCGCCGTTACCCACTACGACGATGGCACCGTCATCGAGCAAGGTGGCGCCTGACAAACCGAACTCCAGCGCTCCCCGCGCGGCGTTCAATTCGACCTGCTCCCAGGTGCTGCCAAAATCGGTGGAGCGGTACAGGTTGCCGCGCAAGCCATAGGCCAGAAGGGTCTGCGGTTGCGCAGTACTGATCACGCCAAACAGCGAGCCCTCGTAGGGGCCTTCGAGTTTTTCCCAGGTCTGCCCGTCGTCGCTGGAGCGGAACATGCTGCCCTGCTCGCCGACGATAAACAGGCCGGCATCCTTGATATGGGCGATGGCGTTGAGGTGGTACTGGTCTTCGTTGTCGAGACGATCACTGACGTCTGCCCAGGTCTTGCCGCCGTCGGTGGTTTCGATCAGCGCACCGTAGGCGCCGACCGCCAGGCCGTGGCTGGCATCGTTGAACCAGATGTCGAGCAAGGGTGCTTCGCGCTTGAGGTCCTGGTATTGCTGGGTCCAGGTGGCGCCGCCGTCAGTGCTTGCGAGGATTTGCGCATCATGGCCTACCGCCCAACCCTGTTTGTCATCGACGAAATACACCGCCGTGAGCAGTTGTCGGGTAGGCACTTTGGCTTGGGTCCAGGTACTGCCCTGGTCGTCGGAATAGAGGATATGCCCGCGATCACCAACCGCCACCAGGCGTTTGCCTGCGTGGACCACGTCAATCATCAGGCCTTTGGCGGCCTTGGGGGATTCAATCGCAAAAGCGGTATCACCGGCGGCCTGGACGGCGGTCGGCAACGTGGCGGCCGTTACCCCCAGTCCAAACAGCGAGAGCGCTGTGGCCAGCAACGCAACCCTGCGTGCGGCGCGTGGGCGGCAAACAACCCAACCCATGACAGGCTCACTCATAGACCTTTCTCCCATTTATTATTGTTAGGGGGCGTTCCTGGGCGCTGAAACCTGCAATCTAGAGCGCCTGGAGGAAGCTTCGGCCATCCTATCGGGCTTTCGAATCGTCTGACAATCAGCGCTACGTTATGTTTTGTTAACTAAAGGCCTTTGGCCACGCGCTGAATATAGGCGTATTCGCCAGGCTGATTGCTTCACAGCAAATGAATTTTTATTCCATCTATTGAATTATGAGAATTTTTATTCCATTAATAAGCCCTCTGAAAACAATAATGCAAAGGACCACGGCTATGCGTGAACTCGGAATCGGCTTGATCGGCACAGGTTTCATGGGCCGCGCCCATGCCTTGGCGTTCAACAACGCCCGTGCGGTATTTGAACTGCCCGTCACCCTCAAGCTGGCCGCACTGGCCGACGCCGACACCGAACGCGCCCAGCGTTGTGCCAGGGATTGGGGTTTTGCCCAGGCCCATGGCGACTGGCAAGCGCTGATCCATGACCCCGCCGTCGACGTCGTGGCCATCACCACCCCCAACCACTTGCACTACCCCATGGCCATGGCCGCCATCGCGGCGGGCAAAGCGGTGTACTGCGAAAAACCCCTGGCCGTCAGCCTCGAACAAGCCGACGCCATGCGCCGCGCCGCCAGTGCCGCCGGCGTGGTGACGCGGGTCGGCTACAACTACCAGCACAACCCGATGATCGTGCTGGCCAAGCAAATGATCGCCAAGGGTGAGTTGGGCGACATCATCAGCTTCCAGGGCGAATTCAGCGAAGATTTCATGGCCGACCCCGCCTCGCCATGGTCATGGCGCTGCGAAGTGGAACACGCCGGCGGCGCCCTCGCAGACCTGGGCAGTCACTTGCTGTCGATGGCGCGATATCTGGTGGGAGAGGTGGTGAGCGTGTGCGCCGACACCCAGACCGTGCATGCCCAGCGCCCGGCCGTAAAAGGCAGCGCCGAGCGCAAAAGCATCGCCGTAGACGACCAGGTGCACGCGCTGCTGCGTTTTGCCAATGGCGCGCGCGGCACGGTGAGCAGCAGTTGGCTCAAGCACGGTTACAAGAACCACCTGAGTTTCGAGATCAGCGGCACCAAGGGCACGCTGGCGTTCGATCAAGAGCGCTTGAATGAACTGCAACTGTGCCGAGTCGGCCAGGAAGGGTTTCAGCGTTTGCTGGCGGGCCCGGCCCTGCCAGGCTATGCAGCGTTCAGCCCGGCTGCGGGGCATCAGCTGGGGTACAACGAACTGAAGACGTTGGAAGTTCAGGAGTTGATCCTGGCGCTGGCGGGCCAGGGCACCGATGGCACTGACTTTGAAAGCGCGTGGGCGGTGGAGCAACTGGCGACGGCGATCCGCGTGGCGGCCAAGGAAGAGCGTTGGGTGAACGTGGGCACGGTCTGAAACCCAACGTCCCCCACATCTTGACTTGTGAATACATTCAAATGTGGGAGCGAGCAAGCCCGCTCCCACATTTGATCGCCTACCGCCTTACATCAGCGCAAGGCTCGGCGAAGTACTTTACCTACGGTGGTCTTGGGCAACTCCATCGTGCTAAATTCCACATACCTGGGCAACTTGTACCCCGTCAGGTACTCCCGGCAATGCGCCATGATCTGCTCCTGCGTCAGGTTCGGGTCCTTGCGCACCACGATGATCTTCACCTTCTCGCCGGTCACCGCGTCTTCCACGCCGATTGCCGCCACTTCACTCACGCCCGGATGCATCGCTACCACGTCTTCGATTTCATTGGGGTACACGTTGAAACCCGAGACCAGGATCATGTCCTTCTTGCGGTCCACCAGTCGGATATAGCCGCGCACATCCATCACCCCGATATCGCCCGTGGACAACCACCCCTCGGCATCCAGCACCTCGGCGGTGGCATCCGGGCGTTTCCAGTAGCCCTGCATCACCTGCGGGCCACGCACTTGCAGCTCGCCTTGCTCGCCAATCTCGGCCAACTCGCCGTCTTCACGCATGAAGCGCACCCAGGTCGAGGGCAGTGGCACGCCGATGCTGCCGGTGAATTCCATCTCGCGCATGCGCGCAATGTTGATCGGGCTGATGCTCACTACCGGCGAGCATTCAGTCAGGCCGTAGCCTTCGATGATCGGCAACCCGGTGACCTCCTTCCAGCGTTTGGCCACCGACGTATGGGTGGCCATGCCGCCCGCGATCACCATGCGTAAATCGGAGAAGTCCCGCGCGCAGAACTCCTTGTTCTCCAGCAAACCATTGAACAGCGTGTTGACCCCGGCAATCCCGTTGAAGCGCTCCTTGCGCAGGATCATCTGCACCCGTTTCACGTCCCGTGGGTTGGCGATCAGGATGTTGCGCCCGCCCAGGCACATGAACATCAAGCAGTTCACCGTCAGGGAGAAGATGTGGTACAGCGGCAGCAAGGTGACGTTGGTTTCTTGCTTGTCCTGATCCAACTGGTCGCCGACCCAGGCCTTGGCTTGCAGCAGGTTGGCGATGATGTTGCGGTGGCTGAGCATCACGCCTTTGGCGTCTCCGGTCGTACCGCCGGTGTATTGCAAAAAGGCCAGGTCATCCAGCTGCATGTCCACCGGAAAGTGGTTGAGCCCGCGCCCCTGTTTCAGCACCTGGTTGAAGCGTATCGAGCCGCGCAGGTTGAACGCCGGCACCTGTTTTTGCACCGTGCGCAGGATGAAGTTCATCGCCGCGCCTTTGAACGTGCCAAGCAAATCGCCAATGGCGGCTACCACTACACGCTTGACGCTGCTGCCCGCCACGACCTTTTCCAGGGTGTGGGCGAAGTTTTCGAAGATCACCACGGTTTCCGCGCCGCTGTCCTTGAGCAAATGCTTGAGCTCATGGGCGGTGTACAGCGGGTTGACGTTGACCACCACCGCCCCCGCCAGGATCGTGCCCAACAGGCAGATAGGGTACTGCAAGCAGTTGGGCATCATCAGCGCCACGCGATCGCCCTTCTGCACGCCCTGCCCCTGCAGCCAGGCGGCAAACGCGATGCCTTGCACCTGCCAATCGGCGTAGGTCATTTCGGTGCCGATGCTGACGTAGGCCACCCGCTCACGGAATTTTTCCAGGTGCTCCAGGAACACCTCACGCAGCGAGGGGTAGTCCGCGATAGCGGCATCGATGTCCGCCGGCACGCCGGGCAGGTAAGCGTCCAACCAGATCCGTTCGGTGTGTTCCAGGCTTACAGCGTTCATGGCAGTCTCCTTGTTGTTGTTTTTGATAGAGCTACTTTTCGACGATGGCGGTAATGCCCAGCCCGCCCGCCGCGCAGATGGAAATCAGGCCGCGTCCGCCGCCGCGCTCGTGGATCATTTTGGCCAGTGCCGCTAGTTGCCGGCCACCGGTCGCGGCAAACGGGTGGCCGCAGCCCAAAGAGCCACCGTTGACGTTCATCTTTGCGCGGTCGATGGGCCCCAACGGTGCGTCCAAACCCAGGCGTTCACGGCAGTAGTCGGCGTCTTCCCAAGCCTTGAGCGTGCACAGCACTTGGGCGGCGAAGGCTTCGTGGATCTCGAAGAAATCAAAATCCTCGAAGCTCAGCCCTTCGCGCTTGAGCATGCGCGGCACGGCGTAGGCCGGAGCCATCAACAGGCCCTCGGTGCCGTCGACAAAATTCACCGCTGCTGTCTCGCCGGTACGCAGATACGCCAGCACCGGCCAGCCGTTGGCGGCAGCCCATTCTTCACTGGCCAACAGCACCACCGAGGCGCCATCGGTCAGCGGCGTGGAGTTGCCAGCGGTGAGGGTGCCGTTCTGTCGATCGTAGGCGGGAGACAAGCCGGCGAGCTTTTCCAGGCTGGCGTCGGCACGCAGGTTGTTGTCCCGGGCCAGGCCGCGATGGGGGCTGATCAAATCATCGAAAAAACCGCGCGTGTACGCCGCATCCAAGCGTTGGTGACTGGTGAGGGTCAGTTCATCTTGGGCCAGGCGCTTGATCTGCCAACGCCTGGCCATTTCTTCACAGTGTTCGCCCATGGACAAGCCGGTGCGCGGCTCGCCATTACGTGGTAGCAGTGGCTTGAAAAACATCGACGGGCACACCTTGAGCAACGCCTTGAGCTTGTCGCCCAAACTCTTGGCGCGATTGGCTGCGAGCAAGGTGTGGCGCAGGGCTTCATTGATGCCAATGGGCGCGTCGGACGTGGTGTCGGAACCGCCGGCAATACCCACCTCGATCTGGCCCAGGGCGATCTTGTTCGCCACCAACAGCGCCGCTTCCAGGCCGGTGCCGCACGCTTGCTGCACATCATAGGCCGGCGTGTCCGGGGACAAGGTGGTCGACAACAGTGACTCACGCGCCAAGTTGAAATCGCGCGAATGCTTGATCACCGCCCCGGCGGCGAACTCACCCAGACGCTGGCCATGCAGGTTGTAGCGGTCCACCAAGCCTTGCAGCGCGGCCACCAGCAAATCCTGGTTGCTGTCATGGGCATATACGGTGTTGGAGCGCGCAAACGGGATGCGGTTGCCGCCGATAATCGCCACGCGGCGAACCGGGGCCGGGTTGAAGCTGTAATCAGTCATCGACGGTTCTCGTTCCAGACAAAGAGCCCGCGCATATGCGGTGTGTCACCAGCAACATTGCGCACTTCGAATTCACGGCGTGGGCCGCTTGCGGGGTGGTTCCACAGGGCGACCTGGCCGGGCAGGAAGATTGGCAGCTTGAAGTCGCAATGGGCTTGGGCCTGGTCCAGCCCCCCCGGGGGTTGCTGGGCGGCGAGCGTGCGGCCGAGGGTCCACATGCCGTGGGCGATGGCGCGGCGAAAGCCAAAGAGCTTCGCGCCGATCACCGAGGTATGGATGGGGTTGAAGTCTCCCGAGACCTTGGCAAACCGTCGCCCCAGGTCCGCGGGCAACACCCAACGCTGGGTGCGCAGCAGACCGTCTTCCTGCAACGGCAATGCGCCGTCCCACGGTTCACCAATCGGGTCTTTCACGTCGCGGCGCAGGTACACACTGTCGCTTTCCCACACCAGGGTGTCGGCGCCGTAGGCACGGGTGGCGATGCTCAGCGCCTGCCCCTTGGGATGGGCAACCCAGCGCTCGCAATACACCTCAAGTCGCAGGGCCTGGCCTTCCTGCAGACGCTGGTGCTGACGGATACGGTTGGCCAGGTGCACCATGCCGCTGGCCGGGTACGGAAAGCTCGGGCGGGTCAGCAGCAACAAGTGCAACGGGAACGCCAATACATGCGGATAAGACAATGGCACGCCCTGCTCGCGGCGAAAACCGCAGGCACGGCCATAGGCGGCGATTCCAGCGGCGGACAGCTCCACGGCCGAGCGCACCAGGCGTTCCTTGGGTAAAACCGGTGCGCCATCGAGCTTGGGTTTGCGCAAGGCGCGCACGCCATCCATCAATAGCTGGGTGCGTGAAGGGGGTGGGTCGATGACCTGTGTTAGGTAGTCCATGGCTCAAGCTCCCAGCAGGCTTTGCCCGCAGACGCGTACGGTTTGGCCATTGACCCCGCCGGACGCCGGGTGCGCCAGCCAGGCAATGGTCTCGGCCACATCGATCGGCTGGCCACCCTGGGACAATGAATTCATACGCCGCCCCGCCTCGCGAATCATCAGCGGGATCTTCGCCGTCATCTGGGTCTCGATAAACCCCGGGGCCACCGCGTTCACCGTCACCTGCTGCGCGGCTGCACGCGGCGCCAGGCCTTGCACCAGGCCAATCACTCCGGCCTTGGATGTGGCGTAGTTGCTCTGCCCCAGGTTGCCGGCGATACCGGAAATCGACGACACACACACGATGCGCCCACCGCGGTTCAGGCCTTGGTTTGCCAGCAAAGCCTCGCTTAGTTGCAACGGTGCTTGCAGGTTGACCGCCAGCACACTGCGCCAGGCCGCTTCGGTCATCTTGGCGATGGTTTTGTCGCGGGTGATCCCGGCGTTGTGCACCACGACATCGAAGGCGCCGTACTGGCGGGTATGGGCTAACAGCTGTGAAACGGCGTCTACGGCGGTGATGTCCAGCGGCAGCGCCGAACCACCGACACTCTGGGCCGCTTGTTCAAGGTGTTGTTGTGCCTGGGGCACATCCACGCAGACCACATGCGCACCGTCGCGCGCCAACACCTGGGCAATCGCCAGGCCGATACCACGGGAGGCGCCGGTGACCAGTGCCCGCCGACCGGCAAAGGGTTTGTCCCAGTTGACCGCGACCTGGCCATCCACGGGTTTTTCCAGGCGCACCACCTGCCCCGACACGTAGGCCGAGCGGCGCGACAGGAAGAAGCGCAGGCTGCTGTGCAGCGCCTCTTCCGCTCCCGGCGCGACATAGATCAGTTGCACGGTAATCGCCCGGCGCAGCTCCTTGGCCAGCGAGCGCACCAAGCCTTCAAGCGCACGCTGGGCAACGGCCTGGGGCAAGTCCTGGCAGTGCTCCGGCGCGGTGCCGAGTACCACCACGCGGGCGTGCTGGCCGAGGCGTTTGGCGTTGGCGTGGAAGAACACGTACAGCTCATCCAACTGCTGTAGGTCGGCCACGGCGCTGGCGTCGAATACGGCGCCTTGCACCTTGACCGTGGACGGTGCCTTGAGGGTGGCCGCCGTGGCGGTGACCGTGTCAGTGTCGCCGAAAATGCGCTGCACTTCGCCGGCCAGGCGCCCTGCCCCGGCCAGAATCACCGGGTTGGCCAGGCCCTGCTGGCCGCTGCGATGGCGTTGCAACGGTAAGGGTTGGGGCAAGCCGATGGCCTGGGCCAAACGACGGCCCCACGGGGAATTGACGAACGATAGGTAGCTGTCACTCATAGATAGATCCACTCACAACACATTCCTGCCTTGAAAACCCGCTCAATGTGGGAGCTGGCTTGCCTGCGATGCAGACGACTCGGTCTGCCAGTCAAACCGCGGCGATGCCATCGCAGGCAAGCCAGCTCCCACACGGAGCGCGTTCATTCAGTACCCATCAATTGACCGAGGCGTTTTCACCCTGGCTGGCCTTGCGCTTTGCGGGCGGTTCCAGCGCCTGCTTGCGTTGCTGCAACGCCTCCAGCAAACCGAAGTCCTGCGGGAAGTCGTCGACCTGGATGCCGTGGTCGGCGTATTCCACATAGCGCGCGAGCAGGGCATCCTCGTCGTCGCTGATCAAGTCCAGCGCCCGCGCCTTGACGCGCCAGGCGGTAAACGCCGTGGCGGAAATCGGCAGTGCTTCGATCAGACCTTGCTTGATCGCCGGTTTGAGTCGTGCGTCGATCAACTCCACCTGCGGCAATAACCGGAAGCCCAATTCGCCGTAGGCCAACTTGTCGATTTCTGGCCGTGGGACGTAGGAATTGGCCAGCAACCGGTCGCGGGTTTCCCCTGGCGTCTGCACCACATCGGCCACTTGGGCCAACAGCCGGTCCGAGGGTTTGCGCAGTGGAATACCAAACGGGAAACTCAAGCCGCGCACCCCTGCAGCGGCGGCTTTCGACGGATAGTTCTCCAGCACCTCGGCCAGCGCTTCATGGGCCCGCAGCAAGGCGTCCTGGGCTGACCAATGCACCAGCGGCAGGTCCGCCTGGGGCCGGCCATCATCCTCAAAGCGCTTGAGCACGCAGGACAAGATGTACAACTGCGAAAGAATGTCCCCCAGGCGCCCGGTGATACTTTCCTTGCGCTTGAGGGCACCGCCCAGCACGCCCATGGAAACATCCGAGATCAGCGCCAGCACCACCGACAGACGATTGGCCTGACGGTAGTAGGACGCCAGCGCGGGGTCGGTCTTGGCCGGCGCGGAAATCAGCCGCCCGCCGGTCAGCGAATGCACCGCTGCACGCACGGTATTGGCCAGCACAAAGCTGATATGACCGAACATGGCGCTGTCGAAGTCTTCCAGCGCCTTGCGCCGGTCGGGGTTGCGCGCGGCTTCCATCTCGCGGAACACATAGGGATGGCAACGGATCAGGCCCTGGCCAAAGATGATCAGGCAGCGGGTCATGATGTTGGCGCCCTCCACCGTGATGGCGATGGGGCTTTGCTGGTAGGCGCGGGCCAGGAAGTTATTGGGGCCCATGCAAATGCCTTTGCCGGCGACGATGTCCATGCCGTCATTGACGATGATCCGCGCTCGCTCGGTGACGTGGTACTTGGCGATCGCCGAGATCACCGACGGTTTCTCACCTGCGTCCAAGGATGCGACCGATACCTTGCGCACCGCATCGCAGGCGTACAGATGCCCGGCCATGCGTGCCAGCGGCGCCTGCACGCCTTCGAACTTGCCGATGGGCAGGCCGAACTGTTTGCGCATCGCGGCATAGGCGGTGGTACCGCGCACCGCGACTTTGCCCAGGCCGACGTTGGCCGACGGCAACGAAATCGCTCGCCCCGCGGCCAGGCACTCCATCAGCATGCGCCAGCCATTGCCGACTTGCTCGCGGCCGCCGATCACCCATTCCAGCGGGATAAATACGTCCTTGCCGGTGGTGGGGCCGTTCTGGAACACCGCGTTGAGTGGCCAGTGACGACGACCACTGTTCACACCCGGATGGGAGGTAGGAATCAACGCACAGGTAATCCCCAACGAGCCGGCCGGACCGAGCAGGCCATCCGGGTCTTCGGCACGGAACGCAAGGCCGAGCACCGTGGCAATCGGGCCGAGGGTGATATAGCGCTTGTCCCAGGTCACCCGGAACCCCAGCACTTCCTCACCTTCGTGGGTGCCTTTGCAAACGATTCCCAGGTCTGGGATCGCCCCGGCATCGGAACCGGCATACGGGCTGGTCAGGGCAAAACACGGAATGTCTTCACCCCGTGCCAGTCGCGGCAAGTAATGGTTGCGCTGGGCATCCGTGCCGTAATGCAACAGCAGCTCGGCCGGGCCCAGGGAGTTGGGCACCATCACCGAAATTGCCGCTGCCGAGCAGCGCGTCGAAAGTTTCATCACCACTTGCGAATGCGCGTAGTGGGAGAACCCTTTGCCGCCGTACTGCTTGGGAATGATCATGCCGAGGAAACCGGCGTCCTTGGTGTACTGCCAGCCTTCGGGCGACATGTCCTGCCAGACCTGGGTGGTTTCCCAGTCATTGGCGATGTCACAGAGGGTTTCCACTTCGTTGTCGAGGAAGGCTTGTTCCTCCGCGCTGAGGCTGGCAGGTGCCGCTTGCAGCAGGCGCTCCCAGTTCGGCTTGCCGCTGAACAGTTCGGCGTCCCACCACACAGTGCCGGACTCGATGGCAGCGCGTTCGGTGTCGGACATCGCCGGCATGATTTGCCGGAACATCGCCAGTGCACGGCTGCTTATCAACCACCGTCGCAGGGGTTTGATACTGAGGATTACGCTGGGCAACAGCAACGCCACTGCCCACAGGCACAAGCCCAACACACCGATGCCACCCAACAAGTAACCTGCTGTCAGCCAAATCAGGCTCCAACCCGCCCAGACAACAGCCGCCGACTGCCGATACGCCAACGCCGTTACGCACGCCATACCGACCAAGAACCAGAAAACCATACCGCACCTCACTTTGAACATCTGCCCGGATACAGGCCGTGCGCCTGCTCACTGACCAAACAATAGGTGGTTATTTAAAAATATATTTGAAATTTTTATTTAATGCCTGAGCCAAACAAAACAGAGCCGCATGGCTCAGGCAAAAAGGGTGAATTGAGACAGTGAAACCGATCAGGCTTTTACAGGCGGTGATAGGTTTTCGGCTTTTTGTAAAAGCCTTGTTCCTGGCACCACCGCCGTTCAAGCGTGTGGGTCGTAGTGCTGCGTTTTAGAACGCGTAAGTGGCGGAAAGGCTGACCACATCCCCATGAGCCTTGGCCTCGGAATCCAGACTACCCGCACCCAGCCGATCGACGTTTTGGGTCTTGAGTTTGACCTTTTCCACGAATTGGTGGGAGTAAGCGGCATCCAGCGAAAGCCCTGGGATCTGCTTGACAACGTAACCTGCACCCAACGAGGTGAAGACACGGTCGCCATCAGGAATCCGCGGGTCACGTGTAGAGTTGCGGGTCGGGGTCTGATCGAAAGCCACACCGGCACGCACTGTCCATTGGTCGGTAAGTTTGTAGTCGCCACCCAAGGAGTACATCCAGACATCCTTGTACTTGTATGGGATGGAAACGATGGTGTAGCCCTCCGACTTCAGCGTCAGGTCCTGAAAGGATGACCATTGAGTCCACATCACGCTGGCACCCACTGTCAGCCGATCATCAAACTGGTGAACCCAGTCAAACGCGGCGGTTGCAGGGATGTCCAACTGGGTCGAAGCCTTGGCACCGTTGGGGTACAGATTCAACCCGGGGTAGGCGGCCCCCAATATCGTCCCTCCGTCTGGGTTTAACGGGCTAGGCTCTGTCAACAATGCCTGGGTCACTGAATCCGTATAGATGTTGTAGTTGCCCTTCATCTTGTTCTTGATCTTGGCGTGATAGTTCAAGCCAAGGGAGTCACGCTCGGTCGGCTGCCAGACCACCCCGGTAAACCAGCCGACAGAGACATTGTCGACTTTTACGCGGATCAACGAATCGCCGATCCCGGCAGGAAGTGCTACACCCCCCGTTGGACGATCCTTGCCGATACCCGGTGAGTTTGAGGCGGCGGCAAACAAATCGATGTTCTGGCTGACAAACCCCTGACTGCGCTGAACGATAGCGCCCGCGCCGATGGAAAATTCGTCATTGACCTTGAACGATAGAGACCCCGTCAGGCCCACGGTCTCGATTTTTGTGTCCACGGCAAAGTCACGGTATTTCGAATCGGTATCCCACGTTGTACGCGCACCTTGTGGCACCACTTGGCTAAGACCGAACGCGAAGCGATCACCGATAGGCATCACCAGAAAACCCGTGGGCACCCATGCGGTAAAACCGCCTTGGCCACCCTCACCGTTCACGACACTGGCGTCGTCAAACAAGATGCTGCCATCGGGAGCAATAGGCGTTCTGGTCAAGGGGTCGCCGTTGTAATCCTTGGACTGCCCCTTCATTTTGATGCTGATCCGTGCATAGTCCACGGTGAACTGTGAAATGGTCTTATCGACAAATGCCATGGCCGCCGGGTTATTGAAGGCCGAACTGGGGTCGTTCTTGAACAGCGAACCACCGCCAAATGCCCGCCCCCACCCTGGAGCACCATAAGTAGGCGTGGATAAACCACCCGCCTGTACCGAAGGGACGCCCGCCATCAGCCCTCCCAATACTGCGATGCTTAATAAAGTACGAGCGTGGTTTTTTTTATTGCTCATGCAACACTCCTTATTATTATCAGTGCCCGGCCACGCCGGTTCACCTTGCAACAACAGGCACCTCGCAAGAAGTGCCTGCCTTCAACGGGTGATCAGCCCTTTACGAAGTTCAGGGGTTGGTGATCGTGATGGTTGCGCCCGACGTGGTGATGGTCAGCGAGGTAATCGTGCAACTACCCGCCAACGCCTGGTTGGTAAAACCAAGTGAGGCACTCGCACCCGGAGTGAATGAGCCATTAATCGAAGTTAACCCGCACGTTGACTTGGGAAACGGGAATACCGCAGGGAGGTTGTAACCTACGTTATCGACTCGAACCGTTGAGAGGCCGGTAGGTACAACAGGCCAAGGCAAACCCGTGATGGTCGGTAGCGCACACAGACCACCGCCTGTTGTGGCTGCAGTGAGGATGCTCGCATTACCGGCAGCATCAATACTGCCTGTCACTGACAGCGAGCAGGTGACATTCAAGTTGTTCGAAGTTGGGGACTTGGCAACGAGAGTACCGGTACCGGAAAACGGCGTACCGCCCGTAACTTTTGGATTGAAACTATAGGCATTGGCCATCGAAGCAGCGCCCATGCAAACAACTAAAGCAGACAACGATACGAGGGTTTTAAAACTTTTCATTGTTTTTCCTCACATGTTATGGCGAATTCATTTCGCCAGGGGTAATGGCCATGATCGAGAAGTCACGGTGAAACAAGCAGAACATCCCTTTCCAGCCAAATCTCAATTCAATTACCGCAGCAACATCCGACGGTTATTCAACCACTTTGAAGTTGGGCGGCATCTTGATCGACACCGTCTTGATCTTGCAGTCTTCACCGATGGGTACATTGGCCGCCTCCAACTTGCCGGTGGCGTTATCCCACGTACCGTCGGCGGTTGAAGGGCCGCACTTGCCGCCTAGACCAAAGGCATGAACATCCACGCTGATCTTCGACATGGAACCGCTCTTGGTATCTTTGGCCACTAATACCCATGGCAAGTTAATGGCCTCGACGCGGCTGCACTTGAGGCCCCCGTCGAATTCGACTTTGTCCACATTTACCGACGTTCCATCCGCTGCCACCTTGCCGGCGACCTTGATGGTGCAGTCGGCGCTGATCAATGCGCCCTTGGAGAAACTGATGGGGCCTTGGGCAGTGAAGGCACTGCCGGCCGGTTCGATACGTGCAGCCTGGGCCTGGTGATAAACAATAAGCCCCAGCGCGGCCAGCACAATATGGGTGGTGAACTTGGCAGGTGTTTGCATGGTGTACGTCCTTCCCTTGAAATTATTTTTGTTAGGGTCAAACAACTTCTTGCAACGCTTCATTCGCGTATTCCGGGCGAAACAATCCTGCGCGATACACAGATCCCGAGTACGCCAATGGATGTATCAGTTCAAATCAAAACGGCTTGGAGTTCCCGCTGTACTTCTCCAGGTATTTCAAACGCTGTGAAGGTTGAAGATTGGTCAGGGTGATATCCCCGGCGTAATGATTGAGTACTCGATGGTCCATTCGACGTCGCCACAAGTAAGGCACATAGGCCCAGACAATCATGCTTGCATAGCCATATGGCAGTTGCGGTGACTCATCAAAGTGGCGCAACGACTGATAACTGCGCGTCGGGTTGGCATGGTGATCGGAGTGCCGTTGCAGTTGGAACAGAAAGATATTGGTCACAATCCGATTACTGTTCCAGGAGTGGCGTGGCGAACAACGTTCATAACGGCCATTGGGTAACTTCTGGCGTTTAAGGCCGTAGTGTTCGACGTAGTTCACGACTTCCAACAGCGAGAAACCGTAGATGCCCTGGATAATCAGGAACGGAATCACCGCAACCCCCAACCAGGCAATCATCGCGCCCCACAACACCACGCTGTACATCCAGGCACTGAGCACGCCGTTTTTCCAATGCCAGGCCGGCAGGCCGAGTTTGCGCAGGCGTTCGCGCTCCAGGTTCCAGGCCGAGCGTGCGCTGTACCACACCGAGCGCGGCAGGAAGGCCCAGAAGCTTTCCCCGAGCCGCGAGCTGGCGGGGTCTTCCGGGGTCGCGACACGCACGTGATGACCACGGTTGTGTTCGGTGTAGAAGTGCCCGTAGAAGGTCGGTGCCAACGTCACCTTGGCCAGGAAGACTTCCAGTGCATTGGGTTTATGCCCCAATTCATGGGCGGTATTGATCGCGATGCCGGTGGCAGCACCGGTCGACATGGCCATGCCCAAGTAGGTGAACCAGCTGGGTTCGCCATGCAATTGAGTGCGGGCGGTGATGTAGCTGGCGGCGTGGGACAGCCAGCTGGAAGGATCAAGATGAGCCGCCGCTTGTAGCAGCCCTCCCTGGATGATCCATTCGATACCGCCAGCCGCGAGCCAACCGGTGATCACCACCGACGAGATGACGAAAAGTACGCCGGTGTAGACGATCCAACGGTAGTAGCTTTGGGATTCAAGATGGCCGACGGCGGACTCCGGTGGGTTGCTCACGTCTTCACCGAGCAGGCCGTCAATCAGAGGGATCAGGCCGAAGATCACCAGAACGCCAACCCACCACAATTGCTGAATACCGGTAGTGATGGCGAGTGAGCCAGACAAGAGTGGGGTAGCCAGTGGCAGGATGCCCAGCCACCACAGGTGGCGCTTGCCGTCGGTCCATACACTCGGCGCTGCCAGGGTCTGGTTCATGGCAGCCTCCGAATGAGGCGAGTAGGCAGGGACGCGGAAAACAGGTTCGAGGAGCGCTGGATGCCCCAGGAAATCAACCATGCGATAAAAGACGTTTTTTTCATTTTTATTCGCTCTTAGGCATTTCAAAAATCATTTCAAAATAAACATTGAAATATTTTTTTAAAGAAATAGCGCGGAATCGTTAGGTCGTCAACTAGTTTTTCAAACACTTTTTCATGTGACCGAGCAGTCTGTTTTTCAGCCGTTTGGTCAGGTGTCTAGGGCAGGCATTGACGCCGCTGAACCGCGATTCGAATTGCGCAATTATTTGGTCGCCAATGCAAAAGGTGGATGCAACACGCTGGCGTTCGCCGGTGGTCGAACACGCTTGGCCACCTGCTGGACCACCTCCACCACACGTGCTGTGGCGGTGATCGGCAACATATGGCCGCGCCCTTCTACCAGCTGCAGTTTCAGGCCCGGCACCTTGTCGGCCAGGGCCTGGCCATGTTTACGAAAGTCCAGTACCTGGTCCCGCGCGCCATAGATCAAGCCGATGGGCAGGGTCAGTTGCGAGTAGCGCTTGACCATGCCCGGCAAGTGATCGTTGACCTGGTTGATCTCGGTGGACGCTGCATAGAAGTTGTCGGGGCGCATGCCCAGCAGGCCACCGCCGCGAGTGGCAAAGTCCGCCGGGGGCGCGTCCGGGGCGAACACGCCCTTGACCACCGAGCCTTTGGTCAGCAGCCCCACCGGCATGGTCAAGGTGTGGGCCATCCAGCGTCGCAACCACCCGGGGCGCACCGCCAATGACAGGAATACCAGTGGCAAGAGGCGTTGGGGGTGGGTCAACGGTGCCACCAGGATCAACCCGGATACCGACTCGGGATGATCCAGGGCCAGCGCGAGGGAGATCGCCCCACCGAGGGAATGCCCCAGCACCAACGGCCGGTCCAGATCCAGGGCCTTGATCAGCCCGGCAATCTGACGCGCCTGGTCCGGTAAGCCCGCCGCCGTGCCCTTGTGTCGAGTGGAATAGCCCGACCCCGGACGATCAAGCGTGATCACTCGGAAATGCTCACGCAATTGGCCGGACAACACGTACGTCAAGTTGCGACTGCTGCCCATCAGCCCGTGAATCATCACCAGCGGCGGGCCCTTGCCCTCTTCTACATAGTGAAAGCGCTCGCCGTCGACCTCCAGAAAGCGCCCGTTGATCGGCACAGCCGCTTCGATCCGCCGTGTCATCCAGGCACTAAAGGCCCACAACACTGCACTCGCACCGGCAAACACACCTGCAGCGACAACCCATTCGACAGCCATAGTTCGGTCCTCTGCATCCCTGCTGCTGTCGGCCCGACCGGTATTGGTCCAGACCTCAGCCATCGTCCACCCCTGGACCTAAACTTATGTGCATTACCGTGCTCGTCCGTCGGACAAGTCGCACATGAGGAGCCAGTGACTAGCGTAGGCGACATTTTCAGGTAGATTATTTAAAATCTTTTTTAAAATAATTAATTCATTTTTTCTTTGCAATGGTGTTCTATCTAAAAGACAAAACAAAAACAGGAGCACGGGAATCCGCCTATGAATGCCCACGACGACTTAATCGACATCGCCATCATTGGCTCAGGCTTTGCCGGCTTGTGCATGGCCATCAAGCTCAAGGAAGCCGGCATTACCGACTTCTTTATTGCCGAGCAGGCCGATAGCCTCGGCGGCACGTGGCGAGACAACCACTACCCGGGCTGTGCCTGCGATGTGCAGTCCCATGTGTATTCGTTTTCCTTTGCTCCCAACCCCAACTGGACGCGCCAGTTCGCGCCGCAAGCCGAGATCCGCGCCTACCTGGAGCAGTGCGCCGAGCGTTTCGAACTGGCGCCCTATTTGTGTTTCGGCATGGGCCTGGTACGGGCGGTGTTCGATGAGCAACGGCAGCGCTGGCAATTGAGCTTCAGCAACGGTCGTCAAGTCAGCGCACGGGTGCTGGTGTCGGGGATGGGTGGGTTGTCGCGCCCGGCGCTGCCGGACATTCCAGGGCTGGACGACTTCAAAGGCGAGCGCTTCCATTCCCAACAGTGGAACCATGGGTATTCGTTGAAGGGCAAACGCGTGGCCGTCATCGGCACGGGCGCCAGCGCTATTCAGTTCGTGCCGCAGATCGCGCCGCAGGTGGCCCATCTGGACCTGTTCCAACGCACGCCGCCGTGGATCATGCCCAAACCTGACCGGGCGATTTCGCCTGCCGAACGCCTGTTGTTCAAACACTTGCCCTTCACCCAGCGCCTGCTGCGCGGTGCGTTTTACTGGGCATTGGAGGGCCGCGTGGTCGGCTTTGCGCTGCACCCAAGGTTGATGAAAATGGTGCAGAAAATCGCTCAACGCCACCTGCAGAAACAAGTGTCCCGCCCTTCCCTGCGCAAGACCCTGACGCCGAACTACACCATTGGCTGCAAGCGTGTGCTGATCTCCAATGACTATTACCCCGCACTGGCCCGCAGCAATGTCGAGGTGGTGACCACCCCGGTGCTACGGGTCGAAGCCGACGGCGTGGTCACGGCGGACGGCATCAAGCACCCCGCTGATTGCCTGATTTTCGGCACCGGTTTCCAAGCCACCGATCCCCTGCCCCGTAACTGCATCATCGGCCGTGACGGCGTGGACCTGATGGACACCTGGAGCGACGGCGCACATGCCTACAAGGGCACCACGGTGCCGGGTTATCCCAACCTGTTCCTGATCGTCGGACCGAACACCGGCCTGGGGCATAACTCGATGATCCTGATGATCGAAGCCCAGGTGACCTACATCCTCGACGCGCTCAAGCAAATGCAGCGGCATCGTATCGCCACGGTGGACGTCAAACCGGCGGTGGAAAGCGCCTACAACCTGCAGCTGCAGAACAACCTCAAGCGCACCATCTGGAACACCGGCGGCTGCCAGAGCTGGTACCTCGACCCACGCACCGGCAAGAACACCACCCTGTGGCCTGGCTCGACCTGGCGCTTCAAACAGGTCACCCGGCAGTTCGCGCTCAAGGATTACGTGGCAGACCTGCTGCCGATCAATGCGCCCGCACAACCGGTTGCGCAGCCCCTCTCCTCTGCAGAAGGCAGCCTGTCATGAAGTCATTCAACGGCCGCGTGGCGGCGATCACTGGCGCGGCATCCGGCATGGGCCGCGCCCTGGCACTGGCATTGGCACGGGAAGGCTGCCACCTGGCACTGGCGGACAAAAACAGCCAGGGCCTTGAGCAAACGCTGGCACTGATCAAGACCTCAACCCTGTCTCCCGTCACGATCACCACCCGAGTGCTGGATGTGTCCGACCGGCAGGCCATGGAGGATTGGGCTGCGAGCTGCGTTGCCGAACACGGCCAGGTCAACCTGGTGTTCAACAACGCCGGCGTCGCCCTGTCGAGCACGGTAGAAGGGGTGGACTACGCCGACCTGGAGTGGATCGTCGGCATCAATTTCTGGGGCGTGGTGTACGGCACCAAAGCGTTCCTGCCGTACCTGAAAGCCTGCGGCGACGGCCATGTAATCAACACCTCAAGCGTGTTCGGCCTGTTTGCCCAGCCGGGCATGAGCGGCTACAACGCCACCAAGTTTGCCGTGCGCGGTTTTACCGAGTCCCTGCGCCAGGAACTGGACATGCAGCGCTGCGGCGTATCGGCCACCTGCGTGCACCCCGGCGGCATTCGGACCGATATCTGCCGCAGCAGTCGCATCGACGCGAACATGACCGGTTTTCTGATCCACAGCGAACAACAAGCCCGCGCCGACTTCGAAAAACTCTTCATCACCGATGCCGACCAGGCGGCCAAGGTCATCTTGCAAGGTGTGCGCAAAAACAAACGTCGCGTGCTGATCGGCCGTGACGCGTACTTCCTCGACCTGCTCGCCCGTTGCCTGCCCGCGGCCTATCAAGCGCTGGTGGTGTTCGCCAGTAAACGCATGGCGCCCAAACCACGCACGCCGGTGTTTGAAACCAACGACGAGCCTCGCCTCTGAACAGGAGCACGCACTATGTTGCCTATCCGTCGCGACATCCATTTCGCCCTGCCCGCCGAGCGCATCACCAATTGGCATGAACAGGGTCCGTTCATCACGCACTTTTTCAACGCGTTGTCGCTGCTGTTTCCCCAGGGCGAGCTGTTTTTCATGGACAGCGTGCGCCACTATCGCCAGCGCATCGACGATCCCGAGCTGAAAAAAGCGATCCAGGGCTTTATCGGCCAGGAAGCCATGCACAGCCGTGAGCACGTGGCCTACAACGACTTGTTGCAAGCCGCTGGCTTGCCGGCACACACCCTCGACCGCCGGCTCAAATTCATCCTCGACCTGCAAAAGAAGCACTTTGCGCCGTCGTTCAACCTGGCAATTACCATTGCCCTTGAGCACTACACGGCGATGCTGGCGGAGATCCTGCTGAGCGACCCGTCACGCTTCGGTGATTCCCTCAAGGGCTACCAGCAGATGTGGTACTGGCACGCCCTCGAAGAAACCGAACACAAGGCCGTCGCCTTTGATGTGTGGAACGCAGTGATCAAACCTGGACCCAAGCGCTATTTGTTGCGCACCGGGACCATGCTGACCACCACGGTGTTCTTTTGGCTGGTGGTGCTGGACTTCCACCTGCGCCTGCTGATTGCCGACCGCAAGGCGGTTGGGTTCTGGAAAGGCTCCTGGCGCATGCTGAAGTTTCTGTACGGACCCAAGGGCGTATTCCCACGAATGCTGCGGCCGTGGCTGCACTACTTCAAGCCCGGTTTTCACCCCTGGGACCATGACAACCGCGCACGCTTGGCACGTATCGACACGTTGGTCGAGGAGATCGAACAGACTCGGCGTGGCTATGAGACAGCCTAGGCCTCTGCCAGCGCGGCCCGCTCGCGGACAAAACGCTCCAACTGATCACCCGGCAGCGCCTTGCTGAAATACCAGCCTTGGATAAACAACTCGGTGCCGGTATTCAGGAAAGCCAACTGCTCGGCGGTCTCCACGCCTTCCACCACCACGCCCAGGTCGAGCGCTTCACAAAAGCGCAGCATGCCGGTCAACACCTGGGCCCCCTTAGGGTCGTGCTGGGCCACCACAAAGCTGCGGTCGATCTTGATGAAGTCCACCGGAAACTGGTGCAAGTAACTCAATGCCGAGAAACCGGTGCCGAAGTCATCGATATACACCTTGGCCCCAATGGCCTGCAGCTTCTGGATGGTCTGGCGCGTGGCCGAGACGTCACTGACCAGCGCATCTTCGGTGATTTCCACCGACACCTGCCCATGGGCCTGGGCCAGGATCTCCACCAGGCGTTCGCCATAGGCGGCGTCGGTCAGGGTTGCGCTGGAAATATTGATGGTCATCGGCAGGGCGAAGCCGAGCTTCTGCCATTTCTGGTACTGGCGAACCGCCTGTGAGGCCACCCACACATCCACATCGGGCATCAGCCGTGCCTGGGCCAGCCATTGCAGGAACTCCCACGGTGAATGCACGGTGCCTTGGGCGTCGCGGGCGCGCATCAGGGCTTCGCAGCCGGTGCACAGGCCCGTGCGGGTCGAGACTTGCGGCTGGAATTCGAGGTAGAACTCGTAGTCGCTGATCTGCTGGATGCGGCTCAGTTCAGCGGCCTGGCGCGCTTGGATCTTGTGGGACGCCAGCACCGGGTCCAATTCGCGCAGTCGGCCCTTTTCTTCCAGGCCGCGAAAGGTCATATCCAGCGACTTGAGGTACACCGTGCCACCCTCGATGCCCTGTCGGTGGATCGCACGTACATAGGGCGCGTACACCAAGGTGCCCAGGCCCAACAGCGCCACCTGCAACGCCACCGCCGCGATATCACCGTGGGTACTCAGGTAGGCGTTGAGCAGCACCGGCGCGGTGAACGGCACACTGGCCACCGCCGGGGACACCCAACCCAGCAGCACCACCGTCAACGCCACCAGGGTATTCAGGGCCGGCACCAGCAAGAACGGAATGAACAGGCGCGGGTTGAGAATGATCGGCAAGCCGAACAGCAGCACCTCGCTGACATTGAACAACGAGAGTGGCAGGCTTGCCATCGCCAACAGGCGCATGGACTGGCTCTTGGAAAACAGCAAAATGGCCACCAGCAGGCATAACGCACTGCCTGAACCGCCGATAAACGCGAAGCTGCCCAACAAGCCGCTGTTGAGCACATATTTGATCGGCTCGCCGGCCGCCAGCGCGGCGCTGTTCAGTACCACGGCCTGGTCCAGCACATCGAACAGGGGTTGCATGGCATACACGCCATGGATTCCAAAAAACCACAACAGCGAGTTCATCAGCGTTACAAACAAGCCGCTGCCGTAGGGCGTTTCCAGGGCATCGAGTACCTGAGGCCCCTGGAGCTGCGCCACATACGGCACCTGCAACAGCGCCGACAACACCAGCACCAACGCCAGAGCGGTGATCGCCCCCGGCACCACCATATTGATGGTGCCCCTGAGGTTATGCCCGACCAGGTCCTCATTGACCAGCCGCGTCCAGCGATAGCGGTGCAGCCAGGCAATCGCCGGCACGTTGAGCAGTGGCGAGGCAATCGCAATAAACAATACAAAGGTGGCCGAGGCCCGAGGGTATTCGCGCAAGATAAACGTCGCCACCACCACATGGGCCAGGCACAGGAACGCCACCGGCAGTTGCGGCAGGCGATGTTGGATCGCGAGCATGTAGCCAATGGAGGCAGCCACCAGCAGCGGAATCACCGAGCTGATCTGGTTATGCAGCCCTGCGAGAAACGCCACCACTTGCGGATCGAAGCCCAGCACCCGGGCGCATTCGGAGAGGATCAAAAAGCCCGCCGACACCAACAGGCACGGCAGGATCCACAACAGCCCCTCGCGGATCGCGCGCAACGACTCGGTACTGGCCAGGGCGGCCAGACGTTGGGTGAAGAAAAGTTTGAACAGCGTTTGCGCCATGACCCGTCCCTCTGTCCACACGCCCCGTGGCCCCTGAAGGCAGGGCCGCAACTACCGGGCTAACGCTACACGCCCTGCTACTCTGAGCGAAAGCTTTTTGCCATCTGCCTGAGTGATTTTTCTGCAATGGGTGACAGGCAATCCGCTTATTTATCCCAATAATTGAATTCTCTGACCTGTGCCAATCGCCGAACCTGCTTCAATAGGTAGTATCTGCGTTTTTTCTGCGCGCAATCCGGGTGCGCTCAGCCTCAGATTTGCCCGCTCAAGGAAAGGTGCCTGCGACGTCAGCGGATACCAAGGAGATAGGTTCACTATGCAAGACAAGCTGTCCACGTACATGCATCCGTTGCTCCTGAACACGCTGCTATGGGTTTCAGGGGTAACGCTGCTGCTGATGAGCAGGGACGTGATCGAACGAATAATGGGCGACACCAGCGGTAGTTCGTTTGACCTGGCCCTGGTGCTGATCGCCTATCTGTTATTGTTTTTGCTCAACCCGATGCGCAATTGGATCAATCGCCGCTTGTATAAACGCGCCCGCCGCCATGCCGCTCGCCAGCGGCTCAAGGCCGGGGCCTGAGCCCGCCTTACCTGGAGCAAAACCTTGTCCCAACCCGCTGAACACCACCAGCTCGCGCTGGATCGGTTCTTGAACCAACACCCAGAAGTGGCCACGCAGCTGAACACCCTCAACCCGCTGGCCGCGCAGGCCAAGGGCGAAACTCTGGCGGAGTACCGCGCCGAACGGTTGCATGAAGCCTTCGAGGCAGAAGCTGAACTTCAGGGCCTCTTTGCCTGGGAGTTGACCCTCAAGCTGACCGCCGACTCCGTCGAAGCCTTTGAAGCACAGCGCCTCGAAGTGCACAAGGAAGTGGCGCAGATGGCCGGCCTCAGTTGGGCCGAATACTGCCAACTGCATGATTTGCCAGGCTGATGCACCCACTAGAAAAACCAACGACGGCGCCTGCGTACCAGCGCTTCATGCAGTTCACTGACGCAAACGGTTCGGCGTTCAGGGTCTGTGGCGAGCGCCAAACGTAACGCCGGCCAACAATCGCTGGGTAACTGCCGAGGCCTGGGCAACGGCTGATTGCGTTGCTCCTCACCCAGCCGCTGACCTTGGGCGAGCGCATACAGCACACTGGCGGCGCCATACAAATCGGTACTCGCCGACAGACAACCACCCGCCATCAGTTCCGGGGCGGCATACGCGGGCGTCCAGGCGTGCAGGCGGTTGCGACTCAACCCTGGCAACCCAGCTGCTTTTTGCGCCTCGGAGTGGCCCAAGCCAAAATCGAACAGGCGCAGCCCCTGCTCGCCCAACATGATGTTGGCCGGTTTTACATCCCCATGCAGCACGCCTTGCTGGTGGCTGTAGTCAAGTGCATCCAACAGTTGCAAGGCCAGGGGTTGCAGCTCCGGCCAAGGCAGACCATTCGGACACTCCTTGAGCAGATGGTCCAGCGTCATGCCGTGCATCAGTTCCATCGTGAAGAATGCGAGCTGGTGCGCAGTGTCGACTTCGAAAGAAAACAAGCGCACCACATGCGCGTGGCGCAGGCTACGGGTCAACGCAAACTCGCTGTACAGCAACAGGTGGGCATCGGGAGACTCCGCGAACGTCTCCCCCAACAGTTTGACTGCCACGCTGGAGTCAGGCTCACCCAGCACCTCATGCAACAGGTCGCGGGCACGATAGACCACCCCCATCCCGCCCGTGCCCAGGACCCGCTCAAGCTGATAGCGCCCCGCCAGCAATTTTGGCGCAGAGGCCGCCGTGCTCATGGCCGCACCACAACGGCGGTGAGATCGTCCGCCGCCGGCCCGCGTAACACGTTGCTGAACAAGCGAGCCACCACTTGTTGCGGTGTGCCCACATTCATCGCGCGCCCCAGCTCGCCATGGCTGAGGTTCTGATACAAGCCATCGCTGCACAGTAAAAACACATCGCCGGGGTGGATACGGAGCTCCAATACCTCAAGGCTCAATGGCTGTCGGGCACCGATTGCACGTGTCAGGGCGCGAGCGCCTGGCTGGGCCAAGGCCTGCTCACGGCTCAACTGCTGTTTATCCATGAGCTGCTGCAGCAAGGAATGGTCCCGTGACAATTGGTACAGGCGCTGCCCACGCCACAGGTAGCAGCGACTGTCTCCCGCCCAGATACAGGCGGCGCGGTTGCCTTCCAGCAACAACGCAACCACGGTGCTGCCCATGATGTCTGGCCGGCCACCCTGACCCAGACGGCAATCGACTGAGCGCAAGCATTGCCGCACATCCTCGATGCGCTGGTCCAGGCTGCCGTGACCCGGCAACGAAGCCAGGCTGCTGACCACCCACTGGCTGGCCACATCCCCTGCTCGGTGGCCGCCCATGCCATCAGCGACCGCCCAACAACTGCGCTGGGGGCAATCCAGGAACGCGTCCTCGTTGCGCGAGCGCAGCTTGCCTTTAGCGGTTCGGCCAGCACTGCGCCACACGGGCTGGCTCACAATTGATCCGGCAGGCGGAAGGTACGCCAGGCGGCCATCTGGAATGGGCTGGGGTTACGTTGACTCGCCAACAGGTAGTTGGCACGCAGTCCCGCAAGATCGGCTTTGATTATCTGAGCCTCACTGCCACTGGCTGGCTCGCTATGCATCAGCTCCAACAGCCGGAACCAAGACCAGGCCCCGCTGTTTTTTTCGATGCCCATGGGCCTTGCGGCGCCGCGCTCCAACACCAGGCTGCTACGGCCATTGCCCGCCTCGATGGGCCAGTGGAAGGTCATGGGTACGATGGGCCCGTGACGGTATTCGAGCTGCTGGTCACCAATCCGCAGGACCGCTCGGTTGACCGCCTGGTCCAGGCTGTAGGGCGCCAACGTGAAACGCACAGCCCACTCGCCCTGGTCCTCACTGAAAAAACCCTGGCGAATCATCTGGGCCTTGCCTAACTGGTCGAGCAGCGAGCGCGACAACGGCAGGCTGCGACCGTCCAGGCCGCGCAACCGATAACGGCCACCCTCGACGCTGACGAAAGGCCGTAGGTAGCCCTCATAAAAACGCCCCATCACGCCCCGTCCTTTGAAGAACTCCTGGAAATCGTCCAGAGCAACGTCACTGCTGGCGTGGGCATTGAACGGATACCGTCGTTGGATGGCCTTGACGTAAAAACCATGGACCTCGCTTTGGTAACGTTGATTCACATACCCGTAGGCCTCGTTGAGCAATAGCCTCCAACTGTCGTCAGCAATGCCCTCAAACCATCCCCTGAGTGGCAACGGCAGGCGGACAGCGGCGTCACGCACATGGCCCAGCAGCGGCTGCTGCCCTTCCATGCGCAACTTGACCATCTTGAATGCTGCCTGCTCCGGCGCGCTCTCCCGGTTCAGCGCAGCCAATTGCAGATGCAACTCATCGAGCAACCGCAACGCCTGGGTCAGCTCAGCGCCCGGGTTCTGCTGTTCGTCGAGTAGTTGGTGCAGAGGCTCGAAACGACGCTGCAACGCACGCCGCGCAGAATCTTGCGACACCTGCCCAGGCAACTGACCGAGCAGTGGGCTCAATGCGGTCTCACCTAACTGCTGGTTAAGCGCCTCAAGCCGGTCATTAGTGGACAACAAGCGGGTATTTTCACGAACGTGCCGCAACAGCTGTACCAGCGACGACTGTGCGGACGTGAGGTTCGCAAGCCTGTCGACACCCTGGCTGAGACTGTCACTTTCCGACAGTTGGAGTTGGCCGATTGCCTCGCTCCAGGCGTCGGCGTACTCACTGAAATAGCGCTGCTCCAGCTCCAGCATCAATCGGCGCAAGTCCATGTCGCTAAGATCGGCGCCGGCCCCAAGCACCCAGTTGTCCTGGACGATGGCATTGACCAGCCGAGCCCCCTGCGTCTCAAAGTACTGCACGTACTTTTTGGTGTAGAAACCCGGGATGAGCGACTCTGTGGCTGAGAACGCCCGCCCCTCGGACAAGCGCAAGGGCTCAAGGCCCCGAGCCTGTTCCCGCTGCGTGCGGTAGACCACGTCTGCCAGTGACTCACCACGCAATTGCAGTCGAGCCTGGGCGACCAACTCATCGTTCAACGGCACCACGAACGGTTGTGCCAGCAGATGACCCAAGTGTTCATTCAGCCGTTTCTGCACCGATGTCTCACCGGGATAACGCACTGACCAATGACCTGCCACGTGCTCCGCCAGCCACGCGGCGTCACGGCGTTCGCGCAGGTTGAGCATCAAGTACGCGCGCAGGTTTTCCAACAACCGATCACGGTCGTCAAGGCTCGTGAGCACCTGCTCTTCAAGCAGAGTTGCCACGTGGGACAACAGTTGTCGGCGCAACGCCTCATCATAGGCAGCCGCCAACAACGGGCGGCTCATTTCCCCTTGATACAAACCAGCACGGTCCACCCATCGCGCGTCTGCCAGCGAGGGGAACACCCGTGTCGCCTCAAGGCGTCTGTCCAACAGCGCCAGCAATGCCTGGCTATCGTTTGAAGCTGTCGGCGCCGCCCCATCGGACGCTGTCAGCTGCGCCAATTGCGCCAAGCGTTGATGGTTGGCCCAATAACTATGCGACCACAGTACGCCGACCCCACCCACCACCAGCACGACAGCCAATGCCAACAGCCCCTGGCGCCGCTGGATGCGTCGCTGCTCCGGGGCCTGCAGCCCCGCAAGGCCGGCTTCGGCGAAAATCACCCGGCGGAACAACCCCTGGGCGAAATGCGCGCGCCGATCACCGGCCTCGGTGCCCGTCAGGTAGAACCCGCGCAACCCGTTGATCCGCTGATAGCGATGGGCAGAGAAGGCAGTCTCGACAAACAGGCACACCTGTTCGCCGATATGGGCGACCTGCCGAGGAAACTCAAGCATCTGGCCACGACGCTCAACACTCCGCTCCTGATGCAGGCGCTGAACCAGCTCAGCTCCCAATCTTTGCAGCAGCGTTTGGAACGCTTCGCGCATCTGGGCGACTTCGATCCCGGCCCTGCCGGTGACCAGGCTCTCACCCAACACGGCGTCGGCGCTGTCACCCTGCGGCCCATCGAAGAACTCGGCAAACCCGGTCAATCGATCAGCCTGGGTCAGCACCAGGTAAACCGGGACGTCCACCTGCAGCGTCTGCTGAATGTCCTGCAAACGGTTATGAACGTGACGCGCATGCAGTTCCAGATCATGCTCATTGCTGCTCAGCAGCGTGTCGACCGACAGCGTCACCACCACGCCGTTGAGCGGGCGCGTGCGGCGCCGCGTCTTGAGCAGGCCCAGCAATGTGCACCAGCCTGTACCATCCACCGCGCTGTCGGGCTGAAACAAGTAGCGACCGGCCGTCTCGACCACGACCGCCTCGTCAGCAAAATACCAGTCACAGTAGGACGTCGCACCAGGCGCCAGTGCATCGCTGCGATCCAGCGGAAACTGCAATCCGCTGGCCGCCAGCAGGCGAGTCTTGCCGCTGCCTTGCTCACCGAGCACCAGGTACCAGGGCAACTCGTTGCGCCAACGCTCGCCGTGTTCGCCATAACGGGGCGAGCGTTTCAAGGCTTGCAAGGCTTCCTTGAAACGCCCCCGCACCTGCCTGTGCTCATCCTCCACCAACCCCTTTTGCTGCTGCCGCGCCTGGTTCTCCGGCTGATTGAGCCGCGCGACACGGCGACCGCTCACGATCACCATCGCCAGCCCCCACAGCAGGAACATAACGCTGATGGTCAGCAAGCGTGCCGTCGAGCCTTGCCAAAAACGATGCTCATCCACCGCCAGCAAAGGCCCAAAAAACCACACCAACATCGCTGCGGACAACACCAGCAACAGGCTCCAGAGCCAAACTTTACGCAGCAGCCTGCCCGCGCTCTTGAAGAATGCGTTCATTCATTGCTCCCAGCATTACAAGGACGGCAGACTCTGATCCGGCGTCAAGGATTGAAAAGGTTGCAGCGCAGCCATGCGCTCGTTGCCCAACACCCAGGTAAACCCTGAGTACATTGCCAGCAAAGCGGCCAGCCCAAGCACACAGACCCAAGTGGTGCAGACCATGCGTAACCGTGGGTGACTTCCCGCTACGGCGGCCGGCGGCGTAGTTATCGAACGGTGATCGCCGCGAACGTGCCTGATCTGCCGGTACAGGGCATCACGTACGGTTTCGAGCTGCACCCCTCCCCGCTCCATGACCCGGTACTTGCCTTCGAACCCCATGGACAAACACAGGTACATCAGTTCGAGCATGGCTACGTGCTTGATGGGGTCACGGGATAAACGCTCCAGCAGTTGGAAGAACTTTTCGCCGCCAAACGTCTCGTTATGAAAACGACTCAACAGGCTGGCCTTCGACCAGTCGCTGCGACTGCCCCATGGGGTGGTGGTCACAGCTTCGTCGATGCTGCTGCAGAGCACGTAGCGTGCCGACATCACCTGGTCATGTTCTGCGCCCTGATGCAAAGCGTGGACTTCAAACGCAGTGATCGCCGCGGACAACCGATCATTGAGGGCCTGCACACTCTCACGACCCGCGCTGGCCTTGAGCTGGGCCAGTTGCAACAGCAGTTCCCAAGCGGCGTCCACTAATGGATTGGGTCCCATGTTGAAGTTCATCGCACCCTGCAAGCGTGCGGTGTAGATCATCCGATCTTCCAGCTGCTCAAAGCGTGGCGGCGATGGTGTATCCGTTACCGCACCCTGGGCCGGGCTGCGCCCCTCGTGGTCGAGCAGCACGGTTTTTTCATCCACTGGATATTCACTGTCGATCGTCATGGCGTTCAGTTCCTGATGGCCCAAAAGTGCAGCTCCAACTCGGCGAATTCGCCGCTGGCGTGGAAAGCGAAACCACCCGATTGCTCAAGTTGGGTGATGTCGCGGGCACTGAGTTCGAGGAGAAAATAGGTTTTGCCGGCGTGGAATGGAATCTGTCGCGGCGCCACTGGCAACGGCTTGACCTTGATGCCGGCCAGTTGCAAATTGACCAATTCGCGAATGCGCTCCACAGGCCCAATCTTTAAGTGCGCCGGCAGGCGGTGGCGCAGCTCCTCGGAGTCGCACTGGGCAGTGGCCGACAGGATGAACGTTGCACTCCCCAGCAGCTTGAGATCACTCATCGGGCAGACCAGCACCCCGTACTGGCGCGGCTGCAACGCCAACTCGATGGCGTGCTGTTCCAGCACCAGCGACAGCACCCCACGAAGGCCTTCCATCAACGCGCGAAAGCTCGCGCCCTGGTCGCCATGTCTGTAGCGCACCTCCAGTTGCGGGCGTTTGTTATCGGCACCAAACGTCGATAACTCGCCGAGGATCGACAGCATCTCTCGAAACACAGCTTCCGGCCGAACCTGTGACTGGCTTAGATAGTGACGCAGGATCAACTCTGCACGGTTGATCATTTGCAACATCAGAAAATCGCCGACCTGCGCGCCTGCCGACGCGCCACTGCCCTGGATACGCGTAGCGATTGCATCACCTCGAGTAGCCAGCAGGCTGATCACCTCTTTGATGCACGAGGACACATACCCGGAACCCTGCAGGTAAATGAACGAGGGCACGAAGTCTGTATCCAACCGGACGCCGCCTTCGCTGGTCGAATCCAGTACCTGGGCGACCGGCAGCTTGACGTAGAGTGCGTCACGGGTGGGGTCCTCCAGCAGCAAGCGGAAATCGGGATGCGCGCAGTTGATCTGGCAACGAGAATCGGCCCCCGCATTGCAATCGCCTACCTCAGTTTCACGAGAGATGTAACGGGCCAGGACATCACTTTGTGATGGTGTGCGGACTTCAATCTGGTTACCCGCAGCCAATGGCAACGCCAAGTACACCGTTTGCCTGCCGGCGTTGGCGGGTACCTGCAGCACCAAGGGCTCCATCGCGCCGTCCAGTTCGAACAGGCTGCCATCTGGTAAAACTCCGCTGGCCTGGTTGACCACTACCTTGCCCAGGTTGAGGTACTGCACGTCGATTTCCAGCGTCAGGAAGCCCCAGGTATCACTGCCCAGCAGGCGGGTACGGTTGAGTTGTTGGTGGTAATAACGGTCATTGTGTTGCAGGTGCTGGGGCCGCAGCAGCATGCCTTCGCGCCAGATGACTTTATCGGCGCCCATTTCAATCCTCCATCGCATTGGCACGAGCGCTGGCAGCCCGGATACCGGTGTGATCAAGCACTAATTCGGCACGTGTCAAACGCTTATGGACCACAGGCAATACATACCGCCATTGCACTTGCGGCAGGTCTCGATACGCCGCCAGCACCCCGACATAACGACTGTGCGGTTCGACGCTGAGCTTGAGCTCGCGCTGCTCACCGGGTCGCAACTCCAGCTCTTCGCCGGCCACCCAATCCTTGGGCAGTGCCTGCTCGCCTCGACCATAAAGGCTGAAGAAATCTGCATTCTCAAAGGCCACGGGGTGCCGCAGTTCGAGCAGCTGTACCACCACTGGGGAGGGTCGGCCATGCAAATCGGGGTTGACTTCGTCGCTGGCGGTCAACGTCAGATCCAATTTTGTCAAGGCTGAAAACGGCGACACACTGCTGCAACCGGCCAACATCCCCAGCACAATCAGCATTGATATAACGGTGAATCGATACATGAACATTATCCTGGGTAAGCCGCGTGCAAGGTTGAGACCAGGCGTACCTGCTCCCTATAGGCATCGGAAAAGTCGTGGCGAAATAACTGCTCAGCCAAGCAATCCTGGTTGACCAGGCGCTGGTAATGACGCTGATAGGCCCGCCAATGGGCGCCGTCGGTGGAAAACCTGGAACGTTTGCCCTCCCGCTCAAAACACAGCAGCAGATGACCCGGCGCGAACGCCCCCAAGGCACTGCGTACTGTGGCGCGGCAAGCCGCGACCAATGCCAGTTGGTGGGCCTGCATTTCCCGGTAGGCATGAGCGACCTCTTGCTCGGCGGATAACGGGCGCAACTCTCCCCCCACCAACAGCGCCGCCAATGCGGACTGGCTATCGGTGCAATCCCTTAGCAAGTGATGACTGCTTTGCGCAGAGGTGGTCGCACTCATCTTCAAGTCACCGGTCAACTCGTCGCGGGTACGCAAGCTCTGTTGCAAGCCGTCGATGGTTTGCCTGAGCAGGCTCGCGACCTTGATCGCCAGGGCTTCGCGCCCCGGGTAATCAAGTGAGTCAAGGGGCATGCCAAGTGCTGTACCGAACTGAAACCAGAACGCATCCTGAGCCACCGGTGCCACGGTGGCGGGTTGGGCGCCGTATAACGGTTCGACAGGCTCGGCCCATTTGGGCACCACCAGGTGATCTCGATCGACAACCCCATGGTCCCTCGGGAACGCGGGCTCAGCGGGCGCTGTGTTCAACGCATCCAGCTCTACCGATGACTCCGTGCGCCGCTGTTCGCGATCCAACGCACGCACCGGGTCCACCCCCAGGAAGAGATCATCAGGGATCAGCTCTCCAAGAACGAACGCTTGCCGTACATGCCCCACCAGCCGCGCACGGATACTCACCGAGCCTAATTGGTAGATGTCACCCTCGCAGATCAGGCGAACCTGCCCCCTGTGCAAGCGCTCAGGCCCGTCGCCGATGCCAATACCGTTACTGCTGATATCAGTTAAAAAATACTGGCCGTCACGATAACTGACCAACCCGTGATGACTGGACATCAAGCGGCGGGGGTCGGCGATGATCCAGTCACAGGCTGCCCCTCGCCCAATAACCCCACCGACACCGTCAAACGTCTTCTCGGCCGGTGGTTCACCGCTAGCGGTATCACACACCTCAAACACTAATTGCATGGCAAGGCTTCCTTGTTCAATGGCCGCGGCCACTGGCCTGGGAGTCCCCCAAGGGACGGTAGTCAGCATCGTCAAAGACATAGTTGGCGTTGCAGCCACCCAGCAAGAACAGGGCAAGCACTAAGGCTGGCCAACGATGAAAAGGCATCAGGTATCTCCCGAAAAAAGGTGCCCATAAACAAATCATTCAGCATTCCTCCCGAACGTCGCCGAGGGGGATCTTCAAGCGCGACAGGCGGTAGAGCAGCGTGCGACGTGCAACCCCAAGTTCGCGCGCAGTACGGGTTCGATTTCCACGGTTCTTGCGCAGGCAGTCGATCAGGAATACCCGCTCAACCCGCTCCATCCGCTGGCGCAACGTTGCATCCATACCCATCGTGGTAGGTGACGTCGACAACGCCAGGTGCGCAGGCAGGATCACGTCGTCGTCACAGAGCAACACGGCACGCTCCACCAGGCATTTGAGTTCGCGGACATTGCCGGGAAACCCATGGCTCGACAGCTGGTCAAGGGCGGCGTTCGACCACTCCACGGGGCTCCGGCCAAGACCAATGCAGGCGGTGTGTGCAAAGGCCCGCGCCAGCAACAGCACATCGCCTTCGCGCTCACGCAGGGCAGGTAACTGGATGGGAAACTGCGCCAGTCGGTAATACAGGTCTTCGCGAAAACTGCCTTGGGCGACCATTGCACCGAGGTCACGGTGGGTCGCGGCGATGATGCGTACGTCAACCTTATGGGCGGTACTGGCCCCTAGCGGGCGTACCTCACCCTCCTGCAAAACCCGCAGCAACTTGGCCTGTAGCGCCAGCGGCATGTCACCGATCTCATCCAGCAGTAGCGTTCCGCCGTGCGCCGTATCAAATAACCCAGCGTGGTGACGGTCGGCCCCAGTGAAGGCACCTTTGCGATAACCGAACAGCTCACTCTCCAGCAGGTTTTCGGGAAAGGCCGCGCAGTTCTGCACGACGAACGCTTTATCACTGCGCGCCCCTGCCGAGTGAATGGCTCGCGCCACCACCTCCTTGCCGGTACCGGTCTCACCGCGCAGTAGCACGGTGTAAGACGTGTTCAATACTTTGCCGATCAAGCGGCAGGTCTCATCCATGGCTGTGCTGTTTCCGATCAGGCCAAACGCCGCGCGGGGCGTGAGTACCGAGGGGTCCTGCACTGGGCGTACGCGCCGTGAGAACGCAAGCTGGTTCATGGCGAAACTGCCCAGTTTCCCCAGTGAGCAGGCGTAATCCTGTAACGGTCTGGAGTGCTGGCTGGCGCACAACAACAGGCCTGCAATTCGCGTGTGTCGGCTGAATAACGGCACACATGACAATGAGCGCCACGGCGTTGCAGACGCCGGCAGGAACCCACTCTCGTAGAGGCTGCCCGACACATCGTCCAGGTTCAGTGCCCGTTGCTGACTGAGGACGTAGTGCAACAACTGCTCATGCTGATAATCGGCGCGCGAAGCCTGGTCGCAAGGCGATGCGCCCGTGGGGAAATGTTGGGCAAGCAACTCAAGCCGCCCCGTGACCTCGTCGCGCCAATACAATTGACTGAGCTCGCACTGGCTCAGCTCGGCGGCAGCCGTTGCACACAACCCTGGCAATGTCGCTTCATCACCGTCGTTGCCCAAGCGCGTAAACCAGCCCAGCAACGCATCGGCGTAGGCCAGGGGGTCAGGCAAGTGGGTAAAGGAGTGCGCCATCATGAGTGGCACTCGCAGACTGGCTGTTCGTTGGCATCCAGACTGGCATGCACGTATGCCAGGGGTTCGCCTACGGCCATTGCCCCCAGCACACGGTCGACTATCTGCGGCAGTAAGCACGTCTCGATCCATTGATCGATCTGCCGCGCGCCGCTGTCGCCGAATGCACAACGTGTGGCGATCTGCGTCACCAGTTCGGGTGTATAGCTGAACGCCAATCTGCGCAGTTGCAACCGTTGGCCAAGGCGGTCGAGCTTTAGCCTGACCAACTCATGCAACACCTCACCCGTGATCGGGTAGTACGGCACAACACGCATCCGCGCCAACAACGCGGGTTTGAAGTGCGCGCTCAACAGCGGGCGAATCGCTTCTTGCAGCACTGACGTATCCGGGCGCGCCCCCCCAGCACACAGATCGTCGATGCACTCACTGCCCAGGTTGGACGTCATCAGGATCAGCGTATTGCGAAAATCGATTTCCCGGCCTTCACCATCATTGGCCAGCCCCTTGTCGAAGATCTGGTAGAACAGGCTCAGCACTTCCGGGTCGGCTTTCTCGACCTCATCGAGCAACACCACCGAATACGGACGTTGGCGTACGGCTTCCGTGAGTACGCCACCCTCGCCATATCCGACATACCCGGGCGGTGCACCGATCAACCGGGACAGCGAGTGTTTTTCCTGAAACTCCGACATGTTAAGCGTGGTGACAAAACGCTCGCCGCCATACAGGAGGTCGCCGAGTGCCAACGCTGTTTCGGTCTTGCCCACTCCGCTTGGGCCCACCAGGAGAAAAACCCCCACCGGGGCATCCACCTCGTTGAGTCCTGCAGCAACCGCCCGCTGGTTACCGTCTAGGGCTTGCACTGCAGGCTCCTGACCCAGGATCCGTGCGCGCAATGCATCGGCAAAACCCAGGACGGATTGGTTGTGCTCAAGCGCCAGTTGCTCGACAGGGATGCCGGTCCAGGCGCTGACGACCTGTGCCACCAGGCGCGGGCATACATCAAGATTGACCAACGCCTGCCTGTTTTGGTGCGCGAGCAATGCTTTGCGCTGCGCAGCGAGGGTGCATTCCAGCTGATCAACGCCCTGCCCCGCCTGTCGCGCCTCGTGCAATTGCTGGCGTAACTCAAGTACCTGTTCCGCCAAAACGCGTTGCTCCATCCAGGCTTGCTCCATCTGTTGGCGCTCGCGCTCGCCCCCCTCCAGCCGAAGACTCAGTGCGAGCAAGGCCTGCTCATCCACGCAAAGCCCTGCGTCCCTGTCACGTTCCAACGCCTGCCGCTGCCGCATACCCTCGGCGTGTTCGGCGAACAGCTTTTGCACTGACTCGGGCGCCGTCACCCTGCTGGTTCGGGCACGTGCGCAAGCGGTATCCAGCACATCCACGGCCTTGTCGGGTAGCTGACGACCCGCCAGGTAACGGGCGCTCATCTGCGCTGCGGCGACCACGGCGTCATCACGTACATACACGCCGTGGCTGGCTTCATACGCCGCAACCAGGCCGCGCAAAATGGCCACCGCTTGCTCGACACTGGGCTCGCCGACACGCACGGGCTGGAAACGGCGGGCAAGGGCTGGGTCTTTCTCGAAGTACTTCTTGTATTCCGACCAGGTGGTGGCGGCAATGGTACGCAGCTCACCACGGGCCAGTGCCGGCTTGAGCAGGTTGGCGGCGTCGGATGTACCCGCCTGTGCTCCGGCCCCCACCAGGGTATGTGCCTCATCAATAAACAGGATCACAGGTTTTACCGAAGCACGGACTTCGTCCATCAGACCCTTGAGGCGTCGTTCGAACTCCCCCTTGATACTGGCGCCGGCTTGAAGCAAGCCCATATCCAGGGTCAACACCCGCACATCCTTGAGGGGTTCCGGCACTTGCGAACTGACAACCCGCAGGGCAAGACCTTCGACAATCGCGGTTTTACCCACCCCGGCTTCACCCACAAGGATCGGGTTGTTCTTGCGCCGGCGCACCAAAATGTCGATCAACTGGCGGATTTCGCCATCGCGGCACAACACCGGATCGATGAGCCCTTCCCGGGCCTGGCGCGTCAGGTCATGGGTAAAGCGCTCCAACAACGACTCGCCATTGGGAGCCAATGCGTTTTCAGGCACCTGGCTCAACACGCAGTCAAGCACCCGTTGGGTGTCCAACCGGCTCAATAAACGCTGGTAGCCACTGCCTGCGTGCTGCAACGGGTGGCGAAGCAGTGCGAGCAACAATGCCCCATGACCCACCTCGGTTTGCCGCAACTCAAGGTGCGCAACCATCAACGCCTGCTGCAACCACAACACAAGAGCCGGGGCGAACACCGGGCTGTGCGACGCGCTTGTTTCACCCTTGGGCTGCAGCGTGTCTTGTAGTTCACCGGGCTCGATACCTGCATCCGCCAACGCCCGTAACAGAAGCCCGTCGTGATGCTCCAGCAACGCCAGCAGCAGGTCTTCGACAAGGACTTCTCTACCGCCACGACTGATGCAACGTTCGGCCGAGCGTTCGAGGTCACTACGGGTCGCGGCGGTCAAGGTCTGGATAAGTTGTTGCAAGTCCACATTCATCATAATCATTCGTCCCTAATGAGCGTTGCTGGCGACAATGGCCACACCATCAGCGCATTCGTGTGCCAACCAACTGGTCCAGCCCAGGCGGCACGGGTTGTGCTCTCCAATGTGCAGCGGCCGAATCTCTCCTGCGGCCAACACCAGGCGCAGGTCATATTCCAAGGGGTCGCGGGCGGTGAGCCGGACCAGTGAGCACAGCGGCTCATGGTCCAGCCCCGTCGGCAAAAAATCGTGGAATCGTTGCCACTTCAGCCCCTGCAGGTGCACCCGAAACTTGCCGCTTCGGTCGGCAACCTCGCGACCCAGCACCTGGTCATGACCGAGCCGGCTGTTGGCGCCCCCCAGTCTGTTGCGCTGCGCGTGCGCGATGACCACCGTGCGTTCAACCCACTGCTCGATGAACAAGCAACTGTGCTTGAAGTAGTGACGCAGTACCGTCTCGATCAAGGCTGCCGAGTGCACCCGCAAGCTCAGCAACCCCAGGTAGGGCAATAGCCGCTTGCAGTCCAATTGCGCAGCACTGCGCATGTGCCGCCCGCCCAAACCGATCAACGCAAACATCTGCTGGGAAAACCCGTCGCTGGCCCCGTGCTGAAAACACATCCGATAGCGGTATTTGCGCCAGATCGGCAACATCAACCGATGCAGGCGGTGGTGAAACAGGTCTAGAAAATTTCGGGTCGCGGTGCCACCCGCACCGTCAGCCAGTGCTTGCTCACCATAAAACGCCGGCAAGGGCGAGCCCGCCCCGCACAGGCCGAGTACGTTGAGGCGAAGACGTGCACGTAATTGATCACGCTCAACAAAAAACTCCACTCGGTCGATATCGTGACCGGGAAACCCCAAACCTGGGTTTGCCTGGAACTCCAACTGGTCATACAACGCATCATCATCCAGCGAGGGATGGGCATCACGTAGACAACTGATCACCTGTAAAACCGCTTGGAACAGCGAGTATTCACGGATGACACGTGACAATTCGTTCAAAGCAGGGGCTGCTGACCCGTCCGGGGTGGCCATAGGTACACGTCTCCTTGTGTGCTGATGACTCGTAATTCGTGATAGGCATTGAGGCTGGCGTACAGCGCGAAGAACTCGTTGAGCACCGACGCAAACACAAACATTTCGCCCCGCCCGAGAAAGCCTTGGCAATCGACGGTCAGGTCGACCCGCACGCCTCGAAACGGCAAGCCGCGGTGCAATCGGTCAACACCCGTGTGGTTGATGGACAGCAAAGCCTCCAAGCGGCATTGACTGACCTTTTGCGCCTGCCGGTCTTGATAACGAGGCAAGTCGTAGGTTTCGAGGATCACTTTCAAGGCGTTGATGTCGCTCAATGACAGGTAGTTGAGCGACATGTTGCTGATGAGCCGCCAGAGAAAATCCTGGTCAAGGGGCGGTGAAAAACTTGGCGTCGGCGCGCTGATGTTGCGAAACGACAACCCTTCCGGCGTCTGTTCGCAAGGCAGGTTGATAGCTCCGGCTTGCAGTTGCCGAGGCAGGTTGTGGTTGGTGCACGTCAGCTCGATCGATAACGTTTCCTGGTCACGCCCAAGGGTGTTGCCGAACCCCAACCAGGTTTCGAGTTCATCTGGCTGCGCCGATAACCGCTGGCGAATGCTGTAGCTGGGCACACCTGCCTGCTTTTCGGTGTCGCTGTCATGTTCAAAGGACTCGAACGGCACATAAGCCCGATACCCCAACCCGCCAGGGCGCCAGCCTGTGACGTTGTCCACGGAAAACACACTGGCATGACCGCGAGCATATTCCCCAGGTAGCACCCGATACTCATCCTGCTTACCGTCCAGGCGAATCGGCACCGCGTCCAGCGTGAAGAGATTGACGATCGGGGTGCAGTAAAGCTTCACATTGTCGACAGTAGGTCGTTGGGCCTCTTGCCATTGGGTGCGCAACTCAAATCGCAAGGTCACGCCGCGCACCTGCTCAAGCACTTGGGCGGGAAGTTGGCGCAGGGCATCCAGGCCACCAACATCGACAAACAGGTACTTTTCGGGAAACGCGAAGTACTCCTGCAGGTGGCGATAGCCTGGGAAGGTATTCAGCGGATAAGGAATCAGTGCCTCGTCCTCACGGAACCCCACCGGCTGTACCCGATCCGCTCCCAATCGCAGCGATACAGGCTGGCCGTCGATCCCACAGACCGGCAAGCCATCAAGGCCCAATGGCAATAACTCGATACCTTGGAGATGACGCAACAGGTCCAGGTACAACCCCTGGCTGATATAACGGTCACCCGCTAAATGCAGACGTAACGAGTCAAACGGCCATTCACTGAAATTGCCGTCTGCATTCATGTCCAGGCGTAGGCTCAATAACGTGCGGTCGCCTTGGACGCTGTATTCCAGGGCGCTTAATTGCAACGGCAGGACCTGCGTGGTGTAACAAGTACGAAAGCGACAACACTCGTCATTGACCGCTGCACTTTCGACCGGCGTGTCCCGGGCCACGCACACTCCAGGTCCGACATGCTTCAACGGGTCAAACTGCAAGATGCTGAACGCCGGCATCGGCCGCATGTAGTTGGGCCATAACAGCTGCATCAACGAATGAGTCAGTTCAGGCAACTCGTCATCGAGCTTCTGGCGCAGGCGACCGGTGAGGAAGGCAAAACCTTCCAGCAACCGTTCCACATCAGGGTCCTGGCCGGGCTCTGCGAGAAAGGGAGCAAGCGCAGGATTGCGCTGCGAAAAGCGCCGACCAAGCAGCCGCAACGCGCTGAGCTCGCTCTGGTAATACCGGTTAAATGACATCAGGCTGCACCTCGACGCGACCGGCATCACACAGCCTCGCGGTAAACGCCACGGGCTGCATGACGCCCGCGATCATCAGCGTGGCCTCGATGGCAAACGCCAGGGCCAGCGGATCATGATCACGAGGCAATGCCCGCACACGCACATGCTTCAAACGTGGCTCGTAGGCCCGCACAAAACGCTCGATCAGCATCCGCGATTGGCTCAATGACTCGTGCAAGCTCTGGTTCATATCATTGAGATCGGGCATGCCATAGTCCGGCAAGGTCTGGACGCTACCCGCGCGGATGCTGAGCATTTTTCCCAGGTGGGTGGCAACAGATGCCGCGCCACTGGTAGGGGTGACTGTTGGGCGTTCCAGGCGCTCAAACAGACTTGAATGATGGGGTATCCCCTGACCTTTACTCATTCTTTGTCGAGTTTGCCTACGAGGGACAGGGTGAAATCCGCCCCCATGTACTTGAAGTGCGGACGCACACTCAGGTTGACGCGGTACCAGCCCGGCTCGCCATCGACGTCACTGACAACAATCCGGGCTGCGCGTAGCGGGCGTCGTCCGCGAACTTCGGCACTGGGGTTTTCCTGGTCGGCAACGTACTGGCGAATCCACTTGTTGAGTTCCAACTCCAGGTCGGTACGCTCCTTCCAGGAACCCAACTGTTCGCGCTGTAGCACCTTGAGGTAATGAGCGAGTCGATTGACCACCATCATGTAAGGCAATTGGGTGCCGAGGCGGTAATTCAACTCAGCTTCCTTGCCCTCGGCACTGATACCGAAATGCTTGGGCTTCTGTACCGAACTGGCCGAGAAAAACGCCGCGTTGTCACTGCCCTTGCGCATCGTCAGGGCGATAAAGCCCTCTTGCGCCAACTCATACTCGCGACGGTCGGAAACCAAGACCTCGGTGGGAATCTTGGTTTCGATTTCGCCCATGCTATGGAAGTGATGCAACGGCAAATCTTCCACGACGCCACCGCTTTGCGGGCCGATGATGTTTGGGCACCAGCGAAACTTCGCGAAGCTGTCGGTCAAGCGCGTGGCGAAGGCGTAGGCGGTGTTGCCCCACAGGTAGTGCTCGTGGCTGTTGACCACGTTTTCCTGGTAGGCAAAGGTCTTGACCGGACACTCAAGCGGATCGTAGGGCGTGCGCAACAGGAAGCGCGGCACGGTCAACGCGACATACCGCGCGTCCTCGCTCTGGCGAAAGCTTTGCCACTTGGCAAATTGGGGGCCTTCGAAATGGTCCTTGAGGTCCTTGAGATCCGGCAGGCCAGAGAAGCTTTCAAGCCCGAAAAAACTCGGCCCAGCAGCGGCAATGAAGGGTGCATGCGCCATGCAGGCAACGCTGGAGACGTATTGCATCAGCTTCACATCAGGTGCGCTGGGAGACAGGAAATAGTTGGCGATGATTGCACCAACGGGCTGCCCACCAAACTGACCGTACTCGGCGCTGTAGATGTGCTTGTAAAGGCCAGACTGCATCACCTCCGACGAGTCTTCGAAGTCGTCCAGCAGGTCTTGCCGGGAGACATTCAACAGTTCGATCTTGATGTTCTCGCGAAAGTTGGTGCGGTCGACCAGCAACTGCAGCCCTTTCCACGAAGCCTCGAGGGCCTGGAAATCCGGGTGGTGCAAAATCTCATCCATCTGTTGGCTGAGCTTCGTGTCGATCTCGGCAATCATGCGGTCCACCAGCCGCTTCTTGACGGCCTCCCCGCGGTTCTGCGGCTTGACCAGCTCTTCGATGAACGCCGAGACGCCGCGCTTGGCAATGCCATAGGCCTCGTCGTCCGCGCTCAATAACGTGTGGGCGACAATCGTGTCGAGGATGCTGCTCTCGCCGGTAGGTTGTTCCGTCGCAACGGCTTGTTGGGTGCTCATGGCTCAGTGTCCTTTTACTGAAAAATGTCAGGCGACGTGGCCGCTTAGGCCCAGTTCCGCCAATACGCGGGCACGGGATTCATCGTCGGCCAGGGCGTGTTCGATGGCCTTGCGAAAGCTCGGCGTGTTGCCCAAAGGGCCTTTGAGTGCCATCAGCGCCTCACGCAAGGCCATCAGCTTGTGCAGTTCGGGAATCTGCTCGACCAGGTTTGCCGGGTTGAAATCCTTCATCGAATTGATGCGTACCTGAATCGCCAACGCCTCCACGTCTCCATGCTCTTGAAGGCGATTAGGCACATTCAAACTGAGGCTCAGCGCCTGCTTGGCCAGCACCTCATCAAGGGTGTGCTGGTTGATAGCAATGGGTTTTCGGTCTTCCAGCTTGCGCGTCTCCTCACGCTGGGTGAAATCACCCAGCACCAGCAGTTTCAACGGCAGCTCGACTTCCTCTTGCGCTCCGCCTATAGCCGGTTTGAAGGTGATATTGATGCGTTCCTTGGGTGCTACCGACCCTTCTTTGGCCATGGTGTTTCTCCTTTTTTAGTGGCTGGAAAATCTATTCAAGTACCGCTTCAAGGTCGAAGAGGCACAGCCTGCGATGGGTGTCTTCCTTGCACTCGCGCACCGAATGGTTTTGTGGCAAGAGGTCGCAGCAGCTGTGTAGAAGCTGCGTCACGTGCAGCGCCAACTCCGGTTCCCATCGCTCCAGGCCCGTGCGCTGCAATTCGTTATCAAGGTATTCAAGCTGGATCTTCGCCAGCTCCGGTTTTCCCGCGTGCATACAAAGACGGGCCTGGGCCAACCGCCAGTGAAAACGTGCGCGGTCACCTTGGGCGGCCTGCATACCGAACTTGAGTTCCTGCACCGCCGCCTTGAGCCCGCCCTTGCGCAGCCCTGCTGCAACGTCAGCTAAAGCGACTTCCCATGGCGCGGCGTTGGCATCCACCGCCTTGGTGCAAGGCTCGGGTGTTTGCAGACGGCGGGTGACGTGCAATGCAATCCAGTCGCGGGTGGTGTCGTCGGCAAACGGAGTACCGTCGTGAAAACGAAAGTCCGGGAGATGCGGCAAGCGCTGCAGCAGCAAGGCGAAGGTCACTTCCAATTCGAGCATGGCGGGCGCGGCTTGCAGCGCTTCCAGGCACTGCCAGACCATGCGCAACCCGTCGAACCAGAACATCGCTCCCGCAAGGCTGGCCTCGAGCTCAAGCATGAGGTCAGCGTGATGGCCTTGGGCGAAACGCTCCTGGTAGCGCTTGAGCTTATCGGGCGCGAGACCGCGCAACACGGTGGTGCGCTCACCGTCGGCCTCCGGGTAGCTGACCAGTGCCAGCCACGTCAATGTCCGGTTCAGGCGCAAGGCCCGCAGGTCGGCGGCGTTCTGGTGCAACCACCACACGCACAAAGACCGCGCCTGCTCCTGCAGGGTGCGCAGTAATTTATGCGCGTCTTTTTCATTCTCGATCAGCGCTTCAGGCTTCAACCGCTGGTGGGTCACTTGCTTGACCTGGGCAATCACGCCACTCAAGCCCGCGATGACAGGCTCGCCCTGAGCCGCATGTTCCAATCGTTGCGCCAGTTGCCGACGAACAGGCAACAATAGCGGCGCGTCGCCCGCCAAGTGCTCGGTCCAGAGTTCATCGAGGCGCGCCAGGTGCTCAAGAATCGATTGAAACAGGGGTTGCTGGTTCTGAAGCGGCAGGTTTTGTGCGAACACCGGCTCCAGGCGTGAAACCAGCCAGCCAAACGCAGCGCCACGCGTACGCAGCTTCTCGGGGTAGACCGTCGACCAGTGATGCTCGCAGAGATGAAGCAACACACCGAGCCCCCCCAGTAACCCAGGGAAGGATTCGCGCTGCTGCAAGGCCCAGGCTAACCAGACGGCTACACGCAGATCCTTGGAGTGCTGGCGCAACAGACTTTCGCTGTTTTCAAGAACGGAATGCCAATCGGGCTGGGCGCTGTCGTGAATCGATTGCGCTTTTCCCACCTCGGTTTCCAGGGCTTCAAACTCACTCGAAAAGCGCATATCACCGCCAGCAAAACTTGTTTGCGAACAAGGCAACTGTGCAAGTTCAAGGTAATAAGCGCAAAGTTTGTCTGAATAAACCATTCTGGACCGCACACGATTGCTCAAGGTCGGACAGGCTAACTAAAAGCACACTTAAATCGTGCATCAGAACGCCATCTAAACTTCACTGGACTCGCCGTGAAGCCCACGAACCTTAGCCATGCAAAACACATTCAGCAAGCATCGAGCCGACACTTAAGAATTCTCCTACAACCCCATAAATTCGAGGAGTAGCGCAATATCTTGCGCATTAAAAACATATTTAACGACTTGTTTAAACCCTCAGACAAGATACTTGCAGCTCATTCTTAACGAGCAACTAAATGCGCACTAATGCGCAGCAATATCCACACAAAACCATCTATTTCTCACGCAAAACCTTATAAACCCACTCGCGCAAGACTTCATCTCTTTGATTTTATTGGGCTGCCGTTTTCAGGCACGCTTTTTGTTATAGGCATTGGCCCAGCCGATAGACTTTTCGTCTGGAACTACCTTTTCATTCAGGCAAGGAAACCAGTCATGCCAACACCCGCCTATCTCTCTATCACCGGTATCAAACAGGGTTTGATTACGGCAGGCACGTTTACTCAGGATTCGGTAGGCAACATTTACCAGGAGGGCCATGAGGATCAGATCCTGGTCCAGGCGTTCGCGCACCAAGTCATCATTCCGCGCGATCCGCAGTCCGGCCAGCCCACGGGCCAGAGGGTTCACAAACCGCTGATGGTCAGCAAGGTGTTCGATAAGTCTTCACCGCTGCTGTTCAGCGCGTTGACCAGCGGCGAAGAAGTCAGCTGCCGGCTGGAGTGGTTCCGGACTTCATCAGCCGGCACCCAGGAACACTACTTCACCATTGAACTAGAGGGGGCGACCATCGTGGATATCCAATCCCGCATGCCCAACTGCCAAGACCCGAACAACGCCCACTTCACGCATTTGGAAGATGTGCACTTCAGTTATCGCAAGATCGTATGGACCCACGAAGTATCCGGTACTTCCGGGGCAGATGACTGGCGCAGCCCAGTTGCGGGTTAAGTTGGACTAGTGCAGGAGCGGCGCCATGGACGGCGCCGCTTTACCGGTTGGCTACACCATCGATAATGGATGTTTGCGCTGGGGCGCACCGAAAACCCGGTCGATCGCGTCCAGGTCATGTTCATCCAACACCAATTTGGCAGCTGCCGCATTGAGCCTCACGTGCTCCGGTGTGACCGCCTTGGGGATGGCGATCACGCCTTCCTGGCGAAGCACCCAGGCCAGCGCAACCTGCGCGGGCGTGGCTTCATGGCGACGGGCAATTTGCTTTAACGTGGTACTGGTGAGTAATTCACCGCCCTGGGCAATCGGGCAGTAAGCCATCAATGGCAAATGATGCTGTTGCCACCAGGGCAGCAGATCAAATTCGATGCCGCGCTCTTCGATGTTGTAGAGCACCTGGTTGGTCGCGCAGGCCGGGGATGCGAGTTCCTGCAGGTCGGCCACGTCGAAATTGGACACGCCCCAACGGCCGATCTTGCCGGCTTCACGCAAGCGTTCGAACGCTTCGACAGTTTCTTCAAGCGGGTATTGACCGCGCCAATGCAGCAAGTACAGGTCAATGTAGTCCGTACCCAGGCGTTGCAGGCTCGCTTCACAGGCACGGGGCACGCCCTTGCGGCTGGCATTGTGCGGGTAGACCTTGCTCACCAGGAATACCTGGTCACGACGCCCTCGAATGGCTTCGCCGACCACGCTTTCAGCGCCGCCCTCGCCGTACATTTCGGCGGTATCGATCAACGTCATGCCCTCGTCGATCCCCAATTGCAGGGCCGAAACTTCGGCGCGGTGATGATCGGGATTTTCGCCCATGCGCCAGGTCCCCTGGCCGATGACGGGGACGGGAACACCCGCCAGATCAATGGTACGCATGACAACCTCCTGATGGGTTCAAGACTTAAGAGTGTGGCATTAACTGGACAGCAGGGTTCAATCGAAGGATGGTTACTTCCTGTCAATTCGCCAGGAAGTTTCTGCAATGCTGTTTGTGGTCATGCTCGGGGGCAAGCACCCTCGGGCGAAAATCGAAGTACATGATGTGGTATTCGCCGCAGCGGACACGCTGCAAGCCACCTACCCGCAACTACGCAATAGCTGGTTTGGCAGCCCTAAAGGTGTGCATATCGACGGGTGGATGGCAGTAGACGGTGTCGATGGCTGGAAGGTCGAATTCAGCAACCTGGCCCCCGAGGCGCACGCGCACCACCTTTACTTCATCAACCTTGGCGGTTATGAGGCCAACAGCTTTGGTGAGGCACACCATTACTTGCTGGTGGTCGCCCGCAACAAACAAGAGGCCAAGAACAAAGGCAAGCAACAGATGCTGCGCCAATGGTCCCAGGCCCACACCGACGCTGTGATGGACGTTGACGACTGCCTGCCCATCGATCTGGTGGATGGACGTTACATTCACTTGGTGCAAGGCCCGCACCATCCGATCATCCAGCGCAACGACTACATCGTGCTGCCTTGAACCCTACCCGAACGGGGTATGGCGCCCACCCGCCACCTGCCTGACAGTGCAATCAGTCCCTGCGCCTGATAACAAGCACAACTAACGGTGGGTCCCCATGCATAAAACCTTGATCGCCCTGTTCAGCGTTGTACTGCTAGCCTCATCCCCGCAGAGCCAGGCCGCCGATGACCCAGGCAATACCTTGCGCATCTACAACTGGGCGGACTACATCGGCGACACCACCCTGGCCGACTTCGAGAAGGCCACGGGTATCAAGGTGATCTACGACACCTACGATTCGTACGAGACCGTGCAAGGCAAGTTGCTGTCCGGTCGCTCCGGCTATGACCTGGCGTTGCTCAACGCCTCACTGGTGCCGCTGCTGATCAAGGGCAAGGTGTTCCAACCCCTCGACAAAAGCTTGTTGCCCGACTGGAACAACCTTGACCCGCTGGTGCTCAAGAGCCTGGAGGCCCATGACCCCGGCGTCACCTATTCGGCGCCTTACACCTGGGGCAGCAACGGCGTGACCTACAACGTCGACATGATCAAGGCGCGCATGCCGGACGCCCCCATCGGCTCCCTGGCGATGATCTTCGATCCCAAGATCGTGTCGCGGTTTGCCGATTGCGGCATTACCTTCATGGACTCCCCCACCGACATGATCCCGTTGGCCCTGACCTACCTCGGCCTGGACCCCAACAGTGCCGCGCCCAAAGACCTCAAGGCCGCCCAGGAAGTGTTGATGGCGGTGCGCCCGTACATTCGAAAATTTGATTCCAGCGGGTTCATCAATGGCCTGGCCAATGGCGACCTCTGCATGGCCACCACCTGGTCCGGCGACTACGCCACCTCCCAAGCGCGAGCAACGGAGGCCGGGGCCAAGGTCAAGCTGGACTACTTCATTCCCAAGGAAGGCTCGCTGATCTGGTTCGATAACTTCTACATTCCCGCCGATGCGCCCCATGTGGCCAATGCCCACAAGTTCATCGAATTCCTGCTGCAACCGAGCACCATGGCCGGGGTCAGCAACACCATTCACTACGCCAACAGCAACCTCGCGTCCAAACCCTTGCTCAGCGCCGATGTCCGCGATAACCCGGCGATCTACCCCGACCCGGCGACCATGCAGCGGCTGTTCACGCAGAAAAGCCAACCCCAAGCCGCCGTGCGCCTGATCACCCGTACCTGGAATGCCGTCAAGACCGGCAAGTAAACCCAGCCATTGAAGGTAAATGCCATGACTCTGCCAAATCCTGCTTTCTTCGCCCAGTTCGACCACGCCAAGCTGGACGCCGCCGACAAAGCCCACTACATGCACGGTTTCCACATGTTCGACGAACACCGTGAACAAGGTTCGCTGAATATCGCAGCGGGTAACGGCGCCTACATCTACGACACCCATGGCAATCGCTACCTGGATGCGGTCGGTGGCATGTGGTGTACGAATATCGGCCTTGGCCGCGAGGAAATGGCCGAGGCCATCGCCAACCAAGTGCGTCAGTTGGCGTACTCCAACCCCTTCTGCGACATGGCCAACGTCACAGCCATCGAATTGTGCGCCAAGCTCGCCAGCCTGGCCCCCGGCGACCTGGACCATGTGTTCCTCACCACCGGCGGCTCGACTGCGGTGGATACCGCGTACAGGCTGGTGCAGTTCTATCAAAACAGCCGTGGCAAACCGACCAAGAAGCACATCATCTCGCGCTTCAGTGCGTACCACGGCAGTACGTTCCTGACCATGTCCATCGGCAATAAGGCCGCCGACCGTGCGCCAGAATTCGACTTCATGAGCGACCTGTTCCACCACATTTCCTGCCCCAACTATTACCGGGCGCCAGAGGGCATGAGCGAGGCAGATTTCCTCGACTTCCTAGTCAACGAGTTCGAAGACAAGATCCTGACCCTGGGCGCCGATAACGTGGCCGCGTTCTTTGCCGAACCCATCATGGGCTCGGGCGGCGTGATCATTCCGCCCAAGGGTTACCACCGTCGTATGTGGGAAATCTGCCAGCGCCATGACCTGCTCTATGTCGCGGATGAGGTGGTCACCTCGTTCGGGCGCTTGGGTGCATTCTTTGCCTCCGAGGACGTGTTCGGCATGCAGCCCGACATCATCACCACCGCCAAGGGCCTGACTTCCGGCTACCTGCCCTTGGGTGCGTGCATTTTCTCGGAGCGTATCTGGCAAGTGATTGGCGAGCCGGGCAAAGGCCGTTGCTTTACCCATGGGTTTACCTACAGCGGCCATCCGGTCAGTTGCGTGGCAGCCCTGAAAAACATCGAGATCATCGAGCGTGAGAACCTGCTGGCCCATGTGGAAGATGTCGGCGTGTACCTGGAGCAACGCCTGCACACCCTGGCCGACCTGCCGTTGGTGGGTGACATCCGCTGCCAACGCCTGATGGCCTGCATCGAATTCGTCGCGGATAAACGCAGCAAGGCGCTGTTGCCGGACGCGGTGAACATCGGCGAAAAAATCCACCTGCGTGCCCAGGCCAAGGGGTTGCTGGTGCGGCCCATCGGCCACCTGAACGTGATGTCGCCGCCACTGATCATCACCCATGCCCAAGTGGATGAAGTGGTGGAAACCCTACGCCAGTGCATCCTCGAAACGGCTGCGGAACTGCGCCAAAGCGGCGAGTATCAGGGCCGATGAGCCACAGCGCCGAGCCCGTCTCGGCGTTTTTGCCTGGGCACGGGCCGGCGGGTAGACTGGCGGTCATGACCACTGCCCGCCCCTCCCCAACCCTCGACGCACTTGAAGCCTGGCACCAAGCCCTGGCCCAGGCGTTTATCCATGTGGACGAGACGTCGTTTCTCGAACACCTGGCCAGTGCGCTCTGCACGCTTACCCCCATCGAATCGATGATGATCAGCCTGGAGCGCCAGGGCCAACCGCCGCACCTGCTGTACCAGCAAGGCATTCCCCGCGCTTATCAGGATGAAATCATCCACCGCTACTTTTCTCGGGGTTATCTGCTGGACCCGTTCTGCCTGGCGGTGGACAAGGGCCTGGCCGAGGGTTTCTACCACCTGGCACAGATCGCCCCGGACGACTTCTTCAACAGCGAGTACTACAAGACCTACTACCTGCGCAGTGGCGGCGCCCAGGAGAGTTACTACATCGTCGACCTGTGCCCCCAGAGCAAGATCTCGCTGTGCATGTTCCAGGGCTTGAGCGCCGGGCAGTTCAGCGCTGAACAACTGGCATTGCAGAAATCCACCCAGGCCATGGTGCGTGCCTTGCTACGTCGATTCGGCACCACCGGCGGCCTGGCCAAGGTAATCAGTGACGAGGCGTTTACCCAGACCCAGGCTCATCAACAGATCGAAGCCGCGTTCATGGGCTTTGGCAGCGGCGTGCTCACCGTGCGAGAGCGCGAAATCGCGCATTTGATCCTGCGGGGCCATTCGGTAAAGTCCACCGCGCAAGTGCTGGGCATTTCGCCAGAAACCGTGCGCATGCACCGCAAGAACCTCTACACCAAGCTGGCGATCAACTCCCAGGCCGAGCTGTTCGCGCTGTTCATCGAATGGCTGACCCGCAGCGGCGCCATGGCCCGGGCTTGATCCACTCATGCAATCCACGGGAACTTTGCCAGGAAATAACCGCCTGAATCCGGTAGGCTCACCCTTTTCACTCAAGGAGTTATTCCCCATGGCCAAAGCCACCGCCCGTCACATCCTCGTTTCCACTGAAGACAAGTGCAACGAACTAAAGGCCCAAATCGAAGGCGGCGCCGATTTCGCAGAAATCGCCAAAGCCAACTCCAGCTGCCCATCCAGCCGCGACGGCGGCAACCTGGGTTCGTTCGGTCCAGGCCAAATGGTTAAAGAATTCGACACCGTCGTATTCAGCGCCCCGGTCAACACCGTACAAGGCCCGGTAAAAACCCAGTTCGGCTACCACCTGCTGGAAGTCACCAGCCGCCAGGACTGATCCCGTCTGCGCTGATGCTGTAAACAACGGCCCGCCTTTTGGTGGGCCGTTGTGCATGTGATGACTGGCGACGCGCAAGCCTATAGCGTACAAATCCCTATTCTTATACACGCGGCGTTCAAGGCTGATAATGCGACTGGCTTTTTCTACCCTGTTTAGCTCCACCCTGGCCCTGCTGCTGGCCAGCACTGCCGTGATCGCGGCGCCCCAACCGTACCTGACGGTGTACGGCGAACCGGCCAAGTACCCCGCCGGCTTCAGCCATTTCGACTACGCCAACCCCAATGCCCCCAAGGGAGGCACCCTCAAGCGCTCGGCCATTGAGATCGGACGTTTTGACCATGTGCTGCCGTACATCGACAAAGGCATCGGCGTGTCCCAGGTCGACGGCTGGCTTTATTCGCCCCTGGCCCAACGCTCCCTGGATGAGCCGTATACGGTCTACGGCCTGGTCGCCGAGAAGATGGAGCGCGCCGACGACGGTCTGTCGTTGCGGTTCTACCTCAACCCCAAGGCGCGTTTCGCCGACGGTACGCCCATTACCGCCGAAGACGTGCGCTACAGCTTCGACCTGTTGATGACCCAAGGCCGGCTAGGCTTTCGCACGCTGTTCGCCGACGTCAAGCACGTCGAAGTCGAAGGCGAGCGCCAGGTCCGCTTCGATTTCTCCAGCAATGAAAACCGCACCCTGCCCCTCGACCTCGCCACCCTGCCCGTCCTCCCCGAGCACTGGTGGAAAACTCGTGATTTCGCCAACGGCGGTGGGTACGAAATCCCACTGGGCAGCGGCCCGTACAAAATCAGCAAGATCGACTCCGGCAACACCATCACCTTTACCCGCGACCCTGACTGGTGGGGTAAGGACTTGCCCGTCAGCCGCGGCCTGTACAACTTCAACCACTTGAGCCTGGAGTATTTCGGCGATACCGAAGTAGCGCGCCAGGTACTGCGGGGTGGCGCGTTCGATTTCAACCGCGAGTTTTCTGCCACCGGTTACTCCATCGGCTACAACGGCCCGGCCCTCGACGATGGCCGCCTGCAACGCGACCACTTGGCCAAGGAGATGCCGCAACCGGCCCAGGGCTATGTGTTCAACGTACAAAAGCCGATGTTCAAGGACCGCCGCGTGCGCGAAGCGCTGGCGATGCTGTGGGACTTCGAATGGGCCAATCGGCAGATGATGCGCACGATGTACATCCGCCAGCAGAGTTTTTTCTCCAACAGCCCGCTGGCCGCCAGCCAACTCCCGACCAAGGAAGAACTGGCGATTCTTGAACCGTTGCGCGGGCAAGTGCCCGACGAGGTATTTACCCAGGTATTCAAAGCCCCGGTCACCGACGGCAGCGGCATGATCCGCGACAAACAACTGCAAGCCCTGGCCTTGCTGGAAGAGGCCGGCTGGACCCCCAAAGGTGACAAGCTGGTCAATGCCGAAGGCGAGCCGCTGGAGTTCACTTTCCTCAATGCCCAGGCCGGCATGGAACGCCTGTTGCTGCCGTACAAGCGCAACCTGGCGCAGATTGGTATCACCCTGAACATCCGCCGCATTGACCCTTCCCAGTACGTTAACCGGATGATGGCGCGCGATTACGACATGATCGTCATCGGCTTTCCCGTCACCACGTCGCCCGGGATGGAGCTTTACAACTACTTCGGTTCGGACGCTGCCTACGACCCTGGCGCCAACAATTACATGGTGCTCAAGGACCCGGCCGTCGACAGCCTGATCAAGGGCCTGGTCAAGGCCAATACCCAGGCGCAGATGCTGACCTACGCCCACGCCCTGGACCGGGTGCTGCAATGGAATTACCTGTGGATTCCCAATTACTACCCGCCGGGCACGTCCGCCGCTTGGTGGAACCGCTTCGGCCGGCCGGCCATCGAGGCGAAGAACGATGAAGCCCTGGAAACCTGGTGGGAAATCAGCCCTGTGCCGTTGACCAATGAACAGATGCAAGCTGAGCTGAAAAAACGCGGAGGGGCGCGCTGATGTTTGCCTATATCGTGCGGCGCCTGCTGCTGATCATCCCGACGCTGGTGATCATCCTGCTGGTGAATTTCGTGATTGTGCAGGCTGCGCCCGGCGGGCCGGTGGAGCAAGCCATCGCCCATCTGCAAGGCATCGGCGGCGGTAGCGTCGGCGGTGCTTCCGGTGACGGCATCAGCGGCGGCTCCCGCGCCAGCCGTGGCCTGGACCCCAAGCTGATCAAGGACATCGAAAAACAGTACGGCTTCGACAAGCCCGCGCCGGAACGCCTGTGGCTGATGCTCAAGAACTACGCCCACCTGGATTTCGGCAACAGCTTCTTTCGTGGCAAGAGCGTGATCGACCTGATCCTCGAAAAAATGCCCGTCACCATTTCCCTCGGGCTGTGGGCCACGCTGATTACCTACCTGGTCTCGATTCCCTTGGGGATTCGCAAGGCGGTGCGCCATGGCAGCAGCTTTGACGTATGGAGCAGCACCGCCATCGTGATCGGCTATGCGATGCCGGCGTTCCTGTTTGCGATGTTCCTGATCGTGGTGTTCGCTGGCGGCACATCGTTGAACTGGTTCCCCGTACGCGGGCTGGTGTCGGAAAACTTCGAAGAACTGAGCACCGTGGGCAAGATCGCCGATTACTTCTGGCACCTGGTCTTGCCGGTAACGTCGCTGGTAATTGGCGGATTCGCCACCTTGACCATCCTTACCAAGAACTCGTTCCTCAATGAAATCACCCGCCAATACGTAGTGACCGCACGCGCCAAAGGCCTGAGTGAACGACGGGTGCTGTACGGCCATGTGTTCCGCAATGCGATGCTACTGGTGATCTCCGGCATTCCCCAGGCGTTTATCGCCGTGTTCTTCGCTGGCTCCTTGCTGATCGAGGTGATCTTCTCCCTCGACGGCCTGGGTCGCATGAGCTACGAAGCCGCCCTCTCTCGGGATTACCCGGTGGTGTTCGGCTCGCTGTTTATCTTCACGTTGTTCGGCCTCTTGATAAAACTGATCGGTGACCTCTGCTACACCCTGGTGGACCCGCGTATCGACTTCGCCGCGAGGAACGCCTGATGCTCAATCTGTCTCCTGTCGCACGCCGACGTTTCGAGCGTTTCAAGAAAAACCGTCGTGGCTGGTGGTCGCTGTGGCTGTTTATCGGCCTGTTTATCCTGACCCTCGGCGGCGAGTTGATCGCCAACGACAAGCCCTTGGTGCTGAGCTTCAAGAACGAGCTGTATTTCCCGGTCTTCAAGCGCTACACCGAGCAACAGTTCGGCGGCCAGTTGCCCTTCCAGGCCGACTACCGCAGTGACTACGTGCAAAAGCTGATAAAGCAGGACGGAGGCTGGATGCTGTTCCCGCCGATCCCGTTCAGTGAAGACACGCCCAACTACGAACTGACCCGCCCGGCCCCCAGCCCGCCCTCGGCGGTGAACTGGCTGGGCACCGATGACCAATCGCGGGATGTATTGGCGCGGGTGATCTTTGGCGCACGGGTGTCGATCCTGTTTGCCCTGGCGCTCACCGCCATCAGCGCGGCCATCGGCATTGCGGCAGGTGCGTTGCAGGGCTACTACGGCGGTTGGGTCGACCTGATCGGCCAGCGTGTGCTGGAAGTGTGGTCGGGGCTACCGGTGCTGTACCTGCTGATTATCCTGTCAGGGTTTGTGGAGCCGAACTTCTGGTGGCTGCTGGGGATCATGGCGCTGTTCTCCTGGTTGGCACTGGTGGACGTGGTGCGCGCCGAGTTCCTGCGCGGGCGCAACCTGGAGTACGTCAAGGCCGCACGGGCCTTGGGCCTGGGGGACGCCAAGATCATCCGCCGGCACATCCTGCCCAATGCCATGACTGCCACCTTGAGCTACCTGCCGTTTATCCTGACCGGGGCGATCTCCACCTTGAGCGCCCTGGACTTCCTCGGCTTTGGCATGCCCGCCGGCAGTGCGTCGCTGGGCGAACTGATCGCCCAGGGCAAGCAGAACCTGCAAGCGCCGTGGCTGGGCCTGACGGCGTTTTTCACCTTGGCGCTGATCCTGTCGCTGCTGGTATTTATCGGCGAGGCGTTGCGTGATGCCTTCGACCCCCGTTCATGAGTGAATCCGTATGAGCGACAACCTGATCGAGATCCGCGACCTCAGCGTCGCCTTCAGCGGCCAGACCGTGGTGCGCAACCTGAGCCTGGACGTGCGCCCCGGCGAGTGCCTGGCGCTGGTGGGCGAGTCGGGCTCGGGCAAGTCGGTGACGGCCCATTCGATCCTGCAATTGCTGCCCGAGGCCGGCACGCAAACCACCGGCTCCGTGAAGTATCGCGGCCAGGAGCTGGTGGGCGCGTCGGCGGCCACCCTGCAAAAACTGCGTGGCAACCGCATCGCGATGATCTTCCAGGAGCCGATGACCTCCCTGAACCCCTTGCACAGCATCGAAAAGCAGATCGGCGAAACCCTGCTGCTGCACAAGGGCCTGGGTGGCAAGGCCGCCCAGGCGCGCATCCTGGAACTGCTGGAACTGGTGGGCATCCAGAAACCCCAGGAACGGCTCAAAGCCTACCCCCACCAACTCTCCGGCGGGCAACGCCAACGGGTGATGATCGCCATGGCCCTGGCTTGCGAGCCGGAATTGCTGATCGCCGATGAACCCACCACCGCGCTGGACGTAACGGTGCAGCGCAAGATCCTGCTGCTGCTCAAGTCCCTGCAACAACGTTTGGGCATGTCATTGCTGCTGATCAGCCACGACCTCAACCTGGTGCGCAGCATTGCCCAGCGTGTGTGCGTGATGCGCGCTGGCGAGATCGTCGAGCAGGCCGATTGCCAAACGCTGTTCACGGCACCGCAACACCCTTACAGCCGCCTGTTGCTGGACGCGGAGCCGGCGGGCGATGCCCTGTGCAGCGATGCGCGCGAAACGGTATTGCAGGTGGATAACCTGACCGTGCAATTCCCGCTCAGCGGCGGCTTGTTCCGGCGCAAAACCTATCTGCGTGCCGTGGACGGCATCAGCCTCAGCGTGCAGCGCGGCAAGACCCTGGGCATTGTCGGCGAGTCTGGCTCGGGCAAGTCCACCCTGGGCCAGGCGATCCTGCGTTTGCTGGACTCCACCGGCAGCATTCGCTTCCAGGGCGAAGCCCTCGACCCGCTGAACAATCAGCAGATGCGCCCGTGGCGCAAGCAGATGCAGGTGGTGTTCCAGGACCCTTACGGCAGCCTCAGCCCGCGCATGTCCGTGCAGCAGATCATCAGCGAAGGCTTGGAAGTGCACGCCCCATGCAGCCTGGCCGACCGCGATGCGCAGGTGATCCAGGTGCTCAAGGACGTGGGCCTCGACCCCGAGAGCCGTCACCGTTACCCCCATGAGTTTTCCGGCGGCCAGCGCCAACGCATCGCCATCGCGCGCGCCTTGGTACTCAAGCCCGCGCTGATGCTGCTGGATGAGCCCACCTCGGCCCTCGACCGCACCGTGCAGAAACAAGTGGTGGCGCTGCTGCGTGAGCTGCAAGAGAAATACGGCCTGACCTACCTGTTTATCAGCCACGACCTGGCAGTGGTGCGCGCGATGGCGCATGACATGATCGTGATCAAGGATGGCAAGGTGGTCGAGGCCGGAGCGAGCCATCAGGTGTTCGACGCACCGCAGCACCCCTACACCCAGGAACTGCTGGCAGCCGCATGCGGGTTGTCGACATGAATACCCGCCTCACGGACTACCAACAGGTTCGCGGCCTGGCCATCCAGTCGCTGTTCGAGATCATCGAGCAGTCCAGCGAAGGCACGGTGATTGTCGACCGCGACGCGAATATCGTGTGGATGAACGAGCGCTACGCCAAGCGCTTCGGCCTCAAAAGCGCCGATGAAGCCATCGGCCAACCCTGCGAGCAGGTGATTTCCAACAGCCTGCTGCGCCAGGTAGTGCGCAACGACCAGCCGATTCTGCTGGATATCCAGGACACGCCCAAGGGCCCGTTGGTGGTGATGCGCCTGCCGATCCACGACGATGCTGGCGCAGTGATCGGCGCGATTGGGTTTGCGCTGTTTGATGAGCTGCGCAACCTGTCGCCATTGATCGAACGTTACTTGAGCATGCAGCAGGAGCTGGCCTCCACTCGCTCGCTGCTGCGCTCTCGCCAGAGCAAGTACAACTTCGCGCATTTTATCGGCACCAGCGCTGCCAGCCTTGAGGTGAAACGCCGTGCACGACGCAGTGCCAGCGCCGAATCACCGGTGCTGCTGCTGGGTGAAACCGGCACCGGCAAGGAGTTGCTGGCCCAGGCAATTCACGGCGCCTCACCTCGCGCGCACAAGGCGTTTGTCAGCATCAACAGTGCAGCCATTCCGGGCGACCTGCTGGAAGCCGAGTTCTTCGGCACCGCGCCGGGCGCGTTTACCGGTGCCGACCGCAAAGGGCGTCCCGGCAAGTTCCAGATTGCCCAAGGCGGTACGCTGTTCCTCGATGAAATCGGCGACATGCCCCTGCCACTGCAAAGCAAGCTGCTGCGGGTGTTGCAGGAAAAGGAATTTGAACCGGTGGGTTCCAACGAGATGCTGCACAGCGATGTGCGGGTGATCGCGGCCACGTCCATGGACCTGGAGGCGGCGATCAAACGTGGCGAGTTCCGTGCCGACCTGTATTACCGCTTGAATGTGCTGCCAATCCAGGTGCCGCCATTGCGTGAGCGCCTGGAAGATATTCCGGCGTTGAGCGAGGCGATTCTGGAGGAACTGCGCAGCCAACACGAACTGGACCGTGAAGCCCTGGCGCTGCTGGCACAACACGCCTGGCCAGGGAATATCCGCGAGCTGCGTAACGTGCTGGAGCGGGCGGCGTTGTTGAGTGATGACCTGGTGTTGAATGCGCAGGAAGTTCGCGCGGCGATTGGGACGTTTACCCCCGTAGAACGCAGTGCCGTGGCGTCGGTAGCCGGTGAAAGCTTCAGCGCGGCGCGGGAGCGGTTTGATCGGCAGATCATTGCGGCGGCGTTGAATGAATGCGAGGGGAATGTGGTGGAGGCGGCCAAGCGGCTGGGGCTGGGGCGGTCGACGTTGTATAAGAAGATGGTGGCGTTGGGCATCACTTAATCTCTATATAGAGACACAATTCTCAAATTCAAGACAGCCCTATGTGGGAGCTGGCTTGCCTGCGATAGCGGTCTGTCTGCTGGCCAATATTCAAGCTGATCCACCGCTATCGCAGGCAAGCCAGTTCCCACAGTTGATCCTCTCCAGTCTCCGAATTGAGACACCTTTCAAAATATTCACTCAAAATAAATAAATTATCCTTATGTTTCATATAGTTAACATCTTGGCACACATCTAGCTATAGCCCCTTCCCACCGCAACACCCCACAAAAATAACAATTCGATCTGGAGACACTCCATGAGTGTAATCATCGCCCTGGCAGCCCTCGCGCTGCTGATGCTGGCTGCCTACCGTGGCTATAGCGTTATCCTGTTTGCCCCCATTGCCGCCCTCGGTGCTGTCCTGCTCACCGACCCGTCCGCCGTTGCGCCCGCCTTTACCGGGGTGTTCATGGAGAAGATGGTAGGCTTCATCAAACTGTATTTCCCGGTGTTCCTGCTCGGTGCGGTGTTCGGCAAGCTGATTGAGCTGTCGGGTTTCTCGCGCTCCATCGTTGCCGCTGCGATCCGCCTGCTCGGCACGCGTCAGGCGATGCTGGTGATCGTGCTGGTCTGCGCGCTGCTCACCTACGGCGGCGTGTCGTTGTTTGTGGTGGTGTTTGCGGTGTACCCGTTTGCAGCGGAGATGTTCCGCCAGAGCAATATCCCCAAGCGCCTGATCCCGGCGACCATCGCCCTCGGTGCGTTCTCGTTCACCATGGACGCCCTGCCCGGCACACCGCAGATCCAGAACATCATCCCCAGCACCTTCTTCAACACCACCGCCTGGGCCGCGCCCTGGCTGGGCCTGATCGGCACGATCTTCGTGTTCTGCACCGGCATGCTGTACCTGGCCCGCCAGCGCAACAAAGCGCAGCGCGCCGGCGAAGGCTATGGCACGGAGCTTCGCAACGAACCCGAAACCGCCGACAACCTGGCACTGCCCAACCCATGGATCGCGCTGTCGCCGCTGATTCTGGTGGGTGTGATGAACCTGTTGTTCACCCACTGGATTCCGCAGTGGTATGGCAAGACCCACAGCCTTGCCTTGCCAGGCATGAGCGCACCAGTAACCACCGAAATCGCCAAGCTCACGGCGATCTGGGCGGTGCAGGCGGCGTTGCTGGTAGGCATTGTCATGGTGCTGGTGTTCGGCTGGTCGGCGATCAAAAGCAAACTCGCCGAAGGCAGCAAAAGCGCGGTAAGCGGTGCGTTGCTGGCGGCGATGAACACCGCGTCGGAATACGGCTTTGGTGCGGTGATCGCCTCACTGCCGGGCTTTCTGGTGCTGGCGGATTGGCTCAAGGGCATCCCCAACCCGCTGGTCAACGAAGCGATTACCGTGACCCTGCTGGCCGGTATCACCGGCTCCGCGTCGGGCGGCATGAGCATTGCCCTGGCGGCCATGTCCGAAAGCTTTATTTCGGCGGCCCATGCGGCCAATATTCCCCTTGAAGTGCTGCACCGCGTCGCGGCCATGGCCAGTGGCGGCATGGACACCCTGCCCCACAACGGCGCGGTGATCACGCTGCTGGCAGTGACGGGGTTGACGCACCGCGAAGCCTACAAGGACATTTTCGGCATCACGATCATCAAGACCCTCGCGGTGTTCGTGGTGATCGGTACTTTCTACGCCACCGGCATTGTGTGAGGTTTGTATGACGACATTGAACGGCAAGACGGCCCTGGTTACCGGCTCTACCAGCGGCATCGGTTTGGGCATTGCGTTGAGCCTGGCTGAGGCTGGCGCGAACCTGATCCTCAACGGCTTCGGTGATGCCAGCGCGGTGATCGCCCAGGTGCAGGCATTCGGCGGCAAGGTCGGCCATCACCCGGCCGACGTCAGCGACCCGGCGCAGATCGCCGACATGATCGCCTACGCCGAGCGTGAGTTCGGCGGCGTGGACATCCTGGTGAACAACGCCGGTATCCAACATGTGGCGGCGGTGGAAGACTTTCCGGCGGAGCGCTGGGATTCGATCATCGCGATCAACCTGTCGTCGGTGTTCCACAGCACACGCCTCAGCTTGCCGGGCATGAAAGCCAAGGGCTGGGGGCGTATCGTCAATATTGCCTCGGTACATGGCCAGGTCGGTTCGGTGGGCAAGGCGGCGTATGTCGCGGCCAAGCACGGTGTGATCGGATTGACCAAGGTCGTAGGCCTGGAGACGGCCACCAGCAACGTGACGTGCAACGCGATCTGCCCAGGCTGGGTGTTGACGCCACTGGTGCAGAAGCAGATTGATGATCGAGCGGCCAATGGCGTGGATCCGCAGCAGGCGCAGCATGATTTGCTGGCGGAAAAGCAGCCGTCGCTGGAGTTCGTGACGCCGCCGCAGTTGGGTGAGTTGGTGTTGTTCCTGTGCAGCGAGGCTGGCAGCCAGGTGCGCGGTGCCGCGTGGAACATTGATGGCGGCTGGCTGGCCCAATAAACGCAAACCTCGACAACAATGAAGATCTAAAGGTGGGAGCGGGCTTGCTCGCGAATGCGCCGTATCAGCCAGCACAACTGGGCCTGGCCCGACGCATTCGCGAGCAAGCCCGCTCCCACATTGGACCTGTGTTGCCCGGCAGACCCAAACAAGAACTCGAGATCTCGCAATGTCCGACATCCTCTGGCAGCCCTCCCTGGAACGCATCGCCAATACGCGCATGGACCAGTTCCGCCGCTACATCAACGAACGCTACAGTCTGCAACTCGCCGACTACCCCGCCCTGCACCAGTGGAGCATCGACCAGCGCCCCGACTTCTGGCAGGCCATCGTCGCGTTCTTCGACGTGCAGTTTCGCACCCCACCCAGCGCCGTGCTGATCGAAGACGCCGAGATGCCCAGCGCCCAATGGTTTCCCGGCGCCACCCTGAATTTTGCCGAACACTTGCTGCGTCGCCGCGACGATCACGCGGCAGTGGTTGCCATCAGCGAAGACGGCCAGCGCGAACAATTGACCTACGCCGAACTCGCCCAGCACGTCGCCGGTTTACAACGCAGCCTGCGGGCCGCCGGTGTAACCCGGGGCGACCGCGTTGCCGCCTGCATGCCCAACACCTGGCAAACCCTGGTAGGCATGCTCGCCACCACCAGCCTCGGCGCGATCTGGTCGTGCTCATCCCCCGACTTTGGCACCCAAGGCGTGATCGACCGCTTCGGCCAGATCGAGCCCAAGGTGCTGATCACCTGTGCCGGTTACCGTTACGCAGGCAAGGAAATTGACCAAACCGCCAAGCTCAATGAAATCCTCGAACGCCTGCCGTCCCTGGAACAGTTGATCATTGTGCCGTATGCCAAACCCCAGGCACGCGTCGAGGACTACTACACCCACGCCAACGCCGCGCTGTGGAGCGACTTCTACCACCCCGGCGGCGAGCCGGAATTCGTTGCGGTGCCCTTCGACCACCCGCTGTACATCCTCTACTCCAGCGGCACCACCGGCGTGCCCAAGTGCATCATTCACGGCACCGGCGGCGTGCTGCTCACGCACCTGAAAGAACATGGCCTGCATGCCGACCTGGGCCGCGACGACTGCCTGTTCTACTACACCACCTGCGGCTGGATGATGTGGAACTGGCTGGTCTCGGTACTGGCCATCGGGGCGACGGCAGTGCTGTATGACGGGTCGCCATTTCATCCGGGGCCGGAGCGCCTGATCGACCTGATCGACGCGGAAAAAATCAGCGTGTTCGGTACCAGCCCCAAGTTCCTCGCCACCCTGGAAAAAGCCGGGCTGCAACCGCGCCTGAGCCACGACCTGGGCAGCCTCAAAGGGCTGATTTCCACCGGATCGCCGCTGTCGCCCCAGAGTTATGACTACGTTTATCGCGAGATCAAAGGCGAGCTGTGCCTGTCCTCCATGTCCGGCGGCACCGATATCGTTTCCTGCTTTGTGATCGGCAACCCGGTGCTGCCGGTACGGCGCGGCGAGATGCAGTGCAAGAGCCTGGCGATGGCCATCGAAGTGTGGGACGACAAGGGCCAGCCCCTGGTTGGCGAAAAAGGCGAGTTGGTCTGCACGCGGCATTTCCCGGCCATGCCCATCGGCCTGTGGAACGACCCAGATCAGAAGAAACTGCGCGCCTCGTATTTCAGCCAATTTCCCGGCGTATGGGCCCAAGGCGATTACGCCGAGCAGCGGCCAAACGGCAGCCTGTTGATTCATGGGCGCTCCGACGCCGTACTCAACCCCGGCGGCGTGCGTATCGGTACGGCAGAAATCTATCGCCAGGTAGAAAAAGTGCCGCAAGTCCTGGAAAGCCTGGCCATCGGCCAACGCTGGCAGGATGACGTGCGGGTGGTGCTGTTCGTGCGTCTCAACGATGGCGTCGCACTGGATGAGGCGCTGGAGCAGCAAATTCGCCAAGTGATCCGCGCCAACACCACACCGCGCCATGTGCCGGCAAAGATCCTCGCTGTCACCGATATCCCCCGCACCATCAGCGGCAAGATCGTCGAATTGGCGGTGCGTAACGTGGTGCATGGCGAGCCCGTAAAGAACACCGATGCCCTGGCGAACCCGCAGGCGCTGGAGGAGTTTCGCGACCGTCCCGAACTGGCCTGAAGATGAAAGGTTTCAGCCCTGACGTACTCATTTGAAGACAAAACGCCAATGCATGCTATTTTTCGGGGGTAGTCAGCCGCTCCCGAGTCACGGGATAATCGGCGTTTGTCATATTTCAAAGCGTTACGCTCAGGGCTTTTTCATGAATGGAACATCCACCGTCAGCGAAGCCGCCGCATTGATTGCGCGGCTGGACTGGGCACAAAGCCCGCTCGGTGAGGCCAACGATTGGCCGCAAAGCCTGCGCACTGCCGTGGATATCGTCATCCACTCGCCGATGCCGATGCTGCTGCTGTGGGGCAACGAGCTCACCCAACTCTACAACGACGGCTTTGCGCAACTGGCGGGCAACAAGCACCCCGAGGCCTTGGGCCAGCCTGCGCACCAGACCTGGCCGGAATTACAGAGCTTTACCGCGCCGATCTACGACGCCGTGCTCGCCGGCCAAGTGCGCACTTTCACCGAACAGCGCTTTGTGCTGCAGCGCAATAATCGCGACACAGAAATCTGGCTGGACCTGACCTACAGCCCAATCCGTGATGAAAGCGGCAGTGTGGCCGGGATCCTGGTCACCGCCATCGAAACCAACGAACGTCGCAAAGCCCGGCACAACACCGAGCAACGCCTGCAGCTTGCACTGGCGGCAACGGACGCAGTCGGCACCTGGGATTGGGATATCGGCGAAGACCGCTTTATCGCCGACGCCCACTTCGCCTACCTGCACGGCGTCGACCCCAGCGAGGCCGGCCTGCTGCCCATCAGCGACTACCTGCAAGGCGTGCACCCCGAAGACCGTGGCATGGTGGCGCGCAGCATCAAGCACTGCATCACCTTCGGCACCGAATACGCCGAGGAATACCGCCTGTTGCAAGCCGACGGCACGCTGCGCTGGGTATTTGCCCGGGGGCGCTGCTACAAGGATCACCACGGCCGCCCGGCCCGTTTCCTCGGCGCGGCGCTGGACCTCACCGAACGCAAACACACCGAACAAGCCCTGCGCCAAAGCCAGACCGAGCTGCAACTGATCATCAACGCCATGCCGGTGCTGATCGGTTATGTCGACCACGAGCAGCGTTTTCGTCTGAACAACAGCGCGTACCTGGAGTGGTACGGCATGACGCCCCAGGAGCTGTACGGCAAGACCATCCGCGAAGTCCTCGGCGACGAGGTTTACGCCGGGCGCGTAGACAAAATCACGGCGGCGCTCAGGGGCAAGGCCTGCAGTTTCATGACCGTCACCCCACACTGCGATGGACGCCCACGCCACGCGCTGATGAAGTACCTGCCACGCTTCAGCAATGAAGGTTCGGTGAATGGGTTCTACATCTTTGTGATCGACGAAACCGAGCGCAAGCTCACCGAAGAAGCCCTGCGTCACCTCAACGAAAACCTTGAAGAACGCGTGGCCCAGCGCACCCAGGCACTGGCCGAAGCCAACCAGCGCCTGCAAAACGAGATGTTCGAACGCGAGCGCGCCGAAGACGCCCTGCGCCATGCGCAGAAGATGGAAGCGGTGGGCCAACTCACCGGCGGCATCGCCCATGACTTCAACAACATGCTGACCGGCATCATCGGCAGCCTCGACCTGATGCAGCGGTATATTGCCGCCGGGCGCAGTGACGAGATTGGCCGTTTTACCGATGCGGCCGTGTCCTCCGCCCATCGCGCGGCCGCCCTCACCCACCGTTTGCTGGCGTTCTCGCGCCGGCAGTCGCTGGACCGCCGCCCGCTGGATCCGAACCAGTTGGTGATGTCCCTGGAAGACCTGTTTCGCCGCACCAAGGGCGCGCATATCGCCCTCAAGCTGCAACTGGGCCACGATATCTGGCCAGTCAATACCGACGCCAGCCAGCTGGAAAATGCCCTGCTCAACCTGGTGATCAACGCGCGCGACGCCATGCCCGACGGCGGCGAGCTGCGCATCGAAACCGCCAACAGCTACCTCGACGGCACGGACATCACCACGCTGGAGCCGGTAAAGGCCGGCGACTACGTGATGCTCGGCGTGTGCGACAACGGCACCGGCATGGCGCCGAAGATCCTGGCGAAAGCCTTCGACCCGTTTTTCACCACCAAACCCATCGGCCAAGGCACTGGGTTGGGCCTGTCGATGATCTACGGCTTTGCCCAGCAGTCCGGCGGCCACGTGACCATTCACAGCGAACCGGGCCAGGGCACTTGCGTGCGCCTGTACCTGCCGCGCCTGTATGGCACCGCGCTGGAAAGCAGCCTGCCGCAGCATCTGGGCGAAGCGCCATTGGCACTGGCCGGAGAAGCCGTCGTGGTGGTCGAAGATGACCCTGCCGTGCGCATGCTCGTGGTCAATGTGCTCGACGAACTGGGCTATACCGCGCACCAGGCCGCCGATGCGCGTACCGCACTGCCGTTGCTGGAATCGGATTTACGCGTGGACTTGCTGGTAACCGACGTGGGCCTGCCGGGCATGAATGGCCGGCAACTGGCGGAAATCGCCCGCCAGCATCGCCCAGGCCTCAAGGTGTTGTTCATGACCGGCTACGCGGAAAAAGCCGCCGAACGCCAGGGTTTCCTCGAAGACGGCATGGACATGGTGGCCAAACCGTTTTCCATCGACCTGTTGGCCACGAAAATCCGCAGCATGATCAACGTCGACGAATGAGTTCAGGCATAATCGCGCGCCGTCGCACACCTGGTAGAGATCAATGAAAGCCCAAGCCCGTCACATCCTGGTGAAAACCAGTGAAGAAGCCGAACAGCTCAAGCAGCGCATCGCCAAGGGTGAAGCCTTTGATGTGCTGGCCAAGAAATACTCCACCTGCCCGTCGGGCAAGCGCGGTGGGGACTTGGGTGAGATTCGGCCGGGGCAGATGGTGGGCGCGATTGATGCGGTGATCTTCAAGAAGCCGCTGCGGGTGGTGCATGGGCCGATCAAGAGCAAGTTTGGGTATCACTTGGTGCAGGTGTTCTACCGCGACTGAGTCTTTTGGCTCGAGACCGCTATCGCAGGCAAGCCAGCTCCCACATTTGATGTGGTGTACACCGTTAAATGTGGGAGCCGGGCTTGCCCGCGATCCGCCGAAGGCGGCCATTCACCGAGGAATCAAAGCCCCCGGCACCTGAATGACCCGACTCGCCAACCCATGCCCCGCCACCGCAGCCTGCTCAGGCGATCCCCCCTTGAGCCGACTGGCCAGATACGCCGCACTGAACGAATCCCCCGCCGCCGTCGTATCCACCACCTTCTCGACCTTCACTGCCGGCACTGAAAAGCGCTCACCCGCAGAACGAATCAAACAGGCATCCGCGCCACGCTTGAGCACCACTTCCTCAATCGCCGGGTACGCCGCAAACACCTGCTCGCTGTCGGCATAACCGAACAACGCCAACTCGTCATCCTCGGTCAGCAAGGCTATGTCCACCTGCGCCAATACCGTGTGATACGCCGCGCGCGCGACCTCGACGCTGGCCCACAGACGTGGCCGATAGTTGTTGTCGAACACCACCTTGGCGCCACGCCGGCGAGTTTCGACGAGGGCTTGCAGCAAGCGCTCACGCCCCACTTCCCCCAACACGGCGAGGGTGATGCCACTGAAATACACCACGTCGTAATCCGGCAACGCGGCCAGGATCGGTTCGGCGGCGGGCATGGTGAAGCAGTCACGCACGGCCGCTTCGTTGCGCCAGTAGAGGAATTTACGTTCGCCCTTGGCATCGGTCTGGATGCAGTACAAACCCGGCAACCGCCCGGGCAGGCGCTGGACCAAGCCGAGGCCGAGGCCTTCGTCAGTCCATTGCTGGCACATGGCGTCGCTGAAGCTGTCGTCGCCCAGCGCTGTCACGTAGTCGACGCTGCCGATATCGCCCAGCTCGCGACGCAGGTACACCGCCGTGTTCAAGGTGTCGCCGCCGAAGCTCTGGTGCAGGCTGCCGTCGGCGCGGTGTTGCAGTTCGATCATGCATTCGCCGATGAGGGCGATGCGGGGTTGGGTAGTCATGGCTAGCATCTCGGGTGTTCTTTAGGGCCCCATCGCAGGCAAGCCAGCTCCCACAGTTGAAGGTATTCACAATTCAAACTGTGGGAGCTGGCTTGCCTGCGATGGCCACGACGCGGTCTAGAAGCAGGTATGCAGACTCTCGATCACCTGCAACTGCTCATCCACCAAACACCCCACCTGCCACTTGTCGAAGGTCAGGCAAGGGTGCGAAGTACCGAACGAAATGATGTCGCCAATATGCAACTCAACCCCCGGTGCGATGGTCATGAACGCATGCTGGTCCATTACCGCCGTGACCTTGCACGCGCCAACGTCATCGCCCTCTGCCGGCAAGATACCGGCTTTGTAGCGCTTGAGCGGCACTGGCAACCCGGCGTCGTAGGCCACGTCGCGCTTGCCCAGCGCGATCACGGCAAAGCCCGGTTCCGGCAGCGATTGCACATGAGCCCAGACTTCCAACGCCGGGCGCAGGCCTTCGCTCAGGTCGCTGCGGCGGTCGAGTACACAGCATTGCGCTTCTTTGTAGATACCGTGGTCATGGGCCACGTAGCTGCCCGGACGCAGCACGCTGAGGAAGCGGCCAGCGGCGTTTTGCTCCTCGAAAGACTCGGCGATCAGGTCGTACCAGGCCGAACCCGATGCGGTGACGATGGGCTTGGGCAGGTCAAAAGAGCCATTGTTTTGCAGGTCGACCGCCAGGCGCACCAGGCTGGCGGCGAAATCGCGGATACCACTGATGGCGTGCTCGCCGTGGATCACGCCTTCGTACCCTTCGATGCCGGTAAGGGCCAGGGCTGGCTGGGCCTTGATTGCCTTGGCCAGCTCGCGCACTTCCTGCTCGCTGCGGCAGCCACAACGCCCGCCAACAACGCCGTACTCGATCATCACGTTGAGGCGCAGGCCACGGGCAGCGAAGAACAGGCCCAGGTCGGCAACGTTGTCCGGGTGATCGACCATGCAGTGGAAATCAAAATCCTTGTCGGCCAGCAGGTCGGCAATCAACGCCATGTTCGGCGCGCCCACCAGTTGGTTGGCCATCAGTACGCGACGCACGCCACCGGCATAGGCTGCGCGGGTCTGCACGGCGTTGGCCAGGGTGATGCCCCAGGCGCCGGCGGCGATTTGGCGCTGAAACAGCGCCGGCATCATGCTGGTCTTGCCATGGGGCGCCAGTTCGGCGCCGCTGTTGCTGACGAAGTCCTGCATCCAGCGAATGTTGTGTTCCAGGGCGTCCCGGTGCAGCACCAGGGCCGGCAGGCTGACGTCGCGGACCAGGTGGGCACCGACGGCGGCGGCACCCTTTTCAACGGCATTGATGGCAGACATGAAATGCTCCTATTCGTTGATGCGACGGGCCAGGTTGTTGGCGCTTTCGATCAACACCCGGCGATAGTCGTTGTAGTGTTTGATGGCATCGGCCCGAGGGGCGACGATGCACAACGTCGCAATGCTGATGCCTTGCCCGTCCCGCACCGGGGCGGCAAAGCAATGGGTAAAGGTGTCGGCCACGCTGTCGAAGGAAAAGAAGCCATCGAGGGTGGCCTGACGGATTTGCGCCAGGAAGGTGTCCAGCGGCAAACGCTGGCCGTCCGGCAGGATGAAGTCGTCGTGGTCGATCAGGTCGATGATTTGCTGATCGCTCAAGTGCCCCAGCAGCAAGCGCCCGGAGGCGGTCCAGGGGATCGGCGCGTTTTCACCGATGTCCGAGGAAATACGGAAATGCCGCTCGCCTTCGCGCATCAGCGCCACCGTGTATTTGCGCCCATTGAGCAGGCACATCTGTGCGGTTTCGTGGGTCTGGCTGACGATCTCCTGCAAGGCGTGGTCGGCCTCACGGGTCAGGTCGAAATGGCGCAAATGCGCTTGTCCGAGAAAATACAGTTGGCGGCCAAGGTAGACGTGACCATCCTTGCCCACGGTTTCCAGGATGCGTCGTTCCAGCAGGGACGCGACCAATTCGTAGACAGTGGACTTGGGGCTGCCGATGCCGCTGGCAATATCATTCGGGCGCAAGGGCTGGCCGATTTCCTTGAGAAAATCGAGGATATCGAACGCACGGTCCAGTCCTTTGGCGCGGCGCTTGATGGTGTCTTCGGTCATGGCAGTGTGGATCCGGTCAAAGGTATGTGCGGCACGGTGATCCCCTGTGGGAACGGGCTTGCCCGTGATTGCGGTGGGTCATTGGTGGATGGGCCGACTGACACTCCGTCATCGCGGGCAGGCCCGCTCCCACAAGGAATTTTCTGTGGTTTCCAAGCTAGGGCATTTAGCCTTTTTTCTTGTAGGCCACGCAATCAATCTCCACCTTGCAATCCACCATCATGTTGGCTTGAACACAGGCGCGTGCCGGGGCGTGTTCCGGGGTGAAGTATTCGCCGAACACCTTGTTGAAACTCCAGAAGTCTCGCGGGTCTTCCAGCCAAACGCCCACGCGCACCACGTCTTTCAACTCGTAGCCGGCCTCTTCGAGGATCGCGACCACGTTGCGCATGGTCTGGCGGGTTTGCTCGACGATGCCACCGCTGATGATTTCACCGTCCACCGCTGGCACCTGGCCCGAGACGTAGAGCCAGCCGTCCGCTTCCACCGCACGGGCGAAAGGACGAGGCTGGCCGCCGCCGGCGGTGCTGCCGGTGCCGTAACGAGTAATGCTCATAAAATGTGCTCCTGATTAAAAACGAATGTTCTTCAAAAATTCCGCCAGGCGCGGCGATTGCGGGCGTTCGAAGATGTCCTTCGAGGTGCCCTGCTCTTCAATGCGACCCTGGTTCATGAATACGATCTTGTCCGAGACTTCATAGGCAAAGCGCATTTCGTGGGTGACCAGCAACATGGTCATGCCCTCCTCTGCCAGCCCATTGATCACGCTGAGCACTTCGCCCACCAGCTCCGGGTCGAGGGCCGAGGTGACTTCGTCAAACAGCATCAGGCTGGGGTTCATCGCAATGGCGCGGGCAATCGCCACGCGCTGTTGCTGGCCACCGGAAAGCTGGCCGGGGAAGTGGTTGCGACGCTCCAGCAGGCCGACGCGCTCCAGCCATTTTTCGGCCAGGGCCACGGCTTCGTCCTTGCCCATCTTCTTGACCTTGAGCAGGCCGAGGGTGACGTTTTGCAAGGCGGTCAGGTGCGGAAACAGGTTGAACTGCTGGAACGCCATGCCGGTCATTGCGCGGTGCTGGGCAATCACCCGTTCAGGATGGCGCACACGCTTGCCGGCGACTTCGCTGTAGCCGATGGACTCGCCATCCAGGGTGATCTGGCCACCCTGGAATTCTTCCAGCAAGTTGACGCACCGCAGCAAGGTGGTCTTGCCCGAGCCGCTGGAGCCGATCAAGGTCACCACGTTGCCGCGCTGCATGGACAGGTCGACGCCCTTGAGCACTTCGACCTCGCCATATTGTTTACGCAGGCCACGGATGTTCAGCAGCGGTTGGTTGGTTTGAGGTTGGTTCATGGCAAGGCCACCCGCTTTTCAATGTAGCGCCCGAATAACTCGATGGCGTAGTTGATGACAAAGAACAGAAAACCCGCGAACAGGTAGAACTCCAGCGTCATGAACGTGCGTGCGATGACTTGCTGGGTACTAAGCAGCAACTCGGCTACGCCGATTACCGATAGCAACGTCGAGGCCTTGACGATTTCCGTGGAGGAATTGACCCAGGTCGGCAGTATCTGGCGCAGCGCCTGGGGCAGCAGCACATAGCCGAGGGACTGGTAGAACGTCAGGCCGATTGCCTTGCCCGCTTCCAGTTGCCCACGGGGAATGGCTTGCAGCGCACCGCGCACGATTTCCGAGACGTGTGAGCCACAGAACAATGTGAGCCCGACCGCACCGGCCTGGAACGCGGTGATCTGCCAACCGAGTGCCGGCAGCATGTAGAAACACGCCAGCACCAGCACAAACACCGGTGTGCCACGGATCAAATCGACATACAGGCGAAACGGTGCACGCATCCAGAACTTGCCGTAGGTCAGGATCAACCCGGCGACAATGCCGATCAGGGTGCCGAAGATAATCGCCAACGCAGAGACATAAACACTGGCTTGAAAGCCCGCCCACAGTGTATCCCGGGCGATCCACAACTCATGCAGCCAGCTTGGGGACTCGTACATGAAAGCCCTCCTTAACGACGGATCGCCAGACGCTGTTCCAAGTAACGGAGCAGCATGGCAATGAGGTAACAGGCAGCCACGTAGAGCGCCGTCGTGACCAGCCAGGTTTCAATCACCCGGTAGCTTTCGACGTTGATCTTGCGGGCGTAATAGGTCAGCTCCGGTACCGCAATCGCAGCAGCCAGCGAGGTGTCCTTGAACAGCGAAATGAAGTTGTTCGACAGCGCGGGCAGCACGTTGCGCAGCATCACCGGCACGGTGATGTAGGCGCGGATACGCCATTCGCCCAAGCCGATGGCCAACCCGGCTTCACGCAAGCCCTTGGGAATATTCAACAGCCCGGCGCGGAATACTTCGGTCAGATAGGCACCGGCGTACAACGACAGGGTGATGATGAACGAAGGGATTTTGTCGAGGCGAATCCCAAGGCTCGGCAACGCAAAGTAGATCAACAGGATCAGCACGAGGATCGGCGTATTGCGGATCACCGTCACGTACACCGAGGCGAAGATTCGCAACGCACGGTGCTTGGACAGCATGGCAAACGCCATCATCAAGCCGATCACGCAGCCGATGGCGATCGACAACAGCGCCAGCTCAAGGCCCAGGCCGAGCCCCGCCAGCAAGCTGGGGAAGTCGCGCCACACGGCGGCAAAGTTCAACTGATAGTTCATGGTCGGCAGTACCTGAATGGGGCGCCGTCGGCGGCGCCCCGGCGTTTACGATTTACTTGAACTCAACCGGGAAGCCGATGGCCGGCTCCGGCAGGTCCACGCCAAACCATTGCTTGAACGAGGCCTTGTAAGTCGGGAACTCCACACCGGTCATGGCTTCATGCAGGGCGGTGTTGACGAAGTTCAACCAGTCCTGGTCGCCACGTTTGACCGCGCACGCGTAGGTCTGCGGGCTCCACGCGTAGGTCGGGCTGCGGTAGCGGCCAGGGTTCTGCACCATCAGGTACTTGACCGAGGACTGGTCGGTGGCGGCCGCATCGGCGCGACCGGAGTTCACGGCCTGGTACATCAGGTCGACGCTGTCGTACTGGTCGACCTTGGCTTTGGGCAGCGCCTGGTGCACCAGTTCTTCGGCGTACACGTTTTGCAGCACGGCCACGGTCACGCCGTCGCCGGCGGCTTGCAGGTCTTCGATCTCTTTGTATTTGCTGTTGTTCGGCAACAACAGGCCCACGCCTTCGCGGTAGTACGGCAGGGTGAACGCGACCTGCTGTGCACGGCTGGCGGTGACGGTAATGAACTGGCAACTCATGTCGACCTTGTCGGTCAGCAGGTTGGGAATACGTGCGTCGGAAGACTGCACCACAAACTCGACTTTGCTCGGGTCGTTGAACAGACCCTTGGCCACAATGCGGCCGATGTCGATATCAAAACCTTGCAACTTGCCATCCGCTCCCTGGAAGTGCCACGGCGCATTGGTACTGCCTGTACCCACGATCAGGTGCCCACGCTTGAGCACATCATCGAGCTTGCTGTCCGCCGCCTGCACTACGCTTGCGAGGGAAGCCGATGCGGCGAAGAGAAAAACACACGCTTTAAACACGGAAGGTCGGTGATGCATGACAAGCACTCCAGGAGTTGTGTATTCCGCTATACCGGAACTTAGTATGTAACAACGGAATAGACAGCAGAAAGTGTGCCACACGCCGTAACAGAAAAACATGATCGAAATAAAACGCTTATAAATCAGATAGATAGCGTTATGTGGCGAGTACGGCGTTACGCCAGCACGAGAATTCACATTGCTACCCAAGGCCCCACACTGGGGTGACAGGCCCCACCCGAGCGCGCCACAACGGCGTCACCGCGCACCATTGCAGTGCGCTCGCAGCGTGGAAAAATCCCCATGCTGAACTAGCCTTGGCACATCCCTGCCGACAAGGACCGTGCCCCGATGAAGTGTCGACTCACTCTGCTAGTACTCTGCTTTCTGGTCGCCGGCAGCGCCACCGCCAGCAACGACCGCCGCGATTGCAAGGAAGAACTGCGCAAGCTCCACGACGTCTTGAGCACCAACTACACCGGCCAGAACCATCACGGCTACCGCAAGGCCAAGGCCTCCCGGGACAATGAGGAATACAAGAAATGCGCGAGCCAGGCGCGCAAGGAACGGGAACGACTGGAACGCGACATCGACCTGTAAAGGTTGACAGTAGACGGCTGCAATACCCCGGCTTAGCGTTGGCAAAAACCCACGACGCAAAAGGGAGATCACCATGGGGATTGCCACGGCCACCATCGCCAATGCCGAACAGTTTGAACAGGTACTGAAGACGCCACACCCGGTGTTCCTGCTGTTTGTCTCGGAGCATTGCCCCGCTTGTGCCGATGCTGGCCCCTTGTTCGAATTGATCGCCAGCAAATATCCATGGGTGGTGAGCCTGGTGCTCGATTGCGCAGAAACCCCCAGGCACCTCGAAGTCAGAGGCACGCCGACCTTGCTCGTCTACCTGGACGGCGTGCTGATGGAAAAACTCAAGGGGTTCGGCCCCAAAGAGGGACAAGCGCAATTGGTCGAACAAACCTTCAAGCGCTACACCAAGGCCCACTAGGCAAACCGTGTCTTGCACACCCCTGACCACCGTCTACGCTGCTCAAAGCAGTCTCAGCCGAACCAGGGTCAGCGATGCTCAAGACCATTGAAGCCGAAGTCCTGAAGAAACACCCCTCACCCGCCTTGCAACGTGAGTTCGCCCAGCATGATTTCGAGCGACTCAAGCCTTTCTGCCTGCTGGTCTATGGCGCGAGTATCAGTATCTGGCTGGCGTTCAACCTGATCGTCAGTTTTCCCGGGCAGCAGGGTTTTACCTTCTATTCGATGATCTTTCTCAGCCTCTTGGTGATCAACCTGCTGGTACTGGCCTTCAACCGACGCGTGCGCTACTTCCAATGGATCAACCTGGCCTTTGTCAGCATTATCGCGACCGGCATCCGCTTGGTGATCGAAGGTTTGCCGATGGTCCTGCACCCCGGCTGGCTGATTCTCGGCGCCTCGACCATCCTCTACAGCGCCTCGGTACTGCCGCTGAGCCGCTGGTCCTTCGTGACCGCGCTGCTGATCACTTGGGTGCTGCTGAACCCGTTCTACCTGACCGAGACCTCGCTGCTGGAAGTCAAAGGCACCATGGTGCTCTTCTACGCAGTCTTCCTGAGCGCACTCACCCTCTACAGCTTCTTGAAGCTGCGCCAACTCAAGTTGAGCAACTACATCATGGCCAAGCTGCTGCTGGAGCAGGCCTACGTCGACCCACTGACCGAGATCCCCAACCGCCGTTCCTTCATGACCAGCGCCGGAAAGAAACTCGACCACAAGCCCCGCGCCCATGACCATTACCTGGCAATGATCGACATCGACAATTTCAAGAAAGTGAACGACGTGTACGGCCACGATATTGGCGACGAAGTGCTTAAACGCGTGGCCCAAGACATCAAGGGCGTGATGGTCGACTTTGACTACGCCCGCCTGGGCGGCGAAGAGTTCGGGATCTATCTGGCAGGAGTGCGACACGACGACGTCGAGCAGTTGGCCGCCCTGCTCTGTCGCCGCGTGCGCGAAGAACCCACCCCACACCCGGTGACCATCAGCATCGGCCTGGCACGAGTGGAGGATGGTGAAACCTTGAATCAGGCACTGATCAAGGCAGACCAGGCGCTGTATGAGTCAAAGCACACGGGCAAGGACCGTTTTACGTTTCACGTGCCACCGTAAGCCCACTCGCGGCCTACGCTTAACAGGCACTCCATCGAAATGCTTTACGTGGCAGCCACTTACTGGATAATGGCTCAATGCCTTCACCCAATACTGACCTGCCCCCTCTACCGCTTCGATGGATTTCTTCCCCCTATGGACACTCCGCTGCTTCCGCAAAAACGCCTTAACGTTGCAATCACCAAAGTCATGGCCGGCATCAGCGCCACGCTGGGAGCCATGTGGGCGCTGATCACCTATGTGTTTCCCGACCCCAGCGTATTTGGCTTTGGCTTTCTCAACTGGAAAAACCTGATCCTGGTGATCAGCGTGTTCCTGTTCCTCGCCGCCTTGTCGATTGGCTGGCAGGCGCGTCGGCTGCCGGATGCAATCAAGGGCACGCTCTCGGTAATCCTGGCGGTGCTAATGGCCGGCGGCTTTTTCATCTTGGGTAGCGAGTACGCAAAACCCACTTTCGAATTTGCCCAGTCACAGAAGTTGATGATCGAAAACGACGGCGCCAACCTGTTTGGCAAGCGCATCGAGTTGGTGGACGGTGTACGCATTGAACTGCTGGAGTGTGAGCAGATCGGCCAGGCACCCAACTGCGTGCTGGAGCTGACCAACACCAATGTCGACCGCGAAATACGAGACCTCAAGCAAAGTACCCTGTTTGAAAAAACCGGGGGCTCCCTGGATGTGGAGCAACTTCAGGTTGGCCAATCGAAGTCTGATCAGTGGAACGCTTTTGCACTGGTACGCAATGTCCCCACCCGCGTAACGCTGGTATTCCAGCCTGTACGCGGGAAGCTGGAGAGCATCCCAGCACTCAAGGTCAGGTTTCGTAGCCTCAAGGGCGAGGACAATGTGGTGAAATTCAGCGGTGTCGCATTGAACTAAAGGGTTGCCCTCAAGCGAGCGGTAAAGCCCAGGCGCAGGGCCTGGGCGCTTGCATTTGAATGGCCCCTGCGTCAGCCCTCCGAGCACCGTTGCAGGTTAACCTGAGTGACCCGGCGGTCTTCCACTGCTGCCACGGTCAGGCGCCAGCCCTCATGCACCAGACTGTCGCCCACCACCGGCAGGCGATCCAACAGACTCATCAGCAGGCCAGCCAGGGTCTGGTAGTCCTCGGTGGCCACCGCCTGGAAGCCGCTACGCTGTCGGACCTGGTTGAGGTTCAAGGCGCCATTGACACGGAACCCCTGCCCCTCATCGACGATGTCTGGCCCCTCGATTTCGCTGGCGTCAGGCAGCTCACCGGCGATGGATTCAAGAATGTCAGTCATGCTCAACACGCCCATGAAGTCGCCGAACTCGTTGATCACGAACGCGATGTGGGTCGATTCCTGGCGCATTTGCTCAAGGGCATTGAGCACCGAGAAGCTGTCCAGCAGGTTGATCGCCCGACGCGCCAGATGCTCCAGGTTGGGCTCGTTACCGGCCAGGTATTCCTTGAGCAGTTCCTTCTTGTGCACAAAGCCCAGCGGTTCATCCACCGCGCCGTTGCGGATCAGTGGCAGACGCGAGTAGGACGAATGCATCAGCTTCAAACGAATGCTCTCGGGGTCATCGGCCAGGTCGATGTAGTCAACCTTGGCGCGTGGCGTCATCAAGCTGCGGATCGGTCGCTCGGCCAATTGCAGTACACCGCTGATCATCACGCGCTCGCGACGGTCGAACAGCGGGCCTTGCACGGCGTCCGGTTCGCCCAACAGGTCGGCAACGTCTTCGCCCACCTCTTCCACTGCCAGGCTGCGGCCGCCCAGCAAGCGCATCACTGCGTGGGCAGTTCGCTCGCGGATCGGCAACGTGCCCTGCGCCGATTTCTTGCGACGCGCGCGGGCAATCTGGTTGAACACTTCGATCAGAATCGAGAACCCAATGGCCGCGTACAGGTAGCCCTTCGGAATATGGAAACCCAGGCCTTCGGCGGTCAGGGCAAAACCAATCATCATCAGAAAGCCCAGGCACAGCATGATTACTGTGGGGTGCGCGTTGACGAAGCGGGTCAACGGCTTGCTCGCGACAATCATCAAGCCAATGGAAATGATCACAGCGATCATCATCACTGCCAGCTCATCCACCATGCCCACGGCGGTGATCACCGCGTCCAGGGAGAACACCGCGTCGAGCACGACGATCTGCGCCACGATCGGCCAGAACATCGCATAGGCCACATTGCCAGTGCGTTGGGCCACATGGCCTTCCAGGCGCTCGTGCAATTCCATGGTGGCCTTGAACAACAGGAACACACCACCAAACAGCATAATCAGGTCACGGCCGGAGAAGCTTTTGTCGAACACTTCGAACAGCGGCTGGGTGAGGGTCACCAACCAGGAAATACTCGCGAGCAAGCCCAGGCGCATCAGCAACGCCAGGGACAGACCAATCAAGCGCGCACGGTCGCGCTGCTCCGGTGGCAATTTGTCCGCAAGAATCGCGATAAACACCAGGTTGTCGATGCCCAGCACCAGTTCCAGCACAATCAAAGTCAACAGGCCGAGCCAGGCCGTTGGATCCGCTAACCATTCCATTTATTGAGTCTCTTCAGTCGATTTTCAGAATGCCGGGCACGGCAATGCGCGGTCAGTGGACCGGTACAAGGCTAGCAGTCGGAATACGGGATGTTTCAGCGGGAACGGCGGCAGTGGGTGTCTTGGGGAAAGACGACTGGGAGGCTCCGAGAGGGTGTTCATGCAAGTCCTGCAATGAGAAAAGGACTTGAATCGTACAGTCGAAACAGAAAATGCCCACAACGCAAAACTATTACAAAATCTGTAAACCGCAGCCTCACAAGTCGATCACATGATCACCTAGTGAAATTAATTACAGATAAAAACCAACAAAATTCATGCCATGCACACGGAAAAAATCTATAAAACCCTTTAATTCGCCTATTTTCAAGTTTTACGCAAAATGATTTGACTGATCAGAATTTCATTTGATAAACATATGTTCACGACAAGGCAATGAATGAACGACTGACTACAACAATAAATGGGGTGCTCATCATGAAACTTGGTACGACCTTCGCCGCCGCTGCGGCCCTCTCCCTGCTTGCCAGCAGCATCGCCCTGGCCGCCGATGGCAAGACCTACAAGGTCGGCGCCGCGGTCTACGGCCTCAAAGGCCAGTTCATGCAGAACTGGGTGCGTGAACTCAAGGAACACCCTGCCGTAAAAGACGGTACGGTGCAGTTGACAGTGTTCGACGGCAACTACGACGCGCTGACCCAGAACAACCAGATCGAAAACATGGTGACCCAGCACTACGACGCCATCCTGTTCGTGCCCATCGACACCAAGGCCGGCGTCGGCACGGTGAAGCAAGCCATGAGCAACGACGTGGTGGTGATCGCCTCGAACACCAAGGTCGCCGACCCTTCGGTGCCCTACGTGGGCAACGACGACGTCGAAGGCGGTCGCCTGCAGGCCCAGGCCATGGTCGACAAACTCAATGGCAAGGGCAACGTGGTGATCATCCAGGGCCCAATTGGCCAGTCCGCGCAAATCGACCGCGAAAAAGGCGAGCTCGAAGTCCTGAGCAAACACCCCGACATTAAGATCATCGAGAAAAAGACCGCCAACTGGGACCGCGCCCAAGCCATGACGCTGACTGAAGACTGGCTGAATGCCCACCCCAAGGGCATCAACGGCGTCATCGCACAAAACGACGACATGGCCCTCGGCGCCGTACAGGCGCTCAAGTCCCACGGATTGACCTCCAAGGACGTGCCCGTCACGTCCATTGATGGCATGCCGGACGCGATCCAGGCGGCCAAGAAAGACGAAGTCACGACCTTCTTGCAAGACGCCCAGGCCCAGTCCCAGGGCGCATTGGACGTAGCCTTGCGCGCCTTGGCCGGTGACGACTACAAGCCCAAATCTGTGATATGGGAGCGCTACGCCAAGGACGTGAAATGGGGCGACGGCACCGCGAAGAACTACATCCTGCCGTGGGTACCGGTGACCAATGCGAATGCCGACGCGCTGTACAAGCAAGTCAGCGGCGCCAAGTAACCCACTGCCGGTTGATCGCTCCCCTCGCGCGGGAGCGATCCGTTCATTCTTGTTATGAGGCCTGCCATGTCCACCGTCACCGAACGCCCGCAAGAACAACTGCTCCCTACCATTCCGAAAACCATGCAAGCTGTCGTCTGTTACGGCCCGGAAGACTATCGACTGGAAACCGTCGACGTGCCCACACCCGGCCCCGAGGAGATCCTCACCAAAGTCGAGCTGTGCGGTATCTGCATGGGTGACATCAAGACCTATCGCGGCGCGCCCTCGTTCTGGGGCGATGCCGAGCAACCGCGCTACGTGAAACCGCCGATGATCCCAGGCCATGAATTCGTGTGCCGCGTGGTTGCCCTTGGCCCCGGCGCGGAAAAGCGTGGTGTAAAGGTCGGCGACCGCGTCATCTCCGAACAGATCGTGCCGTGCTGGGGCTGCCGCTTTTGCAACCACGGCCAATACTGGATGTGCCAAAAGCACGACTTGTATGGGTTCCAGAACAATGTGCAGGGCGCCATGGCCCAGTACATGATCTTCACCAAGGAAGGCATCATCCATAAAGTGCCGGATTCGATCGCGCCTGACGAAGCGATTCTGATCGAACCCCTGGCCTGCTCGCTGCACGCCGCCGAACGCGCCAATGTGGATTTCGACGACGTGGTGGTAGTCGCCGGCGCCGGTACGTTGGGCCTGGGGATCATCGGCGCAGTGCGCATGCGCAACCCGAAGAAACTCATCGTGCTGGACATGAAGCCCGAACGCACCGCCCTCGCCCTGCGCATGGGTGCCGATGAAGTGTGGAACCCGGCCGAAGTAGACGTACTGGCGAAGATCCGCGAAATCACCGACGGCTACGGTTGCGACATCTACATCGAAGCCACCGGCCATCACAAGGCGGTGAACCAGGGCCTGGCGATGCTGCGCAAACTGGGGCGGTTCGTCGAGTTCAGTGTGTTCAATGACGAGGCCACGGTGGACTGGTCGATCATTGGCGATCGCAAGGAGCTGGACGTACTCGGCTCGCACCTGGGGCCTTACATGTACCCGCGCGCCATCGACTTTATCGGCAACCGCAAGATCGACATGCGCGACGTGGTCACCCACAAGTTCGCCCTGGCAGACTTCAAGGAAGCGTTTGCGGTGATGGAGCGTGGCGACAAGTCGCTCAAGGTTGTGCTTGAGCCCTGACCTGCTGGATATACCGCGCCACCGCCGGCGCTTTCTCAAAGCGCCGGTGTATCAACGAAAGCCAGGATGACGCCTCGTTGTCTTGCACAGTGCGGTACACCACCCCCGGCAAACTCACATGCCCCACCACCGACGCCGGCACCAACGCAACGCCCTGCCCCAATGACACCAGCGCCACCACCGCCACCAAGCCACCCGGCTGCGGGCCAAGGCGCGGCGCAAATCCACCCTGGGCCGCCACCTGCAAGGTACCGCTGATCTGCTCCGGCAAAATGAACGTCTCGTTTTGCAAATGCTCGCAACGAATGGCTTTCAAGCCCAGCAACCACGAATCCTGGGGCAAGGCCAGCACGAACCCTTCGCTGTCCAGGCGTACCGCTTCTACCCCCTCCGGCAAGGTCATCGGCGAGCGGATATAGCCGATGTCACAGCGCCCATCCGCCACTGCGCCTGGCAACGTGGCCATCGCGCATTCGCATACGTTCACGCTGACATCGGGAAAGGCCTGGCAAAACGACTGCATTTGGCGCTGCAACACCCCGGAGTACACCGCCGAAGCCACATACCCCACTTCGATATGACCGATCTCGCCACGCCCGGCACGCTGGGCATTACGCTGGGCAAATTCGAACTGGCGCACGGTGGCCTCCGCCTCGATCAACAGCGCGGCGCCAGCCTCGGTCAGGCTCACCTCGCGCTGCTGGCGAATGAACAGGCGCGTGCCCAGGCTGGCTTCCATGTCCTGGATTTGCCGGCTCAAGGTTGGCGGGGCAATACCCAATTGCTCGGCAGCGCGGGTAAAGTTGCGCTGCCGGGCGACGGCAAGGAAGTAGCGAAAATGACGGATTTCCATCTCAGGATTAGCTCAAAGGTAATGAAGTGCTTCGGCTCGGCTAACAAAGACACCGCAAGTCGCGCATAAGCTGGGCTGACTAGAACAGTAGAGAGCCCTTGCGATGCCCGTCAACTGCGTTCCACCTATTGCCCTGCGGGTAATCCAGTCATGAGCCGCGTCAGCCCACGCCTCACCTTGCTGACCGCGTCCGGCGTCTGCTCGCTGATCGTGCTCGACACCAATATCGTCGCCGTGACCCTGCCGAGCATCGCTCGCGACCTGGGGGCAAACTTCGCCGACATCGAGTGGGTGGTCAGTGCTTATATGTTGGCATTCGCCGCCTTGCTACTGCCTGCCGGCAGCATCGCCGACCGTTTCGGACGCAAAAAAACCCTGGTCTGGGGGCTGAGCATTTTTATCCTCGCGTCCCTGGGCTGTGGCGCAGCGCCCACTGCACTATTTCTGGACATCGCCCGCGCCATCAAAGGCGTTGGCGCGGCGTTGCTGCTGACATCCGCGCTGGCGTCCATCGGCCATACTTTCCACGATGAGGTCGAACGCGCCAAGGCCTGGGCCTTCTGGGGCGCCTGCATGGGCGTGGCCATGACCGCCGCGCCGACCCTGGGCGGGCTGATCACTCAATACCTGGGCTGGCGCTGGATCTTCTACCTCAACTTGCCGGTCGGCTTGGTGCTGATGGGCCTGGTGCTGCGTGCTATCCCGGAATCGCGCGATGCTCAATCCGCCAGGCTCGACCCTTGGGGCAGCCTGGCCTTCAGCGCCAGCCTGTTGTGCCTGATCTGGGGTTTGATCGAGGCCAACCGCATCGGCTGGGATAACCCGCTGACCTACGCGCGACTTATCGGCGGCGCGGCATTGCTGGGTGTATTTGTCGTCGTCGAGCGCGTGCAGCAACGGCCAATGGTCGACCTGCAACTATTCCGCCATCCGCGCTTTATCGGCGCCCTGCTGGGGATGTTTGCCTACGCCGGTTGCGCCCAGGTGATGATGACGCTGCTGCCGTTTTACCTGCAGAACGGCTTGGGCTTTTCCGCGATTGCCTCAGGCTTGGGCATGTTGCCGTTTGCCCTGACCATGCTGATCTGCCCGCGTATCGGCGCACGCCTGGCAGGACACTTTGCACCCGCAACGATGATGGCTGCCGGCTTGACACTCGTGGGCTGCGGCAATCTATTGAGCGCCTGGGCAGTGCACATCGGTGGCTATTTACCGTTTGCCTTGGCGATTGCCGTCACCGGCGCCGGTGCGGGATTGCTCAATGGCGACACCCAGAAAAACATCATGGCCTGCGTGCCACGGGATCGGGCAGGGATGGCGTCTGGCATGAGCACCACGATGCGATTCAGCGCAATCATGTTGGCGATTGGGGTGTATGGCGCCTTGTTGAGCAGCCATAGCGAGCAACTGTTGAGCGCGAGCATTGACGGGCAGTGGCAGGCGCAGGTGGCCGGGATCGCATCACGCGTGGTGGCCGGGGATATGCCGGCGGCCATGGGCTTGCTGCCAGAAACCGCACGAACAGTGGTCCAGCCGTTGGCACGACAGGCGTTTGTGGGTGGGTTTGGCGGGGTGTTGTGGGTGGCGGGGTTGTTGGGATTGCTGGGGGCGTTGGTGGTGGGGATGTTGATGAGAAAGCCGATTCCCTTGGCGCAACCATCCTCCGTGCTGGCACAAAATTAAATGTGGGAGCGGGCTTGCCCGCGATACAGGCACCGCGGTGCGTCAGTCACACCGCGGTGATTCTATCGCAGGCAAGCCAGCTCCCACACAAGCGCGCTCCCACAAGGGATCAACGCCATTTCCCTAACCGGGTTACCAGAAGCGCTGCTGGGTCAAACGGCTCCACCAGGTCAACAGCACCCGATCCACCGACCCACTGGCCGCCAGCCCTACGCGCTCCTGCAAGCTCTTGCGCTCGGCGTAGTGCAGGTGGAACACTTCGGCGGTCTTGGCCTTGGTGGCCAGGTACTCGTCGCTGGTTTGCAGTTCGTCCACCAGTTGCTTATCCAGCGCTGCAACACCCAGCCACACTTCTCCGGTCGCGACTTCATCAATCGCCAGTTGCGGACGGTAGCGCGACACGAAGTTCTTGAACAGTTGGTGGGTGATGTCCAGGTCTTCCTGGAACTTCTCGCGACCCTTCTCGGTGTTTTCGCCAAACACCGTGAGGGTGCGCTTGTACTCGCCAGCCGTCAGCACTTCAAAGTCGATGTCGTGCTTTTTCAGCAGGCGGTTGACGTTGGGCAACTGCGCCACCACGCCGATGGAGCCTAGGATGGCAAACGGCGCGCTGATGATCTTCTCACCGATGCACGCCATCATGTAGCCACCGCTGGCCGCGACCTTGTCGATGCACACGGTCAGGGGCACGCCCGCCTGGCGGATACGCGCCAGTTGCGAAGACGCCAGGCCGTAGCTGTGGACCATGCCACCGCCGCTTTCCAGGCGCAGTACCACTTCGTCCTTCGGCGTGGCCAGGCTCAGCAGCGCGGTGATTTCATGGCGCAGGCTCTCGGTAGCCGAGGCTTTGATATCGCCGTCGAAATCCAGCACGAACACCCGTGGCTTGGCCTCGGCCTTCTGCTTGCCCTTCTTCTTTTCGGCCTTGCCTTCGGACTTGCGCAGGGCTTTGAGTTGGTCCTTGTCGAGCAAAGTCGACTCCAGGCGCTCGCGCAGGCCCTTGTAGAAATCGTTGAGCTTGCTGACCTGCAATTGGCCGGCGGACTTGCGACGACCTTTGCTGCGCAAGGCCGCGAAGCTGATCAGTACCACCAGAATAGCGACCACCAGGGTGACGGTCTTCGCCAGAAAGCTCGCGTATTCGGCCAAAAAATCCATGTTGCTCCTTACAAGTGCAGTGCGCCAAGCGCGGATTGCCCCAGCATACCGGCGGCACCGCATTGGAGCCAGCGGTCAAACCGCCAGCAAGCAGCGCTCCAACGAGCTTTTAAAACAAGCGTATGTTTTTTCATTGACAGCTCGCAGGCATCCTCATAACCTCGCCAGACTTTCAACGTACCGGGAAAACGGACGTGGGCAGCATCTATCTGATTCGACATGGCCAAGCCTCCTTCGGTGCAGACGACTACGACGTGCTGTCGCCCGTTGGCGTGGAGCAAGCCCAAGTGCTGGGTCGCCACCTGGCGGACATGGGCCTGGTGTTCGACCGTTGCGTGGCCGGCGACTTGCGCCGCCAGCAGCACACCGCCACGGCCGCCTTCGATCAGTACAGCGCCCTCGGCCTGCCGGTACCGGCGCTGGAAACCGACAGCGCCTTCAACGAATTCGATGCCGACGCGATCATCCGCGCCCTGCTTCCCGACCTGCTCAATAGCGAACCCGATGCCCTGGAGATCCTGCGCAATGCCGCGCAGAACCGCAGCGAATTCCAGCGCATCTTCGCCTTGATCATCGAACGTTGGCTCGCCGGCACCTACGACCCGCCGGGCCTGGAAAGCTGGCTGGGATTTGTCGAGCGTGTTCAGGGTGGCTTGCAACGCATCCTCGAAGCCGCAGACAACACGCAGAAAATCGCGGTGTTCACCTCCGGCGGCACCATCACTGCCCTGCTCCACCTGATTACCCGGATGCCTGCCGCGCAGGCGTTCGAACTGAACTGGCAAATTGTTAACACCTCGCTCAACCAGCTGAAATTCCGCGGTCGCGAGGTGGCACTGGCTTCCTTCAACGGTCATGCCCACTTGCAACTGTTGAAGGCGCCGCAGCTCATCACGTTCCGATGAACTGCGGCCAACCGTGACCCCAAGGTCACTGGACTCTACCCTAAAGGATCGAAACCATGACTGACGTAGCCAAAGCTGTAGAAGCAATGAAAGCCAAATTCAACCCAGCCGCTGCCGACGGCCTGGACCTGGTGTTCGGTTTCCGTATCGACGACACCCAGAACTTCTCGCTGGTGGTGAAAAACAACACCTGCGAACTGCTGGAAGGCGAAAACCCAGACGCCCAGGTGACCTTGGTGACCGACGGCGAAACCATGGAAGGCATCGTCAGCGGCGAGACCGACGGCATGCAGGCCTTCATGAGCGGCAAACTGCGCACCGAAGGCGACATGATGCTGGCGATGAAGCTGAGCGAGCTGTTCCCAGCTTGATTGACAGCTGATCCTGAATCCCGCCTTTCGAGGCGGGATTTTTTTTGCCCCGAATATTGACGCCTGTAGTGAGCAGGCAATCCGACGGATTGAGTCCGCTTAGGTCATGCAGTTTTGGGTTGCAGTAATAATGCGACCAACGCACTCCACCCCGTCTGATGCGATGCCCCCAACCCACGCCCGGTGTCCCCATGAAAATACTCATGGAACAGCACCAGATCGCGGCTCGCCGGGTCGGCTTCCAACTGTGCATACCCCGCCATCGACGGCCGCAGGCCATTCTCATCTCGCAGAAACAACCCGGTTAGTCGCTGACTAAGGCTGTCAGCCACCTCTTCAAGAGACGACAGATACCCACTGCCTGTCGGGTACTCCACCGAGAAATTGTCCGCGTAGTAGCGGTGAAACTCGCGCAGCGATTCAATCAGCATGTAGTTCACCGGCATCCACAACGGCCCGCGCCAATTGGAGTTGCCGCCGTACAGGCGTGAGTCGGATTCGCCGGGTTGGTAGCTGGCACTCAAGGTGTTGCCGTTCATCTTCAACGCCAGCGGCTGCTCGGCGAAAGCCTTGGACAGTGAGCGCACGCCAAACGTCGACAGGAACTCACGGTCATCCAGCATGCGTCGCAGCAGGTCCTTGGTACGCTCACCCCGCAGCAGCGCCAGCAACAGCCGATTGCCCTGCCCCGGTTCATTCCAGCGTGAAACCAGTTTGGCCAGGTCGGGCCGGTGCTTCATGAAGCCTAATAGCCGTTCGCGCAAACCCTCCAAGCCTTCATGCTCGCGCTGCTCCAACACCAACACGGCGAACAGCGGCATCAGCCCGACGATGGAGCGTAGGCGGACCGGTTCGTTTTGCCCGTCGGGGCGGTGCAGCACGTCGTAGAAAAACAGGTCCTGTTCATCCCACAAGCCTTCGGCGCTATCGTCCACCCGGTTGATGGCGCCGGCGATATACAAGAAGTGTTCGAAAAATTTCACCCCGATATCGACGTAGACCGGATTGCGCTTGGCCAGCTCCAAAGCGATACGCATCAAGTCCAGCGCATACGCCGCCACCCATGCTGTTCCATCTGCCTGGTCGAGCTGATAGCCCTCAGGCAACGTGGCCGAGCGGTCGAACAGGGCGATATTGTCTAACCCGAGGAACCCACCCTGGAACAGGTTGCGCCCCTCGGCGTCCTTGCGGTTGACCCACCAGGAAAAATTCAGCAGCAGCTTGTGGAAAATCCGTTCAAGAAAATCCATATCGCCCACGCCGTTCAGCGCCTTGTCCTGCTGGTATACCCGCCAACTGGCCCACGCGTGCACCGGCGGGTTGGCGTCGTCGAAACGCCACTCATAAGCCGGCAACTGGCCATTGGGGTGCATGAAGCGGTCCTTCACCAGCAATAGCAATTGCTGCTTGGCGTACCCCGGATCGATCAACGCAAACGCCACCGCCTGGAAGCCCTGGTCCCACGAGGCGTACCACGGGTACTCCCAGGTGTCAGGCATCGAGAGAATGTCGAAGTTGGACAGGTGCCGCCAATGGGTATTGCGAATATGCAGGCGCTCGGGCGGCGGTGCAGGCTGGGCCGGGTCGCCGTCGAGCCATTGGTTCACGTCGAAATAATAGAGCTGCTTGGACCACAGCAACCCGGCCAGGGCCTGGCGCTGTACGTTGCGCGCGTCCGCATCGGCGAGGTTGTGTTGCAGTGCGGCGTAGAAGTCGTCGGCTTCCTGGCGGCGTTGTTCGAACAGCTTGCGTGCGTTGACCTCGGGCGCGTCCACGGGCGCGAAACGCAGGTACAGGGTTTTGCTTTCCAGGCCCGCCAGTTCAAGGATAAACCGCGCAGCGACCTTGGTACCGTGGTCACGGCGAATGGCCCCCTCGCGCCCATCCACCACGTAATCATTGATCCCATCCTTGAACGGCCCCGGTGCCGCTTGCCCATCGAGCAATGGATAGTTGCTGTCGTTTTCACAGAACAGCCATTGCACCCCGTTCTGGCCCCAGGCACTCAAGTGACGGTCTGGCAACTCATGATGACGGGCCAGTACGGGCTCGCCCTCCATGCTCAGTTGCGGCCTGGGCGCATCAGCAGTCCAACTCCAGTCATTGCGCGCCCACAATTGAGGCAGTACCTGCAGGCGCGTCGGCTGATCCGAACGGTTGTGTACGGTGACCCGCATGAAGATATCGTCGGGCTGGTGCTTGGCGTATTCGACGCTGACATCGCAATAGCGGTTGTCTTCGAACACTCCGGTATCGAGGATCTCGTACTCGGCGTCGGCCAACCCACGGCGGGCGTTTTCGTTGATCAGGTCGGCGTAGGGGAATGCGGCATGGGGGTATTTGTAGAGCATGCGCATGTAGGCATGGCTCGGTACGCCATCGACGAAAAAGTACAGTTCCTTGACGTCTTCACCGTGGTTGCCCTCGGCGTTGTTCAGGCCGAACAGGCGTTCCTTGAGGATGGTGTCGCGCTCGTTCCACAGAGCCAGGCCCAGGCACCAGCGTTGCGCCTTGTCACTGAAACCGGCCAAGCCATCCTCGCCCCAACGGTAGGCGCGGCTGCGGGCATGTTCATGGGGGAAGTAAGCCCAGGCATCGCCATCGGCGCTGTAGTCTTCGCGCACCGTGCCCCATTGGCGTTCACTTAGGTAAGGGCCCCACTCACGCCAACGCTCGGCCTCTTGGGTTGCCAGGCGCTGGCCTTCAATTGTGTCGAGAATTCGGGTTACGGGCGTGGCCGTCATTGGGTCCTCCATCTCCTACAAAGAGAGGAGCAGTGTAGAACCCATCCACGCCCGTGTGCACATGAAGGTTTAGAAGATTGCGTAGGTGTAGTTGAAGATCAGGCGAGTTTGATCCTGGTCCGCGGTGCCGGTGTTTTTACCGTGATACGTACCGGTACGCAGGGTGGTACCGAAGCCTTTCAGAGGACCGGCTTGCACGACATAGTCCAGGCGGAAGTCGGTTTCGTTTTCCTTCTGGTCAGGGCCACCGGCTACAGCCGACTTGATGTCCTTGCCGTCCAGATACGCCACGGATGCTTTCAGGCCTGGAACGTAGGCTTTGAAGTCATACGCGTATTGGCCAAAGTTGACCTGCTCACCCGCACGGGAGAACTGGCCCACCACGGCATCGGTGAACAGGTAGAAGTCGCTGCCCCCTGCGCCCTGTGCATGTGGATCGGCAAGGCTGCCCTGGTTGACCCAGACGAAGCCGCCATCGCCGCCCACACCGATGTGGCCGAGCATCAGGCTGCTGCCGCCCAATTGGTAAGTGAACGCTGCACTGTAGGTTTTGTTGTCGACTTCGCCGGCGTGCTTGGCATAACCACCGTTGTTGTTGAACTTGTAGCCGGTTTCGCCGTTCTGGCCGTCACTGGTGCTGTCGAAGTAACGCAGGTCGGTCTTGAACGACTGGTCATTGCCCAACGGCAGTACGTGGACCAGGCCGACGTAGTTTTGTTTGTAGAAGTCCTCAAGGTTGGAGTAGTAGTACTGCAACGTCAGGTTTTTCGCGATGGCATTGTCGGAAGAGCCAAAGGGTTTGTAGTCCACACCACCGAACTTGAAGCTGTTGCTGTCGCGGGTGCCGCCGGCAACGCTCAAGCCGGTGGAGTTGCTCGACGCACGGCCCTGGGCGTGGTTCAGCTCACCACCGGTGAAGGTGACGTTGGGAATGTCATTCGACGTCAGGATGCCGCCATCAAAGGTTTGCGGTGCCACGCGGCTGTCGTTGGACACCAGGATTGGCAGTACCGGCGCCAAGCCGCCACCGACGTGCAACTCGGTTTGGGAGATACGGAACTTCACGTTGCCTGCAGCACGGCCGAAGGAATCGGCAGGTTCGGTGCCGTTGTTCTTGGTCGGGAAGAAGCTGTTGCCGTTACCCGACAGGCCTGCGCCTGCGGTGTGGCCATCGCCACCATCAAGGCGCAAGGCACCGAACGCCATCACGTCGAAACCGACGCCAAGGGTGCCTTGGGTGTAGCCGGACTTGTAGTCAAAACGCAGCGCTGTTGCGGTTTCGCGCAGGTCGTTGTTTTTGCCCGAGCGGTTGTCGGCGCTGTAGTACATGGTCCGTGAACTGACGGACGCATGGCTGTCTTCAAGGAAACCGCTGTGACCGGTGCCCGTGCCCAGTGAGCCAAGCCCGAAGTCGTCCGCATAAACTTGTTGTGCAAGAACGGCGGCGGTGATGGATAACGCCAGTGTAGAAATTTTCATTAACGACGGCCCCTAAACATTTTTTTATGTGTGCGATGTGCAAAACGGCGTTTTCATCCCTGCGAACGTAACGATTCTTTCATGCCGGGCGGGGCCGACTCCGTGAAGAATTAGTTAGGAAAACCGCCGGAAAATGAAATTTTCAAAAGGCCGTTTTTTGTCATATTCACGTCATCTCATTCATTTGCAGAATGAAGTCCTGAAGATTCTTCGTTTGCACGCACACCGCCAGCCCAACAAAATCCTGGCATCGGCTATTTCACCGCCCTTGCTATCAGGAATTTTTCTATGCCAACCGCCGCACATATCAGCCCAGACGAGATCCGCAAGGGCTTTTCCAAGGCCATGTCCGATATGTACCGAGATGAAGTTCCACTCTACGGCGCGTTGATGGAGCTGGTAGCCGAGACCAATAACCGCGTGCTCAACAGCGAACCGGAGCTTGCGCAGCAGCTGCAACGCACCGGCGAAATCCAGCGCCTGGACCTCGAACGCCACGGTGCCATCCGCCTAGGCACGCCTTATGAGCTGGCCACCATTGGCCGCCTGTTTGCGGTGATGGGCATGCAGCCGGTGGGCTATTACGACCTGACCCCAGCGGGAGTGCCGGTGCACTCCACCGCCTTTCGCGCCGTGCATGAGCGTGCGCTGCAAACCAGCCCGTTTCGCGTGTTCACCTCATTGCTGCGCCTGGAACTGATCGAAAACCCAGACCTGCGAACCTTTGCCGAAACCGCCTTGGCCAAGCGCGCAATCTTCACCCCCGGCGCCCTGGCGCTGATCGAACAGGCCGAAAACGATGGCGGCCTCAACGCCACCGACGCCGATGAATTCATCCGCCAGGCCCTGGAAACCTTTCGCTGGCACCACACCGCCACCGTCACCAGCGCCCAGTACCAGCAACTCAGCGACCAGCATCGCTTGATCGCCGACGTGGTGGCCTTCAAGGGCCCACATATCAATCACCTGACCCCACGCACCCTGGACATCGACCAGGTCCAGGCCGCCATGCCCGGCAAAGGCATCACCCCCAAGGCCGTGATCGAAGGCCCGCCGCGCCGCCACTGCCCGATTCTGCTGCGCCAGACCAGCTTCAAGGCGCTCGACGAGCCCATCGCCTTCACCGACGCCAAAGGCAGCCACAGCGCACGCTTCGGCGAAATCGAACAGCGCGGCGTGGCGCTCACGCCTAAAGGCCGTGCCCTTTACGACCAATTGCTGAACGCCGCGCGCGACGAACTGGGCGCCTTCCCCAATGAGGGCAACGCCGCGCGCTATATGCAGTTGATGGAGCAACACTTCCAGGCCTTCCCGGACGATCACGCACAGATGCGCGAACAGGGCCTGGCGTACTTCCGCTATTTCCCCACCCAACAAGGCTTGGCGGCACGCGGCACAGCCGCTCAACCGCGCACGCTGGATGCACTGATCGCTGCGGGAGATGTGGAGGTGGAACCGTTGGTGTACGAAGATTTCCTGCCGGTAAGTGCAGCGGGGATCTTCCAGTCGAACCTGGGGGATGCGGCGCAGAGTCACTACGCAGCCAATTCGAACCAGGCCGAGTTCGAGAAGGCGCTGGGTCGCCGGACGATTGATGAACTCAAGCTGTATGAGCAGACGCAACAGCGCTCGATGGATGAATGCACCCAAGCGCTGCTGGCATAAAAGAAGGTGCCCGCCCGGCTCACCAGCGCAATCCTTGCGCCGCAACAGTCCCCAGAGCCGGGTGGACGGTGGGCATCATAGGGAGCGAATCGAACGCTGTCCCTTAGACAATTCTGAACAAATATGACCAGATGCCGGAACGTTGGCTCAACCCAACTGCTCCACAATCTTGTCTTTGACCAACAGCCGCTTTTTCTTCAGCTTCTCCACATCCTCATCGCTGGCGCTTGCCGATTCCGCCTTCAACACCTCCCCGTCGGCGGCGTCGTACTGAGTGAGCAGTGAGTCCAGGCGTTTGTCGCTCGCCCTGCGTTCGTGAACGACTTCCTTGCTCAACCCCAAGTCCTGATACAGGTCGTGTTTCACTGGCATGACGTACCTCCGCATGTTGATCAATGGCCTACGCCCTTGAAGCTAGACCATTGCGAGGGGTCTTGTCATGTCCGAGGTCAATACGCTCCGTTCGTCGCTGCGTGCGCGTTGGGATCAAACCTTTACCCCGCCCTGCCCTCCACTCTAGATAGCCACCCGAGGGAGACCGGTTTCATGACTCACGCCGCCACCGCAGTCGACACCCAATGCATCAACACAATCCGCACCTTGGCGATGGACGCCGTGCAAAAGGCCAACTCGGGCCACCCCGGCACGCCCATGGGCTTGGCGCCGGTGGGGTATACGTTGTGGAGCCGGTTCCTGCGTTACCACCCCGAACATCCCGACTGGCCCAACCGCGACCGCTTTGTGTTGTCGGTGGGGCATGCCTCGATGTTGTTGTATTCGCTGCTGCATCTGGCCGGTGTGGTTGAAATTGACGCCCACGGCAAGCGCTCGGGCCTGCCGGCGATCAGCCTGGACGATATCAAGCAGTTCCGGCAAATGGGTTCCAAGACCCCCGGCCACCCTGAGTACCGCATGACCACGGGCGTGGAAACCACCACCGGCCCCCTCGGCCAGGGCTGCGCCAACAGCGTGGGCATGGCCATGGCCGGGCGCTGGTTGGGGGAGCGCTTCAACCGTGATGGCCAGGTGCTGTTCGACTACAACGTCTACTCCCTGTGCGGTGATGGCGACATGATGGAAGGCATCAGCAGCGAAGCGGCGTCGATGGCCGGGCACTTGAAGCTGGATAACCTGTGCTGGATTTACGACAACAACACCATCAGCATCGAAGGCCACACCGAACTGGCCTTCAGCGAGGATGTGATCAAGCGCTTCCAGGCGTATGGCTGGCACACGTTGCATGTCACGGATGCCAACGATCTGGCTGCGTTGAGTACGGCCCTGGAAACCTTCAAGACCAACACCGGCGCGCCCACTCTGATCGTGGTCGACAGCGTGATCGGCTACGGTTCGCCCCACAAGCACAACACCGCCGCGGCCCATGGTGAGCCATTGGGTGATGAAGAAATTCGCCTGACCAAGGCCGCCTATGGCTGGCCCGAGGATTCCAGCTTCCTGGTGCCTGATGAAGCGCGCACGGTACTGCGCAACGCGCTACTCACACGTGCCGAGCCGCTGTATCAACAATGGAACCAGACCCTGGCGAACCTCGACCCGCAACGGGCGGATGAACTGCAGCGGATGCGCGCCGGGGAAATGCCCGAGCAATGGCAGGCCCATCTACCCAGCTTCGCGGCTGACGCAAAGGGCATCGCCAGCCGCGCGTCTGGCGGCGAGGTGCTGAATGCCTTTGCGCAACACATCCCCTGGCTGCTGGGCGGGTCGGCGGACTTGTCACCCTCGACCAAGACCAATCTAACGTTCGACGGCGCTGGGCGTTTCAGTGCCGAGGACTACAGCGGCCGCAACCTGCATTTCGGCATCCGCGAACACGCCATGGGAGCGATTGCCAATGGCATGGCGTTGTCTTACCTGCGGCCTTACACCTCGACCTTCCTGGTGTTCAGCGACTACATGAAACCGCCGATCCGCCTGGCAGCCATCATGGAATTGCCGGTGGTGTTCGTGTTTACCCACGACTCGATCGGCGTAGGTGAAGACGGCCCAACACACCAGCCAATCGAGCACCTGACCCAATTGCGCGCAACACCGGGGTTGTTGACCCTACGCCCTGGCGACGCGAATGAAACCCTGGAGCTGTGGAAGGTCGCGCTCGCGCAAACTCATCGGCCAAGCTGCCTGGTGTTGTCGCGCCAGGCGCTGCCGACGCTGGATCGGACCAAGTACGCTTCGGCGTCGGGGGCCGCCAAGGGTGCCTACGTGTTGGCTGGCGCGGATAAGCCGCAGGTGATTCTGTTGGCAACGGGCAGTGAAGTCAGCCTAGCGGTGGCGGCCTATGAGCAATTGAAAAACGAAGGGGTTGCCGCGCAAGTGGTTTCAATGCCCAGTTGGGAGCTGTTCGAAGACCAGGACCAAGCGTATCGCGACAGCGTTTTACCGCCAGCGGTCACGGCGCGGGTTGTGGTGGAACAGGCAGGTCCCTTGGGTTGGGACCGGTATGTGGGGCAGACCGGAGCCAAAGTGGTGATGAACAGCTTCGGCGCGTCGGCACCGCTGGCCAAATTGCAGGAGAAGTTTGGGTTCACCGTTGAGCATGTAGTGAAACAGGCCAAAGCGCAGATCCAACTGACCCAACACTGATCAAAATGTGGGAGCGGGCTTGCTCGCGAATGCTGTAGTTCAGTACCAGATGCAGTGACTGACACCCTGCATTCGCGAGCAAGCCCGCTCCCACCTTTGATCTGCATTGTCTGCTAGATAAGCTCGCGGGCCAGGAAGGGTGCGGTGCGGCTGGCTTTGCTTTTGGCGACTTTCTGCGGCTTGCCGCAAACAACGACCTTGCCCCCCAAGTCCCCCGCCCCCGGGCCGATATCGATCACCCAATCACTCTGCGCGACTACGCGCATTTCATGCTCGACCACAACCACCGTATGCCCAGCCTCCACCAAGTGATTCAACTGGCTGAGCAAACGGTCCACGTCCCGTGGATGCAAGCCAGTGGTCGGCTCATCCAGCACATACAAGGTGGCGCCCCGTGCATTGCGTTGCAGTTCAGTGGCCAGCTTGATGCGCTGCGCTTCACCGCCGGACAACTCTGTAGCCGGCTGACCCAGGCGCAGATACCCCAAGCCGATATCGCGCAGTACCTGCAATGAGCGCAGCACCCCAGGCTGCTCGGCGAACACTTCGACTGCCTGCTCCACCGTCAACCCCAGCACTTGGGCGATGTTCAAGCCTTGCCATTGGATCGCCAGGGTCTCGGGGTTGTAGCGCGCACCGTGACAGGTGGGGCATGGCGCATACACGCTGGGCATGAACAGCAACTCGACGCTGACAAAACCTTCGCCTTCACAGTTGGGGCAACGGCCCTTGGCGACGTTGAAGGAGAACTGCCCGGCGTCGTAGTGACGTTTCTTGGCCGCCGGCGTGGAGGCAAACAGTTTGCGTACGTTGTCGAACAACCCAGTGTAGGTCGCCAGGTTGGAACGAGGCGTGCGACCGATGGGCTTCTGGTCCACTTGCACCAGGCGTCGGACGTGCTCCAGCCCGGCGCTGATTCGCCCGCCACTGGCTTGCGGTGCGTCATCTTCAAGGCTCGGTTCTTCGTCGTTTTCCAGCACGCGCCCCAGGCCACTGCCAACCAGCTCCAGCAGCGCCTGGCTGACCAGGCTGGACTTGCCCGAGCCAGAAATTCCGGTCACCGCAGTGAAGCAGCCCAACGGGAAATCCACGTTCAGGTCCTTGAGGTTATTGCGCGTCACGCCTTCCAACTTCAACCAGCCGCTGGGCTCGCGACGCACCGGGGTCGACACGCGCTTTTCGGCAAACAAATACTCGCGGGTCTGTGACGCTTCAATCTCTGCCAAACCGGCCGGTGGCCCGCTGTACAACACTTGCCCACCGTGCTCGCCGGCCGCCGGGCCGACATCGATCAGCCAGTCGGCGCGGCGCATGGTTTCCAGGTCATGCTCCACCACAAACAACGAATTGCCTGCTGCTTTCAACCGATCCAACGCGCTAAACAACGCCTCACCATCGGCGGGGTGCAAGCCAGCGGAGGGTTCGTCCAGCACGTAGATCACGCCGAACAACTGCGAGCCCAATTGCGTGGCCAACCGCAACCGCTGCAACTCTCCGGACGACAAGGTCGGTGTACTGCGCTCAAGGGACAGGTAGCCCAAGCCCAACTCGGTCAAAGTACTGACGCGCTCCAACAAGTCCTGGGCAATGCGTTGCGCCGCCAAGCGTTTTTCCACGGACAGTTTCATCTTGTCCTGCCCCGCCGCCACCGGGCGCAGCAGGTCGGCCAACTGTGCCAGCGACAGTTGCGACAGCTCACCAATGTCCACCCCGGCAAACTTCACCGACAGCGCGGCCTTGTTGAGGCGCTTGCCCGCGCACGACGGGCAGGCGCTGCCCTGCATGAACTGCGACACGCGCTTTTTCATCAGCGCACTTTGAGTGTGGGTGAAGGTGTGCAAGACATAACGCCGTGCGCCCATGAACGTGCCCTGGTAGCTCGGCTCCAGCTTGCGTTTCAACGCATCGCGGGTTTGTTCCGGGGTGAAGCCCGCATACACCGGTGCAGTCGGGGTTTCTTCGGTGAACAGGATCCAGTCGCGCTGCTTTTTCGGCAGGTCGCGCCACGGGATGTCCACGTCATAACCCAAGGTCACCAGGATGTCGCGTTGGTTCTGGCCCTGCCACGCGAGCGGCCAAGACGCCACCGCGCGCTGGCGGATGGTCAGCGAGGGGTCGGGCACCATCAGCGCTTCAGTCACTTCATACACACGCCCCAGGCCGTGGCACTGGGGACAAGCGCCTTGTGGCAGGTTGGGCGAAAAGTCCTCGGCATACAGCATCGCCTGCCCCGGCGGGTAACTGCCAGCACGGGAATACAACATGCGGATCAGGCTCGACAAGGTGGTAACACTGCCCACCGACGAGCGCGCACTCGGCGTGCCGCGCTGTTGTTGCAGGGCCACGGCGGGTGGCAGGCCTTCGATGGAATCCACGTCCGGTACGCCGACCTGATCAATCAGCCGCCGCGCATACGGCGCCACCGACTCGAAATACCGCCGCTGCGCCTCGGCATACACCGTGGAAAACGCCAGGGACGACTTGCCCGAACCCGATACCCCGGTGAACACCACCAGGGCATCGCGGGGAATGTCCACATCGACGTTGCGCAGGTTGTGTTCGCGGGCGCCACGCACCCGCACGAAACCGAGGTGTTGGGGGATGTTGCGCTGTGAAGTCATGGTCAACCTTATCGAGCGGTGAGCACGCTGCGCACCCGTTGCGTCAGGGCTTCGGGGCTGTAGGGTTTGCTCAGCAAATGAATATCGGGGCTCAGCAGGTGATTGCTGGAAAGGATGTCGCGGGTGTGGCCGGAGGTGAACAGCACCGCCACCGGCGGGTGTTGCGCGCGGGCCCAGTCGGCCAGGTCGGTACTCTTGAGGCGGCCAGGCATGACCACATCGGTAAAAATCAGGTCGGGCTGCAAGCCGCCTTCCAGCGCCAGCATCGCGCGGTCGCCGTCTTCGGCGGTGAGTACGGTGTAGCCCGACTGTTCCAGCAACTCGACGACGGTCAGGCGCACACCTTCGTTGTCTTCCACCACCAGGATGGTTTCCTGTCCGCCGCTGTGTGGCACCTGGTCGATAGGCACATCGAAGCTTTCCGGGTCCAGGCTATGGGGGAAATACATCTGCACCACCGAGCCCTTGCCCTCCTCGCTCCACATCTCCACATGCCCGCCGCTCTGGCGCACAAAGCCAAATACCATGCTCAGGCCCAGGCCGGTGCCGTGGCCTTCGCGCTTGGTGGTGAAAAACGGTTCAAACGCGCGCTTGAGGATTGAAGGCGGCATGCCGACGCCGGTGTCCGTCACCGCCAGGCGCACATACTCGCCGGGCTTGATGCTTTTACCCGCGCAATCGGCGGGGTTGAGGATAATGTTTTCGCCGGTAATCCGAATCACGCCCTCGCCCTTCATGGCGTCGCGGGCATTGATCGCCAGGTTGAGCAGCGCGTTTTCCAGTTGGTTGCGGTCGACGTTGATGCACCAGGAGTCCTGGGGCAGTTGCACGTCGATATGGATGGTTTCGCCCAGCGCCCGTTGCAGCAGTTCGCCCAGGCCCGCGTAGATGCGCTGCGGGTTGTAGACGGCAGGCGACAACGGTTGGCGCCGGGCAAACGCGAGCAGTTGCGACGACAGCTTGGCACCGCGCTCCACGGCCGCAATGGCCGCCGTCACACGGCGCTGCACCTGGGCGTTATCCGGCTCATGACGGGCCAGCAGGTGCAGGTTGCCGGCGATCACCTGCAGCAGGTTATTGAAGTCGTGGGCCACGCCACCGGTGAGGCCGCCGATGGCCTCCAGCTTCTGCGACTGGCGCAACTGGTCCTCGGCGGCGGAGCGCGCTTGCACCTCGGCGGCTACCCGCTGCTCCAGGTTATGGGTCAGTTCCTGGCGCAGGCGTTCTGAGTGCACGTGTTCAGTGGTTTCCACCACAATTGCCAACACACCGGCCGGCTGCTGGTTATCGCCAGCGACCGGGCTGTAGTAGAGGTCCAGCCACACATTCTCCGGTTTGCCATTACGCAACAGCACCAGGTCCTTGTTGTTGAACGACAGAGTGCCGCCCGCCAGGCAGGTGTCCACCACATGCCGATTGAAATCGGCCACTTCCGGCCAACCCAGCTCCACCGGCGTGCCCAGCAAATAAGGGTGCCGACCACCCGCAAACGCTGAATAACTGTCGTTGTAGATCATGTAGCCCAACCGCCCCCACAGCATCACCATCGGCACAGGCGACGCCAACATCATCTGCACGGTGCACGCCAGGCTGGTGGACCAGCGGTCGATGGGGCCCAGGTCAGTGGCCGACCAATCGAACGCGCGGATCCGCTGGGCCATTTCACCGGCCCAGCCTTCACAGCCGTGGGGGTTGGATAAGAATTGCATCGTTGGGCTCTGCGCAAAGGGAAGACGGTCGCAAAATTTGGAGCGCACCACGGGCGGATGGTTTCATCCGGTATAACTTAGGGGGTTACGGGCGCAGACGCCACTGGCCTCAATGAAAATCCCGACTGCGCACATTAATCCCTTCCAGCAGCGGCGTCAGGTCGGTAAGGCGCCCCGCGATCAGGTGCCGTACCTCGCCCACCGCCTCCCAGCGCCCGTCCACTTTCAGCAGCCGCGAGCCCACCAGTGCCTGGCGCTGGCGTTCGGCCAGGTCGCGCCATACCACCACATTGAGGTTACCGAATTCATCTTCCAGGGTGACAAAGGTCACGCCACTTGCGGTGCCTGGGCGCTGGCGACCGGTGACCAACCCCGCGACGCTGACAGTGCGCCCGTGCTCCACCGCCATCAATTCAAGAGAGCTGCGGCAACGTCGCTTACGCAGCTCGGCGCGCAACAACGCCAACGGATGCGGACCAAGAGTGGTACCGACGGTGGCGTAGTCCGCCTGCAGGTCTTCACCCACCGTCGGTGCCGGCAGCTCCACCACCGCTTCATCGGGGCTGGGCAAGCCGGCAAACAATCCAAGCTGCTTGTGCACCCCCGCCACTTCCCAGCGCGCCTTGTGTCGGTTACCGGCCAACGCACGCAAGGCCCCCGAATCCGCCAACAGTGCTTGAGCGCGAGCATCCAGCCCGGCACGCTCATCCAGGTCGGCGATGTCGCTGAATACCTGGCGCTGACGCACCGCCTCGATGCGCCGCCCATCCTCTTCGCGAAACCCCGAGATCATGCGCAAGCCCATACGAATCGCCGGTTGCTGGCCGTCGATGGGCTCCAGGCTGCAATCCCAGTCGCTGGCCAGCACGTCCACCGGGCGGATCTGCAGTTTGTGGCGCCGCGCATCCTGCAGAATCTGATCCGGGCTGTAGAAACCCATGGGCCAGCTGTTGATCAGCGCGCAGGCGAAGGCCGCCGGTTCATGGCACTTGAGCCAGCAACTGGCGTAGGTCAGCAAGGCAAAACTGGCAGCGTGGGATTCGGGAAAACCATAGCTGCCAAAGCCTTTGATCTGCTCAAAAATCTGCGCGGCAAACGCTTCGCTGTAGCCATTTTTCAGCATGCCGGTGCGCAGGCGCTCTTGATGCGGCTCCAGGCCGCCGTGGCGTTTCCAGGCCGCCATGGAGCGGCGCAATTGATCGGCCTCGCCGGGGCCGTAGTCGGCAGCGACCATGGCGATCTGCATCACTTGCTCCTGGAACAGCGGGATGCCCAGGGTGCGTTCCAGCACGGCTTTGAGTTCCGGTGAAGGATAGGTTTCGGGTTCTTCCTTGTTCCGCCGCCGTAAGTACGGGTGCACCATGCCGCCCTGGATCGGCCCGGGCCGCACGATGGCGACCTCGATCACCAAGTCATAGAACTTCTGCGGCTTGAGCCTGGGCAACATCGACATCTGCGCCCGCGATTCAATCTGGAACACGCCGATGGTGTCGGCCTTGCTGATCATCGCGTAAGTGGCGGCGTCTTCCTTGGGAATGCTCGCCAGGGCCAGGTCACGATTACGATGGCGGCGCAGCAAGTCAAAGCAGCGGCGGATCGCGCTGAGCATGCCCAGCGCCAGGATGTCCACCTTGAGCAGACCGACCGCATCCAGGTCGTCCTTGTCCCACTGGATGATGGTGCGCTCGGCCATGGCGGCATTTTCCACCGGCACCAGGGTGTCCAGCGGGTATTCGGAGATCACAAAGCCGCCAGGGTGCTGGGACAGGTGCCGGGGGAAGCCGATCAACTGCTGGGTAAGCGTGAGCACGCGGCGCAGCAGCGGGCTTTCGGGGTCGAAGCCGCCTTCACGCAAACGCTCCAGTGGCGGCGCATCCTCGCTCCAGCGTCCGCAGCAGTCGGCCAGGGCGTTGATCTGGTCCGGCGGCAAGCCCAGGGCCTTGGCCACATCGCGCACCGCGCCAGCGGCGTGGTAACTGCTGACCACCGCCGTCAGCGCCGCGCGGGTGCGGCCATAGCGCTGGAACACGTACTGCAGCACTTCTTCGCGACGCTCGTGTTCGAAGTCCACGTCAATGTCCGGTGGCTCGTTGCGCTCGCGGGACAGGAAGCGTTCGAACAACATGTTCATCAGGCTGGGGTCGATCTCGGTGATGCCCAGGGCAAAACACACCGCCGAGTTGGCCGCCGAACCCCGCCCCTGGCACAGGATCGAGCGGCTGCGGGCGAAGCGCACAATGTCGTGCACGGTGAGGAAGTAGCTCTCGTAACCCAACTCGCTGATCAGCTCCAGCTCATTGTTGATCTGCTGCAAGGTCTTGGTATCCACGCCCTCTGGCCAACGTTGGGCGATGCCTTCTTCGGTCACCGCGCGCAGCCAGGATTTGGCATCGTGACCAGCGGGCACCAACTCGCGCGGGTAGTGGTAGCGCAACTGGCTGAGGTCGAAGGTGCAGCGGCCGGCGATGGCCTGGGTTTCATCGAGCAAGGCCTGCGGGTACAACGCGGCCAAGGCATCCAGACTGCGCACATGCCGCTCGCCATTGGGGTGCAGGCGCGTGCCGGCTTCGGCCACTGGTACGTGATGTCGGATGGCGGTCATGGTGTCTTGCAGGGCACGGCGGCCACGGGCATGCATGTGCACATCGCCACAGGCCACCGCCGGGATGTGCAGGCTGGCAGCCAACTGCAAACGTTGCTCCAAATGACGCGCATCGTCCTGGCCGCAGTGCAGGTGCACCGCCAGCCACAGGCGTTCGCCGAAGGTGCGGCGCAGCCATTGGATATCGGCCTGGGTGTTGCTGTCTTCGGCGACCCACAGTGCCAACAAGCCGGGCAGTGGTTGTTCGAAGTCCTCTTGCAGCAGGCGGTAACTGCCCTTTTCTGCACGGCGTCGGGCCAGGGTGATCAAGCGACACAGGTGCTGGTAGCCACTGAGGTCTTCCACCAGCAGCACCAGTTTCGGACCGTTTTCGAGGCGCATCTCACTGCCGATAATCAGCGGTAACTCCACCGCTTTCGCCGCTTGCCAGGCGCGCACGATGCCCGACAACGTGCATTCATCGGTGATCGCCAGCGCGCTGTAGCCCTGATGCTTGGCACGCTCGAACAACTCCAGCGCACTCGACGCACCACGCTGGAAGCTGAAATTGGACAGGCAATGCAGCTCGGCGTAGCTCATGCAAACCAGCCTTGCAGCCACAGCTCATCGCCCTGCCCTACAGTGCGGAACGCCCAGCCTTGTTGGCCGGCGCGGGTTTGGACCAGGTAGTAGTCACGACGAATATCGGCACCGTCCCACCAGCCGGACTCGATGCGCTCCGGGCCCATCAGGACCTGTAGGCCGTGCTCGGTCAGCAAGGTCGGCTCGTGCAACAACCAACCGGGACGCTGGACTTTATTCAGGGTTGTCCCAGGACGGCTGTCAGTCGCCGCTTGCCAGGCGCACTCGGGGCGATGGTCGGCGTGAAAACGCAGGCCTTGTACGGCCTCATCCCCCAGGCGCGCGCGCAGGCGTTCACGCAGTTGCTCCCAAGGCAGGGTCTGTTGCGGGCGGTCGTCGAACAGATCCTGGCGCTGCGGCACGAACACCGGCAGGTCCTGGGCCACCAGGCGAAAGCCGCGCACGGGTGACGTCACCTGTACTTGCTCCAGGCGCCCACGGGCCAACTCGAACAGCATCGCCGGCTCACGCTCGGCACTGAGCAGGCCGACCTTGATCACACTGTCGGGTGTCTGGGCATGTTCCAGGTGCAGGTCAAAACGCTGCACACCACTGTCGCGCCCGCACAGGAACGCAGACAGGTCACCGGTCAAGCGCCGCAGGGGAAACAGCAGGGCCTGATGGGATTGCACGTCGTAATTCAACTCGATGCGCACATCGAACTGTTCCGGCGGCTGATAGAACGCCAAGGCCAGCGGGCGCTGCCCGGCCAAGGCATCCAAGTGCTTGAGCAGGTCGGCCTCGAAACGCCGCGCCAAGGTGTGCCGGGGCAACGCCTGCACCTGGGCCAGGGTGCGCAGGCCCATGCGCGACAAGGCGGTAGCCGCCTGCGGGTCAAGACCGGCACGGTCGATGGGCAATGGCGCCAGCGCCTGCATCAACTGTTCATCATCGGCCACCGCCAGGCCATCGTAGAGATTCGCCAGCACCCGCGCTGCCGCCGGGTTCGGCGCGGCGACGATGCGGTGACGAAAACCCAGCTCGGTCAGCTCCTTGCGCAAGCGTGCTTCAAACTGCGGCCATGGCCCGAACAATCCCAGGCTCGACTCGATCTCGAACAGCAAGGCTCGTGGGTAATACAGGCTGACCTGAGAGCTGAAACGGTAGGCCCAGGCCGCGAGAAACTGCTGCCAGCGCTCAATCTCGGCGGGGTCGTATTCGGCGCTGGCGAAGGTCTTGGCCAGGGCATGGGCGGCGGTCAGGGATTGCCCTGGGCGCAGGCCCAAGGCACGGGCCGCCTCGTTGACGGTTTGCAACACGCGCCGCTGCGGCGTACCGGCCAGCAGGGCCAGGGGCTGGTCCGGCTCGGGATGCGCACGCTGCACCCCGTCCAGCGCCAATTGCGGGAAGACAATACACACCCAGCGCATGGCAACCTCAATGCCCCGCCAAGGCAATCGGCGCCGGATGGGCCAACCCGCCCCGGCACTTGAGCACCCGCACTTGCGCTGGCTTGGCCTCGACCGCCAGGCGCAAAGCAGCCGGTGACGAGTTGATCGCCTCGCTCAAGGCACGCCAGGCAAACGCCAGGGTCTGCCCGGTTTCCGCCGCCACCTGCAAGCGCCGCAACGCACGGTCATCGGCCTTGCGCGGCCAGCACAACACCGCGCCGCAACTGCCGGAGCGCAGGCATTGCTCCACCGCCCACAGGGCGTCACGCTCCTCGGCCTGGATCACCGAGAGCAGGCGCAAATCCACCCCGGCGTTCTGCCAGGCATGGGGATACGGCGTGTAGGGCGGCGCCACCAACACAATCCGCTCGCCTGCCGTTGATAAGCGCGCCAGGGTCGGCAGCACCAGTTGCAACTCGCCCACGCCCTCCTTCGCCATCAGGATTTCGCTCAGGGCCGACTCCGGCCAACCGCCCGTGGGCAGCACCGCATCCAGCGCCTTGAGCCCCGTGGGGTGCACACTGGCAGGTGGCGCGGCGGGCCGGCCTTTCCACACGCGGCCGCCATTGAACAGCGTGTCCAGTGCAACGACGGCACCCATCAGCCTTGCCTCACCAAGCCGCAGAACACTCCTTCGATGGCCAGGTCCTGATCGGGCCCTACCACGATGGGTTGATACGCAGGGTTGCGCGGCAGCAGGCGCACACTGTCGCCATTACGTTCAAAACGTTTGATGGTCACTTCACCGTCCAGGCGCGCCACCACAATCTGCCCGTTCAAGGCTTCGGCACTGCGGCGCACGCCCACCAGGTCACCGTCGAGGATGCCGTCCTCGATCATCGAGTCGCCCTGCACCCGCAACAGGTAATCCGGCGTTCTCACAAACGTGGCGGGATCGAGTTGCAAGCGGCTGTGCACTTCGGCATCGGCACCGATGGGCAAACCTGCGGCGACACGGCCAAGCACCGGCACATCCAGCCATTCCGGGCGCGCCGGCTGGTTGAGCAAGCGAATGCCCCGGGCCTGGTTGGGGTTGACCTCGATAAAACCGGCTTCGGTCAACGCCAGCACATGCTTGCGCGCCACGCTGCGCGAGGCAAAACCGAACGCCTCGGCGATCTCGGCGAGGCTGGGAGACTGGCCTTGCTGCGCGATACGGTCGCGGATGAAGGTCAGGATGGCGGTACGGCGGGGAGTGAGAGTCGTCATGGAGTACATTTGTACTCCTGTGGGAAATTTCTGACAATAGCCGCTAGTCGAGTGGAGGTATCGAAACGTCCCACATAACCGCCGGATAAGCTCTACTCCCCCGCCCTGAGATCCTCTGCAAAGTCCCACGCCTGAATACACAAGCGAAGGATTGCAGATGGACTTTCTTGTTGAACGGGCTCACTCGTGAACCCGGCCATTGGCCGGCTGGCCCTCACCCCCATGAATGTGAAGACGGTCGATGTCGAGGCCGTCTTTCATGATTTTCGCGAATGCCTGAATACCTTTGACGCGTGGGCTGAAAGCTTTTGGAGCTTTTCGGCACTGGAGGTGGAACAGGTATTCAAGGTCGGCGACGAAGTGGCGCTGGTCGCACCGATCAACCGTTCCCTCATTCCCAATACCACCACGGCAATGTGCGGCGCGAGCGGCACCTTGACGCTGGTGCATCTGTTCCAGAGCACGCGCTTTGTGCCTATAGGCGATACGCCGGTGGTGCTGCAACGCGTCGACCCCAGCGGCGGCCCACTGGGTGAACCCCTCCACAAGACCATCGGTCCGAGCGGCATCCTCGAAATCGACGAGTGTGATCGCAACCAGCAGTACCGGGTCAGTTTCTATCCCAGTGTTTCCAAGGATCACGTCAAGGCGCTGTATACGTCTTATCAGGTGGTGATCCAAGACCTTGAAGTGCGCCTGCGCCAAGCGTGGACGGACACCTTCCAAGCGCAGTGGAAAACCTTCACCGACGCCAAACCACTCGATCAACGCCGCATGCTGGAGACAGCGTTCCTACGCGGCATGGGCACAGCGCTTTACAGCCTTTGGGACAATTTCAAGCAGCTGTATGCCCTACTTGCGGACATTAAGCCCAACAGTGAAAAGCTGCTGCAGTACGTGTCTCAGGCGGAGCTGGATGAGCTGTTGACGCTGGATAGCGAATCGATTGCCAAGGGATTGTTGGCACTCAGTGATGAGCCGCTGATGTTCATCTACCTGTCGGCGATATCGAGTTGGATTCGGATGTTGCCGCCTCAGGACATGAATGAGGTGATGGGGGAGATCACTGGCGAGGTGTTGATCAACCTGCTGCTGTTGAGGGTTTTTGGCGCCATGGGTGTGGCGGTGCGCCTGGGTGCGCCAGTGTTGAGCCACACCAAATCCGGTCGAGCGCGGCAATTGTTGACGTTACTGTCCGAGCAACTGGTGTCGCCGCATTTGGCCTCGCATGTCGATGCGGTAAAGCCCCTGTTGTTGAGTGGTCCGGCGAGACCGATCAAAACGATTCCGGCGGCGCCATTGAAGGCGGGAGATCAGCTGGTTTCAAACCCGGTGGCGATGGCTCGGGACAAGGCGGCACAGCGCACGGCGTTGGTTCGGCAGGAGCACGTGGATGATGTGCCCTCTTCTGGGAAAAACCAGAACGGGGATGCCGTCGCAAGTGCGGATAAAACAGCCACGAATGGCTGCCCGGTTTCGATGGTGACCGGGGAAGAGCTGCTGACCTTGGTTGATGGATCGCTGGACGGAGTTTTGCCGTTTGAGTGGACTCGGTTGTATCGCACCAGTGCGGTGGAAGTGGATTGCGGGTTGGGGTTCGGCTGGAGTCATTCACTGGCGCATCGGTTGGAAGTTGCGGGCGATTCGGTGGTGTGGACGGATCATGAGAATCGCTCCACCACCCTGCCCTTGCCCTCTTCTGCTCGGCCTGCGATCACCAATAGCTTGGCAGAGGCGGCGATTTATCTGGGCGATTTGCCGGATGAGTTGGTGCTGGCTCAAGCCTCGCGTTTCTACCATTTCCGTAACGGTTTACTGACGGCCATTAGCGATGCGTATGGCAACCGATTGCGTATTTCCCGGGATTATTCGGGGCGTATCGAGCGGGTGTCTAACGGAGTCGGACGCTCGTTGTTTTTGCGGTACTCGTCGGACCGCATCGTTGCGGTGGACTACCAGATTCAACGGGCAAAGGGTTATGAGCCCTACGTCTGGGTCACTGAGCAAAGTGTTTTTTCCTACGCCTACGACGAACTTGGACGGTTGGTTTCGGCGACCAATGCCGTCGGCGAAAGTGAGAGTTACCGGTACGACGAGCAGCACGTCATTCTTGAACGTGGTCTGGCTGGTGGCGCGAGTTTCTTCTGGGAGTGGGAACGGTCCGGCAAGGCGGCGCGATGTGTCCGGCATTGGGCCAGTTTTTCGCAAATGGACACGCGCTATGCCTGGGACGATAACGGGCGCGTCACGGTGTTTAACGCCGATGGTAGCCAGGAAGTCTACGTGCATGACCAGCGGGCGCGGTTGGTGCAGCGCGTTGATCCTGATGGCGCCGAGCACTTTAAGTCCTACGACGACAAGGGCCGGCTGACGGTTGAGCAAGACCCGCTGGGAGCGGTGACGGCGTATCAGTACGACCAAGCCGGACGCTTGGTGGCGCTGTTTCCCGGGGACGATGAGCCAACGTCCTACGAACATGACAACGGTTTCGTACGGGTTGTGCGGCGTGGTGAAGCAGTCTGGAAATACGAGCGTAATGATCAGGGCGATGTCACGCGCAAGATTGATCCTGACGGCCATATCACCGACTACACCTACAACAAGCACGGGCAACTGATTGGGGTTTGGTACCCGGATCACAGCTCTCAGAGACTGGTGTGGAATGAGCGTGGGCAGTTGCTTGAGGAGCAATTGCCCAATGGTGGCATCAAGCGTTATCGCTATGACGACGTTGGGCGGCAGATTGCTCGGGAGGATGAGCACGGCGCGCTAACCCAGTATCAGTGGGATGGCGTTGGGCGGTTGGTGCGTGTGGTGCTTCCAGGCGGCGCTTGTCGGGAATACAGCTACAACCCTCACGGAAAGATCACGGCTGAGCGCGATGAACTCGGGCGCGTGACCCGCTACGAATATGCGGATGGCTTGCACCTGATCAGCCGTCGCATCAACGCTGACGGCACCCAGGTTAAATACCGCTACGACAACGTACGTTTGTTGCTGACCGAGATTGAAAACGAAGTCGGCGAAATCTATGCACTCCAATACCACCCTAACGGGCTGATCCAACAGGAAACCGGCTTCGACGGCCAACGCACCGCCTACGTCTACGACCTCAACGGCAACCTGCAAGAAAAGACTGAATACGGCGATGACGGCAGTCAGCTCGTCACCTGCTACGAGCGTGATCACGCCGGGCGACTCGTACGAAAGACCCTTCCCAACAGCAGCGTTGTTGACTATGCCTACGACCGCCAAGGCAACCTCCTAAGCGTCGACGATAGCCAATGGTTTTTAGCCTACGAATACGACATCCAAAACCGCCTCACCGCCGAACACCAAGGCTGGGGCACCTTGCGCTATGGCTACGACGCCTGCGGCCAACTTCAAAAGCTGCGCCTGCCGGACAACAACCGTCTTGTTTTTAATCATGCCAAAGGCGGCCACTTAGCTACGGTAGAACTGAACGGTGAAACCCTCACCTCCCACCTCTTCAAATCCGGCCAGGAACACCAACGCCAACAAGGCCAACTCCTCAGCCACTACCACTACGACGATCAACAGCGCCTGCATGCCCACGCCGTCACTCAACAAGAGCACTACCTCTACCAACGCCAATACGACTACGACAAATCCGGCAACCTCACCCGCCTGCTAGACACCCGCAAAGGCGACCAACACTACCAGTACGATCCCCTAAACCGCCTGACTCGCGCCGACCACTCCCAGGATCTGCAAGAACGCTTCGCCCACGACCCGGCGAGCAACCTACTCATGCAAGACCGCCCCGGCCCTGACATCGTGGCCGGCAATCGTTTGATTAGCCAAGGCGACAACCACTACGACTATGACGCCTTCGGCAACCTGATCCGCGAACGGTGTGGCAAAGGCCATCTACTCGTCACCGAATACCGATACGACTGCCAACACCGACTGATCGGCGTCACAACACCGGACGGTCAAAACGCCAGCTATCGCTACGATCCGTTCGGGCGTCGCATCAGCAAAACCGTTGACGACATCACCACAGAGTTTTTCTGGCAAGGCGACAAGCTGATTGCCGAACACCACAAAAACAAACACCGCAGCTATATCTACGAACCCGACAGCTTTCGCCCACTGGTAATGCTGGAAGGCTACGGCCCCAAAGAAACCAAGCCCTACCACTACCAACTCGACCACCTCGGCACCCCACAAGAACTCACCAATCCCGACGGCGAAATCGTCTGGTCCGCCCATTACCGCGCCTACGGCGAAATCAGCCGCCTCGACATTAGAAAAGTCGACAACCCAATACGGTTTCAGGGCCAATACTTCGACGAAGAAAGCGGCCTGCACTACAACCGCCATCGCTACTACAATCCGGATATTGGTCGTTACCTCACGCCTGATCCGGTGAAGTTGGCGGGCGGGATCAACACGTACCAGTACGTCCCCAGTCCTACAGGGTGGGTAGATCCGCTGGGCTTGAATACATGTCCAGGTGGAGACGGATGCAATCCTTTATCGGGCGTTGAAATCCCTTCAACACAAGCGTCAATTAAAAAGTCGGAACCCAGTCCACCGGACTCAACCAAAAACGAGGACTATCTTTTCCGCGGAGATAAAAAACTGCCGAGTGAGGCATTTGAAAATGGATTCAAAAGCAAAGGCACTAGTGAGGACTTATATTTGCACGCTGTGGACAGCGATGATCCGCCAAGCAATTTTATTAGCACATCATCCTTGCGCTCAGTAGGAATTACCTTTGCTACCAGCTACGGAGAGAGGAAAGGTTACTTGTACATACTTAAAAGTATTGAGGGGCATGATATAAACCTAGAACTAGGCAAACAGACACCATATCCAAAAGAAAAAGAATTTGCCATTCATAACACAATAAATCCAGAGGACATCCTAGGCGCCACACCAGTCAAAGCCGATGGAAGTTATGTAGGATATTCAATTCCAAACCCAAATAGGAAATAGTATGAAAACGCAAAAAATAGCTGCGATAGTCGACAATCAAAAAACAGAAGTAACCGTAAAATATGACACCGCAAAATTAATCATGACATTCTCAGAAGCCGATAACTTCAAAATAGTTTACGAAGGAAGGGACATGTACGTTTGCCTTGCAAAAATCAGAGCAGATTTCCCTCATATAACATTCCTATGCAAGGGCGCAAAGATAAATGTCAAACCTTCAAGAATGGCTTCTCAAATGAGCGCCGGCCTTGTCGCGTACGAAATGATCTTAGGCGAGCAAGCCACTAACGAAAACTTAGTACGTTTGTTCGACTATGAAGAAGACAACCTTACAAGTGACCCACAAGAACAAATCAACTTTTTTAAAAAATGGCTAGCGTCACTAGGCGCTCAAGACTATGAAACGTTCAACTAGTGTCCTTCATATGAATACTTACGCTAATTCCCCACCCTGTGGCGAGCAAGCTCGCTCGCCACAGTGGGTCGCTCACACCATCAAGTGGGGAAACTACCAGTCACAACCTACAGCTCAACCCCACAATTTCCTGCGATCTTTTCGCCCGCAAACGCCCGTCGAACGAAACCCGTCGAATCCCCAATGACCCATTCACCGTGCCCGAATGATCCAACTCCGGATAAAAATGCCATTCCACCCTGTCTCCCGCCTCACATGCCTCTCTTGCCAACGCTTTCTGGCCCAGTACAAACACGTCGCGATCCTTGCCACCAGTGCCGAGAAAGATCGGGATATCCGTCCTGAGCGTGGGGTAAGCCGACGCTTGATAGACCTGGTCCAGCGCGGCCTTGGGTGAGCGTTTGAGCTGGTGTTGAAGTTCGGGCCATCGGCGACTACGCGTTGTTCTATGGTGTGCAGGCACTGTTCCTGGCTGGCCTTGAACGCTGGCAGCGCGTGGTCGGAGAGGTAGTCGGCGGGAATGAAGGACGGCTCCAGCAAGGGGACGGTGCTTAGGCGCAGCAGGTTATAAGCGAAGATCAGCACCACCGAGTGACGGGCGTTTTCCAGCTCGGGGCTTTTGCCGGCAGGCTGGGCGGACGCGTGGGGCGTACCGGTTGCCAGCACCCCGACGATAGCCATCTCGGGCGCGTAGGCCTTCGCATACCCCGCCGTGGCAAACGCCGCACGACCGCCCTGAGATTGGCCGAACACCACGACGCGCATGGACAGGTTGAAATGAGCGGCGCCAACGGCACGAATGCTGTCGAGCACGCCATAGGCCAACGGCCGGCTGAGCCCGTAAGGGTGCAACCCCGGCGTACCCAGCCCTTGGTAGTCGGTGGCGACAATCAATAGTTGAGGTTTAGAAGTCGCGATTCCAGGCCGTATAGACTCCAAACATATTTTGGGTGCCTCGCCAGTCAATGAAGATGGCACATATAAGGGATACACGATATTGAACCCCAATCGGGAATACCCATGAAATCACGTGAAATAACCATCATAAAAAACGGCGTGCGTGAAACCGCATTAATCGAATATGAGGGAGGTAAGCCGTCGCTTCATATTCTATTTAACGATGGAATGCGGAAAACTTATACTGCACTCGACCTGTACGACAGCTTTGGCTTATTAAGGGCCGACTTGAACGATATTGTTTTTTTATGCAAAGGCGCAAAAATCAACGTTCATACCTCAGGAATGTCTTCACACATGTCAAATGGGCTAGTTGCATACGAGATGACCATTGGGCAACCAGAAGGTGAGCTGGTGCACATTTTTACATATGAAGAAAACGATCTAACCAACGACATACAAGAGCAACATGACTTTTGCCAGACTTGGGCTAAATCTGTTCACGCTTGAATTCACTGTATTTACCAAATAAGGCAACCCAAACCTGTAGTGAGTGAGCTTGCTCGCGCTGGGCCGCGAAGCAGCCCCAATCCAGACGATGCTTTTCTTCAGATAGATCGGCGTCGTCGGTTTTGGGGCTGCTACGCAGCTCAGCGCGGGGCAAGCCCGCTCACTACCAGCCTTCCTTCAACATCCGTAGCTCTAGGTGCTGCAACAACATAATCGTCTTGCCATCCACAATCTCACCGCTCTGCACCATCGCCAACGCCTGTTCAAAACCCAGCTCCAGCACTTCAATGTCTTCACCCTCTTCTTCCAGGCCACCACCGCTGCCAACGCGATCTCCCGGCTGATACTCACCCATGAAAAAGTGAATCCGCTCCGTCACTGAACCCGGGCTCATGAACGCCGAATAGACTTTCTCCACGTGCCCCACGCGGTAACCCGTCTCTTCTTCCGCCTCCAGGCGAATGCGCTCTTCGGGGCTGGCGTTGTCCAGCAATCCCGCAGCGGCTTCGATCAGGTAACCGGGGTAGTCATTGACGAACGTGGGCATGCGGAACTGCCGAATCAGCAGCACCGTGCGTTGTTCGCGGTTGTACAGCAGGATGGTCGCGCCATTGCCGCGGTCGTACACCTCGCGGGTCTGGGTTTGCCAACTGCCGTCGCGGCGGCGCAGGTCGAAGCTGTATTTTTTCAGCAGGTACCAATTGTCCGAGAGGGTTTCTTCGGCGGTGATGCGCACGGGGCTGTGGTCCATCGTTGGTTTTCTCAAGTAAGGGGGAGTGCTTGTTTGATGCGGTCCCAGGCGGCAGCGACGGCTTCTGCGGTGCCTGCTTTGATCCGTGCAAGGTCGCGCGGGTAATCCACACCGGGGTTTTCGGTAAAGCGCGTGGCGGTGAATTGGCCGTTGCTGGCCCGCAGGATATAACCCGTGTCCTCGCAATGCTGCGATGCGAGAAACAGCACACCTGGCGTCACCCACTCGGGTTTTAGTTCGTCCGGCTCCTCGGTCACTCCCCACATGCGTGTCTTGGCCACGGGCGAGATCGCGTTGACCCGAATTCCCGCCTGCGCGCCTTCATGGCCGAGCGCATTCATGATCCCCAGTTGCGCCATCTTGCCGGCGCTGTAGGCCACCAGGCCGGTCTGCTCGTACTGCGCGTACATGGCGCGGTCGGAGGTGGTGAGGATGATGCGGGGCGCGCGGGATTGCAGCAGGTGTGGCCAGGCGTGCTTGCACAGCCACAAGGGTGCATAGAGGTTGATGTCCATCGCGCGTTGCAGGAACGCTACGTCGAGGTCTTCGATGTTCTGGTAACCCACCCAGCCGGCGTTGTGGATCAGGATGTCGAGTTGGCCAAAGGCTTCGATTGTCGTGTGGATCAGTTGCCGGCAACCGTCCTCCGTGGACAGGTCGCCAGCGTGGCCGATCACTGTCAGCCCCTCGGCCTGCAGTGCTTCAGCCGCCGCTTGCGCTACCGTCGCATCGGTGCCGGATCCGACCTTATCGGCGCCGATATCACTGATCACCACCCGTGCTCCGCCCTGGGCCAATGCCCGCGCGTAGCTGAGCCCCAATCCACGTGCACCGCCGGTAACGATGGCTGTCCTGCCTGTGAAGTCCATGTGCTTGCCCTCCTGTTTGGCCGACCACCCTAACAATCCCTGCACGCAATGTTCAATGCTGTAACACTTTGCAAGCAATCCCCGTTTACGGCTGTCGGATTAATACCTGCCTGCAGGGGCCATCTGTTAAAAACCCTGCTTCACCTTTGCCCTGGAACCTTCATGTCTTCACGTTTTCTGTCACGCCTGAGCCTGCGCTGGTTTCCCCTGTTGTGCATGGCGCTGTTGATCGTCGGCCTGCCGGTGGGGTGTGCCGTGCTGCAACACAAAGAGCGCGAGTTGGTGTTTCGCATCGAACCCGGCACTGCCGGTTGGTACACCGGCTTGCCCAAGGCGGTGCAGGAATTCGAACTCAAGCCTGCCAGCTTCAAATCGGGGCAGAACCTTCATGGTTGGTGGTACCCGGCAGAGAAGAAAGACGCGCCGGCGATCCTCTATCTGCATGGCGTGCGCTGGAACCTGACCGGGCAGCTGTTTCGCATCGAGCAATTGCACGCGCTGGGTTATTCGGTGCTGGCCATCGACTATCGCGGCTTTGGCCAGAGCCACGGTGAGTTGCCATCGGAAACCACCGTGTACGAAGACGCGCGCATCGCCTGGGAACGCTTCCAGGTGCTGCAACCAGACCCGAGCAAACGCCTGATCTACGGGCATTCCCTGGGCGGCGCGGTGGCCATCGACCTGGCCGCAGAATTGGGCAAACAGGTGCCACTGCCGGTACGGGGTCTGGTGATCGAGTCCACCTTTACCTCGCTGGCGGATGTGGCCACGGCGGTGGCGAATACCTCATTGCCGGTGCGCTGGTTGCTGTCGCAAAAGTTCGATTCCATCGACAAGATTGCCGATATCCATATGCCACTGCTGGTGGTGCATGGCCTGGATGACCGCTACGTGCCGCCACGTTTCAGCGAGCAATTATTCGAAGCCGCGCAGGAGCCCAAGCGGCTGCTACTGGTGCCCGGTGCCAGCCACAACAACAGCATGAGCCTGGCGGGTCGCAGTTATGGCCAGGCGCTGGACAAGCTGATGCAAGCGAAGATGCCAGCCCAGGTTGTGACGCACTCCACAGGTCGCAGCGGCGACTCGTAAAAACGCTTTTCGGCACTGGGTTCGCGCTTGCGTGTCAAGCGCAAACCCTGCCCATACTGGCCCGCGCCGGCAGTTGATCAAATATTAACCTTTGGTTAAATCGCCATACCTGCCGGGGCCTCGCAAAGTTATCCACAGAGATACCCACGGTTTTCGTGGACAACTCTTTTTAATTTTTTACGATTTTTTTGCTCAGTTAATGCTTTCGGGAAATGTACCGGGCAACAAAATCTCGCGATTCACATTGCGTATATCGTTATACCCACACAGCGCCATCGACACGTCCAATTCCCGCGCAATAATCTCCAGCGCCTTGGTCACCCCCGCCTCGCCCAACGCACCCAAACCATACAAATGCGGACGACCGATCATGGTGCCTTTGGCACCCAGCGCCATCGCCTTGAGCACATCCTGGCCGGAGCGGATGCCGCCATCGAGCCACACCTCGATGCGCTCGCCCACCGCGTCAACAATCGCCGGCAATTGGCTGATGCTTGACGGTGCGCCATCCAACTGACGACCACCGTGGTTGCTCACCACCAGCGCATCGGCACCGGCGTTCGCCGCCAAGCGTGCGTCCTCTACATCGAGAATGCCCTTGATGATCAGCTTGCCGCCCCAGCATTTCTTGATCCATTCCACATCGTCCCAACTCAGGCTCGGGTCGAATTGCTGGGCAGTCCACGACGACAGCGAACTCATGTCCGCAACGCCCTTCACATGCCCGACGATATTGCCGAAGCCGCGCCGCTTGGTACCGAGCATGCCCATCACCCAGCGCGGTTTGGTCGCCATGTTGAGCATATTCGGCAAGGTCAGTTTGGGCGGCGCAGACAGGCCGTTGATCAGGTCTTTGTGGCGTTGGCCGAGAATCTGCAAGTCGAGGGTCAACACCAGCGCATCCACACCGGCGGCCTTGGCCCGCTCGATCAGTTGCTCGATAAATGCGCGGTCGCGCATCACGTACAACTGAAACCAGAATGGCTGGCCAACCTGTTCGGCAATGTCTTCCAACGAGCAGATGCTCATGGTCGACAAGGTGTAGCGCAAGCCAAACGCAGCGGCGGCTCGGGCGGTGAGAATCTCGCCATCGGCGTGTTGCATACCGGCCAAACCGGTGGGGGCCAAGGCGACCGGCATCGCCATGTCCTGGCCGATCATGCTGGCGCGGATCGATCGCTGATCAATGTTGCGTGCCACCCGCTGGCGGAATTTGATCGAGGCAAAATCGCTTTCATTCGCCCGGTACGTACTCTCAGTCCAGGAGCCCGAGTCGGCGTAGTCGTAGAACATCCGTGGGACACGCTTTTGCGCCAGCTTGCGTAAATCTTCGATGGTTGTGATCAACGGCATCTAGGTCACCTCTCCCTGAACTGAGCCCTGAGAGTAACCGTCCATCGGCTGCACAACCAGCCATTGCGTTTAAATCAGCGCGGGACTAATCTCGCATAAACCCGCAAAAAGACGCATAACCATGCACAACACCCATCAAGCCATCGACCTGCCTTCCTTGCGCAAACAGAAGATTTTGTTGCTGCTGGAGCGCGACGGCAAAGTCACCGCCTCGGATCTGGTGGAGCACTTTGCCGTGTCCCAGGACACCATCCGCCGCGACCTCGGCGAGCTCGCCGCCGCCGGCCTGTTGCAACGCGTGCACGGCGGTGCGCTGCCCCGTCCGAAGGACACCGGCAAGGACTTCTTCACCCGAGTCGGCGAGACCAACGACGCCAAGCGACACCTCGCCCGACTGGCCGCAGAGCGTGTGGAAGATGGGCAAATCGTGCTGTTCGATTCCGGCTCCACCACCCTGCAGATCGCACAGTCATTGCCGCGCTCGATACGCCTCTCCGTGGTCACGCCGTCGCCGATGATCGCCATCGCATTGGCTGACCATCCAGACGTGAAAGTGATTCTCGCCGGCGGCCAACTCAACCCGGCAACGCTGTCTACCAGCGGCCAGGAAACGGTGCGACTGATCCAGAGCATCAAGGCCGACTTACTGTTCACAGGCGTGTGCGCGCTGCATCCACAAGTGGGCATCAGTTCGCTGCATTTTGATGAAGTGGCGGTCAAGCAAGCGTTGCTCGACAGTGCCTCCCATGTCGTCGCCGTGACCATGGCCGACAAGCTCGGCGCGGTAGAGCCGTTTGTGGTGGCGCCGTGCAATCGTATCCACACCCTGATTACCGAGTGGCATGTGCCAAGTGTGGAGGCGTATGAGCAGTTAGGTGTGGAGGTGATGCGGGTGGAGGTCGAGTAAATGCAATGCGTCGGCGACGGCATGGCCGCTGGCGGTGTTGTCGAAGATGCACCAGGTGGGAATACCCTCTTCAACCGACCGACTCAATAACCGCGAATACGCCTGCACCCGCTCCGGACCATAGGCGCTGTGATAGATACGGGGTGAGCCATGCAGGCGCCAATAATGCACGCCTTGCCAACCGCCAGGCGCTTCACCGGTGTCGATGGCCGGCGGGTCGGCGGCCACACGGCCAATGTGTAGATCCTGCAAAAGCATCTGGGCGTCAAGCCAGGAGGGGTGACGAGGTTCCAGCACCACCGCCCCGCCAAAGCGCTGGCGTAATGCGCTAAAAAAACTTGAGGCGACAGAGCGTTCATAACTCAACGAAGGCGGCAATTGCACCAGTAGGCAGCCCAGGGTTTCACCCAGGTGCGAGCATTGCTCAAGAAACTCGTCCAGCGCCGTCTCGCAGTGCTGCAAACGCAGTTCATGCGTGATGCGCTTGGGCACTTTGACCGAAAAACGAAAGCCCGGTGGCACGCTGCATTTCCAGCGTTGGTAAGTCTTTGCCAAGTGTGGGCGATAAAACGAACTGTTGATTTCCACAGCCCTGAACCGCGTTGCATAGCGCTGCAAGTGCGTACCCTCGCGCGCAAAAGCGGGCCAATGTTCACTAGGCAAACTCCAGCCTGCGCACCCCACGTAGAGAGGTGTCGTCAAAACAGCACCTTGGCGGCATCGCGCATGAAAATCTCGATGGTCTTGGGGCCCACGCCATCAAATTCGCCCAGGCGTTTTTCGAATGCTTGGCGATCTTCGCTGATACTGCGTATGTGAGTGATCTTGCCCTCATAATCGGCATTGAGCTTGGCGCTAAGGTCAAGCAGACGTTGTGCAGTGCTTTCGTCGTAGCGCACGTAATGCGCACGCCCCAACATCGAGACCAGCTCCCGGGACGTGCAATGTTGCAACTTGCGCGGCGTGTCGCGGCCCTGCTCTTCGACAATCTCCCGGTACGCCTGCGCCGCGATGGGCGCCTGAATACGCTTGCCCATCAGGAAGCTGGCGATAAACCACTTGAACAGACTGCTGTCATCCAAAGGCTTGAGTTCGATGCCTAATTCAGATGCCGTAATCGACCTTGCCATCTTCAGTGGCCCAGCTTGCGCTCGGCCTTGGCTGCCTGCTCGTTGATCGCATCCGTCTGGCGCTCAACCTCCTTGACCGATGTGGGAGTGATGACCTTGTCGACGGTTCCGGTCTTTGGATTCGCACGCTCCAGCGTTTCGCCCTTGGCTGCTCTGCCAGCGCCTTTCTGAGCCTGTTCGGAGCTAATGGGATCGGGGGTTTTATCGGCGGTCTTGTGATCGGACATAGGTTTCTCCAGGCAGTTGAGGGCCGCTGAAAAACCAACGGCCACTTAAGCAGCAGAGGTCGACGGGTATCGATAGTTCAAGGAATGTGCGGCGCAGGGCCACTGACGAAAAAAGCGCAAATTAAATTAAACCTTTCGGATCACGGCCGGCTCAACACTCAGGTAACGGCGTATCGCCAACGCCACCAAGACTCTGCCCGCGCTTGAAAGCCACCTGAAAATGACCAAGGAACTGCAAGCCAAACACGACCGTTAACCCCTCTTTGATTACAGGAGAAACTCGATCATGAGTGCGCAACTCAACGGCAAGAACGTTCTGTTCATCACCTCCAACTCCGGCATCGAGCGCGACGAACTGCTCCAGCCCCTACAAGCGTTGCGCAGCGAAGGCGCGACCGTCACCCATGCTTCCATCAAAGGTGGCACAACACAGACCTTCGTCGGCGACACTGAAAAGGACAAAGCCGTCGAGTCCGATGTGAAATTGTCAGACGCCGTGGGCAGCGACTTTGACGCGCTGGTCATCCCTGGAGGGACGGTCAATGCCGATACACTGCGCCAGGACCCCGACGCGCAACGCTTGATCAACGACTTCGTCAAGGCGGGAAAAATCGTTGCAGCGATCTGCCACGGGCCGTGGGCGCTGATCGATGCTGGCGTGATCGAAGGTAAGACGTTGACCTCCTACAAAAGCGTGCGCATCGACCTGGAAAACGCCGGCGCGGCAGGCTGGGTGGATGCCGAAGTCAAACAATGCACGGCCAATGGCTGGACGTTGATCACGTCGCGTACTCCGGATGATTTACCGGCGTTCAGCGAGGCCATTGCGCAAGCCCTCGCAGGCTAAACGACTGCCGCATAAAAAAGGCGCCCTCAGGGCGCCTTTTCTATTATGTCTTTGCCTCAGCTTCTACGATGTTCCGGCATTTCACGCTTAGGCCCGAACATTGCCCATGCGATCAACCCGAACAGCGGCACGAAAATCAAAATCACCAGCCATAAACCCTTGGTCTCCCAGCCACCCGTACTGCGCAAAACTACGTTAATGGCCCACAGTTCCAACAGCAGCAGGATCACTGCCAAACCGATCCAGACATATTCTAATTGCATGATTCACCTCCTGAGGTCTTAAGCCTTAGGTCAATCATTCAAGCCCAGGGTTCATTAAAATGTTCAGCGGCGCACCGCTTGGGCGTAATGCACGCCTGGACAGCACCCACCATGCAACCTGCACGACAACAGACGTGTGAGGGATCGACTATCTAGTTGAATAACAAAAGAAATCTTTTATCGCCAAGCTTGGTACACCTGATGCAAGTCACTCTTCTAAGAGGCGTGCTTTTAGACACGTCTACCGTCCCTGAATGAGGTGATACCCATGAACGCCATTGACCTGCTCAAAGCTGACCATGAACGTGTGAAAGCCCTGCTGACTCAACTGAGTGAGTCCACCGAACGCGGGGTAAAAAAACGCACCGAATTGTTGGCCAAATTGGAAGCAGAAATAAGCCTGCACACCAAACTGGAAGAAGAAATTCTTTACCCCGCTTTCAGAAAAGCAGGGGGCAAGGAGCAGGACATCATGTACCACGAGGCCAAGGAAGAGCACCGTACTGTCGACTCCTTGGTGCTGCCTGACCTGAAGCAGACCGAACCCTCCACTACGGAGTTCTCTGGCCGTGTCAAAGTGGTCAAGGAACTGCTGGAGCATCACATCGAGGAAGAGGAAACCGAAATGTTTCCCCAGGCTAAAAAACTGCTGGGCAAAGCCACACTCGATGCGCTGGGTGCAGAGATGGAAGCAATGAAAGCGGCCCACAAGAAGTCGCAAGCCAGCAAGCCTATGGCGGCTTGATCCCGGCCCTGCGAAGCCTGGCAGGTTTGCGGGCTTCGCAGCCGTTGAAGGTTACAACCCTGCGATAGGGGATTGCGTCATGAAGACCAAATGTTCCCAACGGATTTTGCTGATCCTCGGCCTGTGCGCCCTGCTCACCGGCCCTGCCCTCGCCGCCTTTGGCGACGATACCGCGCCAGCAGCCAACGCGCTGCCGCCGGGTACTATCCCGAGCGGCCAGTCCGAGAGCGACAAGAAACCCAAAGACACTGACAAGCAGCCGCCCAAGCCAGCGGACAACGGTAAAGACAGCAAACCCAAGCCGAAAAAGTCGGGCAGCTGATAGTCGTTACAGCAACGGGATGCTGTAGCTGACGATCAGCCGAGTCTCGTCCTTGTCGGCAGTGTCATTACCCCGCAGCACCGCACTGCGCCAGGTGAACCCCAGGCCCTTCAGGGTACCGGTGGGAATCACATAATCCACGCGCACGTCACGCTCCCATTCACTGTTATCGCGACCCGCTGTGCGGATGTGACTGCCGTGAATGTAGGTCACGCTGGAGCGCAGGCCCGGTACGCCAAGGCTGGCAAAGTCGTAGGCATAGCTGCCGACGGTGGCTTGTTCTCCGGCATTCACGAATTTGAGCGACTGCGAATTGGTGATCAGGTAGAGCGAACGGCCCTGCCCTTGGTTGATATGGGGAAAGTCACTTTCGCCGGTGGTCTTCTGGTAACCGAGGCTGACCGAATGCCCGCTCAGCGCATAAGTAAACAGCGCACTCCACAGGCGGTTGTCGACCTTGCCTGCGTTGACGCCAGGCGCGTAGTAACCCGAGCTGACGTAACCCTCGCTACGCCCCGACGCACTGGAATTCTTACCGTCGGCGGTGCTGTAGAAATACCGCAGGTCACTCTTGAACTGCCCTACGGGTAATTGCCAGTTGTGCACCAGGCCAAGGAAATGCTGCTGGTAGAAGTTCTCCAGGCTCGCGTAGTAGTACTGCAATTGCAGTTGCTTGCTGACTGCGTAATCCACGCCGCCGTAGTAGAACTGGTTGCTGGACTTGCCCTTGATCGGGTCGTTGGCGCCAGCGATCGACAGGCCTTGGCCATTGCTGGAATTTCGGTCCACGACTTGCTCGAGTTTACCGGCGATCAGGTTGAAGTCCTTGAGGTCTTTGGAGTCCACCTGATAACCGCGAAACGTCTGCGGCAGCAAGCGGCCGTCTTCGGTGGTCAGCACCGGCAGCTTGGGCTGCAGGTTGCCGACTTTAAGTTGGGTCTGGGCAATACGCATCTTGCCGGTGACGCCGGTCTTGCTGAAGTCGTGGACGGCCTTGCCGTCGTCCAGCGGGAAGACGCTGCCGGGGGTGTTGTCTTCACCGGCCTTGCCTGCACGCCCCGATGCATCCAGACGCAGGCCATACAGTTGCTGCAGGTCCAGCCCCAGGCCCACCGTGCCCTCGGTGAACCCGGACTGGTAGTTGAACATGAAGGCCTGGCCCCACTCCTTGTCCGACGCGCCCCTGGCGTTGCGGGTGTCCTGGTTGTAATAGAAATTGCGCAGGTCGAGGCTGGCTTTGCTGTCATCGATAAAACCGGATGCAGCAGCGTGTTGCACGGCCCCCAAGGAAACGGCGAGGGCCAGGCAAGTCTTGTGATTCATGAAGGCTCCGAGAAGTAATTGAGGCAACCCCGTCGTAGCCCATCCCTGTTCTTTGTCAGTCGGGAGGTGCTGTATTCAACGGGTGCGCGCACGGTATAGCGTCAGGCTGTGCGGAAACAGCCGTCTAAACCGTCAATCACTTTTTCAGATTGCGTAACAATCCAGTGCGAGGGTTACGGGTGATCAAACCGTTCGCGCGCCTGGCGAAACGCATCACCCTTTTCCACGACCCAGGTCCATAGCGGAATCATGTGCACCAGCAACTCGGTGCCAAGGCTCGACAGCTCGTATTCAACCTTGGGCGGCACCTCCTGGAAGTCATGGCGCAGTACCAAACCATCACGTTCCAGCTGGCGCAGCGTGCGGGTCAACATACGCTGGGTGACGCCCTGCATGCGCCGGCCAATCTCGGCGTGCCGCAAACGACCGGACACGCCGAGCACGTGCACGATGCCCAACGACCAGCGGTTTCCTGCGTGGGTGAGCACCTCGCGTTTGAGGCCATCGTCATCCGCGCTGAGGGCATCGCAGGCGGCTTGGGAGCGGCGGATGATTTCGTCGTTATCCATGGTGCGTTCTCGGTATCACGGGTGTGCCTTCTTATGCGTGGCGATGAATTCTGCAAGCATGCCACGACTTTCAACACAGACGGAGAACCCCATGACAGCCTCTTCCATTCTGGTACTCGGTGCCGGCGAACTGGGCATGGCCGTGCTGCAGGAACTGGCCCTGTTGGCCGCACCGCGTAACGCGCGCATCGCCGTGCTGCTGCGCCCTGCCAGCCTGCACTCGGCGACTGCAAAAAAACTGCAAGAGATGGGCATCGAGCTGATCCCCGGCGACCTGCAAAACGACAGCCAGAGCAGCCTCGCGGCGATCTTTGCACCCTTCGCCAGCGTGATCTGCTGCACCGGTTTCGCCGCCGGCCCTGGCACGCAACGCAAGCTGGCCCAAGCCGCCATTGAGGGCGGCGTGCAACGTTATGTGCCGTGGCAATTTGGTGTGGACTACGACGTGATCGGCCGTGGCAGCCCGCAGGATACGTTCGATGAGCAGTTGGATGTACGCGACTTGCTGCGCGCTCAACAGGGCACGCAATGGCTGATCATTTCCACCGGGATGTTCACCAGTTTCCTGTTCGAGCCGTCGTTCGGCGTGGTCGATTTGCCTAACAACACCGTGCATGCCCTGGGCGACTGGGACACAGCCGTCACTGTCACTACGCCTGAGGACATTGGCCGGCTGACTGCACGCATCCTGTTCGCGGAACCGGCCTTGAGCAACCAGGTGGTCTTCACTGCCGGTGACACCCTGACCTATGGGCAACTGGCAGATACGGTCGACGCCAGCCTCGGCATCCAGCTCAAGCGCGAGGCGTGGTCAGTGCCCACTTTGCTGGCAGCGTTGGAAGAAGATCCCAACGAAAACCTCAAAAAATACCGCGCGGTATTCGCTCAGGGCCACGGCGTGGCATGGGACCCCGCCGTGACTTTCAACGCTCAGCAAGGTATCGCAGTGACGGACGTTGCTGCATGGATTGACGGGCACCTCAAGGCACCGGCAACCACTCGCTGAATTCACCGCGAGCGCCCAAGGCGCACCAGGCAAAGTCCCATGGCGAACGTGGCAGTGCCTGGTGTTCGAGGGTGCTGGGTAGAACACCTTTCCAATCGAACACCCGTGTACCTTGCCAGGCCAGGACCACACCCAGGTTCTGGCTGTCATCGGTAGCGACCCATCGCGCCGCCGCTGCCGCCATGAAGGTCTCGATGGGTTCGTCATCGATATGAGCGCGGTACGTCGAGCCCAGCAGCCAGCGGCAGACGTTCAGGTGGTAGGTCCAATCCAGCGGCGGCTGGTTGCGATAGGCCCAGGTCATGAAGCTGCGAAACAGGTTCAGGCCTTCGGGTGGGTCTAGCTTGAGCAGCGCCGGGCAGATATCGAACAGGCTGTGCCAATGCGGCAACAGGCGTGCATCCAGGTGTACGAAGCAGCGGGAGTTGCTGGGGTAGTCAGGCCGCAACGGTTCCGCGCGCAAGCGACGGGACGCCTTGCTGACCAGGCGGCTGGCGCCTGCAGGCAATACAGGGTTCATGAAGTGCACTCACAGTCGTGACGATAGAACGCCTCCTGTTGGCAGGAGGCCCAAGGCACACGTCAGAGGGCTGGGGAAGCGCGGGGGTTGGCCGAGGGCCAGGAGTATCGCGGGGGCGCCTTATTGCGCCGCTCATGGGCTGGGCGTGGAGTTTGTCCGAGGCCAAGCAGCCATGCCAGGCCGACCAAAAACACCAACGCAACGGTCAATGCGTTGCAAACTGGGCAAGCAAAGTAGTTCGAGATGTTGCTGGAAGACGGGCTGCCCAACCCTTTGTCGGAAAGTGGCGCCTGCTTGCCGTCCACGGAACAGAACGCACCACCGATGCCATTGAGCACCTGCCCCGTCATCTGACCATGCCCCAAACCACAGACAAACAGGTTCATCAGCACGCAGAAGTACAGGGCCCAGGCGATCAGCGAACGGTCGGGGTGGCTCATTTTCATGGCGGCGACTCTACCACCAGAGGTGCACCGAGATGAAGCACGGCACGCCCCTGTGGCAGAACGTCGCACGTTACGCGAGCCCTTCAGGGTTGGTAGACTTTGCGCCCTCCTCGTTACTCCTTTTCCAGGCCTGCGTGTTTGATTTCGCGCAATGCAGGCGTTTCACAGGATGCACAGTTGATGAGTACGTTATTCACCCGCCGCAAGGTCCTGACCGGCATGAGCCTGTTGGGTCTGGGCCTGCTGGCCGGTTGTGACAACAGCCCCAGGTTGAACTTCAAGTACGGCAAGGACTTGAGCGACAAGATCATGGGCCGCACCTTCAAACTCAAGAACACCGAAGGCGAGACGGTCACCCTCAGTTCCTACCGTGGCCTGATGCCGGTGGTGTTCTTCGGCTTCACCCAATGCCCGGCCGTGTGCCCGACCACCCTGGCGCGCGCCGCGCAGGCCAAGAAACTGATGGGCCGCGACGGCAAGATCATGCAGGTGATCTTCATCACCCTGGACCCGGAGCGCGACACGCCGGAAATCCTCGACAAGTACGTCAAGGCCTTCGACCCCAGCTTCCAGGCGCTGTACGGCACCCCGGAAGAAATCGCCGTGGCCGCCAAGGAGTTCGGGATCTTTTATGAAAAGATCCCCGCCGGCGACACCTACACCCTGTCCCACACGGCCACCAGCTTCGTATTCGACACCCGTGGCAACCTGCGCCTGGGCCTGCAGGCATCCCTTACCGCTAAAGAGTGCGCAGAAGACCTGCTCACCGTCATGGAGGTCTGCTAATGACTGCCGCTCAACACCTCAAGCGTCTCACCTTCGGCCTAGCCCTGCTCGGCCTCGCCGCACACGCCAGCGCCCAGGTGCTCGTCAGCGATGCGTGGGTTCGCGCCACCGTGCCGGGCCAGCCGTCCAGCGGTGCGTTCATGACCGTCACCGCCGACAGCGACAGCAAACTGCTCAGCGTGGCGTCGCCCGTGGCCAAGGACGTGCAAATCCATGAAATGAGCATGAAGGACGACGTGATGCGCATGGGCCCGGTGGACTCGGTCGCCCTGCCCGCCGGCAAGGCCGTGACCCTCGACCCCAACGGCTACCACGTGATGCTGATGGGCCTGACCGGCCAGATCAAGGAAGGCGACCAGGTGCCGCTGACCCTCACCGTGGAAAACGCCAAGGGCGAAAAACAGTCGATTGAAGTCAAAGCCCCAGCCCGCGCCCTCAACGGCATGGACCACAGCAAAATGCATTGATGTAGTGAGCGGGCTTGCCCCGCGCTGGGGGGCGAAGCCGCCCTAAATCTAGGCAACTCGGTCTTTCTGAAACACACTGCGGCGGCCCGATTAGGGCGGCTGCGCCCCCCAGCGCGGGGCAAGCCCGCTCACTACAAAGTCAGTCGACGATAAAGAGCTTTGCTCCGACTGCCGTCGATGAGCGATGCCCTTCCATCTCATTGCCCACCTGATAACTCATGCCTGCCGTCAGCGTGAACTGGCGGCCGTCCTCCAGCTCCGTGTGCAACTCGCCGTCAAGACACAGCAGGATATGCCCGCGCCAGCACCAGTGATCCGCCAGGTAGCCTGGGGTGTATTCCACCACTCGCACGCGGGTGGTGCCAAAGTGGCAAGTGCGCCACAACGCATTGCCCGTGATGCCAGGATGAATGACAGGTTCGACAGCGGACCAATCAGTGGTGCCAAAGGGGACAGCGGTGAGGTCCATGGTGGGCTCGGTAGTCGATTAACGTGGCATGACCCTAACCGCCTGATGCCTACTACGATAGATACAGATCCAGCGCGTTTGCGCGATACAGGTATCCTACGGGTCTTAGCCGGACGGATACGCTTATGCAGATCGACCCCATTTATATTCTTCATGAAACCGAACACTGGCGGCTCAATCATCACCTGTCGTCGGCCTTGCCGGGCTACCTGATGCTGGGAGCCAAAGCGCCCATTCACTCCCTGGCGGATATGCCTGAGGCGGCATTGGCCGAGTTGGGTGGATTACTGGCAAACACCCAACGAGTGATCGAAACGCAACTTCGTCCCAAGTGGCTATATATCAGCCGCTACGGGCATATGCCGGGCTTCCCGTTACACTTTCATTTCATCCCGGTATATGACTGGGTAGAGGACGCATTCTGGCGGGATGAGCGCTATCGGCGACTGCAAGATTTTGGCTCGCAGGTTCAAGGGCAGGCACTGACTGACGGTGCGGAGTTAACGCTGTTTGTATGGCGGGAATTCGGCGAAAGCCCGACCCCGCCGCTAGCCCAGGGGTGCTCAGTCGAGCAGGTGATTGAACTGTTGCGCATAGCTTTCGCCACGCAATAGTTTGAGGTTCTAACAGGCGCCACCAATACCTGCCGCGAAGCGTTGAAGTCGGCAGCAATACGGTACAGACACACCTGAATCGCCGCCTTCGCGAGCAAGCTCGCGTCAACAGTTTTCGAGTTTCATGCATGTGCCGTTACAAGTCTTTCTGGCAGGTCTCCGATGTCTGGATACAGTTCAAAAAAGACTTTTGGATATGGCGCTTATTTATGAAACGCAAAGTTCGAATCCTGATTTTGTGCAAGACCTACCCATCCCCCAGTGCGAAATATGCCGAAACCTCCTGTGTCGCAGGGATGGATGAAGATGGCAATCTAATACGGCTCTATCCCGTCCCTTTTCGCTTGGTAACAGGCGACCAGCAGTTTGCAAAGTGGCAATGGATTGAGGGGCTCATCGAAAGAAGCCCGACTGACCGCCGACCAGAAAGCCACAAGATCGGCGTAGACAGCATTTGTACCGGAAGAACATTACCCGCCGGGGACTGGCACGAGCGGCGTGCCTGGCTGAATAAGTTGACGGTTTATGAAAGCTTTGATGCCTTGGATATAGCCAGGATTGATAGCGGCGTAACGTTAGGCTTAATCAAGCCCTTACGCATTTGCGCTCTACGCGTTCAGAAATCGACTTCGGAAAAATGGACTCCCGAAGAAATCGAAAAGTTAGAATCCCTGCAACGTCAACCAAGCCTTTTTGAAGAGCAGGAACGCGCAAGCATCAAGCGGCTGGAAAAAGTGCCTTTCGACTTTCATTACATCTATGAATGCCTGGTCAACGGCGAAGTCAAATCCTACACCCACAAAATCGTCGACTGGGAAGCCAGCCAGCTCTATCGAAATGTTTACCGCAAACACGGTGGAGCGGGATGGGAGGGACCGTTTAGGCACAAGTTGGAAACGGAGCTGCCAACAAGGGATCTGATGTTACTGATGGGCACTATCCATCGCTTCCCAGCGCAGTGGCTGATCGTCAGTTTGATCTATCCACCTAAGCGACAGACCGAAGCTGATCAACAAATAAATCTGTTTTAGCAGGCAAGTGCTGGGTTGTCAGTGAAGCCTCCAGTTCATGAGCTGCTTCTGCGATCAGGCTACGATGGCAAAAGCTTGCATCCGCTTCGTAGCAGACCAAGCAAACGCGCTGATCAAGAGAGCTGGCAAGCAATGCATTCAACACACTGGTTTGGCTGCGAATGTAGGACCGAAATTCACTGGCATACACAGCCCAGATACCATCTTTCTTGTACTGCTTTCGGATGGGCTTTGGGCACCCCAGCGGGCGACTATGTTCATAGGCGATACCTGCTGCTGCAAGACATTGGGCAAACGCGTTTTTAGAAAAGCCTTTTTTGCGCGATAACGGGTATTCACGTACGTCGAGCACTTTCTCGATTCCGGACTGTTTGAGACGCGTGATGAATACATCGATGGTCAGACCTTCATAGCCTGCGGTGTAGAGGGTCATGCGGATTCTCCTGGAGCCTCCCGGCGCGATAAAAACGTAAAGCGCCGGAACTATAGCATCGAGATTTCACCCGTACGTACTGCCGGTGACGGGCGGACCTGAGCGAAACATAAAAAAACCGAATTGCTGCTTTTTAGATCAACGCGCAAATCGAATCCGCTTCGACATCGGGATACACGCCAGTTGCAATCCCGAGGGCGAGTGATAAACCGCCTGTTCATCCCCCGTATATCCGTGCCTGCGATAGAAACTCGCAGCATTCAACGTCGCATCCAACACCACCTCTTCAATCGCCAGTTCCCGCGCAACGTTTTCCAAGTGATCGAGCATCGCCTTGCCATACCCACGCCCGGTGAAGCCGGGCAATACAAACAACGCGCCGACTTCGTTGTTGTCGAGGTCGAGCATGCCGGTGGCGACGGGTTCGTCGTTTACCCAGCCCAGGTAAAACGGTTTGTCCATGAGTGCGTCGTAGCCGTCCTCGGCCTTACCACGCGTCCATAACGCCATTTGCTCGGCCGTATAGGCACCGATACATTGGCTGCGAATGGCTTGGCGGCGTATGTCAAAAGCAGCCATGGCGTCGTGCGGTGTTGCGCGTTTGATGTGGAGCATTGAAAGTCCTTTTCATGGGTTTTTATTGCCCTTACGGGTGAATGCAATACGGGGTTAGAGCGATGCGACAATCTCGCTCACTGCAATGACCCCAATGTGCCACTAGCACACCTGTGCTAATCGACCCCTCTGCGCTGCGGCGCTATATTCCTCGGCACTTCCAACGCCCCCACCAGCACCGCGCACCCACTGCGCGCGGCCACGTTGTGCGTCGGAAAAACCATAACAACCCCCAAGGAAGAAGCACCATGAAACTGCTCTCCCCTGTTACCCGTCTCACCCTGTTGGGCGCCTTGATCATCGGCGTGGCCGGCTGCAGCAATATCAAACCCAGCGAAGACCACCTCAAGACGCTGTCAGAAACCAACCTGGGCGAGCCGGTAAAACGCATCTCCAACGTGCGTAGCGACTCCATGACCACCTACTACATCGCCAGCGCCGCCTCCGGCGAATACAACTGTTCCGTGCCCAGCGGTGCCAGCGGCGGTGCCTTCGCAATCGCCAGCTTCGGCCTGATGAAACCTGCGGCCTACTGCCAACCCAAGGGCGCTAAGGGCAACGGGCTGCAGCCGTTTACCCAGTAAGCTTTTCCTGGCTCAAGTCGCGCAGTGTGCCGCGCAGTTCTGCGGGGCGCACCGGCTTGGACAAGATGGCGATCTGACGGTCGTGCAAGGCGGCCTGGATCTTTTCCACGTCGTGTCCGGTGAGGATCAGCGCCGGCACCGCCCAACCACGCTGCTCACGCAGCGCGTCGATGCATTCGATACCGGTGGCGTGGTTGCCCAAGTCGTAGTCGGCGACGATGATGTCGCAATCACTCACCAGGTCACGCCCTGACGACTCCGCCTGCACCTCGCACCCCCAGCGCTCCAGCAGTGCCTGGGTGGCGAGCAGCACGTTGTGATCATCTTCCACCAGGCACACCTTCAACCCAGTGAGCAACCCAGCCTGGCGTGCTTCATCACGCAGTGCTGTTTGGCGCGGCGCAGCGGCCAGGGTCAAGCCATGCAGGCTCACCGAAGTGCCATGGCCCACCCGTGAACGCAGGCTCACGTGCACCCCCATGAGTTGCCCCAGGCGCTTGACGATAGACAGCCCCAGGCCCACGCCTTCGACGTCCTTGTCCCGCAGGTGGCGTACGCGATAGAACTCTTCAAAGACCTTTGACAGATGCTCATCGGCGATCCCCCGTCCCTGATCATGAATCTCCACGGCCAGCCCGCCGTCGCGAATTCGCACACCAATCAACACCGGCCGCTGCGCGCCGTACTTGAAGCAGTTGGACAGCACGTTTTGCACCATGGTCGCCAACAGCGCGGGGTCTACCAAGACCCAGTGGGCACAAGGCCGCAAGCGCAATTCCACCCCGGCCCAACGGGCGGCTTCGGCGTTCTGGCGCACCAGGTCGGCAAGGAATTCGCCCAGGTTTACCGCTTGGTACTTGGGCAACAGGCGGCCGTTGTCGAGGGTGTAGAGGTCGAGAATCGAACGGAACAGCTGCGACACGTTGAGCAGCGAACGGTCGATGTTATCCACCAGGCGCCGCTCTTCATCGCCAAGGCGAGCTTCGCGCAGGCATGCGGTAAACAGGCCGATGGAATGGATGGGCTGGCGCAGGTCGTGGCTGGCCTGGGCGAGGAAACGGGATTTCTCCAGGTTGGCGGCGATGGCTTCTTCGGACGCCTTGCGCGTGCGCTCCAGCAAGATATGCGCGTACACCGGGATCACCGTGCTGGTGATCATCAGCATTAGCACCATGAACGGCTGCGCCTGCCAAATAGGCGTGAGTTGGTACACGATCAGTAGCGCCAACAGGGCCAACGCCGTGGCAATCGCCAGGTAGCGTGAGCCATAGCGCATGCCGTTGCCCAGGTTGACCCACACCATCACCGCATACAACGGCAGCGCCGCTTCACCCCCCACCACCATGCCGAACGAAGTGCCGGTGTAGTCGTGGATCATGCCGAAGATGCGTCGCGCCGGATAATGCCCAGGCCAACGGGCGATCACCTGACGAAAAGCAATCGAGACCATCAGGAACAGCGCGATGTAAAGAATCACCGGCAGATAAGTGTCCAGCGATTGCCCCGGCAAAAAGCCCAAAACGCTGATATAGACAATCGCAATACCGGCCACCACGATGCGCAGGTTGGCCTGGTCGAGTTCGGAGTTGGTCTCAATACTCATGGGTTACGTCCTTGTGCGGCAGCCCTCGTCTGCGTCATGCATCCAAGGCAGGCCTTGGATGGGGTGGTAAGGTAGCATGACACCGCACAGCACTGCCCCAGGAAGGAGCCCCCCAATGACCGGCTGCATCATCATTGCCGACGACCACCCAATGTTTCGCGAGGGCATGCTGCGCACCGTGCAACGCCTGCTGCCCGAGGCCGTGGTACACGAGGCCGGCGACCTGGACACGGTGCGAGCGCTGATCCAGGACGCCGGCGAAGTCGACACGTTGATCCTCGACCTGCGCTTTCCCGGCCTGACGTGCATGAGCCAATTGGCCGAACTGCGTCAGCAACTACGGCGCACCACGTTGATCGTAGTGTCGATGGTGGACGACCCGGCGGTGATCGAGCACGTGATGGCCTTGGGAGCCGACGGCTTTATCGGCAAAAACATCGCGCCCGATGAGATTGGCCAGGCGCTGCTGGCCATCCGCGACGGTGAGGTGCTGGTCAAGTTCGCCCCGTCGGGCCTGTTGCCGCTGGATACCCACACACTGACCGCGCGGCAGCAGGATGTGTTGCGGTTGATTGCCCAGGGCAAGACGAACAAAGAGATTGCAAAGGCCCTGGATATCTCGCCTTTTACGGTGCGGATTCATGTGTCGTCGCTGTTGCGCGCGTTAGATGTGCCGTCGAGGGCGGCGGCAGCGGTTAAGTATTCGGGAGTGGTTTGAGGGGTGTGGTTTTCAATGGCAGCAATCGGCTATCAGCGTTTGTCCTGCGCTCGCTGCCCGCTGCCTAACTCGCCGGGATCGGGTCGATTTTTAGCTTGATGAAACGTTTCAGCCGGTTTATAAAAATGGCACAACTCCAAGAAAGGCTGCCGTCATGACCCCGCTCAAACTGTTCGTTGCCCTCAGCGCACTGTCCGCTGCCTCCCACGCCATGGCCTGGGATTACGTTCTGCTCGACACCGACAAAGCCGCCCAGAGCTGGCAGGTCACCAGTCAGCAACTCGGAATCAAAACCGACAAACCCTTCAGCGTTACCCTGCGCACCTTGCACGGCGGTCGGCAGGAGGGTGTGAGCATCGTCGATATTGATAACGGCATGATGAAACTCTCGGTAGTGCCGACTCGCGGAATGAACGTCCTGCAGGCCTCGGTCGGCAATGTGCGCATGGGCTGGGATTCCCCGGTCAAGGAAGTGGTCAATCCATCCTTCATCGAACTCAATGGCCGCGGTGGTCTGGGCTGGTTGGAAGGTTTCAATGAGCTGGTCACCCGCTGCGGATACGAATGGGTTGGCCATCCCGGCATCGACAACGGCGAACTGCTGACCCTGCACGGTCGGGCCGCCAACATTCCTGCGAACAAAGTCACCCTGCATATCGATGAAAAACCACCGTACGCGATCACTCTGCGCGGCGAACTTAAAGAGCAGGCGTTCAAAAAGGTCGACTTCTCGGTCGCAACCGAACTGGTCACCGAACCCGGCAGCGTCGTGTTCGCCCTCAACGACACGCTGACCAACAACGGCGACTATCCGAAGGAATACCAGGCGCTGTATCACAGCAACTTCAGTACCCCGTTCCTGGAACAGGGCGCTCGTTTCGCCGCGCCGGTGAAACAGGTGTCGCCGTTCAACGACAAGGCCAAGGACGATCTGCCCGACTGGCAAACCTACCGTGCGCCGACCAAGGACTACGACGAAACGGTTTACAACGTGGTGCCGTATGCCGATGCCAAGGGCGATACGTTGACCGTGTTACATAACAAGGCCGGCAACCTGGGCGTTTCGGTCGGCTTCAATACCCAGACACTGCCGGTGTTTTCCTTGTGGAAAAACACCGACACCGAAGGCCAGGGCTATGTCACGGGGCTGGAGCCGGGGACAAGTTTTTCCTACAACCGACGTTATCAGCGGCCACTGAACCTGGTACCGACAATTGGGCCCAAGGAGCACAAGCAGTTCCGCATCAGCTACAGCTTGTTGGCAGATAAGGCGGCGGTGGATAAGGCCTTGAAGCAAGTGAGCGAGATTCAGGATGGTCGGGAGACTGAGGTGCGGCAGACGCCGTTGGTTGATCTGACCAAGGGGTGACACCGGCTGGAGCATTGTCGGCCGATATTGCAGCCCCTCGGCCAAATGTTCGCGCCTGATCCAATCGGCTTGTTCAAGGTCCGCCCGCGAGCGCTCGACCTTGAGCAGTCGATGGGCACGTAGCGCTATCCGTAACCCGGCAACCACGTCTCTTGCTCAATGGTCGCAACGTCTCCCTCAGCCAACAAACGCCACAACGCCAAGATCTTGTCCTCCGACACTTGCTTCATGTGCCGAGGCTCCCCAGCCTCCAGGTTTTCAAATATGACAGTGCCTGACAGCGATACAGAGATACACCACTCCCCATCGTTGGTCACCGAAACCGCTCCATGCTCCTCATCTTCTCGGCGAGTTTTCAGCTCGGCAAGAAGCTGCGGGAATGTGTGTATTCCAGGATCCGACTCCATGGCACCGTACCTGTGACAAACGTGATAACCCATATTGACCTCGTGTATTCAAATGGAAGATGAATCTGCATCCCAACCCACGTGAGTTTCGATACCGGGTCGGCTCCGTGCAAGCCCTCTCCCACTCTGGACAGTACACCGCTATCATATTCGGCTTCGCTCAACGCTCCAGGAAATACCCATGCCCACCCTGACCTTGCGCAATGCTCGCCCCGCCGACGCCGCCCGCTGCTTTGAAATCGAAACCACTGCCTACGAAGGCGACGAAGCCGCGACCCTGGGAAAAATCGCGACGCGTATTGCCCAGTACCCGCAAGGGTTCCTGATTCTGGAAGCAGACAGCGAAATCGCAGGTTTTATCAACAGCGGCTGCGCCTTTGATGTGGTGATGTCGGACGAGGCGTTCAAGGAATTGGTAGGGCATTCGGCCGAGGCGCCGAATGTGGTGATCATGTCCGTCGTGGTTGACCCCGCGCATCAGGGCAAGGGCTATTCCACCACGCTGATGACCGAATTTGTACAGCGCATGCGCGACATGGGCAAACAGACGATTCACTTGATGTGCAAGGAGCGGCACGTGCCGCTCTACGAACGCATGGGCTATCGCTATGTTCAGCCTTCGCCGTCGGATCATGGTGGGATGGCGTGGCACGAGATGGTAATGGATCTCTAACGATGACTGCGCCACTCATTGAAACCAGCGATCAACCCTGCCCCGAAGCCGAGGGTATCCTGGGCAGTGGCCTGGCGGCGTTCAATGAAAGCATCACCGGTTACAACGACCGTCGCCTGCTGACCGTGTTGATCAAAGACCCCGACACCCATCAGATCCTCGGCGGCATCACTGGCAAGACCACCTTGGGCATGGCCTTCCTCGACCTGTTCCACCTGCCCGATTTCTTGCGCGGCACGGGCTTGGGCAGCCAATTGCTGCAAGCCTTCGAGGATGAGGCTCGGCACCGGGGTTGTCGCAATGCGGTGCTGTACACCCTCAGCTTCCAGGCCCCTGGCTTTTACGAAAAGCACGGTTGGGTACGGTTTGGTGAAATCCCCTGCGAGCCGGAAGGCAGCAGCCGGGTGTTTCTGTCTAAGGTGCTGTGACGCTCAGGGCTTTGCCAAACAGCCGATTGCCATGGGTCTCGCCCTGGAAGGTATAGGTCGGCGAGCCCAATGCCTCATACCCACGCCGGGGGTAGAACCCCAGTGCCCGCTCGTTGCTCACCCATACCGTTGCCCACAACATGCATGCACCCGCGCGGGCCGCGCATTGCTCTGCCGCCTGCAGGAGTTGATAGCCGATGCCCAAACCGGTGAAGCGCTCTTGGATATACAGGCGTTGCAGCTCGGCAACGTTTGCGACCTCGATCATGGCGTGGCGGGCATTAAGCTTGACCTGCGCAAAGCCGACGAGGTGGTTGTTGGACTCGGCCACTATCAGCGAGGTACCTGGTTCGGCCATCAAACGGGCGATGGTCGAGGGTGCGAACGCCTCCAGTACTTCATTGGCAATCGAGTTGCGAATGCCTTGGGTGGCGTAGGTGTCGAGGAACACTTGCATGCCCAATACGCCAATGCACAGCGCGTCATCAGGGGTGGCGTTGCGAAGAATGATTGCAGGCATCGAGCGTCCGTACCCAGGGTTGAAAGGACTCACGTTTTACCACGAATGAGCGTGACGGCAATCACCAACTCCCCGATGCTCCGCCGCCGCCGCTGGAGCCACCGCCGCCCGACGAACTGCTGGAGCTGGAACCACTGGAACTCGAACGAGAACCACCGCCCGAACTCGAACCCGAGCCGCTGCCCGCCTTGCCAAAGATGATCAACGCCACGAACGAGGCAATCGGCACCGCCAGCAACCAGCCGTCCCGACCCGCGTCCGCCACCAGCCCGGCGGCCACATACACCGCCACCGCGGCCAAGAGCCGCGCGATAAAGCCCGCACGACTTTTCTTCCAAGCCGCCTTCATGATCACAAACAGGACGAGGTACATGCCCAATACCACCAGCCCCAGCAACGGAAACGCCAGCCAGTGGATGAAATTGACCTCGACAAATAGGTTCATCACCACCAGCGCGACGATATAGGCCAACAGCCCCAACACGCAGTAGAACACCGTGCGGGCCATCCACAACGCGCCAAAGGTGGCGCCGCCGATCAGCATGGTCAGCGGCAATAGCAGCAGGTACACCGGCCACTCCCGGCCACCCGCGAACACCACCAGTAGTACCGTGAGCGCAACAGTGGCAATCAATGCGCGGCGCCATCCCAGTTTCCCGGCGGCCATCAGCACACCGCCAATCGCACCGAAGATAAACGCCAGCAACACCGCAATGGCTTCGGGAGCAAACCCCGGCCCGGCCACCGCGGGCAAGTCGCCGCCGTCCACCAGCAGCACCAGGTCGTTCACGCCCCGGGAAACACCCTCGGCATAGTCGCCCTGGCGAAACGCCGGCGTGATGTGTTCTTCGATGATTCGATGGGCCAACAGATCCGTGACCGTGCCTTCCAGTCCGTACCCCACTTCGATACGCACCTTGCGGTCTTCCTTGGCGACCACCAACAGGATGCCGTCGTTGACGTCCTTGCGCCCCAGTTTCCAGGCGCGGAACAGTCTGTTGGCGTAATCCTCAAGGCTCGCGCCACCGGTCGTGGGCACCAGCAATACGGCCACTTGCGCGCCTTTGCGCTGTTCGAGAGCGGCAAGTTGGTCTTTCAGACGGGTGGTGGTCTCGGCATCCAGGGTGTTGGTGAGGTCGATCACTCGCTGGTCGAGGGCGATGCCAATCGGCGAAGTGTCCGCCAGGGCGGCACCCGACAGGCTGATAAAGACCAGCGCCAACAGACTCAAGACCGATTGCCGCAAAATCGCCAACATGCTGTGTTACCTGAAGGTTCTTCCTGAAGGCGCCGACTTTACCTTATCAGCGCTATAACGCGTGACCCCACGCCGTTGACTATCTAAACTCCCTCCACGCATAGCAAAGCGCCATAATCGAGAAGCCCATGAACCTCCGCCTCCGCAACAACGTCAGTGTGATGGGCACCGGAACCTCGACCCTGGTGTTCTCCCACGGGTTCGGCTGCAACCAGGCCATGTGGAACTACCTGGCCCCCCAGTTCTATGCACGATTTCGCGTGGTGATGTATGACCTGGTGGGCGCCGGTCTCTCGGACCTCAATGCGTTCGACAAGGCCAAATACAGCTCGCTGGAGGGGTACGCCCGCGACTTGAACGAGCTGATCGACGAATTCGCCATCGGCCCGGTCATCCTGGTCAGCCATTCGGTCAGTGCCATGATCGGCACCCTCGCCGACCGCAAGGCCCCCGGACGTATCGCGGCCCACGTGATGATCGGCCCCTCGCCACGCTATATCGACGCCGACGGTTATGTTGGCGGCTTCAAGCTCGCCGATATCCAGGACCTGCTCGACACCCTCGACAGCAACTACCTCGGCTGGTCCAGCACCATGGCCCCGGTGATCATGGGCGCGCCTGGGCAACCGGCGTTGAGCGAAGAACTGACCGACAGTTTCTGCCGCACCGAACCTGAGATCGCCAAGCAATTTGCGCGAGTGACCTTTATGTCGGACAACCGCCAGGACGTGAGTGGTCTCACCACCCCGGTACTGATCCTGCAATCGAGCGACGACCTGATCGCCCCCGTGGCCGTTGGCGAATACCTGCACAGCGTATTGCCCTACAGCACCTACTGTTTGGTCGGCAACGTCGGCCATTGCCCGCACATGAGCGCGCCGCAGGCTTGCGCGGCGGCGATGGAAACGTTCCTGGCGCCATGGACCATCGCCCATGCCGGCTGAACTGTTCGACAGCGCCGCCTGCGCCCTGGCCGTCACCGCAGAGGACGGCACGATCCTGCAGGCCAACACGCGGTTCGGCGAATGGCTGGGGTTCAGCACCACCGAGCTGTGCGGCCGACGCTTCCAGGACTTGCTGACCATGGGCGGGCGGATTTTCCACCAGACCCACCTGGCACCCATGCTGCGCATGCGCGGCAACGTCACCGAAGTGAAGCTCGACATGCTGCACCGCGACGGTCAAAAGGTCACCGTGTTGCTAAACGGCATACAGCGCAAACAAGCCGACGGTGCGGTGTATGACCTGGCGCTGTTTGGCACCACCGACCGCGACAAGTACGAACGCGAGTTGCTCAATGCACGCAATTTCGCCGAGGCGCTGCTGCAGGAAAAAACCGCCACCGAACTCGCCCTCAAGCAGGCCCAGGCCGAGCTGAGCGAGGCCTATGCCATCGCCCAGCGGCGCGCGCTGTTTGCCGAGCAAATGGTCGCGATTGTCAGCCATGACTTGAAGAACCCACTCACAGCGATCCGCATGGCGTCGGACTTTCTCGGCCGTGGCGAACGCACCGCCAAGGAACGCCAGTTGCTGGGGCATATCGGGCAATCGTCCGAACGCGCCCAACGCATGATCGCCGACTTGCTGGACTTCACCCAGGCCCGGGTTGGCCAAGGCATTACCATCAAGGCGGCGCCACTGGACCTGCATGGCGTCACTCGGCGGGCGGTGGATGAACTGCGCGTTGCCTTCCCCAATGCCACGCTGGACCATCACGTCGAAGGCCGTGGCGTGGCCAACCTGGACGCCGACCGCGTGCAGCAGATCATCGGCAACCTGGTGGCCAACAGCGTGGCCTATGGCGACCTGCAACGGCCGATCAGCATCACCTCGCGGTTGGGCAGTGACCTTTGCGAAGTGTCGGTGCACAACCACGGCGCGGTAATACCCCCCGCGTTGCTGCTAGGGTTGTTTGAGCCAATGACCCGTGGCACCGACCAAGGCAGCGACGTGCGCAGCGTAGGGCTGGGCTTGTATATCGTGCGGGAACTGGCCAGGGTACATGGTGGGGATGTTGCAGTGACTTCCACCGCGCAAGACGGCACGACCTTTAGCGTGCGCTTCCTCCCCGTGGGAACGGGCTTGCCCTAATGCCGGTCATGGATGCGCAGCGGTGCTCTGTAGTGAGCGGGCTTGTCCCGCGCTGGGTGGCGTAGCCGCCCCAAAACCTGCCAGCGCGCCTGAATAGAATGAATGCTGCGTCTGGATTAGGGCGGCTTCGCCACCCAGCGCGGGACAAGCCCGCTCACTACAAAAGCGATATTGCCGCTTAGCCGATGCCAAACACACTGCCCTGCATCACCGGTTCCACACTGCCGGTCAGCACCACACCGCCCTCGCCCGCCCAGTGCACAGTGAGTGTGCCGCCGTCGCATTGCACCTGCACCGTGGCATCCAGCAGCCCACGGCGAATGCCGTTGACCACTGCTGCGCAACAACATGAACCAGAGCCCAGCGGCACACCGCCGCCGCGCTCCCAGATGCGCAGGCGGATATGGCTGCGGTCGAGCACCTGCACAAAATGCACGTTGGTCTTGGCCGGGAACAACGGGTGGGCTTCCAGCGCCGGGCCCACCGCTGCAACATCGACAGCGGCGATGTCGTCGACGAAAAACGTGCAATGGGGGTTGCCCATGCTGCACGCTGCCGGGTCGCCCTCAATGGGCAAGCGACGCGTATCCATCGCCTCTGTCAGCGGCACCGCCGACCACTCCAGCGACGGCTCGCCCATGTTCACCGACACTTGCCGACCCGGTTGCCGAACGCAGGTCAGCAGGCCGCGATCAGTGCGCAACACGATGGCGTCGCTGCCGGTTTCCTGCATCAAGCGATCAGCCACGCCACGGGTGGCACTGCCGCAGGTTTCAAGCGGTGTGCCATTGGGGTTCCAGAACTTGATGCGCGCCGCAGCATCGTCACAATCGAGCACCACGGCGAGTTGGTTGAAGCCGATACCGGTATGACGATTACCCAGGCGGCGCGCAATGTGCGCGGTGATGGGATCATCCAGGCCACGGCGGTCGATGATGATGAAATCGTCGCCATGGGCATGCATCTTCACGAACGACAACGTCATGGGCAGTCCTGTTTTCTTGCGGTTGGAAGCGCAAGCATACGGAGGTGACGAGAGTTTCATCAAACCCGATTTGGCCGCGTGCTAGCGTGGGCGCGTTTCTGTTCGGTTGAGCCCTTCATGAAAAAAAACCGCCTCGCCCTGACCGTCATGCTGGCAGCGTTTACCCACGCCGCCTTGGCTACCGACCTGTGCCAGCCTGTCGCCGCATCCTCGGCGTCCAAAGCAATGCTGGCAGCCGCCCAGCGCCACCTGGGTGATCAGCCGAATCCGCTGCCCCATCTGCACACCGAAGGCACGCTGCCCAACCACGGCATTCGCGAACAAAGCATCGCCGCCGAAAAAGACTGGCCGATTTTGCGCCAGGCGGCATTGGCCTGGCGCATCAGTGGTGACCGGCGCTACCTCAAGCAAGTCGATAATTACCTGGCCGCATGGGCCGGCGTCTACAGGCCGGACTTCAACCCCATCGACGAAACCAACCTGGATATGGTGATCAACGCCTATGCGCTCACCGCTGCCGACCTGAGCCCTGAAACCCGTGAGGCCAGCCGCCGGTTGATCAGCTCGTTGGGCAACGGCTACATCGCCCATATCCAACAATTCCATGGGCCGAAAAAAGGCACCCAGACCAATAATTGGCAGAGCCACCGCATCAAACTGATCACTGTAGCCGCCGTCGCGCTGGGTGATCATGCGATGCTCCAGCAGGCTTTCGGGTTGTTCAAACAGCAGATCGCCGACAACGTCCTGGCCGATGGCTCGGTAACCGACTTCCACGACCGCGATGCCCTGCACTATGTGGTCTACGACCTCGAACCCTTGGTGCAGGCCGCACTGGCGGCCAAAGCCGACGGTGGCGACTGGTTGCACGCCACTGTCAATGGCACCTCGCTCAGCGCTGCACTGGATTGGCTGGTGCCGTATGCCAATGGCGAGCGCAGCCATGAGGAATTCGTGCACACCCGCGTGCAATTCGACAAAGACCGCGCCCGCGTGGGCGAAGCGGGTTACAGCGGCACCTGGCAACCCAAGAGCAGCGCGACACTGTTTTGGCTGGCGGCGCAGTTGGACAGGCGTTACTTACCCGTGGCCAAGCAGTTGGCGGAGCATCCAGTGGATTGGATCAGCGTGTGCTACGTGAAATAGGCAAGGTCACTGACCCGAACGCTCACTACAAGGCCTGTGTGCCCATGGCTTTCATTAGCGCCAGGTCGCGTCCGTAGATATCCGGCGAATACACCAAACCGCCTTGTCGGTCGACCTCCACCGTCCAATAGCTCAACAATACCGGTACCGGCGTGGCCAGCCTGAATTCATGGGTCACGCCGGTAGCCAGCAGCTCATCGGTGCGCGCACGTTCGGCCGGGGTCACCAGCAGGTCGCGCAGCATCATGGGCTGTTCAACCCTCACACACCCCGAGCTGAACGCACGCGGGCCTTTGGTAAATAGCGGCTGGCTCGGGGTGTCATGCAGGTACACCGAGTACGGATTGGGAAAGCGCATCACGATCTTGCCCAGCGGGTTGCGCGGGCCCGCTTCCTGGCGCAGCAGGATATTGCCAGGACGCGCCCAGTCGATGTTTTCGGGGGCCAGCGGGCGACCTTCCGGGTCGAGCACTTGCAGGTTCTGCTGGCGCAGGTATTCAGGGTTTAAACGGATCGCCGGGAGTTTGTCCTCACGCATGATGGTGGGCGGGATGGTCCACGTGGGGTTGAGGGTCAGCCGCGTGATGCGTGACTTGAGCAGCGGTGTCTGGCGCTCTGCGCGGCCAACCTGCAGGCGCGTCTGCCACACGGGAATGCCGCTCTGGTACACGCTCAATTGCGCAGCGGCCACGTTGACCAGTACGCCTTCCGGCTCCAGGTCCTGGCTGAGCCAGCGGAAACGCTCAAGGTTGATGCGCAATTGTTCGCGGCGGATCGCCGGGCTGATGTTCAGTTCGGCCACGGTACCGGCGCCGATCACGCCGTCGGCCTGCAGCGAGTGGCTGAGCTGGAAGGCCTTGACCGCCTTGACCAACTCATCGCGGTATTGCTTGCCACTCGGCGCCTTGGCCAGGTAGCCGCCACTGACCAGGCGCCGTCCCAGTTCCGGCACGCGGGGATCTTCCATGCCAGGGCGCAGCAAGGGTCCACTGGTGACGGGGTCCCAATGCGGCAACGGTTGCTGACGCACCGTGGAATAGGCATTGCGCAGGCTGCGGTAGAGATCGGCACTGGGGCGTGCCTGGTCGAAGGCCTGGGCCATGTCTTGCAGGCCGATGGCCGCGAACGCCAGCACTTCGGTGTTGGGGTCGCGGGTCGGCGGCTGGGAATGCCACAGCGGCTCGAAGCGCGACTGCTGCAGGCGCCCGTAGTGCAAGTCCTGCAGGGCTTGCAGGTACTGGCGGCTGATGTCGATATCGCTGCACAGCACGTTGGCCGAGGTGTCTGCCGTGGGCAGGCTATAGTGGGTGGGGTCCAGGCCGTCGTCGGCGAGCATTTGCAATTGGGTTTGCAAGGCGTGGCGGCGTTCGTCGGCGGACCACAACGGCACATCGCCCTGCTGCTGATAGAACGCTTGCAGGCGCAGTTGGGCACCCGGGTCGATGTGCGGCGCCAGCCCAGGGCAAACACTGGACAGTTGCGCCAGGGCGAGTTGCACGGGGCTAGGCGATGCGACGGCCACCGGTACCTCATCAGCTGTCGCGACCAGTGGTGCAACGAGCAGGCAAATGCTCAAGTAACATGCGTGTTTTTTGAACACTTGGCTTAACTCCAATCCGCAGCGGGGGGGATGTACTGCAGATGCTGACTTTTTTGTGCCGGCTCAACATGATCACGTTGGGTTTAATCACCGTGAGCCTGACCGCGTTGAGCAATTTTGCGCTCGCCGCCAATGGCACCCCTCCTACCTTGTATAGCAGCCTCGCGCGCTCGGCTCCAGAACTCAATCCCACTGTACTCAAAAGCGCCTTGAGCGCGGTGCAGTGTGCGGTCAATAACGGCGAGGAACGCTCAGAACGCCTAGCGGTTATTGACTACTCCCAGCCCTCGACCGCCCGTCGGCTGTGGATCTTCGATTTGCGCAAGAAAACCCTGGTACTGCGTGACCTGGTGGCCCATGGCGCCAAGTCCGGGGAAAACTTCGCCACTCAATTCTCCAATCGCGAAGGCAGCCACCAGTCCAGCCTGGGTTTGTTCCGCACCCAGGAAAGCTACCTGGGCACCCACGGCTACTCGCTGCGCATGGACGGCCTGGAGCCTGGCTTCAATGACCAGGCACGCGACCGTGCGCTGGTGATCCACGCCGCCGACTATGTAAGCCCGCTGTGGAGCAAGCGCGAAGGTCGCATCGGCCGCAGCCAGGGTTGCCCGGCCGTACGCCCGCAGGTGGCGCGTCAGGTGGTGGATAAGCTCAAGGATGGGCAGTTCATGTTTTCGTGGTACCCCGACCAGCACTGGTTGAAGTCCTCGACGTACCTCAATTGCAAACCCCAACAAGTGGCGAGTAGTCGTACAATCCGTGGCGGATAGCCTGTCTCCCTATACAAAAGACAGATAAAAAGAGAACGTCGCATGCTTCTACACAAGTCCACCTGGATCGAGATCGGACAGTTCCTGGAACGTAGCCGCACGGTGGTGATCCCCATCGGTTCCAATGAACAGCACGGCCCCACCGGCCTGTTGGGTACCGACTGGATGTGCCCGGAAATCATCGCCCATGAGGCGCAGGCCAACGCCGACATCCTGATCGGCCCCACCTTCAACATCGGCATGGCCCAGCATCACCTGGGTTTCCCCGGCACCATCTCCCTGCGCCCTTCGACCTTTATCGCCGCGATTGGCGACTGGGTGCGCTCGCTGGCCGGGCATGGTTTTGACAAGATCCTGTTCCTCAACGGCCATGGCGGCAATATCGCCACGATTGAAGCGGCGTTTTCCGAGCTGTACGCCGAAGCAAGCTTCGCCGGTCGCCCAGCCGGGTTTGCCTTGAAACTGGTGAACTGGTGGGATTTGGAAGGCGTCAACGAGCTGGCTCACCAGCAGTTCCCGGTCGGCCACGGCAGCCATGCCACACCGTCGGAGATTGCGGTGACGCAGTGGGCGTACCCGGAATCGATCAAGACTGCCGAGTATTCGCCGCAGATCGCCAATACCGGGCCGATCCGTGAAGCGCTGGACTTCCGCGCGCGCTTCCCTGACGGGCGCATGGGCTCGGACCCGGCGCTGGCGACGGTGGAGAAAGGTGGTGAGTTGGTGAGGTTGGCTGCCAAAGGGCTGGTCAAAGTCGTCGATAGTTTCAGCAACGAAGCCAAGCCCTAGCCCTGCACTTATCCAAATGTGGAATTGTGTGTTACTTACAGGCTTGCGCAGCCAACTCCAGCCGCGACGGCGTAAGCGCCGACGCCAGCGGCTTGCGCTCATACAAGAACACCTTGCCACCATCCTGGGCCTTGTAGGCCTCCAGCACATCATCGGCAGCGATCTTGCTGGTCAACACCACTTTGGCGTGGCGCGAGTTCTGCGTCACGGTCGAGGTGATCCCGTGCTTCTCAAGCTTGGTCACCACGCACTGCGCATAGGCCTCAGGGCCTTTGTCGGTTTGCAGGGTCAGGGTCGGGGCGTTGGGTGCAGACACGCAACCGGCCAGCAACAGCGATGCGAAGGCCAGGGCCGGAACAAAAAAAGAACGCATGAAAAAATCCTGAAATTAAAGATAAAAGTTCACATCAACCCGCTTGCACCAACGCCTTGAGCGACACGTCAAACTGCTTCAAGGCGTCCAGTTGTACATCCCGTTGCTGCTCGATCTGCGCGGCAATCTCCGGTGCGGCCTTGTCATGCACCCACACTGACGGCACCTGTTTGTGCACCGAGCCTTCGGCCTTGGCGATGTATTGCAGGTTCGCGTCATAGAACCGTGCAACAAACCGCGCCTCGACCACATCATTACGCTGGGTCAGCAGTTGGTTATGGGTATCGAGCATCACCACCACGTCGGGGTGAGCCTGCACCAGGGCATCCAGGTTGTCGTAGACCGTAACCGACAGAAAGGTTCCCTGCAGCGAGCTCATCAACCAATCAATGGCCAGTTCCGGGTCGGAGCTGTTGACGAACGCCTCGCGGATGCGACCGTCGAGGGCATCCTTGGCGCCGTTCAAGGCCATGTCGTGGTAGCGTTCAAGGTAGCTGAGGTTGTCGCGGGTGTTATCGCTCAGTAACACACCCACCGACTGCGCATGTTGCAGGGAGTCTACGCTACCGTCGATAGGTAGCAAATGGCTATCACGCAGATCATCAGCGAATGCCGCATTATTCATGATGACTGTGCCAAGCATCAGCACCATTAAACCCAGCTGGATAAACGTCCTCATCGCGCATTTCCTTGAACAGCGTTTCGATGAGGTGATTTTCCGCTTTTCCTGAAAAAACAGAACTTGCGATCCGTGATGGTGACTATTATCTGAACCGATAGTGCACCCATAAAATCTATAAGGACTCCGCTATGAAGCCCCACCAGAAAACCTTCGATCGCATCCGCGAAGCTGTCTTGCCGGAGTTTCGCGAGCGGGTCGCCGATTACCTGGTCGACTATGAAACCGTGCTGCAGGACGACACCGCAGATTCAGACCAGGTGATTGCCAGCGCCCAGCAACTGCGCGGCTACCTGCGTGGCTTGAACACCACGCGAGTGCTGGGCATGGCCGACTGGGAAGACCTGGACCGCCGGGTAAAAGAGGATTGGCTACGGGTGCTGGAAGCCGAATAACTGGCGGGGTGTGTCGATCAGCAACGCTTGCTCGACCTGCGCCGAGCAACCCAAGGCCTGGCGCTGCTCGATCACACTGGCGTAACCGATAGACGATTCATGTTGGGTATGCGGCCAGTCGCTGCCCCACACCAAGCGGCTCAGGCCAAAACTCTGTTGCAGTAAAGGCATGGCCTGGCGGGCAAACTCCAGGTTCTGCGCGGGCGTGCCGGCCAAGCGGTAGATGCCCGAGACTTTCAGCCACAGGTGTCCACTGCGGCCCAGTTCCAGCAGTTGCGCAAAACCGTGTTGTTCGACACCCAATCGCGCATCCGGACGCCCAAAGTGATCGATCACCAGCTTGACCCCAAACGGCAGCAACTCACGCACCAAGTGCGGCAGGTCGTCCACGTCTCGATGCAACTCCACGTGCCAGCCCAGCTCGGCGATGTGTTCAAAGAATGCCTTCCAGCCGTGCTCGGCAAAATCCGGCAGCGCCCTGCCCACCAGGTTCAACCGCACGCCCACCACGCCGACACGGGCCATGGCCTGCAAAGCGTCGCGGGGAATATCGCGTTCCACAACCACCACACCGCGCAACCGCTCTGGTGCCTGCTGCAAGGCGTCCAACAGATAGCGGTTGTCGGTGCCCAAAAAGCTGGGCTGCACCAGCACGCCGTGGCTCAGGCCATTGGCATGCAAGTGGCCAAGGTAGTCCGCCAGCGTGGCGTCGTAGCCGGGTGTGTAGCGACGTTCACCGGCCAGGGCCAGCGCGCGGCTGAACACATGGGCGTGGGCGTCGATACCCGTGATGGAGCAGTTATCAAGCATGGGGTTCATCTTTCAAAAGTAAAAAGGGTTCAAGCCTCGGCGCGCTGGCCGACGGGTGTCGCTTCCAATACCCGGCCTCGGGTTTCGGGCAGGCACAGTGCAGCAATCACGGCGACGCCGTAGGCTATCCCGGCATCGATACCGATGGCCGAGCCCAGGGACATCGAATCACTCATATGCCCTACCAGGAACGGGAACACCGCCGACAGCACTCGCCCGAAGTTGTAGCAAAAACCCACGCCAGCGCCGCGCACATCCGCCGGGTACAACTCGTTGAACAGCGCCCCCAGGCTGGCTGGAATCCCCGCCGCGAAGAAGCCCAGCGGGAAGCCGAGGAACAGCATCTGCGTATTGGTCAGCGGCAGGAACACATAGGCCTGTACGGTGACCACGCAGCACAAGGCAAACAACACGATATTCTTGCGCCGCCCGATACGGTCGATCAGCAAGCCACTGGCGATGCAGCCACACCAGAAGGCAAAGATGATCACGGCCAGGTAACCGCCGGAGTTGAGCACCGACAGGTTACGCTCGGTCTTTAAAAAGGTCGGCAACCAGGTCATTACCGCGTGGTAACCGCCGTGGGCACCCAGGCCCAGCAACCCGCCGAACAACGTGACGCGAATCAACTCAGGGCGAAAAATGCCCGCCAGCGATTTGAAAAAACTCTGTGGAATCGCTTGTTCCTTTTGCAGGCGTTGGAAGCTGTCGGGCTCTTCGACATTGCGGCGTACCCAAATGATCAGGAACGACGGCAGCAAACCCACCACAAACATCACACGCCACGCCATGTCCTGCGGCACGAACGAATAGATCAGTGTAAACACCCCGACCGCCACGCCCCAGCCCACGGCCCAGGCGCTTTGCACGGTACCCATCACCTTGCCGCGATATTTCGGGTTGATGGTCTCGGCCATCAACACCGCGCCTGCCGCCCACTCACCGCCAATACCGAAGCCCTGCAGCGCCTTGACGATCAACAACTGGTGGAAGCCGGTGACGAACGCCGACAAAAAGGTGAAGAACGAAAACCACAGGATCATCCATTGCAGGGTGCGCACGCGGCCGTAACGGTCGGACAAGGTGCCGCCGACCCAACCACCGATGGCCGAGGTGACCAGCGTGACACCGCTGATCAGCCCCGCATCGCCCTTGCTCAAGGCGAAGGCGGCAATCAGTGCCGGGATCGCCAGGCCGAACATCTGTACTTCCAATGCGTCGAGGGACCATCCGCCGAAGCAGGCCCAGAACGTTTTGCGCTCCCGAGGAGTGACTTGGCGATACCAACTGAACATGATTTTTATCCTTATAGGTCAAACGCGAGGCAGCCGGGCGCGAACCGCGCCAGAACAGGGCCAGTGTTGGGCAAACAGTTAACGGTGCGGGTATGGGGTCAGCGGATATCCACGCGGTAGCGGAAGTGCTCGGCATGCCCTCGGGAGCGTCGCCACTCCAGCGGTTGGCCGGCGTAATCGCGGGCCAGGCGTTCGATCACCACCACCGGGCTGTGGACCGGCACCTGCAGCAAGCGCGCGTACACCTCGTTCACCGATTCGGCGGTGAGGGTTTCCTCGGCCGAAGCCACCACTTGCCCGCAAACGCTTTCATACACCGGGTAGAGCAACGGGCCTTGCGCGGACAGGTCGATGTCCAGCAACGCCTGGAAGCGCGCGCGCGGTAGCCAGATTTCTTCGGCCAGCAACGGTTGCACGTCAAACAGACGGGTACGCACGATGCGAATCACTTGCGCCTCAGACGCCAGGCCCAATGCCTCGCTGACTGCTGACGGCGCGGCCAACGACTCGACCGTCAGGATGCGGCTCTCGGGCACCTGGCGCTCGCCCGATGGGCCTTGGAAACGGAAAAATCGAAACAGGGAGGACTGGAACTGCGGACGGCGCACGAAGGTGCCACGCCCTTGCTGGCGTTCGAGAATGCCCTCGCTCACCAGTGCATCCACCGCCTTGCGCACAGTACCGGTAGACAGCTCGTACTCGGCGGACAGCACCGCTTCAGTGGGAATGGCTTCGCCGGGACGCCAGCGGTTATTGGCGATCTGCTCAACCAAGTGGTCACGCAGGCGTTGATAAAGCGGCAGACGGGCATCACTGGACAAGGTATTCATGGGGCCACATTCACTTTGTTATTTAGTCATATATATGAATATGGCGAGAGTATTCGTCCGCCGGGTGACACCTGTCAAGGGCGCCACCACACGCGAAGATGAATGGTTGGTTTATAGCGCCGGACGTTGCTGCTGAACCCACGCTTGCACGGACGGCCGCTGCCATTGGCGTTGGGCGTATTCCACCAACTCGGCGGGCACGCTGTCGCCATTCAGGATCAGCCGATTGAGCATCACGGCCAGGTCCACATCGGCAATTGACCATTCGCCGAACAGGTTCGCCGGGTTCCCCACCAACAGCGCCTGTGCCGCACTGATCAATTTGCGCGCCGCCGCCTCGGCAGTAGGCGACAGTGGCGGCATCTTCTGCCCGTAGAACACCACCAGCGTCGACCGCTCCTGGCGAATCGGCAGCAAGTCGCTGCGCAACCAGGCCTGTACCTGCCGCGCCCTCGCCCGCTGCTTTGGATCGACCGGATAGATCGGCGTCTCGGGGTAAGTCTCTTGCAGATATTCAGTGATCGCCGACGACTCGGACACTGCAAAGTCGCCGTCCACCAGCGTCGGCACGCGTTGGGTGAGGGACAGCTTGGCAAAGTCGGCTGTGCGGTTCTGCGCGGTGTCCAGGTCCAGGGTCAGCGTATCGAAGGCCAGGCCTTTTTCTCGCAGGGCTACAAACACCGACATCGCGTAGGGGCTGGTGAACTGGGCATCGACGTACAGGCGCAACAACGGTGAGTTCATGGCGGGTCTCCTCTGATGAAACTCCACGCTACGAGATCACAGAAGAGAAAGACAATGGCCGGTTTTTATAGGGGCATTCCAATGGGGAATAGCGACCTGGCTGGCACAGGTCATCGTGGCGCTCAGACCTTTTTGGGGTGGTGAGCGGGCTTGTCCCGCTCACCCATCGCCGGTTAGAAATCTACCGTGGCCGAGACTTTCACGGTGCGTGGCTCGCCCTGGGTCAGGTAGTTGTTGGCCGTAGAAGCCGACGCCCAATACGCCTTGTTCGCCACGTTCTCGACGTTGGCGCGCAGGGTGATGTACTTGTCGTCAGCCTTGAAACCATAACGGGCACCGAGGTCGACGCGGGTCCAGGCCGGGATGTTCAGCGTGTTCGTGGCGTTGACATATTCGCCACCTGTGCGCAGCACCCGCGCATTGACGGCCGCCCCCTGAATGCCCGGAATGTCCCAGTCCGCCCCCACGTTGTATTGGAAACGCGGCACGCCGGCGGCGCGATTGCCATCGGTAAGGCCGTTGGACGTGTTCTGCAGCTCGGTGTTCATCCAGGTCGCACCGGCCAGCAAGCGCAAGCCATCGACCGGCTCACCGAAGACATTCAGCTCCACACCCTTGTTGATTTGCTTGCCATCGACGCTGAACGTGTTGGTGCCATTGGCGTTGGTGTTGGTGGCGCTGTTCGGCTGCTCGATGCGGTATACCCCCAGCGTCGCGCCATAGGTATCCCAATCCAGCTTCACGCCTGCCTCAGTCTGTTTGCTGCGGTTGGGCGCAAACACTTCACCCGGGTTGGTGACGTTGGTCAGCGGCGCCGTCGGCCCCTGGGCCAGGCCCTCAATGCGGTTGGCATAGAACGACACATGCTCCCAGGGCTTGATCACCACACCGTAAACCGGCGTCGTAATCGACTCCGCGTAGTTGGCATTGCGCACACCTGTTGTGGTGTTCCACGCATCCACTTCGATCGTTTGTCGGCGCACGCCGAGGGTCAACAGTACCCGATCATCGATAAAGCCCAGGGTGTCGGACACCGCCGCGCTCTTGATGCGGTTTTTGCCAACCACGCGCGGGTCATGAATATCGCTGCCGAAATACGTCACGGTCGGACGCGGAATCTGCGTCGGGTTGTACAGGTTGCCCGGCTTGCGGTTGGCTTGCAGGATCGCTTCAAACGCCGAGCGCTGCTCGCCCCAGATACCCGACAAACCGAAGTTCATCTGATGGGTCACCGGCCCCGTATTGAAGTGCCCGTTAAGGCCAGCCATGGCGCTCTTGTTGTCTTCGTCGTGGGGCGAGTACAAAAAACCCACGCGCCCGCTGCCGTCGTTGCCCACATACAGCGATGAATACTGACCGTTTTCCCGCGTGTGCTTGGCCCCGCCGCCCACATAGGCGGTCCAGCTTTCATTCAGGTCGTATTCGGCATTGAACATGCCGTAGGTGTCTTCCAGCTCCGACCAGCTCCAGTCCTGGGCATAATTGTGCTTGGCCGACGGGGCCTTGGGCACTTGGGTGCCGTTGGGGTAGACCACCGAGCGACCGTTGTTGATGCGCTCTTTCTGGTAGCCAAAATCGGTGGAGACGCGCAGGCGCTCGCCACGGTAATCCAGGGCCACGGCGACCAACTGCGAGCTTTTGAATTCATCATCGATGGCTGTGTCGCCGCCATGTTTGGCCAGGTTGACCCGTGCACCAAAGCGATTGTCTTCGCCAAAGCGCTGGCCCAGGTCCAGGTGACCACCGGTTTGCCCGCCGCTGGCAGCGTCGAGGGTGACGCTGCGGGTGGGGGTGTCTTCAGCGCGCTTGGGTACCAGGTTGACGCTGCCGCCAATCCCCGAACCTGCTGGGGAAACGCCATTGACGAAGGCATTGGGGCCTTTGAACAACTCCACACGCTCAAGGGCTTCGGTGGTGATGATCTGCCGGGGTAGTACGCCGTACAGGCCGTTGAACGCGATGTCATCGGTGTTCAGCGGCAGGCCGCGAATAGTGAACACCTGGGAGAAGTTGCCAAAGCCTGACGATTGGCGCACCGACGCATCGTTGAGCAGCACATCACCGACGGTACGTGCCTGCTGGTCGGCAATGGTCTTGGCGGTATAGCTGACCACGCTGAACGGCACGTCATTGATCGAGCGATTGCCCAACACCCCAAGCCTGGCCGAACGCGCCACCTGGCCACCGCCATAGGTATCTGCCTGCGCCCCGCTCTCGCCGCTGATGGTGGTCGCCCCCAGTTGCACCGCCTCGCCCGTGGCCTCGGGCACCACGGTGTAGCCGTTGGCGCTGGTGCTTTGCAGGGTATAACCGCTGCCTTGCAGCAACTGCATGAAACCCGACTGCGCGGTGTAGCTGCCTTGCAAACCAGGGCTCTGCTGGTTGTTGAGCAGCGTGGAATCAAATGACAACGGCACTCCCGACAACGCCGCGAACTGCGCCAACACATTGCCCAACGGCCCCGGCGCGAGGGTGTAGCTGCGCGTCGCGCTGGTAGGCGCCGCGTCTGCTGCCACCGCGCTGTGCAGCGGCGCGATGGCGGCCAGGGCAACGGCCAGGCTCAGGGCCTTGAAGGGGCGGATGGGGTGCGTGGTGGAGGTCATGGGGCATTCCTGTCGGCGCGGTGCAACGTTGAGGGTTCTTCCCTACACCGCACGACAACGAAAAAGGTATCAGCGAAAGCCGCAAATAAATTCAGCGCGGCTCAATGGTCACCCAATAGCCGGTCAGGCTGCTGATCTTGACCGGCAGGGTTTCCTGCAACAGGCGCAGGTTGGCGTCGGTATCGCGCAGCGGGAACGCCCCGGACACCGTCAGCCCGGCCACACTCTCGTGACAACGCAGCACACCGTGACGGTAGCGGCCCAACTCGTCGAGCAAGTCGGTCAGGCGCATCTGCTGGGCCAGCAACATGCCGTTCTCCCAGGTCATGGCGCTGATCTCCAGGGCCTGCACCGCCGCCACGCGGTCGCTGTCGAATGCACTTTGTTCGCCAGCCTTGAGAATCACGCCATGGCTGGCATGCTGTGGCAGCATTTCCACCGCACCTTCGATGACCGCCACGCGACTGGCCTGCTCCCCTACCCGCACGCTGAAATGCGTACCCAGCGCCCGCGCAGTGCCATGGCGGGTCTGCACGATAAACGGGCGATGGGTCGGTGCGGGGTCCTTGGCGGTGGTGATCATCACCTCGCCTTGGAGCAACTCGATACGGCGCACGTGCTCGCTGAAAGCGATGTTCAGCGAGCTGCCTGTATTGATCAGCAGGCGTGTGCCATCGGGCAAGGTGAGGTGGCGTTGTTCGCCGATGGCGGTGTGCTGGTCGGCAGTCCATGGCTGCCAGGGTTTGTGCCGGTAGGCCAGCCAGGTCGCTGGACCTGCCAGCAGCAACAGCCCCAACGCCTGGCGGCGACCCAGGGCTTGCTTGCGGCCGATGCGCTTGAGGGTGTCGCCCGCAATCGCGCCCGGCACGCTGTTGAAGTCTCCCAGGATCGCCTCCGCCCGCTGCCAGGCTTGGGCATGCTGGGCGCTGCGGCCCTGCCACTGGGCAATGGCGCGACGGTCTTCATCGGTGGCGCTGCCAGATTGCAACTGCACCATCCAGTCGGCGGCCTCACCGAGAATCAGCGGATCAATGGAGGGGGTCATGCCACGCTCAGGCACGCAAGGAACGCGTCGCGCATATAACGTTTGACCGAGACCAGCGACACCTTCAACTCATCGGCGATCTGCGGGTAGGTCAGCCCGTCAATCTGCGACATCAGGAACGCCTGCCGGGTTTTCTCCGGCAAATCCCGCAGCATGGCTTCGATGCGGTACAGCGCTTCAAGGATCAACCAGCGGGTTTCCGGCGACGGCACCTCCTGCTCCGGCAGATGGGCGATGGTTTCCAGGTAGGCGCGCTCGACTTCCTGTCGGCGCCAGCTGTCGATCATCAGACCCTTGGCGATGTGCGTGAGCAACGCACGCGGTTCGCTGCCGAACCCCGCATTGTTTTGGCGGGTGAGCAGGCGCACGAAGGTGTCATGGGCCAGGTCCGCCGCATCACTGGCATTGCCCAGCTTGCGATCGAGCCAGCGGTACAACCATCCGTGGTGTTCGCAGTACAACGCCTGGACAGGCAGATTGAGCGAAGTCGACATGCAGATCACCCGGAGCCCGGAAGTAATTAAGAATTGATCGCATTCTAATCTGTCGGGGTGAAACGCGGCAACGCACAAATTAATGTTATAGGATAACGCCAATTTTCCACTCAGCCCTGCGATCCCCCCCTATGACCGACGCTGTTCCCCTGCGCCAACGCCTGCTTTCCATCGACGCCCTGCGCGGCCTGGTGATCCTGTTCATGTTGCTGGACCACGTACGCGAAACCTTCCTGCTGCACCGCCAGGTCAGCGACCCGATGAACATTGACAGCACCGAGCCCGCGCTGTTTATCAGCCGTACCCTCGCCCACCTGTGCGCGCCGGTATTTGTGTTGCTCACGGGGTTGTCCGCGTGGCTGTACGGCCAGAAATACCAGGGGCGCCGCGACGTGTCGGCGTTCCTGTTCAAGCGCGGGTTGTTCCTGGTGGTGCTGGAATTCACCTTGGTCAACTTCGCCTGGACCTTCCAGTTGCCGCCCAGCGTGATCTATATGCAAGTGATCTGGGCCATCGGCGTGAGCATGCTCGCCCTTGCAGCGCTGGTGTGGTTGCCGCGCCCATTACTGTTGGGCGTGGCGCTGGTGATTATCGGCGGGCACAACCTGCTGGATGGTTTGCACTTCGCGCCGGGGGCGGCGTTGCAGAACCTGTGGGCGATCCTGCATGAACGCGGCTGGATCGATGTGAGTGACACCCTGCGCCTGCGCACCACCTATCCGGTGCTGCCGTGGATCGGCGTGATCGCCCTGGGCTACGGGCTGGGTCCATGGTTTGCCAATGGCATGCCGCCGGCGGTGCGTCAGCGCTATCTATGGCTGTCGGGCGTTGGTGCTCTACTTGGATTTTTGGTGCTGCGGGCTTTCAACGGCTACGGCGAAAAACCCTGGCAGGCCTATGACTATGGCGTGCAGACCTTGATGAGTTTTTTCAACGTGACCAAATACCCGCCGTCACTGTTGTTTTTGGCGCTGACGCTGGGGGTTGGTTTGCTGCTGTTGCTGGCGTTCGAACGCGCGGGGCACAAACGCTGGATTGGCGTACTGGCGACCTTCGGCGCAGCGCCGATGTTCTTTTATTTGCTGCACCTGTATGTGCTGAAAATTCTTTATGTAGCGTGCGTAGCACTGTTTGGGCTTAACCAGGGCAAGTATTTTGGCTTCGAGGGTATCGGGGCAATATGGCTGGTGGCGCTGGTGTTGCCCCTGGCGCTGTATAGGCCGGTGCGCTGGTTTGCCGAGCTGAAAGCAAGGCGTAGGGACATTGCCTGGCTCAAATACCTCTGATCCAACACGGGCCAAATGTGGGAGCGGGCTTGCTCGCGAAAGCGGTGGTTCAGTCAAAGGTTAATCGCCTGATACTCCGCCTTCGCGAGCAAGCCCGCTCCCACAGGTTGACGGTGTTAAACGCTGGGTATCAGGTGCACGTAAAACGCGTGAAACATGAAATACGCACACACCGCCAGCGCAATCCCCATGCAGCGATTAAACACGGTAAACGCCGACGTGCCGTTGATACGCCGCCCCAATAGCGCACCCAGCAGCGAGTAAATCCACGGCGCGCCGAACGCGCCAAACGCCAGCAGGGCCGACACCACTGCGATGGACACACCGGTGATATGCGCCGCCGGCAACATCACGCTGGTGATCGGCAGCACCGCCATGATGCCCTTGGGGTTGAGCAACTGAATCACCAAGCCATTCCAGAACGTGAGGGTCTTGGCCGGCGCCGTTGAGGACGCCTCATCCACCACCGTGCGCGCGGTGAATACCTGATAGGCCAGGTACAACGTGTACACACCGCCGATCAACGAGATGTACGGCAACGCCGCCTGGGAAATGATCGCCTCGCCGGTGTAGCCGAACAACACGAACAGCAGCAACATCGCACAACCAACGCCGATGAAGAACCCGGTGGAGCGGTGAAACTGGCCGGTAAGCCCGGCATTGAGGCCCATGAAGTTCACCGGGCCGGGGCTGTACATGACGCTGAATGCGTAGAGGAAAATGTCCATGAAAAACCTGCAGTAGAGGAAGTGATTCGAGTCTACTGAGGCGGGCTGGGCGGATTCTTGTACGTTTGTAGTTCAGCGCTGCGCCTGACCGGTAAACCACTCCATCAGCGCCTTGCACCCCGGGTGAGACGCCGCCATCGGTTGCAGGCACAGCGCGTACACCCCACCCGTTTCCAGTGGTTCACCGAAGGGCACTACCAGCACACCGCGTTCGATGGACTCGGCGGCCAGCGTCTGGTCGGTCATCGCCACGCCCAACCCTCGCGCAGCGGCATCCAGCGCCAGCTCATCGAGGTTGAACGGAATGTGCCGATAATCTTCCAGCGCCTCGGCGCCATGAGCGGCCAGCCATACGCGCCAGTCTTGCTTGTCGACCGAACGGTGCAGCAGCGCCACGTGCTGCAGGTCTTGCAGCGTTGCCAGCGGCCCAAGGTGGGGCGCGCATACCGGCACCAGTTTTTCCTGGAACAACGTCAGGCAGGCCTGATCGTTCGGCGCCTTGGGCAGGTATTGGATGTAGGCATCACTGTCGCCGGCGGGCTCGACCACCTCTGTGGCGACTGTCTCAATCGCGAGGGAAATGTCCGGGTGCTGCCGATAGAAGTCACTCAACTTGGGCAGCAACCAGCGCACCGCCAGCGACACATGCAGGCGAATGCGGAACGGACGTTTGTGCGGTGAAATCCGGTCCTCCAGCCCCTTGAGTTGCGCCAGGATACTGCGCGCACTGGCCAACACCTGCTCGCCCTCGGCCGTCAGTTGCAGGCGACGGCTGGTGCGGGTGATCAGCGCCACACCGAAGTGGCTTTCCAATTGCTGGATCTGGCGGCTGACTGCGCTCTGGGTCAGGCACAGCGTTTGCGCCGCCAGGGTGAAGCTTTCGCTGTCGCTGACTTCTACCAACGCTTGCAGGCCCTGCAACGATGGCACGTGACGAATCTTATCCATGCGTTTTCCGAATAGCTGGATGATTTTATAACGTTGATTGTATCACCAAACGCCCTATAAATTCCAGCCATCGACTTAAACCATCCATGCGAACAGCGCATGCAGCCGAGGTTACCGTGGACAATATCTGTGGCTGGATAGCCCAAACCGACCCCCTGCCCGCCCGCGCCGCCCTGCAAGGCACGCTGCAGGCCGACTGGCTGGTGATCGGCGCCGGCATCACCGGGCTCAGCGCTGCCCACAGCCTGGCGGCGCTGCACCCCGAAGCGCACATCGTGATCATTGATCGGCAACACGCCGCACAAGGTGCCTCGGCCCGTAACTCGGGGTTTGTGGTGGCGCACGAGCACCCGGCGGAAAACGAACTGATGGGCAGCGCGGGATTCGCCGGTTTTGAAGTGGACACCACCATTTCACGTGCTGCCAGCGATGAGGTGCGCCAACGCATCGGCAGACACGGCATCGACTGCGATTTTCGTGACAACGGCTATTTCTTCGCCGTGCACGACTCCGACAAACTCAGCCACGTCGAGGCCAAGCTCGCGACCTTGCGCGCCCTGGGTGCGTCCGCCGATTTCCTGCAAGGCGATGCACTACGCCAAGCCCTCGGCACCGCGCATTACCAGGCCGGTATCTGGTGCGGCAGCGGCAACGCGTTGTTGCAGCCGGCCAAGTACGTGAGAGGCCTGCTGGAGGCCCTGCCGGCAAATGTCAGCCTGTTTGAACACACCGCCATCACCGGCCTGGAGCGTATGGCCAACGGCGCCATCCGCGCACGCAGCGAGGCCGGGAGCGTCGAGGCGCGGCAAACGCTGGTGTGCCTGAATGCCTTTATCCCGCGTGTGGGCCTGGGCAACAGCGCCACCTTCCCCATGGAACTCAGCGCCAGCCTCACCCGCCCGCTCACCGCCAAGGAATGCGCCGCCGAGCCATGGGGCGTGCTCTCCACACGGCCATTGGGGGCCACCGTGCGCTTGACTCCGGACCGTCGCGTGATGATCCGCAACACTGCCGAGTACCGCACGCGAGACTTGTCCAACGATGACTTGCAGCAGCGCCGCCAGCACCACGTGCGCGGCTTGCAACGGCGTTTTCCGTGGCTCACCGAGCAGGACATCCACTACACCTGGACCGGCCACCTCAGCGCGTCGCGCTCCGGCCAGCCGTACTTCGCCAGGGTCGAAAACAACCTGTACGCCATCGCCGGTTGCAACGGTTCCGGTGTGGCGCGCGGCACCTTGTGGGGTCGGCTGATGGCCGAATGGGCCAGTGGTGAACACTCACCACTGCTGCAATCGGTGACCCAGCGCGCACAACCTGGCTGGCTGCCACCGCGCCCCTTGTTCGACCTCGGCGCCCTGCTGCGCATGCGCATCGAAGCGGTGCGCGCCCGTTCAGAAATCTAAAACAAAAAGGGTGAATGCAATGCACATCAACCGATTGTCCGTGGCGGTCATGCTCAGCGTGTTTTCGATGGCCAGTCAGGCCGCCGAAGAAGTGAACATCTCCAACTGGAACGGCTACATCGCCGACGACACCCTGACGCGCTTTACCCAGGCCACCGGAATCAAGGCCACGTACGACATTCATGACAGCAACGAAGTACTCGAATCCAAGCTGATGACCGGCAACACCGGCTACGACGTGGTCAGCCCTTCGAACCACTTCCTGTCAAGGCTGATCAAGGCCGGGGCGATCCAGAAACTCGACCGCAGCCAGTTGCCGAACTGGAAAAACCTCGATCCGGTGCTGATGCAAAAACTCGAGACCAACGACCCCGGCAACCGGTACGGCTTCCCGTATATGTGGGGCACTGCAGGCATTGGCTACAACGTCGAGAAGATCAAGGCGATCTTTGGCAACACCGACGTGACCCGCTCCTGGAAGATGTTTTTCGATGAAGACACGATCAAGAAGCTCAGCACCTGCGGCGTGGCGATCATCGACAACCCCACGCAGATCCTGCCCATCACCCTCAACTACCTGGGCCTGCCCCACCACAGCCACGAGCCCGCCGACTACAAAAAGGCCGAGCAGGCGCTGTTGAAGATCCGGCCGTACATTCAGTATTTCCATGCATCGAAGTACATCAGCGACCTGGCCAACGGCAATATCTGCGCGGTGATCGGCTTCAACGGCGATGTGGTGCAAGCGGCGGCCAGCGCGAAGGAAGCCAAGAACGGTATCGACATCGCCTACTCCATTCCCGAAGAAGGCTCCACGCTGTGGCTGGACATGGTCGTGATGCCCAAGGCCGCGCCTCATGAAAAGAACGCCTACGCCTACATGAACTACCTGCTCGACCCTAAGGTGATCGCCAACATCAGCAACAGCATCCACTACGCCAACCCCAACAGCGCTGCCGATGAATTCCTCACCCCGGCGGTGAAACAGGACCTGGCGATCTACCCGCCGAAAAGCGTGATGGACAAGCTGTTCATCGTCGAAGACCTGCCACCCGCCATCGCGCGATTGGCGACGCGGTTGTGGACCAAGCTCAAGACCAATACCTGACAGCGTTTGGTGGTGCCGGTGGGATGTGTAGCCGAACACTCCTTACCTGCCAACACAGACCAAATGTGGGAGCTGGCTTGCCTGCGATAGCGGTGTCCCAGGCAACACATTTATCGCCCCTGCCGACGCCTTCGCAGCCTCGCTAAAGCTCGACAGCTCCCACAGGGGGCGCTTTCCCCTAACCAACATAGACCCCGGACCCTATCGAGGCCCGCACTCTCGCGCGGCTTACATCAACGGAATCGAATAGTTCACAAACACCCGGTTCTGATCCTGGTCCCTGGCCACCTCACTGCGGGACACGCCGTTACGCCAGCCAAACCCGACGTTCTTGAACGTGCCGCTCTGCACCACATAGTCCAGGGAAATATCCCGCTCCCATTCGCTGGCATCGTTACCGCTGGTGGTGAGGATATGGTCACCCTTCAAGTACATCATCGACGCCTTCAAGCCCGGCACCCCCAGCGCGGCAAAGTCATAGGCATATTGCGCAAACGCTGTGCGCTCGCCCGCCTGGATGAAGGTCTGCACGGTACGGTCGGTGTAGAGGTACAGGCTGGAGCCGCCCTCGCCTTTATTCACCAGGCCGCCCTGGTTGAGCTGGGCGAAGTTACTGTCGTCCGAGACTTGCTGGTAGCCGGCAGTGATCGCGTGCGGGCCCAGGGAGTAGATGAACGCCGCGCTCCAGGTGTTGTTGTCGATTTCACCGTTGCCATTCTTGGTATAGCCGCTGAACTTGTAGCCTTCGGCACGGCCAGCGGCGTTGCTGTTCTTGCCATCGGAAGTGGTCTTGAAGTAGCGCAGGTCGGTCTTCAATGAGCCGTAGTCGCCCAACGGTAATACATGGATCAAACCGGCGAAGTGCTGTTGGTAATAGTCTTCAAGGTTGGCGTAGTAGTACTGGACCAGCAGGTCCTTGTTCACTTGGTAATCGGCGCCGGCATAGTTGAATTTATTGCTTTCCTGGGTACCGCCCGCCGCTGCCAGGCCGCTGCGGTCGCTGGAGCCACGACCGGTGGTGTGCTGCAACTGGCCGCCGATCAGGGTCAGGTTGTCGATGTCCTTGCTGGTGATCTGGCCGCCCTCAAAAGACTGCGGCAACAGCCGGCCATCGTTGCTCACCAGGATCGGCAGGTTCGGGCGCAGGTAGCCGTAGCGCAGTTCGGTCTGGGCGAAGCGGGCCTTGGCGGTTGCTCCGCCACGGGCCCAGTTATCGGCGGCCTTGCCGTCGTCATTGGGGATCATCGAACTGCCCACGTGGCGGCCGGCGCTGCTGTCGAGCGTCACACCGAGCATGCCGATAGCGTCCAGGCCGAAACCGACAGTGCCGTCGGTAAACCCGGATTGGTAGTTGAGGATAAACGCCTGCCCCCATTCCTCGGTCTTCGAGGGTGCGGCGGTGCCGTCACGGTTGTCGTTGTTGAAGTAGAAGTTGCGCATGCTCAAGTTGGCTTTGCTGTCGCTCAAAAAATCAGCCGAGGCCAAGGGACTCAGGGCAATGCCCAGGCTGCCGGTCAATACGCTTAAAACATTCAAAGTGGCTTTCATCAGGACGAACTCCGGCGCGGAATCCAAGTTCCGGGCGCAAAAAATGGGCAGCAGGAAGCACACGGCCAAACTCGGGTTGGCCGGTGCGTTAACTAACGATTAGCGTCTTAGTTGAGCGAAAGAACCTCCGTACACCCTCAGTCAATCAATCCCTGCGCGTCATAAAACGGATACGGCCCCGGGTAATTCCCGAACACGCCGTTGTGGCTGATCAAACCTTGCTGCGCGTCCCAGCGATGCAGCAAATAGCCCGCCGGCTCCAGGTTGAAATGCGCGGGCGCCGCTTCTTGCAAATCCAGCACGATCTGGTGGGACGTGCCGGGGCAGACACAACTCAAGCTACCGCCGAAGCGGCGCTGCATCGGACGGTGCAAGTGCCCGCACAGCAGGCGCTCCACTTGCGGATGACGGGCGACTACACGCTCCAAACCCGCAGCGTTGATAAAGGGTTCGCGGTCCATATGGCCGATGCCACTGATGAACGGCGGGTGATGCAGGATCAGCAACGTGGGTGCATCAGGGCGCAACGCCAACTGCGCATCGAGCCACTGCAATTGGCTGTCGAGCAACTGGCCGCCGTGACCGCCAGGGATGGTGGAATCGAGGCCGATCAGGCGCAGCGGATGCTCGTCCACCACCCAGTCCAAAGGCCCGTCTGCCGAGGCTGGTAAGTAGCGGTGATCGCGGAACGCATCGAGCAACGGCTCGCGCGTGTCATGGTTGCCGGGCACCAGGTAGCACGGCATGTGCAAGCGTGCGAGTTCGGGGTGCAGCACGGCGTATTCATCGGCGCGGCCGAAGTCCACCAGGTCGCCACTGATCACCACGATATCGGGGCGCGGGTGGCTGGCGTTCAAGTGGTCGACGGCACGGCGCAGCGCACCCAACGTATCGACCACACCGTAGGTAAGACGCTGGCCCGCTTTAAGGTGCAAGTCGCTGATCTGCGCAACAACAAATGGACGATTCAACATAAATTCTCAAGCATTCAGGGTGAACAACATGTGCGGCGCAACGGCTAAGGCAATCGGCGCGCCGACGGCGTAGAGCTGGTTGTCGCTGCTGTCCACCAGCAGCGGTTGCGGGCCGCCCACATCCACCAACAGACGGCTTTGTGCGCCCTGGAAAAACTGCGCCAGAAGATGGCCGTGCAAGTGCCCTTCGCGCTCCATCACCCGCAGGTGTTCGGGGCGGCAATACACCGTGTTCGGCAGGTTGGCCTCGTGCCACGGCAACTCACCGCCGCAGACTTTTAAGCCATGGGACGATGCCTGGATGACCTCGAAGGCATTGAGGTTGCCGACGAAGCCTGCGACAAAGGCGTTGGCCGGTTTCTGGTAGATGTCTCGCGGGCTCGCCAACTGGGCAACCCGGCCTTTTTCCATCACCAGGATGCGGTCGCCGAGGGCCATGGCTTCGCCCTGGTCGTGGGTCACGAAGACCGAAGTGATGCCAAGCCCGCGCAGCAAATCATTCAGCTCACTGCGCAGGCGTTCACGCAACTGCGCATCAAGGGCCGCCAGCGGTTCATCCAGCAGCAACACCTTGGGCCGTGGCGCCAAGGCGCGGGCCAGTGCCACGCGCTGGCGCTGGCCGCCAGACAGCTCGTGGATGCTGCGCTTGCCGTGGCCCTGCAAGCCCACCAGCTCCAACAGCTCTTCACAGCGCTTGTTGCGCTCCGGCGCCGACAGGCCGCGAATCTTCAAGCCGTAGACGATATTCCCCGCCACATCCAGGTTGGGAAACAGCGCGTAGTTCTGGAACACCATGCCCACATCCCTGCGCTCGATGGGCAGGCGCGTGACGTCCTGATCGCCAAAAAACACCTGGCCCACATCCGGGCGTTCCAGGCCGGCAATCAAGCGCAAGGTGGTAGTTTTGCCACAGCCCGACGGGCCGAGGATCGCCAGGGTTTCGCCGCCTTCAACCGTCAGGTTCAAGTCATGCACGGCCACGGTGCCGTCGGCGAATACCTTGCGGCAGCCTTGCAGGCGGATAGTGATAGCGGTCATCGACGCTCTCCACGGGACAAACGGGCACTGATGGCCTGCAACGCAATCAGCAGCGGCACGATCATCAGCAAAAAGATAAGGGTGTAGGCACTGGCGATTTCCAGGCGTGCCGAGGCGTAGCTGTCGGCCAGGCCAACGGGCAGTGTCTTGGTCATCGGCGTGTGGAGCATCCAGGTCAGGTTGAACTCACCCAGGGACAAGGTCTCCACCATCAGCACACCGGCCAGGATGCCTGCGCGGCAGTTGGGCACCACCACACTGAAAAAGCGCTTGATCGGCCCGGCGCCCAAACTGGCGGCGGCCTCTTCCAATACCGGCAGTTGCTGGCGTTGCATCACCGCCATCACTGGGCGTACCAGGAACGGCAAGGTGAACAACACGTGGCCGACCAGGATGAACAGCCAACTGCTGCGAAAGCTGCCGAACTGGCCATAGGTCAGCAGCAACGCCAACGCACTGGCCAAGCCGGGCATGGCCACCGGCAATACCATCAATTCTTCGAAGGCGCGACTGAAGCGATTGTTCATCCGCACCAAGGCGTAGGCCGCCGGTACACCGATCACACACACGCACACCGCACAGGCCAGCGCCAGTTGCAGCGACAACCACACGGTGGGCGAATAGGCTTGCCACACCTGGATCAGCCAGTCGAAGGTCAGGCCGCTGGACACGCCCACGAAAAAGTTGCGGGTCAAACCGGCCAGCAGCGACATCAGCACCGGCACCAACATGAAGGCGCAGACCACCAACGTGAACAGCAGTTGAAGCACGAACAGCGATGAACGTTTCACAAGACAGTCCCCGCGTTTTTCACCAGGCGCCGGGTGAGCAGCAACACCGCCCACGTCACCCCACCGAGTACCACCGACAGCGCGGCGGCGACGGCAAAGTTGGCGTAGTTGGTGAACACGTTGTAGATCGCCACCGGGGTGACATTTAGCCGTGTGCCCAAGGTAAAGGCCGTGCCGAAGGCGCCCATGGAGGTGGCAAAACAGATCGCCCCGCAGGAAGCCAATGCTGGCGCCAAGCCCGGTACGATCACGTCGCACACCACGCGCCAATGGCCGGCGCCGAGTGAGTGCGCGGCTTCTTCCAGGCTGCGGTCGAGGCTTTCACAGGCGGCCATCACCGTGAGGATCACCCGTGGGATCGAGAAGTACAGGTAGCCCACGAACAGGCCCGCCAGCGAGTAAGCGAAGATCCAGCGTTCACCGGCCAGTTGCAGCCCCAGCGCGGCGAACAGGCCTTGGCGGCCTGCCAGCAAGATCACCAGGAAACCCACCACCACGCCCGGAAACGCCAACGGAAATGTGAGCAACGCGACCAATGCAGAGCGCCCGAAGAACTGATGCCGCGCGAGGAACACACCGCTGATGCCCCCCACCACCAGCGCGGCGAACGTCACGACCACCGCCAATATCAAGGTTTGCCCGAGGCTGCCCAGGTACTGCGCACTGCTCAGCACCTGCCAGTAGCCACTGCCGTTGCTGTCACGACTCTCGGCGCCGAGCACCATCAAGTGCGCCAACGGCAGCAACCAGAACGCGAGCAACACGGCGAGCGCGGGGGCCAGCGCCCAGGCTGCGTGTTTTGCCGATGCAGCCACTTACTTGACCTCGTTCAGGTAACGGGCGGCGAAGGCTTCCTGCACAGCGGCCATTTTTTCGTAGTCCACCACCCCGGCGCGGGCATAGTCGCTGTCCGGCAGGAATTGCGCGGCAACCTCCGCTGGCATCTGCATCGGGCGCACCGGCCGCAGGTAGGCCTTGGCCCAGAGCGCCTGGCCTTCATCCGACAGCACGAAGTCGAGGACCTTTTCGGCATTGGCGCGGTGCGGTGCATTGGCCACCAGGCTCATCACGTAGGGCACGCTGATGCTGCCTTCCTTGGGGATCACGAAGGCGACGTTGGCGTTGTCTTTGTAGCGCGCGCGGTAGGCGTTGAAATCGTAGTCCACCAGGATCGGCAACTCACCGGACAGCACCCGCGCATAGGCGGTTTGCTTAGGCACGATAGGCGCGTTTTTCGCCAGCTTCTGGAAGTAGTCGATGGCCGGCGCGAAGTTGTCCAGGTCGCCGCCCAGGGCACGGTTGATTGCCACCGCCGAGACGTAGCCGACAAACGCACTGGACGGGTCGAGGTAGCCGACCATGCCTTTGTATTCAGGCTTGAGCAGGTCGGCCCAGCTCTGCGGCACCGGCAGGCCACCGAGGGCATCGACGTTGACCATGATGCCCAAGGTACCGGAGTGGATCGCGAACCAATGGCCGGCCGGGTCTTTCAGGCCCGCGGGGATCTGGTCCCAGGCCTTGGGCTTATAGGTGCCGACCACCTCGGCCTTTTGCGCTTGCAGGCCGAACGTCACGCCGTAGTACACGACGTCGGCCACCGGTGCGGCTTTTTCTGCCACCAGTTGCGCCAGGGACTGGCCGGAGTTCTTGTTGTCCAGCGGCACCTGCACGCCCGTGCTGGCGGCGATGGCCTTGAGTTGGGTGCCCCAGTCGGCCCAGTCCGGCGGGCAGTTGTAGCAAATAGCGGTCTCGGCGGCCTGGGCCAGGCTGGCCGCGCCGCACAACAGCACGGCGGCCAGGGTTTTACTGAATGCGCGCATCAAGGGTCTCCTCATGGGGTTGAGTACTTTCGCCCGGCCGGATGTGGCAAGGCAGGCAAAGGGAAATCGGCTGGTTGCCGGCGATCTGCGCCAGCAGTTGGTCAATCACGGTACTGGCCAGCAGCGCGATGGGTTGCACCACGCTGCACAGGGTCGGGTGCATCTGGGTGCCGAGGCTGATGCCGTCGAAGCCCATTACCGAGAGTTGTTCGGGGACGTTCCAGGCATTGCGGCGCAGTTCGGCGATCAGGCTGATGGCCAGGAAGTCGTTGGAACACACCAACCCGGTAGGGGCGTCGCCGCCCTGCAGAGACGGCGCGATAGCCGCAAATTCGGCCTGGGTGTGGGCCGGCATTTCGATCACTGGGCGAGGTCGCAGGCCGTACTCGTTCATCGCATCGCAATACCCGGCATAGCGCAGGCGAGCACGGTCCGACTGCAACGCGGGACCGGCGACCATGCTGATGCGTCGGTGCCCCGCATCCAGCAGATAGCGCGTGGCCAGGGCCATGCCCGCACGGTTGTCCACCGACACGGCGCTGTAGTTGGGGTTGCTCGGTTGGTGATAGGCCAATACAAAGGGGGTTTGTTCGGTGTTCAGGCTGCTGAGCACGGCGTTGCTTTCGGCATCGGTGACCGTCAGCACCAACCCGTCGACGCGCTGGCGCAACAATTCTTCCACCACGATGCTCTCGCGTTCGCTGTTGTAGTCGGTGGTGGCCAGCACCAGGCTGTAGCCCCGCGAGCGCGCGGCGCGCTCCATGGCCTGGAACTGCTCGGCGAACACCGGGTTGAGCAAGTTGGGCACCACCACCCCGATCAACTGAGTGGTCTGCAAGCGTAATTGGCGGCCCAATAGATTCGGGCGAAAACCCAGCTCACGGGCGGCGGCGAACACCTGCTCACGGGTGGTCGGGCGCACTTGATCAGGAGAAGCAAAGGCCCGGGCGGCAGTGGCGCGGGATACGCCGGCCAGTCGGGCAACGTCTTTCAGGTCAGTCATTGTCACTCGCTTGAGATCGATCTCATTGGCGAGGACAGTAACGGGGGAATGTGGCAGTTCGGCGGTGAGGAGATGACAGTTTGATGGCACCCAATCGCCGGATGGAGATCAAATGTGGGAGCTGGGTGTGCCTATGGATAGTCATACTCAGAAGGTAGAGTCGAAAACCTAGGGCAGCAAAATCCGCCCACGAACCTTTCGATTCGATCCAAGTGCGGGCACAATGCGTGTCCTTTTTTGGCAGGCACCGCCGCAGGCTCTCAAAAATGATCAAAACGCCGTACTACCTCATCGATAAACAGAAGCTTCTGGTCAACATGCAGAAGATTGCTTACGTGCGCGAGCAGTCCGGCGCCAAGGCCCTGCTGGCGCTCAAGTGCTTTGCCACCTGGTCGGTGTTCGACCTGATGCAGCAATACATGGACGGCACCACCTCGTCGTCGCTGTATGAATTGAAGCTGGGTCGCCAGAAGTTCGAAGGTGAAGCACACGCCTACAGCGTGGCCTGGGCCGACGATGAAATCGAAGAGATGCTGGATAACTGCGACAAGATCATCTTCAACTCCATCAGCCAGCTGCAGCGCTTTGCCGAACGTTCCGAAGGCAAGACCCGTGGCCTGCGCGTGAACCCGCAGGTGAGCAGCTCCGACTACCTGCTGGCCGACCCGGCGCGTCCGTTCAGCCGCCTGGGCGAATGGGACCCGGTGAAGATCGAAGGCGTGATCGACCAGATCAGCGGTTTCATGTTCCACAACAACTGCGAGAACGGCGATTTCAGCCTGTTCGACAAGATGCTTGGCACCATCGAAGAACGCTTCGGTGCGCTGCTGCACAAGGTCGAGTGGGTCAGCCTCGGCGGCGGCATCCACTTCACCGGTGAAGACTATGCGGTGGACGCGTTCTGCGCCCGCTTGAAGGCGTTCTCCCAGAAGTACGGCGTGCAGGTCTACCTGGAACCCGGCGAAGCGGCGATCACCAACAGCGCTTCCCTGGAAGTCACCGTGCTCGACACGCTCTACAACGGCAAGAACCTCGCCGTGGTAGACAGCTCCATCGAAGCCCACCTGCTGGACCTGCTGATCTATCGCCTCAACGCCAAGCTGGCGCCGAGCGATGGCGAACACACCGTCATGGTGTGCGGCAAATCCTGCCTGGCCGGCGACATCTTCGGTGAGTACCAATTTGATCGTCCGCTGGCCATCGGCGATCGGCTGTCGTTCATCGACACCGCGGGCTACACCATGGTCAAGAAAAACTGGTTCAACGGCCTGAAAATGCCGTCCATCGTAGTGAAACAACTCGACGGTACAGTCGAAGTGGTTCGTGAATTTGGTTACGACGACTACCTGTCCAGCCTTTCGTAAGCTGGCGGATAAAGGAGAGATAAAGCAATTGAAAAAGAACGTTCTTATCATTGGTGCAGGAGGTGTCGCCAAGGTGGTGGCCCACAAGTGCGCGCAGCACAACGACGAACTCGGTCGTATTGCTATCGCGTCGCGCAACATCTCCAAATGCCAGGCCATCATCGACAGCGTCAAGGCCAAGGGTAGCCTCAAGGTACCTGCGGACATCAAAGCCTTCGCGCTGAACGCCCTGGACGTGGAAGCGACCAAGGCCCTGATCCGCGAGACCGAATCGCAGATCGTCATCAACGTCGGTTCCTCGTTCCTCAACATGTCGGTACTACGTGCCTGCATCGACACGGGCGTGGCCTACCTCGACACCGCTATCCACGAAGAGCCGGGCAAGGTCTGCGAGACCCCGCCGTGGTACGGCAACTACGAGTGGAACCACCTGGAAGAGTGCAAACAGAAGAACATCACCGCCATCCTTGGCGTGGGCTTCGACCCGGGTGTCGTCAACGCGTATGCCGCGCTGGCGCAGCAACAGCATTTCGACCGCATTGATTCGATCGACATTCTCGACGTCAATGCCGGCTCCCACGGCAAATACTTCGCCACCAATTTCGACCCGGAAATCAACTTCCGCGAGTTCACCGGACAGGTGTGGAGCTGGCAGAACAGCCAGTGGACCAGCAACACCATGTTCGAAGTCAAACGCACCGACGACCTCCCAGTGGTCGGTTCGCAGAACCTGTACCTGACCGGCCACGATGAAGTGCACTCGCTGTCGAAAAACCTCGACGTGCCCAACGTGCGTTTCTGGATGAGCTTCGGCGAACACTACATCAACGTGTTCACCGTACTGAACAAACTCGGTTTGCTCTCCGAAAAGCCGGTCACCACCGCCGAAGGCCTGGAAGTGGTGCCGTTGAAACTGGTCAAGGCCGTGCTGCCCGACCCGTCTTCGCTTGCCCCTGGCTACACCGGCAAGACCTGCATCGGCGACCTGGTCAAAGGCACCAAGGACGGCCAGCCGCGTGAGGTGTTCATCTACAACGTGGCTGATCACGAAGAAGCGTTCGCTGAAACCGACAGCCAGGGCATCTCCTACACCGCAGGTGTTCCTCCTGTAGCCGCCGCGCTGCTGGTTGCCCGTGGCGAGTGGGACGTGCAACGCATGGCCAACGTCGAGGAACTGCCGGCTGAGCCGTTCCTCAAGGCGCTGGACGTGATGGGCCTGCCGACTCGGATCAAAGACGAGCACGGCGACCGTGCCTGGGATGCCATTGCCTGATAGGCGATAGCGGCCCGAACAAAAAAATGCGCCCTCTGGGGCGCATTTTTTGTTTGGGCCAAACGCAGCCCTTACCTACTGCCCAAACACTTAATTGGAAGAGACGCCCTGTGGCGGCAGTAACCAATGCCGTGTAGTGGTCCATCCCAAAAAGACCCTGGCACCGTCGACGGTCTGACCTTGCTGAGGCAACACTTCGCCTGCGGCAGCCTTGCGCAAACCGATCATCACTGGCAGAAATCTTTCGCGGAAAGCCTGCGGCTGTTTAGCGAAGCAAACCTCGACCGACTCCAAGGCATCTGCGCGTTCATGCTCGTCAAGCATTGCGAGGTAAAACACCATCTGGCGCCAGGCATAAGCTGTGTTCTTGAGCATGATCAATCGAGCATGATAGCAATCGGTGTGCATATGGTGTCGCTTGCAGATCCACTCAAAACTCGCCTGAACCATGCCCGCTAGCCGAGTACTCAGCAAACCTTTCAACCCAAGCTCGTCGAAAAGCAGCGCAAGGTTTTGCGTCGTTAAAATCTGCTGTTGCTCAAGGATGGTGCCATTGGTTGCAGGGTGCCTAGTACCCAACTGCGCCTCCGCCCGCTTTGCACATAAGGCTGCAAAAGCCTCGCGTGCAACTCGCCCGCGCCGTCGTCCTCTAGTTACGAGGCCAGCCAGTTCGTCTGTATCGATGGCGTAGTAACGCGCGTAAAGGGAGCCTGCTATCACCAAGCCCGCTCGCCGGGCAGTGTCTGCGAACTTGGTCGAGAACTGCCCCATGAAGATATCTGCAGCGACCTCCTCCACCAAAGGAAGGTCCAGGTCCGCAGTGTCCACCAGCGTTCCAAGCTCTTGGAGAAGCTTGTTAGGAAGGATGGCGTATGGGAAGGCATGAAGCGTTAATGCCGAGGACTCAACGAGAGACTGCCTCGCTGCACTCTCCGTCCCGATGCCTGACTGTCGATCGCCTTCAATGGCAGCAATCCACGGCAACTCACTGAAGCCCACCTGACGTTGAAGATTCAAAAGCAATAAAGAACGCCTACGGCGGAAGGCCTGATAGGTGGAGGCATAGACCCTCCTCAAGTTTTCGTCGCGTAACCCTGCGCTACTGAGCTGCGCGGTCATCGCGGGCAGCACTCGTGCGACTGTGTCACCCGAAGTGATCAACCCATGCTCAATCAACTCGCTGATTGTTCCGCTGCGACAGCGTTGAACACGTCGCAGGATTGGCGCGGGTATCGCGACACCCTCGCCCTGCGCGCAATCCGCCGCCTCTTCAACATCAAGCGGCATGACCAAATCGCCAAAATCACAGATGCCACTTTGTACTGGATACTTAGAAAGACGCTTTGCCACGGCACGCGCAATAAGATGGTGCACTGGCCCTGATACCTGGCGAAGCTGGTCTTCCCGGAACGCGAGGTGAGAGGCGCAATCCGGCGCGCCATGTTTGCGCACGAAGTCATCGACTATTCGACGAATACGACCTACGTGGCGCCCTGTAAGCGACTGTGCATCGTGAGAGCACTGTTCAAGCAACAGAAACAATTCCGTTACACGATCAGAAGAGCACTTGTTGGTCTCAAGCTGTTCATAACGTGCAGCTAATTCGGCTGCCTGTTCGTGCCATTGAGCCGGGTAAGTGCGACATGGCCAACCCTCCTGATACGTCAGGAGGAAATGCGCAACAGCTGAATCATAAAGAGGAAGACGGGCTTCGATTGTGTGTTTCTGAGCAACGATTTGAGCCCGCGGCGGTAAGGTTAAAAGCAACTGCTTGATCTCACCAACATTAGCGACATGTACGTGCGCGGCTGAAATCGGGAGCTGCGCGAAGGTTGCCGGAAAGAAACGCAATCGGTCAAAAAAGGGAACAATCACGTCTATCAGTGCCCTGGCCTCGTCGTTGCGACGCTGGCTCGACAACCATGCCACTGTCAGCAACGCGGCTTCTTCCGGAACATCGACGCTATAGTCACAACTGGCCAGACGCTGTTGCAGCGTTTCAAGACCATCATCCGTCAGATGCCAAGCGTTGAGATCCAGTCGCTCAAACCCTTTGCGAATACCGGGAACACGAGCGGCCAACTCACGCTCATAGTCAGTCAATTCGCCACCCGCCAACAGGTTGCCGGTTGCAAAGCCGCCTGTAATAACTTCCAGCGTAACCCAGGCAGGTATCTCGGCCAGCGGGGTTCGCGAACCATACTCGGCGGTGCCTTGCAGCATATGTGCAATCACTTGTTGCCAGTGTGAGATACGTCTGCGGGCGTTGAAACGAGCAAGAGGGCTAGAGGTATGATCGTGTGCGATCAATGCCTTGGAAAGTTGGAAGACCGCATAACCTGCGCCCATGCCAGTCGCTCCATTTGCTCTGGAGATGAGTCCAGATTGCCTTTGAATGTGATGGGTCCGGAGGCTGGATTCGAACCAGCGCCCACCCGGTTAAGAGCCGAGTGTTCTACCGCTGAACTACTCCGGAACAGGGGTCGCATTGTCGGGCAACCGCTAAAGAATGTGAAGATCGCAGGTCATCATTAAGCAATGGCTGACGACACTGAGCTTTTTTCTGTCAGAACCACCGGGAATTTTTTTATTATTTAAGTGGCGGATGCTCACCATGCTGAACAAGTTCGGCCTGCTCTCCGAAAAACCGGTCACCACCGCCTAAGGCCTGGAAGTGGTGCCACTGAAACTGGTCAAAGCCGTGCTGCCCGACCCGTCTTCACTGGCCCCTGGCTACACCGGAAAGACCTGCATCGGCGACCTGGTCACGAACAAAAAAATGCGCCCCCAAGGGCGCATTTTTTGTTGGGGCGAAACATAGCCCTCATGACCAATGAGGTCAAAATGTGGGAGCTGGCTTGCCTGCGATAGCGGTGTGTCAGTCAACACATGTATCAACTGACCCACTGCTATCGGGAGCAAGTCGAATGGCCGCACCGCCCCTCCCACAGGTGAACAGTGTTGGCTCAGAGATTTCCCACAAGGCTTTCAGGTTGTCCCTGGGAACTTCGCTGGCTAACCTCCTCGCCGTCGCTGCCCATTCAGCGGCCGGATTTGACCGTCCGATTAATTGAAGTACTGTTGCGCCAAAACCTATTTCAGGCGTTTTTTTTATGCCTGAGGTATCGTGTTGCGGCGGCTGTACGCGGGATACCTTCGGGTATGCCGGATTTCCTTTGATTGCCGGTCGGTCAACCCGCGTACAGCTGCCACCCTCTTCGCTTGACGGCGAACGCTGGCAGCTCCACTAATCTTAGGAATGCCACCATGATCAAAGACAGTCCAAATCCCCCAACCACCCCCTTCACCCTCCGCCCCGACCTGGGCACCGAAACCCTGCTGGCCAATGCCTCGCAAGACCTGGCCTGCCTCAACGACATCGCCGCCCATCTCGCCTTTGAAGTCGAGGGTGCTCAACGCAATATGGCGCTGGGTATCTGCCGCATGCTTGAAGGTGTGCAATTGTTGGTAGACAAAGCGTTGGATCAGGCTCATCCAGTGGCCTGACCCAACAACACTCTCAAAACCAATGACGCTCAACTGTGGGAGCTGGCTTGCCTGCGATAGCGGTCTTCCAGTACCGGATGTATTGGCTGACACACTGTCATCGCAGGCAAGCCAGCTCCCACATTTAAATATCAGTGCCTGTTATTCCAGATTCCGCGCTGAGTTACTCAGCGCTCTTGAGCACTGCAACAACGCCGGCGCCAATTGCTTCTCGGCATCCGCCCTGCTCCACCGACTGGTCGGCGCTACCACATGCACCGCCGCCACCGGCCGGCCGTTCGCACCCAACACCGGCGCGCCAATGGTCATATCACCCAGGAACAACTCCTGGCCATTCACCGCGTAGCCCTGCTCGCGCACCTGTTGCAGCGACTCCAGAATCTGCTCGACGTCCGTCAGCGTCTGGCTGGTGTGGGCTATGCGCTGACTGTTCTCGATCAACACCAACGCCTCCTCCTGTGGTAACGCGCTCAAATACGCCCTGCCCGATGCGGTGCAATACATCGGCACCCGCGAGCCGATCGGCATATGCACCGGCACAAAACCTGCGCTGACGAACCGTGCGATATAGGTCATGTCGTAACCCGCAGGCTCCGTGAGACACGACGTCTCCCCCGTCAACCGCGTCAACTCCGACAGAAACGGGTTGGCCACCTCGATCAACGAATGCGCATCCAGGTAACTGAAGCCCAACTCCAACACCCGGGGTGTGAGTTGGTAATGACGGGTGCGCGAGTGTTTCCGAAGGTAACCCAGGCTTTCGAGGGTAAACACCATGCGCTGGGCCGAGCTTTTGGTCATGCCGGCAGCCTCGGCCACCTCTGCAAGGCTCATGCTGCGGCGCTGTGCGCTAAATGCCTTGAGTACCGACAGGCCTTTTTCCAGGGATTGGTTGTGCAAACTGTTGCGTTCTTCGGACATGGCGAACTCGCGGGTTTGATCGATCAGGCGTGGCGACATTTCTACCGCAAATTGCAAAAATAGACCACTAAATATCGCATATCGATACGAACGGTTCATTTTATTGATTTTCTATAGCGATATACGATTTTTTCCAATCGAAATGGCACAGAGCTTGCGGTTTCATCACCAGCCGCTTGCGGTACTGACGATCCGTTTTCCTTCTGGAGTAACCCGATGAACAGTCTTTCGCCCTTGTTTCGCCGCCTCGCCTTTGCAGTTTGCGCCACGCTCTGCGCCAGCGCCGTGCACGCAGAAAGTGCGTCCTCGTACAAAGTCGGTGCAACGGCCAGTGGTTCGCCGTTTACCTTCCTCGACATCAAGAGCAACAGCATTCAAGGGGTGATGGTCGATGTGGCCGAGGCCGTGGGCAAGGCTGGTGGCTTCACCAGCCAGATCGAACAGACCAACTTCGCCGCACTGATCCCCTCCCTCACCTCCGGCAAGCTCGACTTCATTTCCGCCGGCATGCTCAAGACCGAGGAGCGCACCAAGGTCGTCGACTTCAGCGCCCCGGTGTACGCCTACGGTGAAGGCCTGATCGTCAATGCCGACGACAACGCGGCCTACCCGGACTTGACGCCGCTCAAGGATCAAATCGTCGGTGTGCAAGCCGGCACGGTGTTCTACGACCAGCTGAACAAGCTCGGCATCTTCAAGGAGATCCGCACCTACGACTCCATCGGCGAGATGGTCCGCGACTTGTCGCTGGGCCGTATCAAGGCGGCCGTAGGTGACCAGCCGGTGGTCGCCTACCAGATCCGCCAGAAGCTGTTCAAAGGCGTGAAACTGGCCGCCGACTACACGCCCACCAACGTCGGCGAAGTGTGCCTGGTGGTGCGCAAGGGCGATGCGCAAACCCTGGAGCGATTGAACGGCGCCATCGCCAGCATCAAGGCCGACGGCACGCTGGACACTATCCTCAAGAAGTGGGGACTTGATACCCAGGTGCGTCCATGAACCTGGTCGAATTCCTGCAAAACGCCCAGGATTTCTTGCCGATCCTGCTGCAAGGCGCGTGGGTGACGATCCAGATAACCGTGCTGTCGTTCCTGCTCAGCAGCGCCATCGGCCTGGTGCTGGCACTGCTTAAACTGTCGCCGATCCGTGCGCTGTCGTGGGCCGCCAGCACCATCATCAACGTGATCCGTGGCCTGCCGATCATCGTGCAGCTGTTCTACATCTACTTCGTGCTGCCGGACATGGGCGTGCACCTCACCGCGTTCTATGCCGGTGTGATCGGCATGGGCATCGCCTACTCGGCGTACCAGGCCGAGAACTTTCGCACCGGCATCATCGCCGTGGAACAGGGCCAGCGCGAAGCCGCGGAGGCGCTGGGCATGCGCTCGGTGCTGATGATGCGCCGGGTGATCCTGCCGCAAGCGTTTCGCATCGCCCTGCCGCCCTACGGCAACACGCTGGTGATGATGCTCAAGGACTCGTCGTTGGTGTCCACCATCACCGTGGCGGAAATGACCCGCCAGGGCCAGCTGATCGCCTCGTCGACCTTCCAGAACATGACCGTCTACACCCTGGTCGCCCTGCTCTACCTGCTGATGAGCCTGCCGCTGGTGTATGGCCTGCGCCGTATGGAACAACGCCTGGGCCGGAGGAAAAAAGCATGATCGAGATCCGCCAACTGCAAAAACATTACGGCAGCCACCGCGTGCTGCACGGCGTCGACCTGGACGTGGCCAAGGGCGAAGTGGTGTGCCTGATCGGTCCGTCGGGCTCCGGCAAATCCACGCTGCTGCGCTGCATCAATGCGCTGGAAGCCTACGACGGCGGCACCATCACCGTCTTCGGCGAAACCGTACAACGCGCCAGCAAGACCGTGCACGCCCTGCGCAGCCGCATGGGCATGGTGTTCCAGCGCTTCAACTTGTTCCCGCACCGTACGGTGCTGGAAAACGTGATGGAGGGCCCGGTGTACGTCAAAGGCGAGCCGGCGAAACAGGCGCGCAAAGAGGCGTTAGTGCTGCTGGAAAAAGTCGGCCTGAGCGCCAAGGCCGATGCCTATCCCGAACAACTCTCCGGCGGCCAACAGCAACGCGTGGCCATTGCCCGCGCCCTGGCGATGAAACCCGAAGCCATGCTGTTCGACGAACCCACCTCGGCCCTCGACCCAGAGTTGGTGGGCGACGTGCTGGCGGTGATGCGCACCCTCGCCGATGAAGGCATGACCATGATCGTGGTCACCCACGAGATGGGTTTTGCGCGTGAGGTAGCCGACCGCGTGTGCTTCCTGCATGGCGGCTACATCGTCGAAAGCGGCCCGGCCGAGCAAGTACTGGGCAACCCACAGCAACCGCGCACCCAGGACTTCCTGCGCCGCGTGCTGCATCCCACTGGCGATACGCGGAGCCTGTCATGAAGTCGTTATGGTCGGCCACCGCACCGGCAGCGGTGCCAACACCTGCGCTGCGGGAATCGGTGAAAGTGGACGTGGCAATTGTCGGCGCCGGCTATACCGGTTTATCGACGGCGCTGCACTTGGCCGAGCGCGGCGTGAGCGTGTGTGTATTGGAAGCGAATGAGCCGGGCTGGGGCGCGTCCGGACGCAATGGTGGGCAGGTCAATCCAACGCTCAAATATGACCCGCAGCAACTGGTGCACATGTATGGGCCGCAGCGTGCGGAGCCGTTGATCTCGACGGTGTCGAATTCGGCGGACCTGGTGTTCAACTTGATCGAACGCCACCGCATCGATTGCGCACCGGTGCGCAAGGGTTGGATGCAGGTGTCGTACACCGAAAAAGGCGTGGCAGGGCTACACGCGCGCGCCGAGCAGTGGGCCCGGCGCGGCGTTCCCGTGCAACGACTGGATGCTAACGCCGTGGCCTCGCGCATGGGCAGCTCGGCGTTTGCCGGTGGCTGGCTGGATGGCCGTGCCGGGGCGATTCAACCGTTGGCGTATGCCCGTGGGCTGGTGGCAGCGGCGTTGGCAGCGGGCGTGCAGATTCATGGGCAAAGTGCGGTGACCGGGTTGCAGCGCCAGGGTTCGGGCTGGCAACTGACGACCGCAAATGGCGCGCATGTGAGTGCTGATCAAGTAGTGTTGGCCACCAATGGCTACAGCGGCAACCTGTGGCCGGGCATGGCCCAGAGCATCCTGGCAGCCAACAGTTTTATCGTCGCGACCAAGCCTTTGAGTGGACGTGTCGCCGAGAGCATTTTGCCAGGCCAGGAAACCGTTTCCACCGCACAACGCCTGCTGCTGTATTTTCGTAAAGACAGCCACGGCCGTTTGTTGATGGGCGGGCGCGGGCTGTTCAACGACCCCACTGCGCCTGCGGACTTCGCCCACCTTGAACGATCGTTGGCGCTGCTATTTCCCCAACTGGGCCCGTTGGAGTTCGAGTACCGCTGGGCCGGGCGCATCGCGATCACACGGGACTTCATGCCCCATGTGCACGAACCAGCGCCGGGGCTTACGTTGGCGTTGGGTTGCAATGGTCGCGGCATCGCGTTGTGTACCAGCCTAGGCCAGCAACTGGCCGCGCGCTTGTGCGACAGAGAGGCCGACTTCGCCTACCCGGTCACACCGTTGCAGCGCTTGCCGATGCATGGATTGCAACGCTTTTACATCGGCGCAGGGGTGGCGTGGTATAGCCTGTTGGATCGACTCAACGTGAGCTGACCTCGCCACGATTTCTGTAGTGAGCGGGCTTGCCCCGCGCGGCGGCGTGTCAGGCACTCCACGCTTATCTGACACAACGCCGCGCGGGGCAAGCCCGCTCACTACAGGAATATGGCCGAATTCGCTGGCAAGCCGTTACGGCACCGTGGCCGCTGGCTTCCGCTAGACCGCACAACGGTAACGTCACCCAACATCAGCGATCTCCCGTACCACCTCGATAAACGCGCGTAACCCAATGGGCACATGGCGGTGCCCCGGGTAGTACAGAAACAACCCCGGCCCCGGCGGGCACCAATTCTCCAGCACGCTGACCAACCGCTTGGCCTTCAAGTGCTGCGCCACGGTGTGCTCCGGCACGTAGGCGATACCCAGGCCACGTACGGCAGCGTCCGCCATGATTTCGACGTTATCCAGCGTGAGGTTTCCCGAGGTGTTCACCGTCAGCGACTGCCCGCGTTTCTCGAACTCCCAGCGGTAGGGTTTACCGCTGGGCATGCGAAAAGCAATGCACCGGTGCCGCTGTAAATCGTCCGGCGTCGACGGGGCAGGATGTTGTTCCAGATATCCCGGCGACGCTACGGTGATGAATCGCATCGGTGGCCCCAACGCCACCGCGATCATGTCTTGGGGCACTGACTCGCCCAAGCGAATGCCGGCATCGAACCCTTCGGCGACGATATCCACCAGGCGGCCATCGGTCACCAGGTCGACGCTCATTTGCGGAAAGCGCGCCAGGAACTGCGGCAGTATCGCCTCCATCAATATCCGCGCCGCCGGTTCGCTCGCATTGATACGCAGGCTGCCGCTGGGCAAGTCACGGAACACGTTGACCTCCTCCAGCGCCAATTCGAACTCGCGCAACAACGGCGCCATACGCGTCACCAAACGCTCGCCCGCCGGCGTCGGCGCCACGCTGCGGGTGGTACGGTTAAGCAGTCGCACCCCCAGGTTTGCCTCAAGCGTGCGCATCATATGGCTCAACGTCGAAGCCGACAGCCCCAGTTCATCAGCGGCTTTGCGAAAGCTGCGATGGGTCACAATCAGCGTCAAGGCATTGAGTTCGGCGAGGGACAGCGGCGCTTTATTCATGGGTAATTTTCACTGATTCATGCAGAATTGAACCGATAGTAGCAGCAGTATTCACGGAGTACGGTGTGTGCGGTGTTCGCCACCCCGGCGGCTCGCAGAGGCATTTATCCATGAACACCACCTGGCTGGTCACCGGCAGCTCATCGGGCATCGGCAAAGCCCTTGTAGAACAATTGCTTGAACGCGGCGACCGCGTGGCCGCGACGTTGCGCAAACCCGAGACCCTGGACGAACTGAAGGCCCGTTACCCCGACCAGCTCTGGTTGGCGCAGCTGGATGTGACCGACACACCGGCGATCCGCCGCGTAATGGGGCAAGCCTTCACCGAGTTGGGGCGTATCGATGTAGTGGTCAGCAACGCAGGCTATGCGCTGTTCGGCGCGGCAGAGGAAGTCAGCGACGAACAGATCGACCAACAGCTGCACACCAACCTGGTGGGTTCGATCCAGGTGATCCGTGCCTGCCTGCCGTTTCTGCGTGAACAAGGCGGCGGCCGGGTGCTGCAGGTTTCATCGGAGGGCGGGCAGTTGGCCTATCCGAATTTCAGTCTGTACCACGCCAGCAAATGGGCGATTGAAGGGTTTGTTGAATCGGTCGCCCAAGAGGTGGCGCCGTTCGGTATCGAGTTCACACTGGTCGAACCCGGCCCGACGCACACCAACTTTGGTGCCGCACTGGTCAGCCCTCCCCCCATGGCCGCGTATGAGCACACGCCTGCCGGCGATGTGCGCAGAGCCGTGGCCAGTGGCGAGTTTGCGACGACCGGCGACCCGGTGAAAATGGCCAAGGCCATGCTGGACGTGGCCGCAGTAAGCCCGGCGCCCAAGCGTTTGTTGCTGGGCAGCGGCGCCTACGAGCGCGTGCATGCAGCGTTGACTGAACGGTTGGCGGCGCTGGAGCGCCAGCAGGCGGTAGCGCTGAGTACGGAGATGGACTGATCATCGACGGGGTGGATCTCCAGGGGATTTAGGGCGTGATCCCTAAATCCCCGGCCCGTCAAAACACCGACCACCCAATCCGCTCACTCAACAACTCCAACGCCTTGATCCCCGCCAGTGAGTTACCCGCCGCATTCAATTCCGGCGACCACACGCACACCGTAAATTGCCCCGGCACCACCGCGACGATCCCGCCGCCCACACCGCTCTTGCCCGGAAGCCCCACGCGATACGCAAAGTTACCCGCCTCGTCATACAGCCCGCTGGTGGCCATGATCGAGTTGACCTGCTTGGTCTGACGCGCCGTCAGGATCTGCTCGCCGCTGTGGGCACTCACGCCTTCGTTGGCCAGGAAGCTGAACGCCTTGGCCAAATCCAGGCAGCTCATCTGCAGCGCGCAGTAGTTGAAGTAGCTGTGCAGCACCGCGTCCACGTCGTTGTGGAAATTGCCGAAGGATTTCATCAAGTAGGCCATGGCTGCATTGCGCGCGCCGTGTTGGGCCTCCGATTCGGCGACGATGCTGTTGACCAGGATCTGCGGGTTACCCGACAGGCGCCGCACAAAATCGCGCATCGACAGGATCGGCACGGCAAAACGTGATTGGTTGATGTCGCAGATCACCAGCGCACCGGCGTTGATGAACGGATTGCGCGGGCGACCGCGTTCGAATTCCAGCTGCACCAGCGAGTTGAAGGGTTGCCCTGAAGGCTCATGACCCAGGCGCTCCCAGATGCTTTCACCACCGTGGTCGATGGCTTGCACCAGGCTGAACACCTTGGAAATGCTCTGCACCGAGAACAGCGTATCGGCGTCGCCTGCACAGTAGGCGGAGCCGTCATTGCCATAGACCGCGATACCCAATTGGTTGGCGGGCACGTCGGCCAATGCGGGGATGTAATCGGCGACTTTGCCGAGGCCGATCAGTGGACGAACTTCGTCAAGGATCGACTCCAGCAGCGCCTGCATGTCTTGTCCGGTCATGTGGTATTGAATGGGTAATAAGCGGGGCGCGGAGCATACTTCAATAGGCGCCGTAATCCCAATGTGGGAGCCTGCTCCCACAAGGGATAACAGCACTGCTCAGAACTGCGCCACATCCGACACCTGCTCATCCAGCACATCCCGCGCCAGCGCCCAGGCGCGGTCCCTGGACTCCACCACCAGCAATGGATAACCCCAGGCCTTGCCAAACATCTCGGCAAATGGCCTGAGCGCCAGGCGCTGCGCCGCACTGGGTTCCACCTGGATCATGCCGCGGACGTAGGTTCGCAGTGCCTGCTTGTTCTTCTTCATCCAGATCGACGCTTGCTTGCGCTCTTCATGGGAGTGCTCGTGGTTGTTTTCATCCACGCCTTTTTCATGCAGCAGCAGGAACGCTTGCTGGCGCGCCAGCAGGTTTTCAAACACCCGGAAAGCATCCTCCGCGCCACCTTCGTTCGGGGCATCGAAGACGATTTTCACCACAGGAAAAGTTGAACTGTCGAGTCGCATGGCAGAGCTCCTTGTTGAGAGTGGATCTCACTATAGTGACCCAGCCACTGGACGGCATTGCACAAAATAGCCAGACTATTTCGCATTTCAGCCAAGTTGCGAACGCCGCCATGAAGCACCACCGCCTTGATCTGCACGACCCGCTTATGGCCAAGGATGCCGATGTGTTTCCGCGCGCCGTGGTGGCCGTGGGCGCCAGCAGCACCTCGGACACCTGGGAGCACACGCCCCACGCCCATCGCAAGGGCCAGCTGATGTACACCTTGCGCGGGGTCATCCACTGTGAAATCGAGGCCGGTATCTGGATCGTGCCGCCGCAGTGCGCACTGTGGATTCCCGGCGGCACGGCCCATGCGGCGCGCGGCTCCGGGGAGGCGGAGGTGTATTGCCTGCTGATCGATCCCGACGCCGCCAGCGCCCTGCCCCCGCAATGCTGCACCCTGGCGGTGTCGGGACTGCTGCATGAGCTGATCAGCAAAGCGGTGAGCTTCCCGCTGCTGTATGAAGAGCATGGCGCACAAGGTCGCCTGATCAACACGCTGCTGGATGAACTGGCCGCTGCGCCCATCGAAGCGTTGCACTTGCCCATGCCGCAAGACGCCAGGCTGCGGCGCCTGGCCGACAGCCTGCTGGCCGACCCGACGGATAAAGCCACCCTCAGCCAATGGGCGGTGCGCATCGGCATGAGCGAGCGCAGCATGACCCGCCTGTTGCTGGAAGAATTGGGCCTGAGTTTTGGGCGCTGGCGCCGGCAGTTGCATGTGATCCTGTCACTGCAACGGTTGGCCAAGGGTGAGAGTGTGCAACGGGTGGCGCTGGACCTGGGTTATGAAAACGCCAGCGGGTTTATCACCATGTTCCGCAAAGCGGTGGGCCAGCCGCCGGCGCGTTACCTGGCGGACCGCGCCGGTACCCTCCAGAGCACCGTGGCGCCCATCGCCTTGAATTGACCACGGGTTCTGCGCTGTAGAGCTAGATGGCAACCTTGAAAGCCGATCGCGCCACCTGGCTGTGCTCGGTTACCGGCAACCGCCGCACATTGGCCTCTGCCGAGCGCGCCACGGCGGCCTCCACTTGCACCCCAAGCAACCCCAACAGCCGCGCACGAATCGCCTGGAAACCTTCCTGGCCGGTGTCGCGCGCACGCGGCAGGTCAATCCTCAGTTGCTCGGCAATCTTGCCGTTTTCCAATACGATCACGCGGTCTGCCAGCAGGATCGCCTCGTCCACGTCGTGGGTCACCAGCAGCACGGCAGGCGTGTGCTTGCGCCACAGTTCGACGATCAGGCGATGCATCTTGATGCGGGTCAAGGCATCGAGGGCGGCGAAAGGTTCGTCGAGCAGCAATAGCTTGGGTTCGCGCACCAGGCCACGGGCCAGGGCGACACGTTGAGCTTCGCCGCCGGACAGGGTCGCCGGGTAGGCGTCGAGGCGATGGGCCAGGCCAACTTCGGTCAGCGCTTGCACCGCACGCGCCTTGGCATCGGGAATACGCAGGCCCAGCACTACGTTTTTCCAGGCGCGTTTCCAGGGCATCAGGCGCGGTTCCTGAAACACCGCCGCCCGCGCCTTGGGCACGCGCAGTTGGCCGCTGTCGATGCTGTCCAACCCGGCCAGGCTGCGCAGCAAAGTGGTCTTGCCCGAGCCGCTGGCGCCGAGCAAGGCAACAAACTCACCGGGAGCGATGTCCAGGTCCAGGCCGTCGATAACCCGCTGCTCGCCAAATTGACGGACCACATTGCGCAGTTGCACTGGCGCTTGAAGTGTCGACATGTCAGTTCCTCACAAAAGATGGGCGCCAGGCCAGGGCGAAGCGTTCGAGGGTGCGGATCAGGCCGTCGATCAACAGGCCGAGCACGCTGTAGATCAACAGGCAGATCACGATCACGTCGGTGCGCATGAAGTCCCGCGCATCGCTGGCCAGGAAGCCGATGCCGGCGGTGGTGTTGATCTGCTCGACAAACACCAGGGCCAGCCAGGAGATACCCAACGCATAGCGCAGGCCAACGAAGAACGAAGGCAACGAGCCCGGCAAAATTACATGCCAGATCAGCTCTCGGCGGTTGAGGCCCAGGGTGTTGGCGGCTTCGATCAATTTGGGGTCGATATTGCGAATGCCGGCGAACAGGTTGAGGTACACCGGGAACGTGGTGCCCACGACAATCAAGGCAATCTTGGTGAATTCGCCAATGCCGAACCACAGGATAAACAGCGGCACCAGCGCCAGGGACGGAATGGTGCGCACCATCTGCATGGGCGAATCGAGGATCACCTCACCGCGTCGGGACAAGCCGCTGATCAACGCTGCCGCCACACCAATGCTCACGCCAATGCCCAAGCCGAACAGCGCGCGTTGCAGGGAGACCAGCAGGTGTTTGCCCAGTTCGCCGGACACGATCATCGCCCACAGTGTGCCGCCGATCTGCGACGGCGCCGCGATGACCCGCGAAGGTATCCAGCCCAACTGCGAGGCCAGCTCCCAGAGCAGCAACAGCACCAGGGGGCTGACCAGTCGCAACAGCGCGTCGGGTGTGCGCCAGTTGCGTGTTGCCTTGAGTTGAACGGCGGGCTTGTTGATGAAGAGCGTCTCGGTCATCAGGCTTGCTTCCTTATCTAGACTGGACCCCATGCTAATCGCATAAAAAACAGCTGTGAAAGTCTTTCCAGGAATAACCTAATACACACAAGATGCAAATTACTGATACATCTAACAATTAATGATTCAACATTTTAATAATTAGGTTAGAACCAAACGGCATTTTACAGCCCCGCCCCCTGCCCCTACTTTTGGACGCGAATAGCCGACCCCCTGCCCGGTGGAGGTGCCCATCCCGTACACGACAAGGACAGACCATGAGCATTGAATTCATCGGCTACATCGGCGGCCACCACGCCTCCGAGATCCACCCGCGCAGCGGCCCTACCCTGCAACCGGACTACGTGGAAACCGTGGCCCGCGCCCACGAAGAGGCCGGGTTCGACCGCGCCTTGGTGGCCTTCCATTCCAACAGCCCGGACAGCACGCTGATCGCCGCCCACGCCGCCAGCGTGACCCAGAAGCTGCAATTTTTGATTGCCCACCGCCCGGGTTTTGCCCAGCCGACCCTGGCCGCACGCCAGTTCACCACCCTGGACGTATTCAACGGCGGCCGCACCGCCGTGCACATCATTACTGGCGGCGATGATCGCGAACTGCGCGCCGACGGCAGCCATATCGGCAAGGACGAACGCTATGCCCGCACCGACGAATACCTGAGTGTGGTGCGCCAGGAATGGACCAGCGAGCAGCCGTTCGATTTCGAGGGCACTTACTATCAGGTCGAAGGCGCCTATTCGACGGTGAAGTCACCGCAGCAACCGCATATTCCGTTGTACTTTGGCGGCTCTTCCCCCGCCGCTATCGCTGTCGCCGGCAAGCACGCCGATGTGTACGCGCTGTGGGGCGAGACCTACGAACAAGTCCGCGAGATCGTGACCCAGGTGCGCGCCGAAGCAGCCAAGCATGGGCGCACGATTCGCTTCAGCCTGTCGCTGCGCCCGATCCTCGCCGAGACCGAAGAACTGGCATGGGCGCGCGCCGACAGCATCCTGCAACAAGCCACTGAACTGGCCGAGAAGCATGGATTTGTACGCCGCGAACCGCCGAATGAAGGCTCGCGCCGGTTGCTGGCGGCAGCGGCGCAGGGGTCGCGGTTGGATAAGCGCTTGTGGACCGGGATTGCCGGCTTGCTCGGCGCGCAAGGCAACTCCACCTCGCTGGTGGGCACCGCTGACCAAGTGGCCGAGGCGTTGGTGGATTACTACGACCTGGGCATTACCACGTTCCTGATTCGTGGGTTTGATCCGCTGAACGATGCGATTGACTACGGCAAACGCTTGATCCCGCTCACCCGCCAGTTGATCGCCGAACGCGAGCAGTCCAAGCAAGTCGCTTAAATCAAAAACACTGCAAAACAGATGTGGGAGCTGGCTTGCCTGCGATAGCATCAACTCGGTACATCTGAATAACCGAGGTGTTTGCATCGCAGGCAAGCCAGCTCCCACATGTTGATCTGCTGTGTACCTTGGATCAGTTTTTGTAGTCGGTATCGGTGCGCTCCAACTGGCGCACCAACGCATTCCAATGCCGCGCCACACCCGGCCCATCGCCACTGGCAAACACCTTGGCCTGTTGCTCGACCTTCTGCACCACTTCCGCCGGCGGGAAAATCAACTCCGCATTGCCTGCCGCCTGCGCCGCCACCTGGATATTGCACGCGCGCTCCAACTGCTGCAGTTGCTGAAACGCATGCTCCACACTCACCCCTGCAGTCAACAAGCCGTGGTTGCGCAGGATCATCACACTCTTGTCACCCAGGTCGGCCACCAGGCGCTCGCGCTCGTCCAGGTCGAGGGCTACGCCCTCATAACCGTGGTACGCCACGCGCCCGGAAAAACCGATGGAGTGCTGGGAGATCGGCAACAGACCGTCCTTCTGCGCCGACACCGCAATACCGTCACGAGTATGGGTGTGCAGCACCGCTTGCAGGTCATGGCGCGCGCCATGGATGGCACTGTGAATCACATAACCGGCGTAGTTGATGCCCAGGCCGGTCGGGTCGTCGACGATGGTGCCGTCGAGGTCGACCTTGACCAGGTTGGAGGCGCTGATTTCATCGAACAGCAACCCGAAAGCGTTGATCAGGAAGTGCTCATCCGGGCCCGGCACGCGGGCGGAGAAGTGGGTGTAGATGTGGTCAGTCCACTTGTACAAGGCCGCCAGGCGATACGCGGCGGCCAGCTTGACGCGCACTTCCCATTCTTCCGGAGTGACGCGCTGGCGAACATTGTTGGAAACACTGGAAATCGAGGTGACGCTGCTCATGGCAAAACTTCCTGGATGGCCTTAAGGACTTCCAGGCAAGCCTATGGGATGCAAAAAAATAATAAAAAGCACATTTTAATCTAAGCTAATTATTATTTTTTTTCATAACTCCATCAGCTTCTACACCGGTCAGTGTGAGAGGCGGGATTACCCCCGCTCACTACAAATGCGGCTGTGCCTTTGATGTAGCGTCAGGCAGCGTCGCGGATTTTGTGCAAGGAAGCCGCGACCAGTTTGCCAAACGCATCCACCGGCCCCTGCAAGTTGCCCAGGAAGTGCGGATAGATCAGCCACAAATCCATCACCGGCTTGAAGTCCTTGAGCGGCATCACCGCCAGTTGATCGCGATGGGCGCTGCGTTCCAGCAACGGGCGCGGCACTAGGCCCAGGCCCAAACCATCTGCCACCAGGCCCAACTGCAGCTCAGTGCCGAAGGTTTCCAGGTTCACCCGCAACGCCAACCCTTGATCCGACAAGGTGCGCTGCAAACCCGCACGGAAGCCGCAACCATCCGGGTTCAATATCCAACCGCTCTGGTACACATCCGCCAACTTGCACGGCTTCTTCGGCAACTGCGCCTTGGCACACACCACCACCAACTCCATCTTGCCGATGGACTCGCCAACCACGTTGTCGGGGAAGATCTTGCCCGCCGGGAACAACGCCGCCGCCGCATCCAGCTCGCCGCGTTCGATCTTGCCCACCAACTGACTGCCCCAGCCGGTGGCGACCTGGGCGCGCAGGTCGGCGTATTCGGTACGCAGGTGCTTGAGCGCATCCAGCAACACCACATCGCCAATGGTCTGCGGCACGCCCAGGCGCAGCAGGCCAGTGGGCGGTGCGTCGGTGGCCACCAGCTCGCGCAGGGCATCCATCTCGCGCAGGATCAGCCGGCACTGCTCATAAACGCGAGTACCGATCAGCGTAGGCTTGAGGGGTTTGGTATTGCGGTCGAACAGCTCCACCCCAAGTGCCTGCTCAAAGTTCTGCACGCGACGGGTGATGGCCGGCTGGGTCAGTTGCAACGACTCGGCGGCATGGCTGATGGACTGGCAACGAATCACTTCGACAAAGGCATCGATATCGTCAATTTTCATTTGGGCCGCACATAGAGAACAGTCATTAAGATGTGTGCAAAGCATAGTTGCAGGAAGGCTGTCTGGATAGCCCGTGCTGTGATCGATAACGTCTAACCCTAGTCGGACCAGTTCTAAATTACCTTCCGCTATAAGCTAATCATTAAAAAATAGCATATTAACTATAAACATTATGCTTAGATAAGCTCAAGAACACAGACCAATGGAATTGCCATGACCCAGGCCAAGCACCCCGAGAGACTAAGAGCATTTATAGGCGCCCTGGCGGAATTGATTGACGGCAATCCACGTGAAGGTGACCTGCTGCACCGTGGCGGCAAGCTACTAGCGCAACTGGTCAGCCATGATGATTGGCTCCCCGATGAATTCGCCCAACCCGATCCCGAGCGCTACCAGCAATTTTTGCTGCATGCCGACTCGCGCCAGCGTTTCAGCATCGTCAGTTTTGTCTGGGGGCCGGGCCAAAGCACACCGATTCATGACCACCGGGTGTGGGGGTTGATCGGCATGCTGCGCGGTGCGGAGTTTTCCCAAGGCTTTGAACGCGCTCCGGACGGCAGCCTGGTGGCCGAAGGCAAGCCGATCCAGTTGGTGCCGGGCCAGGTTGAAGCCGTATCGCCCAAGGTCGGCGACATTCATCAGGTGAGCAACGCCCACAGCGACCAGGTGTCCATCAGTATCCATGTGTACGGCGCCAATATCGGTGCGGTGCGCCGCGCGGTGTACCAACCCGACGGCAGCGAGAAACTGTTTATCTCCGGTTATTCCAACGCCTTCCTCCCGAATATCTGGGATTTGTCCAAAGAAAAGAGCCCTGCCCTATGACCACCGTATCCACCCGCAGCTTTGCCCAGATTCGCCAGGCCCTGTTGGACCATGAAGAACTCGCCCTGGTCGACGTGCGTGAAGAAGCACCGTTTGCCGAGTCCCACCCGCTGTTTGCCGCGAATATTCCGTTGTCCAAGCTTGAGCTGGAGGTGTACTCGCGCATTCCTCGCCGCGACACCCAGGTCACCGTGTATGACAACGGCGAAGGTTTGGCTACCCGCGCCGCTGAGCGCCTGGTTGCACTGGGCTACACCCAGGTCAGCCTGCTCGAAGGTGGCCTGGAAGGTTGGCGCAAGGCCGGTGGCGAGCTGTTCATTGACGTGAACGTGCCAAGCAAAGCCTTTGGCGAACTGGTGGAAAGCGAGCGCCACACACCGTCCCTGGCCGCCGAAGAAGTGCAGGCCCTGCTCGACAGCCAAGCCGATGTGGTGGTGCTTGACGCACGCCGCTTCGACGAATACCAGACCATGAGCATTCCCACCGGTATCAGCGTGCCGGGGGCCGAGTTGGTCCTGCGCGCCCGTGAATTGGCGCCGGACCCGGCCACCCGCATCATCGTCAACTGCGCCGGGCGCACCCGCAGCATTATCGGCACCCAGTCGCTGATCAATGCGGGCGTGGCCAACCCGGTGTCGGCGCTGCGCAACGGCACCATCGGCTGGACCCTGGCCGGGCAAAAACTCGCCCACGGCCAATCGCGCCGTTTTGCGCCGACCTCGGAAGAACATCGCGAAGTGGCCGCAGCGGATGCGCGTCGCGTCGCCGACAAAGCCCGCGTCGGTCGCGCCAGCCTGGCCGATCTACAGGGCTGGCAGCAGGAAGCGAACCGCACCACCTACCTGTTCGATGTGCGCACGCCGGAAGAATTTGAAGCCGGGCATTTGCCGGGTGCACGTTCCACGCCAGGCGGCCAGCTGGTGCAAGAAACCGACCACGTCGCCAGCGTACGCGGTGCACGCCTGGTGCTGGCGGATGACGACGGTGTGCGCGCCAACATGTCCGCCTCCTGGCTGGCCCAACTGGGCTGGGAAGTGCACGTACTGGATGGCCTGCAAACGGCGCAATTCAGCGAGAAAGGTGCCTGGGTCGCCCCGGTACCAGCGCCACCACAAGCCGAGTTGATCACCCCCCACACCCTCGCCGACTGGCTGGGCCATGGCGACACCGTGGTGCTGGACTTCACCGCCAGCGCCAACTACGTCAAGCGCCATATCCCCGGCGCCTGGTGGGCCCTGCGTGCGCAGTTGCCCCAGGCCCTGGCCAAAACACCCGACGCCGAGCGTTATGTGCTGACCTGCGGCAGCAGCCAACTGGCGCGCCTGGCGGTGGCGGAAGTGGAGGCCATCACCGGCAAGCCAGTGTTCCTGCTGCAAGACGGCACGGCCGGCTGGATCAACGCGCAACTGCCGCTGGAGGAAGGTGAAACCCACCTGGCGTCACCGCGTATCGACCGCTACCGCCGGCCGTACGAAGGCACCGACAACCCCAAGGAAGCCATGCAGGCTTACCTGGACTGGGAATTCGGCCTGGTGGACCAACTGGCCCGCGACGGCACCCACGGTTTCTACGTGATCTGATCACCCCTGACCCACCTGCACCCACACGGGGTGCAGGTTCCACATCCGACCCCTCTCCAGGCGGAGGCTGAACCCACACACGAGAGGACACCCGCATGACCCTGCATATCACCCGCCTGGAACCCACCATCGGCGCCGAAATCGCCGGCATCGACCTGCGCCAGCCGCTGACCGCTGCGCTGCGTGATGAACTGCGCCAACTGCTGCTCAAGCACAAAGTGCTGTTCTTCCGCGACCAAGCCATCAACACCGAACAGCAAATTGCTTTCGCCAAGGAATTCGGCGAGCTGTACGTACACCCCACCACCCAGCAGAACGACCCGACGCAGCCCCAGGCGCACCTGATCGAAGCCCAGGACGAACGCAAACTCTACGGCCCGCGCATCAGCGGCCGTTGGCACACCGACACTAGTTGGCTGCTGCAACCCACCCTAGGCGCAGTACTGCGCGCGGTGGACTTGCCGGAAGTCGGCGGCGACACCCTATGGGCCGATGCCGGCGCGGTGTACCGCGCACTGCCCGATGAACTGCGCGCAGAGATCGACAATTTGCACGTGGTACACGACTTCAAAAAGGCCTTGGACAAGGTCGGCTACGATTACCCGATCCTCGCTCACCCGCTGGTGCGCACCCACCCGGAAACCGGTGAAGACGGGCTGTTCATCAACTTCTCGCAGAACCCTTCGGTGATCGGCTGGACGCCACAGCAAAGCAAGCAGTTGATCGATCGCTTGCTGCTGGAATTCAACAAGCCCGAACACCAGGTGCGCTTCAAATGGCGCCCGGGTTCCGTAGCGTTCTGGGACAACCGTTCGACCCTGCACTACCCGGTCTACAACTACGGCGACTACCCGCGTCGCATGGAGCGGGTGCTGATTGCCTATGACGATATTCCGCATCGGGTAAGAGCTGCCAACGCGGCCTGACCTCTATTTAAGCCACAACAAAGATCCCCTGTGGGAGCGGGCTTGCCCGCGATGGCGACATATCAGCCAGTATTTCTTTAGCTGAGACACCGCCATCGCAGGCAAGCCAGCTCCCACAGGGATGTGCGGTGTCCCTAGGTTTTCTGGAAACAGCCCCCATGCCTGCATCCCACTTTCAATACTGTGCGGTAGCCATCAGCCTGCTCGCCATTAATTTCCCGGCCCAGGCCGAAGACCCCGACAAAACCCTTGGCACCGTGGTCGTCACCGGCAACCGTGGCAACCAGGCGCGCACCATCGCCGACAGCCCCTCGCCCATCGACGTGATCAGCGCCGAGCAACTGCAAGCCAGCGGCAAGGTCGGTCTCAAAGAACTGCTGGCGCGCCTGCTGCCGTCGTTCAACCTGCCCGCCATCAACGGCGGCGGCACCTCGTGGTCGGTGCGCGGCGTGACCATGCGCGGTTTGTCTGGCGACCAGGTGCTGGTGCTGGTCAACGGCAAACGCCGCCACAACACGGCCTTGATCAACAACCTGGCGCGCATCGGCACCGCCGCTGTGCCGGTCAACCTGGACCTGATCCCGGTGTCGGCCATCGACCATATCGAAGTGCTGCGCGACGGTGCGTCCGCCCAATACGGCTCGGACGCAATTGCCGGGGTGATCAATATCATCCTCAAGGAAAACGACAGCGGCGGCAGCGCCGAAACCTCGTTCGGCCGCTACGGTGCAGGTGACGGCGACACCGTGCACCAGACCGTCAACTACGGCTTGTCCCTGCCCAACGATGGCTTTGCCAACCTGGCGCTGGACAGCAAGGAGCAAGAGCCTTTCAACCGTACCGGCAGCGCCACCGGCCGGCTGTATGGTACCGCTGCTGCCCCCGACAGCCGCGACCAGACCGTCAACCGCCACGGCTGGAACCCCAGCTACGGCCTGGGCCGCGAGAAAGTCACCAACGCCAGCTACAACCTCGAGCTGCCGCTGCAAGACGACCTCAAGTTCTACTCGTTCTCCACCGCCAGCTACATGGAAACCACCAAGGTCACCGGCAACTACCGCCCCAATGAGATCACCTCCCTGGCCGGCGACCCGAACACGCCCTACCCCGACGGCATCCACGCACAACGGCGCAACCGCACCAAGGATTTCCAGGTGGCCGGTGGCTTCAAGGGCCTGGTCGGTGGTTGGGACTACGACATCAGTTCCACCTGGGGCGAAGACGATTCCACCCTCAACGCCAACAACACGCTTAACCCTTCCTGGGGGCCCACCAGCCCGACCTCGTTCAACCTGGCCTCGCAGATCTTCGACCAGTGGACCAACAACCTGGACTTGAGCCGCACCTTCGATATCGGCCTCAGCCACCCGCTGCAAACCGCGTTCGGGTTTGAATACCGTTGGGAGAAATACCAGATCGAAGCCGGCGACTATGCATCCTATACACCGGGCAACTATGTGCTGCCCAGCGGCCCGTTCGCCGGGCAAACACCGTTGCCGGGGCTGGCGTCGTATAACGGCACCAGCACGGCGGACGCCGGTGAGATCAGCCGCAGCAACGTCGCCAGCTACGTCGACCTGGGCCTGGACGTAACCGACCGCTGGTACGTCGGCGCCGCCGCGCGCTACGAGCGCTACACCCAGGACATCGGCAGCACCTGGAGCGGCAAGCTGTCGACGCGCTTCAAGCTCACCCCGGAATTTGCCCTGCGCGGCACCATCAACAATGGCTTCCGGGCGCCGTCGCTGGCCCAGACCATTTATGCCTCGTCCACCTTCACCTCCGGCGGCGTGGTCAACGGCCAGCAGGTCTCGGTGCCGGTCAAGGTGCTGCCGGTGGACACCGCCGAAGCGCAAGCGTTGGGTGCAGAGAAACTCAAGCCGGAAAAGTCGCTGAACTACAGCTTCGGTTTCACCTACGAACCCACACAGAACTACCGCCTGACCACCGACCTGTACCAGATCGGTATCCGCGACCGCATCGTGTCCACCAGCCTGCTCGGCGGCCCGGCCGTGTCGCAGATCCTGGCTGCCAACGGCCTATCGCCAGGGCTGTACGCGCAGTACTACACCAACGCCGTCGACACCCGTACCCGTGGCGTCGACATCATCAACGAATACCGCCAGCAGTTGGATGAGTACGGCCAAGTGCGCTGGAGCCTGGCCTACAACTGGAACCAGACCAAGATCGAAAAACTCCAGGACACCCCGCCCGCACTCGCCAGCCTGGGCTCCAACTACCAGATTTTCGACCGGCGCCTGCAAAAGGACCTGACGGTTGCCACGCCGCAATCCAAATTGATCCTGGCGGCCAACTGGAAGGTTACCGCATACACCCTCAACCTGGCCCTGACCCGCTTCGGCAGCTACACCGAAGGCGACAACAACCCGATCAACGACCGCAAATTCAGCGCCAAATGGATCAGCGACGTGGACGCAGCCTACGACATCAACAAGCACTTCACCGTGGCACTCGGCGCCAACAACCTGTTCAACGTGTACCCGGACAAAAAGGGCATCAAGGACTGGGCGGGAGCCTATGAATACGGCCAGTTTTCGCCGTTCGGCTTTGGCGGTGCGTACTACTACACGCGCCTGGCGTACAACTTCTGAGGCCCTGACATGACTGAGTTGAGCTGCGATGTACTGATCGTCGGCGGCGGCCTGGCGGGTACCTGGGCCGCCATCGCCGCCGCCCGCGAAGGCGTCAAGGTGATCCTGGTGGACAAGGGTTACTGCGGCACCAGCGGCGTCACTGCCACCGCCGGCCCCGGCCATTGGTGGGTGCCACCCGGCGCCCGCGAAGCCGCCATCGACAAGCGCCTGGCCACCGCCTATGGCCTGGCCGACGCGCGCTGGATGGCCCGCGCCATCGACACCACCTGGACCAGCCTGCCGGGCTTGAGCGACTACTACGCCTTCCCCCAGAACGAACAGGGCGAGACCCAATACCGTGGCCTGCGCGGCCCGGAATACCTGCGCGGCCTGCGTCGTCGCGTGCTCGACAGCGGCGTGACGATCCTTGATCACCACCCTGCGCTGGAGCTGCTGCGCGACGATCACGGCAACGTGGTCGGCGCCCGAGGCTGGCGGCGCCAGGCCGGGGGCGACTGGCTGATCCGTGCCGGGGCGGTGGTGCTGGCCACGGGCGGTTGTGCATTCCTGTCGCGCTTGCTGGGCAACCACACCAACACTGGCGACGGTTACTTGATGGCCGCCGAAGCCGGTGCCGAGCTGTCGGGCATGGAGTTTTCCAACTACTACTGCATCGCGGCGGCAGGCAGCAGCATGACGCGCTCGATGGTGTACACCTTTGGCGAGTATTTCGACGCGGCGGACCGCCCGCTGGATATCCGTGGCGGCCCTGGGTTTACCGAGACGCTGGCCAAGGCGCTGCTCAACGGTCCCGTGTATTGCCGCTTGAATCGGGTGCCTGCACAGGTTCGTGCGCAACTGCCGAGCATCCAACCCAACCTGATGCTGCCGTTTGACCGGCGCGGCGTCGACCCGTATCGCGAGCGGTTTGCGGTGACCTTGCATCCCGAGGGCACCATCCGTGGCGTCGGTGGTTTGCGCCTGGTGAACGATGACTGCCAGACCACCGTGCCCGGCATATTCGCCGCCGGGGATGCCGCCAGCCGTGAGCCGATTGCCGGTGCCACCTCGGGCGGCGGCGCACAGAACTCCGCATGGGCGTTGTCTACCGGGCAATGGGCAGGCCGTGGCGCGGCAAGATTGGCGCAGAACAAGCTTGCGTATCACGGCGCATTGCGAGGGTTTGACGGCGCGGCGGGCGGCAGCGCTGAGCTGATCCAACGCATCCAGGCCGAAGTGCACCCGCTGGACAAAAACCTGTTTCGCAGCGGTGACCAACTGGAGCGATCCTTAAGCGAACTCGACAACATCTGGGACCAAGTGCGCGCCGCAACACCCACCACCAACCCGCTGCGCGCCCGCGAAACCGCCGCCATGGCCGCCACCGCCCGCTGGTGCTACACCGCTGCCGCATTGCGCAAGGAAAGTCGGGGCATGCACCAGCGCAGCGATACTCCGCAGCAGAGTGAGCTGTATGACGCGCATTTGCGGGTGTCCGGCGTGGACCAGGTGCAGGCGCGTTTCGATCCCACCCATCAAGGTCAACCCCGATGATTGAACTGATCTACTCCGACCTGTGCAACGGCTGCGGTCAATGCATCGCCGTGTGCCCCACCAATGTGCTGGCCCAGGACAGCCAGGGCAAACCGTTGATCGCCGAACAACAGGCCTGCCAGACCTGCTTCATGTGCGAGCTGTATTGCACCAGCGACGCGCTGTACGTCGACCCGGACGTCGAGCACCTGCGCCACCCCGACCCGGTAGCCGTGCGTGAAGCAGGACTGCTCGGCCAATACCGTCGCGACTCGGGCTGGGATGAGTGGGCCGATGATCCCGCTCATCGCAATGAGCATTGGCGCATGGACGGCATCTTCGCCCTGGCTCGCATCACCCCGCCAAATGCAATAACTGAATAATCAATCACTGCAAAATGAATTATTTTGATAATTAACATATAACCAAAAAGAACTTCACAGCGAGTTTTTATGGGCATAACGTTAACCCCACACACCGACCCCTTCTCCAGGCGGAGGTAACGAACCCTTTCTTGATCTGCCTGGAGCCTGCATCCCATGGTCTTTACCACCCCTTTCAAACGCCTGCTCCTGGGCACTGCCCTGGCCCTCGGCCTGATCGGCAGCAGCCATGCCGCCGACCTGCAACCGCTGCGGGTGGCCAATCAGAAATCAACCATCAAGGCGCTGCTGGATGTCTCCGGCGAGTCGAAAAATGTGCCGTACGAAATCCAATGGTCGGAATTTCCGTCCGCCTCGCCATTGGGTGAAGCACTGAATGCCGGTGCGGTGGATATCGGCGCCCTCGGCGATGCACCGTATGTCTTTGCCCTGGGCGCCGGTGCATCGCTCAAGGTGGTCAGCATCATCCATGCCGAGGGGCGTAACACCACTGCCCTGCTGGTGCCGAAGGATTCGCCGATCAAGACCGTCGCCGACCTCAAGGGCAAGAAGATCGTCACCGGGCGCGGCTCCATCGGCCATTACCTGGCGATCAAGGCCCTGGCCAGCGCCGGGTTGAGCACCAAGGACGTGCAGTTCATTTTCCTGCTGCCGAGCGAATCACGCCTGGTGCTGGATAACGGCACCGCCGACGCCTGGGCCACCTGGGACCCGTACACCACCGTGGTCACCTCGCAAAGCCAAGCCCGCGTGCTGATCAGCGGTAACAAGCTGTTGAGCAACCACCTGTACTTCGCCGCCACTAGCCAAGCCATCGCCGACAAGCGTCCGCAATTGGACGACTTTGTCGCGCGCATCGACCGCGCCTTCGCCTGGGCCAACACCCACCCCAATGAATACGCCGCCGCCCAGGCCAAGATCACCGGCCTGCCCCTGGCAGTGCACGTGGAAGTGGCCAAGGACACCCGCCTGAGCCCGGTCGCCATCGACGACTCGGTGATCAGCGGCCTGCAAGCGACCGCCGACATCTATCAACAAGAAGGCCTGGTGACCAAGCACATCGATGTGTCGCAGGGCTTCGATAAAAGTTTTAACGCCAAGCGTGCCCCCAATTCCCAAGCATCGCGCTGATAAAAAGCATCGCGCTAGAAGGAGCATTACATGAGCAAGTCACAGCAGCCACGCCACTTGAAACTCGGCGCCATGGTCCACGGAGTGGGTCACGGCTGGGGCGAATGGCGCCACCCGAACGCCCAACCGAATGCCAGCACCAGTTTTGGTTTCTACAAGCAACAGACTGAACTGGCCGAAGCCGCCAAATTCGACTTCGTGTTCATCGCCGACAGCCTGCATATCCACGCCAAGTCCAGCCCTCATTACCTCAACCGTTTCGAGCCGCTGACCATCCTCTCGGCCCTCGCCGCGATCACCAGCAACATCGGCCTGGTCGCCACCGTGACCGTCAGCTACACCGAGCCCTACCAGGTGGCACGTCAGTTCTCGTCCCTGGACCATATCAGCGGCGGTCGCGCCGGTTGGAACGTAGTCACCTCGTGGCTCAGCGGCACCGCCGACAACTTCGGCAAGGCCGAACACCCGCCGCATGCCGTGCGCTATCGCATCGCCAAGGAACACGTGAATGCAGTCAAAGGCCTGTGGGATTCCTGGGAAGACGATGCCTTTGCCTACAACAAGCAAAGCGGCGAGTTTTTCACCCCGAGCAAACTGCATGCACTGAACCACAAGGGCGAGTTCTTCTCGGTCAAAGGCCCATTGAATATTGCGCGTTCGCGCCAGGGCCAGCCGGTGATTTTCCAGGCCGGCACCTCGGAAGACGGGCGTAATTTTGCCGCCGAAAACTCCGACGCAATCTTTGTGCACGTGGAGAGCATCGAGGAAGGCCTGGCGTATTCACAGGACCTCAAACGTCGCGCCAAGGGCTTTGGCCGCGACCCCGAAAGCCTGTCGATCCTGCCGGGTATCCGCCCGATTGTCGGTCGCGATGAAGCCGAGGTGGAAAGCCGTTATCAGCAGGCCGTGGACCTGGTCACCGTGGAAGACGCCATCGTCGCCCTTGGCCGCCCGTTCAACGACCACGACTTCAGCAAATATCCGCTGGACGCGCCGTTCCCGGAACTGGGCGACCTGGGCTCCAACAGCCAGCGCGGCGGCTCCGACCGCATCAAGCAACTGGCCAAGGACGAAGGCCTGACCCTGCGCGAAGTGGCCCTGCGCTTCTCGCGGCCCAAGCGTGATTTTGTCGGCACCCCGGAGCAAGTCGCCGATGCGATCCAGACCTGGTTCGAGCGTGGCGCCAGCGACGGTTTCATCATCAACTCGGTGTTGCCGGACGGCTTGCAGTACTTCACCGAACTGGTGGTGCCGGTGCTGCAACAACGCGGTCTGTTCCGCACTGAATACAGCGGCCATACCCTGCGCGACAACCTGGGCCTGGACGTGCCGGCCAACCGCTACAGCGTGGCGGCTGAGGTTGAAGACAAACAGGAGGCGCTGGCATGAGCGAATCCCTCAACCGTCAGTTGGCGGACCTGCACGCCGAACGTGTCGCCAGTTGGGCACCGGAGTCATTGAAGATCAATATCGACCAGCGCCAGCGCCTGGTGGATGAAGCACGGGTAGACGACTACGTGCAGGTGGGCGATGAGCTGGACCCGTTTACCTTGCTCAACGTGGAAGGCGGCGAACTCAACCGCGAGCTGCTGTTGGCCGACGGCCCGGCGGTGCTGATTTTCTTCCGCTTTGCCGGCTGCCCGGCGTGCAACATCGCCCTGCCCTATTACGAGCGCCAGCTTTACCCGCGCCTGCGTGAACTGGGCGTGCCGCTGGTAGCGGTGAGCCCGCAAGTGCCTGAACGCCTGGTGGAGATCAAGACCCGGCATAACCTGCAATTGCTGGTGGCCAGCGACAAGGACAACAACCTCGGACGACGCCTGGGCATTCTCTACAGCTTTGACGAAGCCTCGCGTAATGCAGCGCTGGCCAAGGGCACCAGCATTGGCGAGACCACCGGCACCGGAACGTGGGAGTTGCCGCAACCGACGGTGGTGGTGATTGCCAAGGACGGCACAGTGGCGTTTGTCGAGGTGAGCCCGGATTGGTTGGTGCGCACGGAGGCTGAGCCGGTGTTGCAGGTGGTGGAGCGCTTGATAGGCACACAGCCTGTACGCCTAGCCATCTAAGCCCACAATCCAATGTGGGAGCGGGCTTGCTCGCGAATGCGGTGGATCAGCCAGTGAATCAGTTGCCTGACACACCGCTTTCGCGAGCAAGCCCGCTCCCACATTTTTTGACCGAGTACATTCCTATGACCCTACCGTCTCTACGCTCCGTGGAAGTCGCCCATTTCGAAGCCCTGCTCGAACGCCTCAGCGCCGAGCTGGCCAGCACCGCGCACCTGTATGACGAGAGCGGCGCGTTCCCCCACGCCAACTTCAAGTTGCTGCACGAACACGGCCTGGTCGCGCTCACTGTGCCCAAGGCCCTGGGCGGCGGCGGTGCCAGCTTGCCCCAGGCGCGCAAGGCGATCAGTGCGATTGCCAAGGGCGAACCCTCCACCGCGCTGATCCTGGTGATGCAATACCTGCAACACACCCGTCTGCAAGACAGCAAGACCTGGCCCGCGCACCTGCGCACCCAAGTGGCCGAAGACGCCGTGCGCAACGGCGCCTTGATCAACGCCCTGCGCGTTGAACCCGACCTCGGCACCCCGGCCCGTGGCGGCCTGCCGGCAACCACCGCCGTGCGTACCGCCGAAGGCTGGCGCATCAGCGGACGCAAGATCTACTCCACCGGCAGCCATGGCCTGACCTGGTTCAGCGTGTGGGGCCGCAGCGATGACGCCGACCCGCTGGTAGGCGCCTGGTTGGTGCCCAAAGACAGCCCCGGCGTGACCATCATCGACAGCTGGGATCACTTGGGCATGCGCGCCACCTGCAGCCATGAAGTGGTGCTCGACAATGTCCTGGTGCCGCTGGACCACGCTGTCAGCGTCAGCCCATGGAGCGCGCCGTCACCGGAACTGGATGGCGAAGGTTTCCTATGGATGTCGGTGTTGCTGTCCTCGGTGTACGACGCCGTGGCCCATGCTGCACGGGACTGGCTGGTGAACTGGCTGGAAGAACGCGCACCGTCCAACCTCGGCGCCGCCTTGTCCACGTTGCCGCGCTTCCAGGAGACCGTCGGGCATATCGACACATTGCTGTTCGCCAACCGCAGCCTGCTAGATGCCGCCGCCGAAGGACACACCCCGGCCGCCAATGCCGCGCAGTTGAAGTACCTGGTGACCAACAACGCGATTCGCGCCGTGGAACTGGCCATCGAAGCCTCGGGCAACCCCGGCCTGTCGCGCCTGAACCCACTGCAACGCCATTACCGCGACGTGCTCTGCAGCCGCGTACATACCCCGCAGAACGACGCCGTATTGCAAGGCGTCGGCAAAGCCGTCTTCGCCCAACGCCAGAAGGAACGCACATGACCCAGGTGATTATCGCCAGCCAGCTGGACGAAGATTTCAACCAAGTGATCCGCGAGCGCCTCAAGACCATTCACCCCGACGCCCAGGTAATCGGCGTACCGGCTGGCGTGCCGAGCGACCTGCCACCCCAGGCGAATATCCTGCTGGCGCGCCCGATCAACGTGCGTGGCTATGCCGCGCCGGACACCCCGCCGCCGGGCTGGCCGTACGGTGCGCAGTGGGTGCACCTGGTGTCGTCGGGCATCGACTTCTACCCGCAGTGGCTGTTCAACGGCCCGCCCGTGACCACCTCACGCGGCAGTGCCGCCGACAACCTGGCCGAGTTTGCCTTGGCCGCGATCTTCGCGGCGTCCAAGCATTTGCCGGATATCTGGGTGAAGGATTCGCAGTGGAATTTCACCCCACTGCGGCCGCTAAAGGGCACCACGCTGGGTATCCTTGGCTTTGGCGCGATTGGCGAGAGCCTGGCGCAAAAGGCCTTGGCCTTGGGGATCAACGTCGTGGCGCTGCGCCAAAGCCAGGCGCCGTTCAGCGCAGGCGTGGAAGCCGCCAAGGACATCCACGACCTGTTCGCCCGCGCCGATCACTTGGTAGTGGCCGCACCGTTGACCGAGAGCACACGCAACATCATCAACCGCGATGTGCTGGGCAGTGCCAAGCCGGGGCTGCATCTGATCAACATTGCACGGGGTGGGTTGCTCGACCAGGAAGCGTTGTTGCAAGCGCTGGATAACGGGCAAGTCGGGCTGGCCTCGCTGGACGTGACCGAGCCTGAGCCGCTGCCGGATGGGCATCCGTTGTACACGCACCCACGGGTGAGGTTGTCGCCGCATACGTCAGCGATTTCGACCAATAGTCGCAATGAGATTGCGGATACGTTTTTGGCGAATCTGGAGCGGTATGTGGGCGGCAGCGAACTGGCAAACCTAGCCAACGCCTGACGCTATTCAAAAAAATGTGGGAGCGGGCTTGCTCGCGAATGCGGTGAATCAGTCAATACATTCGGTGACTGACACGCCGCATTCGCGAGCAAGCCCGCTCCCACATTTGGATCTCCATTTGTCAGGCAGACAGCGGTCTGCTCTGGCTTTTGATTTGGCTTTTGATCTTGATCTCAGGCGCCCCGTTAAACCACGCTGGCCGAACGCAGGCTTGAATCCGTGGTAACCCGGCAGGACGCCGGGTTAGCCGTCCTGGGCCAAGGATGGCCCATGACGGCGGCCCACGGATTCAAGCCTTCGTTCGGGCACACCGAGCCAAGGCGAGGTGCCGAGTGGTGGGGCGAAGCGTTTTGCTTACTTTTGACTGGGCCGGCATTCCGGCTTTTCAAAAGTGAGCCGCTGTAAGAGCGGAACCAATAGCCGCCGTTACCCAAATAACGGATATGTACTCCGCCCAAAAAGCTTTAGCGCCTAACACATAGCTATCGCAGGCAAGCCAGCTCCCACATTGGGCATTCGGCACCCTTGAAACATAATCAGCCACGCGCATTTTATGCACCAATAAAATGCATATTATTCATACTTAACATATAACAAAACGGACTTTTACGAACGCCTTTCATATCCATATTGTTACCTCCAGCACCGACCCCTGACCAGGTGGAGGCTTTGCCAACCACCACTTTCTCAGGGGTCCACCATGAGCCATACCCTCGCGCCCAATCGCCTCACCCTCGCCGTTTCCCTCGCCCTGTTCGGCGTCTACGCCCACGCCGATGACGCCGCCCTGCCGGTGGTGAATGTCACGGCTGAACACCGCAGCGAAGACCTGCAGAAAACCCCGCTGGCGATTTCCGCGTTCGACGAAAAGACCCTGGAAGACAAGCAGATCCGCAGCGTGCGCGACCTGTCCGGCCAGGTGCCCAACCTGACCCTCAGCCGCCAGTCGATCTCCTACAGCGCGCAAACCTACGGCATTCGCGGCATTGGTGAAACCGACCCGATCCAGGAAGCGGCCGTCGCGGTCTACGCCGATGATTTGTACATCCCCCGCGCCATTTCCTCGATGCTCGACTTCAACGACGTCGAGCGCGTCGAAGTATTGCGCGGCCCCCAAGGCACGCTGTACGGGCGCAACAGCAGCGCCGGCGCGATCCGCGTGATCACCCGTGACCCGAACCAGGAAACCCGTGGTTTCGTCGAGCTGGGTGCCGGCAATTACAACGCGCAGAACGGCCGCTTCCTGATCAGCGGGCCGTTGGTGGACAACGCCCTGTTCGGCAGTTTCTCGGCGATCCGCCTGACACGCGACGGCACCGTCTCGAACCCGACACGGGACAAGGATGTGAACAACGTCGATATCCAGTCCTATCGCGGCAAGCTGCGCTACAAGCCCGAAGACTCGCCATGGGATGTGCAACTGACCCTGGCCGGTACCTTCGACCGCGGCGACACCACCAGCTATTCACCGTTCGATGCCAACGGCCACTTCGACAAGTTCAAGAGCTACAGCAGCCTCGACCCGAAAAACCGTCTCGACCAAGGCAGCTCGGTGTTGCGGGCGATCTACGCGATCGATGACCACCTGAACTTCAAGTCGGTCACCGCCTGGTCGTCCTTCAACCAGCCGGTGGACTACGACAACTCCGGCCAAGCCGCGTTGATCCAGAACAACCTGATCCTCTACAAGCAGAACTACGCCACCCAGGAGTTCCAGCTCAACGGTGACTACGATGATTTCAGCTTCAGCACCGGCCTGTACCTGTACCGCGAACGCTTTGATGCCGACCGCGACAACCTCACCTATTCCATCGCGCGCAACCGCGTGATCGGCCAGGGCCAATACAGCACCACCAACACCGAGAGCTACGCGTTGTACGGCCAGGGCACCTATAAGATCACCCCGCAACTGTCGCTGATCGCCGGCCTGCGTTTTACCCGCGAGCACAAGAATTTCGACTTCACCAACTACGCAATCAACACCAACCGGGACATCACCGGCACCAACTTTACTGCCGAGTCGAGCAAGTCGTGGCAATCCACCAGCCCGAAAATCGGCTTTGAATACGCCTGGACCCCGCACCTCAACCAATACGCCTACGTGGCCAAAGGCTTCAAGGCTGGCGGCTATGACAACCGTGCGCCAACCCGCGCCGCGGCCGAGCAGGCGTTTTCACCAGAGGACGTGACCACCTGGGAAACTGGCTTCAAGGGTGACTTTTTCGACCAGCGCCTGCGGGCCAACGTCGCGCTATTCTACAACGACTACAAAGACCTGCAGACCAACGCCTACGACCCCGCGCTGGGCGTGAGCCTGCGCACCAACGTCGGCCAGGCCCACACGTACGGCGTAGAACTGGAAACCCTCACCGCGCTGAGCCGTGACCTGCAACTGACCGCCAACATCGGCTACCTCGAAAGCCAGTACGACGATTTCCAGAACGCCAGCGGTGCCGGCGTGGACGCCAACGGCAAGCAACTGGTGTTCTCGCCGCGCTGGAACGCCAGTGTCGGGCTGAACTACACCATTCCGGCCGGACTGCCGGGCACCTGGCTGGCGGGCACCGATGCGCAGTTCCAGACCAAGTCCTACGCCAACGCGCTGAACGACGATATCCAGGAAGTGCCGCAGCAAACCTTCTGGAACGCCAACACCCGCTACATCAGCGGTGACGGCCACTGGACCACCACCCTGGCGGTGAAAAACCTGCTGGACCGCGCCTACCCACAATCTGTGGGCTACGTGCCCTCCAGCGGCGCGCGCTACTACTCGGTCAACGATCCGCGCACCCTGTTGCTGTCGGTGCGATACGACCTCTGACGGTATTATTTGATGCGGTAGTGGAAGGTATTGCGCACCGCCGGTACCGGCACGGGTTTGCCTTCAACCACCCTCGGTTGATAGCGAAAGGTGTTCGCCGCCGCCAGTGACGGGCGCATGAACAGCGGATGGCAGCCGTCGAGCACCTTGGGGTTTTCCACGCGCCCCTGGGTGTTGACGGTGTACTCCACCGTGCAGTCGCCTTCGATGTTCTTGTCCAGGGCGCGCTCGGGGTAGTCCGGGGCTTCCTTGCTCAAGGGTTGGTATTGGCGACTGTCAAACGCCGGGGCTGCCGCTGGGGCAGCAGAACGTGCGCGTTCAGCGGCCAGGCGTTCCTGGGCCAAGCGTTGTTGTGCCAATTCCTGAGTGCGCTGTTCGGCCGCCAGGCGCTCTTGTTGCTGCTCAGCCTTTTTCTCCTCGACGCGCTTGCGGGCCAAGGCGGCTTTTTCGAGTTTTTGCGCCTGGATCTGTGGATCGACTACGGGTTTGGCGGGGGCGGGAGCGACGACAGGCTCCGGTGGGGGTGCTGCAACGGCCACCGGTTCGGGCACGGGAGCCGGTGCCGGTGCCGGCGGCAGCATCACCAACTGGGTGTGCATCACCCGAGGCGCTTCAGCCACCGGCTTGTCGGTCGACCAGCCCAGCATCAGCGCGGCCAACACCCCCACATGCAGCGCCACCGCCACGCTGGCAGCAACGCTGTTTCTCCAGAACCCGGACGTGTCCCGGGGCGCCATCGCAAGCGTCGGACTGTGCATGATCATCGCCGTCATTGCGGGGCCTCGGTCACCAGGCCCAGGTCTCTCACACCGCCTTTTTGCAACACCGCCATGGCCGCGACCACACGGCCGTAGCCGGCGTTATCGTCGGCGCGGATATACACCTGGGTATCGCTGCGCGCCGCCACCACCTGCATGACCTTGGCGCCCATTTCCTCCAGGCTCACGGCGCTGTCGGTCTGGTGCTGGGTGTCGAGTTCGCCGCCGAGGTTCCAGTAGTAGCCGCCGTCGGCCTTCACCGATAACGTGAGGATCTGCTGGCGGGTGTCGGTGGCCAGTGCCTCGGCTGCGACCTTGGGCAGCTCGATCTTCACGCCTTGGGTCAACATGGGCGCGGTGACCATGAAGATCACCAGCAGCACCAGCATCACGTCGATGTAAGGCACCACGTTCATCTCGGCCTTGGGCCCGTGCTTGCGTTGCGGCCTGGTCAGCATGGTCTTGCTCCTGTTCAGGCGGCCACGGCCAGGTTGATCGGCGTACCGCGCAAGGTGCGATGCAGACGTACTTGCAGCTCATTGCCGAAGGCGTAGTAGCGCGTCAGCAAGGTCTGGCCACGGGCTGCAAAGCGGTTATAGGCGATCACCGCCGGGATGGCCGCAAACAAACCGATGGCCGTGGCGATCAACGCCTCGGCGATACCCGGCGCTACGGTGGACAGCGTGGCCTGTTGCACCTGGGACAAACCGATGAACGAATTCATGATGCCCCACACCGTGCCGAACAAACCGATATAGGGGCTGACCGAACCCACGGTCGCCAGGAATTGCAGGCCTTTTTCCAGCTCGATTTCCTGCTCGGTAATCGCCACCTGCAAGGCGCGCTCCACGCCCTCCAACACCGCCGGATCATGGCTGTGCAGATGCTGGTATTCCTGTACGCCGGCGATAAAGATCGGCGCGATACCGCCCTCGCCCGCCTGCACGGTTTCGCGGTACAGGGGCTGCAAGTCGGGCGCGGCACGAAAGCGCTGCACAAACTCATTCAACTGGCGTTCCAGGCGGCGCAGCACGCTGCCGCGCTGGATGATCAGGTACCAACTGGTCAGCGAAGCGAGCAGCAACGTGACCATCACCGCCTTGACCAACAGGCTCGCGCCACTGATCAGGCCCCAGATCGTCATGTGTTCCATCGTCGCGTGCATGGTGAACTCCTATTCGAACAAAAAAGTTGTGACCGGGTAATGACCGATCACGGCAAATTCAACGTGCGGGTCACTTCGGCCCAGGGCACGAACTTGAAGTTCTGGGTTTGCTCAGGCATGCGCTTGCGCCCGTCCTGCACCACCAGCATGCCTTTGCTCCACGGCCCGCCAAGGTTGATGGCCGTGACTTCGAGACCATCGGTTTCCGAAGCGCCATCGATACCCGCTGCGGCATTCAGGCCGACGCGAAAGGCACCGTGGGCAGCAAACGGCGGTTCGGCGTCCACCACCAGGTAGCTGTCGTTGCCTTGGCTGGAGATCACCAGGTAATCGCGCTTGTCGCTCTGGTACAGCGCCAACCCTTCCACATCGGCATGCAGCTGCGGCCCCACCTTGATCACGCTGGTGAGCGTGGCCGGCTGATCGGCACGGGCATCCACCGCCCATACACCGACGTCTTCTTCACCGATAAACAGGCGCTGGCGCTGGTCGTCGGCCACGCAGCCTTCGGGCTGGCTGTCGACTTTGAATTGACGCACCAACTCACCGTGCACACGGCCGTCCGGCGCGCTCAGGCGGTATTGCAGGAAGGTGCCGTCCTTGTCGTTGGCAATCGCATAAATTTCACCAGTGGCGGGCTGGAACAGGCAGATGCCATAGATAGCCTTGAGGGGCGTGGGCACTTCACCCGCTTCACGCAGCTCGCCGGTGGTGCGGTCGATGCTGAACAGGCTCAGGCTGTTGTGATCACGGTTGCTCGCCACCGCCAGGTCGACGGTTTGCGTGCCGAACTTGAAGTTAGAGCGCACGTCCACATTGTTCAGGCGGCCGACGGCCAGTTCCTGCAACAGCTTGCCGTCAAGGTCGTAGGCCAACAGGCCTTGTTTTTTGTTAGTGCCAAGCACGCGACTCTTCGACGGTTGCGTGGGGTGAATCCAGATCGCCGGGTCATCGGCGGCATCGCCCTGACGACCGACCGGGTCGGTTTGGCGCACGGCCGCGACTTCAGGAATCACCGGTTCGACCGGCACCGGCGTGGCCTGCCAGTTCAGCTTGCCCTGATAGAGCTTGCCGGTGTCGTCGTCACGCACCAGTACCTGCTGACCATTGATGCTCAGTTGTTCGGGCTCTTTAAGGCCTGGCAGGCTCAAGCTGAGCTGCTCGACCCAACGCTCACCGGTTTGCTGGAACAGGTGCAGTTGGGCGGTCTTTGGATCAAGCGCGATCACACCGCCCGGCACCAGCGCCATGGCGCCGGCTTCGCGTTTTGGCGTGTCGAACAACGCGATTGGCGTGCGTTTTACATCGGCCTCCGGGTGCGCCGGATAGGCCCACCAGCCAACGTTTTCTTCGTTAACCACCAAGCGATTGGCGGCATCATCCACTTGGCAGAACTGCGCCGAAGGTGGCAGCGGCAAACCGCGTACGCGCTGGGCTTCGTTCAACAAGGTCGCACCGTTGCCTACCAACCATTGCTCGCCCTTGCCCTCCTCGCCTACCAGGAACACAAACAGGTTGGCGGCGGCGTCGCGGTACAGGCACAGGCCATTCACTGCGTAATCACGGGTGGGCAGGTAGAGCGGTTTGCCGAAGGTTTTGGTCGACGGATCAAGGCTGATCAGCAGGGCTTGCTGGCGATCGTTGTCGAGGCTGGCAACCAGCGTTTGGGCACCGGCTGCGCGGGTGTCGAGGCTGCTGAAATTACCTTTGAAGCGCGCCAGCTCGGTGCCTTTGGCGTCCACCAGTTGCAGGCCGTCGCGGGGGCTGGCGGTGAGGCGTTCGTCAGTGTTCAGGAACGCCATGGCTTCGGCATTCAGGTTTGGTGCCCAAGGGGTCAGGGCCAAATCGGCGGCAATGGCATGACCACAGGTTGCCAATGCGATCAGCAGGTACAACTTGGAAAATTTCATGAACATGCAAATCCTTCAAAAACAATGGAGATCTACTGTGGGAGCTTAGAAATGAGTGAAGGTCAGGCCCAGCTTGTAGGTCGGGCCGTACTCCTCGTACTGGCCGTTGTAGCTGCGGTGGCCGGTGTAGACGAAGTACGACTCATCGGTAAGGTTTTGCGCCTCGAAGCTCACTTGCAGGTTCTTGGTCAGCGAATAGCGCGCACTGAAATCGACGAAGGTTTGCGCATCGACGTGCAGGTCATGGGCCTTGTCGTTGATCGAGGCCAGCTCATACAGGTAGGCCGACTTGTAGTTGGCCGATAGGCGCAGGCTGAGCTTGTCGTCTTCCCAGCCGAGCATCAGGTTGCCGACGGTGTCCGACTGGTTCGGCAGGCTGATGTTGCGCTTGCGGTTCGTGCCGCTGGCATTGTCGAAGCCTTCGATATCCGCACTGGAGCGGCTGAAGGTGGTGTTGGCACCCACCAGCAAGCCGTTCCATGGCGCCGGCAGCCAGTCGAACTTCTGTGAGTAGGCCAGTTCCAGGCCGTAGAGCTTGGCGCTATCGCCGTTGGCGTAGGTGTGGGCCTCGGAGAAGTTGGTCCAGGCGCCGGTACCGGCCAGGTCGGTGTTGTAGACGAAGTTCTTGATGTCCTTATAGAACACGAACGCCGACACGGTCCCGGCGCGGCCCATGAAGTGCTCGATGCCCAGGTCCAGGTTGCTCGACTCCAGGGGCTTGAGGTCCGGGTTGCCGAAGGTGGCTTCGTCATCGTCGATCACAAAACCCGGTGCCAGTTGGCCGAACGTCGGGCGCACCACGGATTTGGTCCAGGCTGCGCGAACCTGGGTGTTCTTGTCGATCTGGTAACGCGCATGCAGGCCAGGCAGCCAGTGGTGGTAGCGGCGCTTGGTCTCGGTGGCGGTGAACACGCCATCGGTGGCGCCGGTGCCCTTGGCTTCGAACTCGGTGCCTTCGTAACGCAGGCCAGCGATGAAGCGCCAATCGTCGACATCGATGGTGTTCATGAAGTAGCCGGCGTTGATGTCTTCGCGGATGGTGAAGTCGTTGACCCGCGATTCGGTCTCGTCATAGAAGTCCGCAGCGTTGAGGCCGCCGATCAACTGCTTGATGCTGCTCGGGCTGATGCCGGGGCCGAAGTTGCCCAGGCGATAATCGACGTTGCCCTTCTGGAACTGGGTCAGGTTGAGCTGGTCGGCGCTGAACCCCAGGGTATCGAAGTCCTTGTAGGTCCAGGCTTCCAGGTCGTTGCTCTTGTGGCGCCGGCTGACCTTGCCGCCGAACTTGAACTGGGAGGCATAACCGCTCAGGTCATAGTCGCGGGACAAGTCCAGGCGCAGGTTTTTCTCGGTGTCCTTGGTGTTCTGTTTTTCCCAGTCGACTTTGTCGAGGGTGAAGTTGCTGGCGTCGTAGAAGCCTGCACCGATGATCGGGCGCGGCTTGCCGTTGTCGTAGAAACCGCTGTTGGCAAAGTCACCGCCATCAAAGGTCGCCCCGGCGATATGCCCCGGGCTGTCTTCGCTGGACTGGCTGTAGCCGGCCTGGCCGCTCAGGGTCCACAGGCCAAGCATGCGTTCGCCGCCGAATACATAGGACTGGATTTCCTGGGTTTCTTCGCGGTTTTTCAGCTTGCGCTTGGCCTCGGCATCGCCCAACTCGCCGGCTGCCAGCGGGTCGGCAAATTCGATGCTGGTGGAGTTGCGGGTTTCGGTGTCCTTGTAGCGGCTGTAGAGGGTGCGCAGGTAATAGCTGCTCACATCATCCGGTTTGTAGTCGAAGTTGAGGCCGCCACCGGCGCGCTCGCGGCTGATGTCGTAGTCGCGTTGTTCGAACTCGTTGAGCTTGGCGCCGCTTGAGAAGTCCCAGGCACCGCCGGTTTCGACGTTGTCGGAACCGAAGTCGCGCTTCTGCCAGCTCAGTGCGGCGGCCACGCCGAAGTTGTCGATGCCGTCGCCCAGGCTGAAACGGTTACTGGCCGCGCCGGAGAATTTCGGGCTGGTCTGGTGGGTGTTCTTGTCGTAGCTGGCTTCGCTGCTGCCGGTGTAGAACAGGCCTTTGTGATCGAACGCCGAGAGGCTTTGTACGTCGACAGTGCCGCCGAGGGAGTTGGCGTCCATGTCCGGGGTCAAGGTCTTGATCACCGACAGCGACTGCACCAGTTCCGACGGCAGCACGTCGAGGGCCACGGCACGGCGCGCGCTTTCCGGGGCCGGTACGAGGGTGCCGTTGATGGTCACGCTGTTGAGGTCCGGGCCCAGGCCACGCACGCTGACGAAGCGCCCTTCGCCCTGGTCGCGCTCGACGCTGACACCCGGCAGGCGCTGCACCGCTTCGGCGACGTTTTCATCCGGCAACTGGGCCACGCCGTCGGCATGCACCACGCTCTTGATGCTGTCGGAGGTGCGCTGTTCTTTCAGCGCCGAATCGATGGCGGCCGCCTGGCCAACCACCTCGACATGCTCGGTGGTGGCTGCTTCGGCCGCATTCAATCGCTCACTGGCAATCGCCAGGGCCAAGGCGGTAAGCGTGAAGCTGACGAGCCCGGTGCGCTTGTACATGAAATCCTCCCCAAGAATCCGTTGGCGCCAGGCAAGGGGCCCGGCAACTGGGAGGGCAAGCTAGGGATGGGGGATGACGGTTCTGTGACAGGGGTTGGCTGCAAACCCCGTAATCAGGGGTTTAGGGCGCATTCAAGCGTGCAAATGAGCTGAAATGACCTCGATTGAAGGTGGGAGCTGGCTTGCCTGCGATAGCGATGCGTCAGTTAACACTGTGCCAACAGACAGACCGCTATCGCAGGCAAGCCAGCTCCCACATTTGAACGATGTTTGCCTGTGGATTGTGTTTATGCCGTGAGCTGATTCGACCCTCCCCCACCGTCACGCAACGGTCACATCGATCTGCTGTGCTGGCGCCCATCGCTTATTTGCCCAAGGACTCGCGGCCATGTTTTCCGTGCTCAAACCCCACCGCTGGAAACTCACCCTGCTGCTGATCGCCGCCAACCTCGGGCTGATCCTGCACCTGGCCTGCGGTAACCTCAAAAGCGTCAGCGAGTGGGAATGGCTGGATATCTTTGGCGAAGGCGGGTCGGCGCTGCTGGCCTTGGTATGGCTGGGCCTGGTGCTGAAAAGCCGCCCCGCCGGACGCGTCACCAACTACCTGGCGTTGGGCCTGTCGTGCATCTTCTTTTCCTGGTGGATCGACAGCCTCGACGAGTTCATCCGCCTGCCCGACAGCATCACCTGGGACCACTGGCTCGAATCCGGGCCCATGCCGGTGGGCATGATCCTGCTGACCATTGGTATCTACCACTGGCACCGCGAGCAACTGGCGATCAGCGCACAGATGGAAAAGCGTGAGCGGCTGTTCCGTGAACATCGCTTGTTCGACAAACTCACGCCACTGGCCGGCGCCGACTATCTCAAGCGCCAGTTGGCCGACAGCCTGCAAGACAGTCGCGACCAGCAGCAACCGCTGTCGTTGCTCGCCCTGGACCTGGACAACTTCGCGGCCATCAACCAGGCCTACGGGCATGCCGAGGGTGATGCGGTATTGCAGGCCCTCAGCCATTTACTGCTGCTCAATCTGCGCCGCCAGGACTTGCTCTGCCGCTTGGCGGGCGACCGCTTCGTGGTGCTGCTGCCCAACACCGGCGAACGCCAGGCCCAAGTGCTGGCGTTGGAGTTGCAACAGGCCGTGCGCGCCCTCGCCCACAAGACCCGCCAGCAAGGCGAACGCCTGCAACTAGGGGCGACCACCGCCGTGGTGATGGCCTTGGACGAACCGCCCCAGGACCTGCTCAAGCGCCTGAACCTGGCGCTGGCCAAAGCCAAGCAACCTCTCGCGAAAATCGCCTGAGATGGCCGTGAAAACCAACGGGTATGAAGCCGACAGCCGCTTCATCCCGGGGCACTACCAGCCTGCCACCTTGATCGACCTGGCCTTGTCCCGGGACATCGACAGCCATCGCCTGCTGCGCGGCACCGGGCTGTTTCATGAAGACATCCTGGCCGGCACTGCACGCCTGAGCCCACACCAGTTTTTCGCCTTGATCGGCAACAGCCGCAAGCTGCTGGACGCCGACGACAGCAGCTTCCTGTTCGGCCAGCGCCTGTTGCCGGGCTATTACGGCGCGGCCAGCCATGCGTTGGGCCATGCGCAGAATTTGCATCAAGCGCTGGAAATCCTGATCCAACAACAGGTGCTGCTCAGCCCGTTGGTCACACTGCAATTGGAGCTGGATGAGCACCACGCCTACCTCTACTGGCTGGACAGTTGCGGGGCTGGCGAACAGTGGCGCTTCCTGTTGGAAGCGAGCATGACCTCACTGGTTGCCATGAGCCAATGGCTCAGCGGTGAACGACTGCCCTGGGCGTGCAGTTTCAGTCACCCCGAGCCCCGCTACGTCGAGCAGTACTGGGTGCATCTGGGGGAAGAGACCCGCTTCGCGCGGCCACTGGATGTGATGTGCATCCCGCGTGAATACCTTACCCGCCCCTGGCCGGGCGCTTCGGCCACCGCCGGCCAAGTGGCGCGCCAACAAGCCCGCGAGCAGATTGAACAGTTGGGCTTTGCCAGCAGTTTTCTCGACGGCCTCTACGACTACCTGCGCGAACAAGTACGCCAGCCACCCAGCCTGGAACAGGCCGCGCACGCCTTCGCCATGAGCCCGGCCACCCTCAAGCGCAAGCTGCACAAGCACGACACCGGCTTTCAGCAGCAGGTGGACCGGGTGCGCAAGCAAGTGGCGTTGCACCTGTATCAGGTCAAGGGCTACAGCAACGATGAGGTGGCGGCGTATTTGAACTTCAGCGATGCGGCGAACTTTCGCCGCTCGTTCAAGCGTTGGACCGGTAGTACCCCAAACCTGATCCGCCAGTTGTTCAACAGCCGCTAGCCAGGCGCTCACGCAGGAATTCCACCAGCGCCTGCACGGGCCGCGAGCTCTGCCGGTGTTGCGGGTACACCGCCGACAGCGTCAGGTCTTCGGGGGCGAACTCATCCAACACACTGACCAGGCGTCCGTCCTTCAACGCATCGGCGACGATAAAGGTCGGCAAGTACGTCACGCCTAGACCGGCAATCGCGGTGTCGCGCAGCAGATCACCGTTGTTCACGCGCATGCGCCCACTGACACTCAACGCCTGCAACTTGCCCTTGAAGCGCCACTGCACCTGGCGGCCATGGCCGTAAGGCAGGCAATCGTGCTCGGCGAGGTCGTCGGGTTTTTGCGGGGTGCCGCGCAGAGCCAGGTACTCGGGGCTGGCGCAATACACGCGGGGGATGCTGGCGATGCGGCGGGCAATCAAGGTGGAGTCTTCCAGGGTGCCGATGCGCAACACCAGGTCGTAGCCTTCGCCGATCAGGTCCACGGGACGGTCGCTGAGATCGACTTCCACCGACACCTGAGGGTGGCGCTGCAAGAACAGCGGCAACAGGCAACCCAAGTGGGCCATGGCAAACGACAGCGGCGCGCTCAGCCGAATGGTGCCGCGTGGTTCGCTGTTCTGGCCCGCGATGCCCTGCTCCACTTGCTCGACTTCATTGAGCAGTCGCAGCGCGGATTCGTAGTAACTCTGGCCCAGTGGGGTGACATCCAAACGACGCGTGGAGCGGTTGAGCAGGCGCACGCCGAGGCGGTCTTCCAGTTGGATCAGGCGGCGGCTGACGAACTGCTTGGACAGGCCCAACTGTTCGGCGGCAGCGGTGAAGCTGCCGGACTCCATGACTTGGCAGAAAAGGCGCATGTCTTCAAAGGGGTTCATTGTCGCTTCTCGGTGGACATTTGTACGGTTGTATAACGGGTTCGTCGCAACACCACAAACCAAAATGTGGGAGCGGGCTTGCTCGCGAATACGGTGGGTCAGTCACTTGATCTGTTGACTGACACTCCGTATTCGCGAGCAAGCCCGCTCCCACAGGGGTATTTCGCAGTTTTCTAGAACGGGTTACTTGGCCGTAAACGCCGAGTAGCTGTTCATCAGGTTGCGGTAGTTCGGGATGCGCGGCGACAGCAGGTTGGCCAGGCCTTCCATGTCGTTGCGCCAGTCGCGTTGCAACTCGCAGGCCACGGCGAACCAGTTGACCAGTTGTGCACCGGCGGCTGTCATACGCGCCCAGGCCGCTTGTTGCACGGTTTCGTTGAAGGTGCCGGATGCGTCGGTAACTACAAACACTTCAAAGCCTTCTTCCAACGCGCACAGGGTGGGGAACGCTACGCACACGTCGGTCACCACACCGGCAATGATGATCTGCTTGCGACCGGTCGCCTTGACGGCCTTGACGAAATCTTCGTTGTCCCAGGCGTTGATCTGGCCAGGGCGGGCAATGTACGGCGCGTCCGGGAACAGTGCCTTGAGCTCCGGAACCAGTGGACCGTTGGGGCCGCTTTCGAAGCTGGTGGTGAGGATGGTTGGCAGGTTGAAGAACTTGGCCACATCGGCCAGTGCCAGCACGTTGTTCTTGAACTCGTTCGGCGAGAAATCCTGTACCAGTGAGATCAGGCCAGTCTGGTGGTCGACCAACAGGACGACGGCGTCATCTTTGTTCAAACGGTTGTTAGCCATGGTTCAGTTCCTTACGGGGGTTTGAGTAATCAGAAGGCAAAGCACGAACAGCCGAACGCACCCCAGAAACCCTGGAAGTCGCTGACCGGCACGCTGGAAAGGCGGGCTTTTTCGTGGCTGTGTGAATGCACGCCGCACGGGCCGCAGCATTGGTGTACTTGAGCCTGCAAAGGCGAGCTTGGGCGCCAGTGCCCCGGCACCTTGACCACCGGCGACCAGTCCGGCAGCACCGGCACGCGCGGTGGTGCGTAATCCTCGAAATCGCCGGCGCCGTAGACCACTTTGCCGCCGACCACAGTCAGTACCGATTCGATCCACTTGATGGCTTCTTCATCGACACTGAAGAAATCCGCCGAGAGCGCGGCGACGTCGGCTAATTGGCCGACCTTGATCTGGCCCTTCTTGCCCTGTTCGGACGAGAACCAGGCGCTGCCGTGGGTGAACAGCTCCAGCGCGGTGAGGCGCGGCAGGCCCTCGGCGTGCAACTCAAGGCCGCCGACGGTGCGGCCGCTGACCATCCAGTACAGCGAGGTCCACGGGTTGTAACTGGAGACCCGCGTGGCATCGGTGCCCGCCCCTACCGGCACACCCTCGGCAAGCATGCGCTTGATCGGCGGCGTGGCTTCGGCGGCCTTGGCGCCGTAACGCTCCACGAAGTACTCACCCTGGAACGCCATGCGGTCCTGGATCGCAATACCACCGCCAAGCGCCCGCACGCGCTCGATGTTTTTCGGCGTGATGGTTTCAGCGTGGTCGAAAAACCACGGCAAGCCATTGAACGGAATATCGCGGTTGACCTTCTCGAACACGTCGAGCATTCGGGAGATGGACTCGTCATAGGTGGCGTGCAGGCGGAACGGCCAGCGCTGCTCCACCAAGTGGCGTACCACCGGCTCCAACTCCTGCTCCATGGTCAATGGCAGGTCCGGGCGCGGTTCAAGGAAGTCTTCGAAATCGGCGGCCGAGAACACCAGCATCTCACCGGCGCCGTTGTGGCGCAGGTAGTCATCGCCCTGGTGCAGCTTCACGCTGCCGGTCCAGTTCTGGAAGTCGCTGAGCTCTTCCTTGGGTTTCTGGGTGAACAGGTTGTAGGCGATGCGCACCGTCAACTGTTCGTCCTTGGCCAGTTGCTCGATTACCGCGTAGTCATCGGGGTAGTTCTGGAACCCACCGCCAGCGTCGATGGCGCTGGTGAGGCCCAGGCGATTGAGTTCGCGCATGAACTGGCGGGTCGAGTTGACCTGATACTCCAGTGGCAGTTTCGGGCCTTTGGCGAGGGTCGAATACAGGATCATCGCGTTAGGACGTGCCACCAGCATGCCGGTGGGGTTGCCGTTGCTGTCACGCACGATCTCGCCGCCCGGCGGGTTCGGCGTGTCCTTGGTGTAACCCGCCACGCGCAGGGCAGCACGGTTGAGCAAGGCGCGGTCGTACAGGTGCAGCACGAACACCGGGGTGTCCGGCGCAGCCTGGTTGAGCTCTTCCAGCGTGGGCATGCGTTTTTCGGCAAACTGGAATTCGTTCCAGCCACCCACCACGCGCACCCATTGCGGGGTGGGCGTGCGGTCGGCCTGGTCCTTGAGCATGCGCAACGCATCGGCCAGGGACGGCACGCCTTCCCAGCGCAGTTCGAGGTTGTAGTTCAGGCCGCCACGGATCAGGTGCAGGTGGGAGTCGTTGAGGCCGGGGATCACGGTGCGTCCCTTGAGGTCGATGACCTGGGTGCCACTGCCGCGCAGGGCCATCGCTTCACCGTCGGTGCCGACGGCGACAAAGCGCCCCTGGCTGATGGCGACGGCCGTTGCACGCGGGTTTTCACGGTCCACGGTGTGGAACTGGCCATTGAACAGAATCAGATCGGCGTTCATAGGGTTTCCTTTACAGAGGCTTCAAGCCAGGGAGCGAACAGGCGGGTGGCCGCTGGCATCAGCAGGTAGACCACCAGCAACACGATGGTCAGGGTGACCAGGAAAGTGGCGACCACATAGTTGGAGAGGAACGGATGCAGGCGCAGGATCGGGCCCCAGATGATCGGGACCAGCAGGGTCAGCGGCAGGATCACAAACAGGGTGACTACGGCCTGTTTCCAGCGGGGTGGCTTGGCGGCGTTTTCGGTTTCGGGGTTGAACCAGAACTCGTTGACGGCGCCGATTTCGGTGTTGTCGCCGTCGGCCAGCAGGGGGGCGGCTTCGTCGATCAGGGTTTTGCGCTCGGGGGAGTCGAGCCAGGTTTCCAGGGCGTCGGTGGAGCGGTAGCGCAACACGCAGGTGAACAGGGCCAGGCCGTTTTGCTTGCTGCGCACGACGTCGACGCCGAGGTGGCCGGGGCGCTCGCCGGCGATGCGTACGATGCGGCGCAGCCAGGCTTCGTAGTCGGCTTCGTGGCCTTGTTTGATGAGGTGCTTGACGACCAGGGTGACGACTTCGTCGGGGCTGGTGTTGGGTGCTGGGTCCATGATGTTTGATTCCCCCTGGAAAGTTGAGCGATGGGGGAGTTTGGAGTGGATGACGGGTGGGAAATTGGATGTATGTGCTGTCTAGCGAAGCATCATCGCTTGCTGCGCGTAACCTCCCGCTACCCAGAAACCTACGTAAGCCTGAATGCATGATGAAGCTCACGTAGGCACCGATGTTTTATTTGATTTGTTTAGTTAGTTTAACTCAACCGCCGCCACCGACCTGGCCCCTCATATGCAAAGGCATAAGTATCGCCTTTCCTTATCGTAACCTGATGGCCTCCGACCACTCCCTCCCCAGAAATCACAGCATCTAAAGTAGCGTTAGACGTTACAAAGACCACGCTATTGATTTTTTCGGCATAGCGCGGCAATCGTATTGGCGAAACATAGTTACCGTCACTCAGTACATAACGGGCAAACTTTTCACCAAATGGCGGTGCCGGCACCGTCGCACCATTCGTATTTGGCGTATAAACATCACATAAAAATTCCCAGCGCTTATTCAAATAAACAAACGCAGCAAGATCGCCCGCTGACATTGGAACATGAATATCAGCTGGAAATATCGAGTGCCTTATCGTCAACGTCGTGCTAATTTCTCGACCTATCGCAACCACCAATCCATGCTCGCCATAGGGTGAGTTGGCAGGGTCCGGCAAAATAATATGACTGCGCGAACAGCCATAAAAAACCCAATAAATAAGACTCAGCCTATAAGGAATGTAATTCGTCGGCTCATAGCAAGGCCACGCCGCATTATAATAACCAAAACGAAACTGATTGGCGTAGATGATATTATCAACAAGCCGATGACGCAAAGACCAGTCCGTGTTAATTATGAAGTGCTTCATAATAGGACTAGCAGCAGTACCGGCCGCAAACCAACTCATCACATCGGGAGACATATCATCAGGTACGTGAAACACCTTGGTATATTTAGCTGCCTGAATAGCTCGCAGCTCCCAAGCAGGCTTATTTTCAGCCGCTACTTTATCAACAAATGCTTTTAATTGAGAGGATGAGGGCTGGTTATGTCCAATCCAGCGCTGATTGACTCCCGGCCAGAAATCCGAATTTCGAGTACCATCGTTGTAGGCGATGATCACTGTCTTACCTAGTGTAGCCAGTTGTGCTATGTTGAAGCTTCGAAATCTAGGAGGAGCTATAACCATCCGTAATGAGTTTTTAATAATCCCAGCCAACTCGAGGTGTGCGGCCGGCGTAAACCCCTTAAACTGATGAAAATCAAGAACAATAACCTCACCCTTATTATTTGCATCACTGTAAAAGCTTAACACCGCATTTAAAATATCACCCTGAATCGTTCGGCCGTTATTACCGCTGTGGAATATCATGAACCGCCGGCTGTCGCCCGCCGGGTAACCAAAATAAAACTGAACCCTGATGTCAATCGCACGAATACCCGCGTGCAACTGCGTGTGAACGCTCACGTCCTGGCAAGTCTCCATTGAAGGCGTACTCGCTGCTTGCTTATCAAACGCCGACTGGTGAGTACCAGGAAGAATGGCATCTTGAACCCGAAGGTGTTTGACCGATCCATAGGCGGACATCCACCGAGCTCTATGCACATTGTTATACGGACGACATATGCCACCACTCCAACTTCCATTCGGGCACCAACCGGCGTTAGGTGAATTCTCATCATCCGGCTTAAGACTTAATAAATCAGGCATTATATCTTCTGGGAGTGGCCGACCTTCGGGAAATCGACTCATGCCATGATCGTGGCCAAAAACAGTCACCTCTTCAGGCTTTAACGTACCATCTTCATTTATGTCATCAGGGGCAACACCCCGCAACTCAGCGGTTTCTTTTTTGCGCGCCATGTTCGACTCCTTGACTACTGTAAGTGCGTTTAATTGCTATACAGTTAACACGGCGCCCCAAAATACAACTACTGTGAAGAATGACAGTCTTTAAACATATTTCGCTATAAAATACATAGCCAATATACCGTTAAGCCTCGTCTACAAAACACGAGCCATATGCTCCCCAATCCTCCCCCGCAACCACCGCTCCGCCGGATCATTGTCATGCACCCCACTCCACACCATCGACAACTCCGCAGCATCAATCGCAAACGGCGGGTCCTCTGCCCGCAACGTAGTGCCCTCGGTCAACGCACACGCCGCATAGTCCGGCACGGTCGCAATAATCTGCGTACCGGCCAACAACGCCCGCAGCCCACTGAACTGCGGCACGGCCAACACCACCCGCCGCGCCCGGCCAATGCGCGCCAGGTCCAAGTCGATATTGCCACTCAGGTCCCCCGAAAACGACACCATCGCATGGGGCCGCTCACAGTAATCATCCAGCGTCAGCGGCTCAGAGCCATCGTCGCCGCGCAGTACCTTGCAGGGGATGTCCCGCAGTTTCTTGCGCTTGGCATTCGCCGGTAATTCAGTGGTGTAGCTCACCCCCACCGAAATCTCGCCGCTGGCCAGCAACGTCGACATCAGCAGGTAATTGGCGCGGCGCACCACCACGACAATCCCCGGGGCTTCTTCGCGCAGTTGGCTGAGCAGTGGCGGGAACAGGCCGAACTCGGCGTCGTCGGACAGGCCAATGCGAAACACCGCGCAGCTGGTGGAGGGGTCGAAATCCTTGGCGCGACTGACGGCGCCCGAGATGATGTCCATGGCCGGTTGCAACTCCTTGAGTATCGCCACGGCACGTGGCGTGGGCTCCATGCCCCGCCCGTTGCGCAACAGCAACGGGTCGTCGAACAGGTCGCGCAGGCGGCCCAGGGCCGCGCTCACCGCCGGCTGGCCCATGAAGAGCTTTTCGGCAACGCGGGTCAGGTTCTTCTCGAACATCAACGCTTCGAAAATCACCAGCAGGTTCATGTCGACGCGGCGTAGGTCGTTGCGGTTCATGGAGGTATCCAAACGGTTGGCAAGTACACAGAAAATCACGCCAGACGCTGCCGCGATTGCACCGCTGTGCTGTCTTTTCGGTGACTGCACCTGGCGAAATTAACAACGATTAACTCGTCAGCCAGGCGGTCAGGCGCCAAGAATGTATCGGTCTACACTGCATCCATTCACCGGGAACGCTCCCATCGACTGCGGACATCCGTCATGGCCCGACTTGAACTCCAGGCTCCCCGTTTATCCGCGACCGGCGGCCTATGCCCCCGGCGCGAGCGTATCGCCAAGCAACTGATTCAGGCCAACCTCGGCGAAAGCCTGGCAATTGCCGACCTGGCCCAGGCCTGCGCATTGTCGCGCAGCCATTTTTCCCGCGCGTTCAAGTGCACCACCGGGCTGTCGCCTCAGGAGTGGATACGCCAACAACGCATCCAAAGGGCCAAGGAGCTGATCACCGGTTCCGCCCTGAGCCTCACGCAAATCAGCCTGGAGTGTGGGTTCTGCGACCAGGCGCACTTCTGCCATATGTTCACCCGCAGCGAAGGCGTCAACCCGATGACCTGGCGAAATCACCACATGCGTCACAAGCCTCACGTGATCGCGGCCTAGTGGTACACCTGCACCTGGAATATGCTTGCCCGATCCTTTCCCAGAGCATGGGCAACCATGAATGACCTCAGCGATCAGGCCGTGCAGTTCGGCCCTTACCGCATCCATCCGCGCCAGCGCCTGGTGCTGGAGGCTGGTCGCCCGTTGCGCCTGGGACGACGGGCAGTGGAGATCCTGCTGATCCTGTTGGAACAGGCCGGCAATGTGGTGAGCAAACAAGAGTTGATCGCCCGCGTCTGGCCGAAAAGCGTCGTGGAAGACGGCAACCTGCGGGTGCACATGGCGGCGTTGCGCAAGGCCCTGGGCGATGGCCAGGCCGGGCAGCGCTATATCGTGACGGTGGCCCAGCGTGGCTACAGTTTTGTGGCGCCACTGAGCATCGAGCCGATGAGCCTACCCAACGACGGCGCCCCACTCGGCCAGGGGCACAACCTGCCCCTGCGCCGTACGCGGATGATCGGTCGCCAGGCCCTGATCGACAGCCTGGTGCAGCAATTGCCCGAGCGCCGCTTTATCACCCTCACCGGCACCGGGGGGATCGGCAAGACCACCGTCGCCTTGCGCGTCGCGGAACTGCTGATCGGGCATTACCGCGACGGCATTCGCCTGTTGGACCTGACGCCCCTCAGCACACCGTCGATGATCCTGCCCAACCTCGCCGCCCTGCTCGACCTCACCGCAGTCGAACATGAACCCCTGGCAACGTTTGCCCGCAGCTTGCAAGAGCGCCAGTTGCTGCTGGTGATCGACAACTGCGAACACTTGCTGGACGACATCGCGCTGATCAGCGAAACCCTCCTGCGCCACGCGCCCAAGCTGCACATCCTGGCCACCAGCCGCGAAGCGTTGCGCGCCGAGGGTGAACATGTGCAACGCCTCGACCCCTTGGCCTGCCCGCCCGCTACCGGCAATCGCGCCCAGGCACTCGGTTACCCGGCCCTGCAATTGCTGGTCGAACGGGCCATGTCCCAGCAGGACAGCTTTGAGTTGAGCGAGGCCGAACTGCCGCTGGCGATTGATATCTGCCAGCGCCTCGACGGCATTCCCCTGGCCATCGAGTTGGTAGCGGCGCAAATCGAACGCTTCGGCTTGCCAGGGCTGCTGGTGCAGATGGAAGACAACTTCCGCCTGCTGACCCGTGGTCGGCGCAGTGCCCTGCCCCGTCATCAAACCTTGCGCGCCACGCTGGACTGGAGCTTTGAGCTGTTGACGGCATGCGAGCAAATTTGCCTGCGCCGCCTGGCGGTGTTCCGGGGTGAGTTCAGCCTGGCCAGCGCGGCGGCGGTGATCGCCGGGGAGCAGATTGCGCCGACTGAAGTGCTGGGGTCCATCACGCAGCTGGTGGCCAAGTCCTTGATCAATGTGGAGGCCGGCGATGATGAGATGGTCTATCGCCTACTGGACATCACCCGCACCTACGCCCTGGAAAAACTCAGCGTTGCCGACGAACTCGCCATCACCCGCGAACGTCACGCCGAGCGCTGCCTCGCCCTGATGAACCAGGCGCAGGACGATTGGGAAATCACCGCTACGCAGGTGTGGATCGACCGCTACGCAGGGCTGCGCGAAGACATCCGCGCCGCCCTCGATTGGGGCCTGGGCGACGGCGGCGTGCACGTGCTGGGCATACGCCTGACCGTCAGCGCCATGCCGTTGTGGCAGGAACTGTCACTGCTGCGCGAACACGGCCTGTACGTGGGCAAGGCCCTGTTGCGCCTGGGGCAATCGAGCACACCCAGCCAACGCTTGCACATGGCGTTGCAGTTGGCGCTGGGCAGTTTTTCCTACCACGCTCAGGGTGGCACGCCGCAGACCATCGAGGCCTTTACCTGCGCCCGGCGCTTGGCGGAAGCCGGCAAGGATTTGGCCGGCCAGTTGCGCGCGGTATCGGGCCATATGGCCGTCAACCTGTGCTGTGGCAACTACCGCGAAGCCTTGGTCCAAAGCCTGCATTTCGACCAACTGGGCCCCCAGGCCGAGCCGTTGCTAGCCCTCAGCGCTCAACGTTTGCGCGTGCTGGCGCAGCACTTTGCAGGCAACCAGGCGCTGGCGCAGCACAATGCCGAACAGGTGATCCAGCGCATGGCCCAGAGCGGTCATCTCAACCGGTTCACCCATGGCTTTGGTGTGCAGTACGACCAGAGCGTCGCCTCGTTGACCATCCTTGCGCGCATCCTGTGGCTGCGCGGCTTTCCGGAGCGCGCCTGGCGTACCGCAAGCCAGGCATTGGAACTGGCACTGCAGATCAATCACGGCACATCGATTTGCTACACCCTGGCCCTGGCCGGGGTGGTGATCCCTCACTACAACGGAGACACCGCCACCGCCCGCGACAACCTCGACCTGCTGTTGCAACAGGCACAGAAGCATTCAGTGCAGTTGTTCCAGACCTGGGCGCGCTGCTACGAAGGCACGCTGCAGATGGCGGATGTGCAGGGTTTGGGATTGGTCGAAGATACGTTGGTGACGTTCAATGCCATCGAGGTGCAAGACGCCGTTTTCGAACGTGCCAGAACCGGCGCGGCGGGCTGGTGCACTGCGGAGATCCTGCGGGTGCGCGCCGATGGCATGGCCGATACCCGTGCCGCCGAGGCGCTGCTGCTCGAAGCCCTGGGCCTGGCGCACCAGCAAGGGGCGCTGGCCTGGGAGTTGCGTTGCGCGACGTCGCTGGCCCGGTTGTGGCAGCGACAAGCACGCCTGCAGCCGGCGCGTGATCTGTTGAGTTCCGTGCATGCACGGTTTACCGAAGGCTTTGCAACCCAGGATCTAATAAGCGTACGCAGCCTGCTCGACGAGCTGCAAGACAAACGGCCGGCCTGAAAACGGCCCCAGGTAATGCCCATACCCTTGCTGCAGACGCGCCACTTGTGCCGGATCACGCAAGTGCGCCAGCGCATAGCTGCGCACGCAATTGAGCAGGCGATAGCGCGCCTCACCTGGCCCCGGCTCCAGGCTCAGCAGCGAAGTGTTCACCAGGCGACCTAGCAAATAGGCCAGGTCGGCGTGTTCCAACTCCGTACCGGCGACCAGCTCACTCAAGGTGGGCAACGTCACTGCCATCTTGAACAAACTCAACTGCAGGAACAGCCAGCGCTCCGGCAGGCTCAGGCGCTCGTAGGTCCAGTCCAGGGCGGCCGTCAGCGATTGGTGACGCTCCACCGCCGTGCGCCGGCCCCGGGTCAGCACTTGCAAGCCTTGGCGCAATTGCAACTGCAAGCCACGCACACCCAGTGCATCCACTTGGGCAGCCGCCAGTTCGAGGGCCAGGGGGAGTGCGTCGAGGCGCCGGCAGATATCCCGCAGGGGCGCCAAGTCCTGGGTCCGCAATGCAAAACCCTGTTGGCTGGCAGCCGCCCTTGCGACAAACAATTGCACCGCTGGATAGGCCATCGCCTGCTCCACGCTGCTCAGCGCCGACGGTGCGGGCACCGCCAGTCGAGGCACGCGCTGTACCCATTCGCCGGCGATCTGCAACGGTTCGCGACTGCTGATCAGCACACTCACCTGAGGGGCTTTTTCACGCAGTACGCGCAGTAAGTGCCGGCAGGCGCCGAGCAGCAGGTCGGCGCCGTCGAGCACCAGCAGTAATTGTCGGTCGGCCAATTGGCGAGCCAACTCAGTGGCGCTGCCGCTGGATTCCAAGTGCAACGCGGCGGCCAGGTGGCGCAGCATGCTCATCGGCGCGTCCACCGTGGCCAGGTCGACCCACCACACGCCGTCGCGGTAACGCGGCAATACGCGTTCGGCCAGGGCCAGGGCCAAGGTGCTCTTGCCCACGCCAGCGCAACCGGTGAGCGTCACCAGGCGTTGCCCGGACAGGCGCCGCACCAGCACGCCCAACAACGCGTCACAGCCGATCAGCGGGTTGAGCCGCGCCGCCAGGTTATGCCGGGGCGTCACGTGCTGGATCGTCCCTTGCACAGGCGCGGCAAAACAGTAGCCGCGCTGCGGGTCATTGAGGATAAAACTCGGGCCTTCAAGGGCGCGGCGCAGTGCGGCGATGTGCACCCGCAGGTTGTTTTCTTCCACCACGCTGTTCGGCCAGACCCGCTCGATCAACGTGACCTTGCTGATGAACTGCCCTGGTGTTTCAAGCAGCACGGTGAGGATATCCAACGCCCGCCCGCCCAACGGCACCGGCCAGCCTGCCTTGCTGACCAGCCGCTGTTGCCGGTGAAAGGCATAGGCACCGAAGCGCACCGTGCCATCAGCGTCAATCGCCTGAGGGTTGTTCATGTGTGCAATCGCGCTGAAACGCCCGGCCTTGGGCGTTTGCGCATCCTTTTCCATGGGCTTGCAGCTATCTTGCCAGCTAGCGATGACAGGACAATGCTGGCACGGGGAGCGACACGGACATTCGGGGGTGTGAGACGGACATCCCGTCGTTAACTGAACTGTTGTCGGTATTGGGTGGGGTTAAGGCCGAGCTTCTCACTGAACAGAAAGCGCATATAGCGCACGCTGCCGAAGCCTGCGTGGAACGCCACGGTCTTGAGCGGCAGGTCGGTGGTTTCCAGCAACTGGCGGGCACGGTCGATGCGCGCGCCCTGCAGGAAGGCCATGGGGGTCATCTGCACGTCCTTGGCAAACAGCCGCGCAAAATGGCGCGCGCTCATGCCGGCCAGTTCGGCCATGGACTCAATGGTGAACGGTTGGTCGAGGTGCGCCAGCACATGGTTTTGCACGCGAGTGATCGCGGTTTCCTGGGGCGCCACCGCTGCGGTCATCGGGCTGAACTGCGCCTGGCCGCCCTGGCGCTTCATCACCACCAGCAGCACCTTGGCCACGTCCACCGCGACTTCCTTGCCGTGGTCCTGGGCCACGATCGACAGCGCCAGGTCGATGCCTGCCGTGACCCCGCCCGAGGTGATCAAACGCCCGTCTTGCAGGTAGATACGATCGGTCTCGACGATAGCCTTGGGAAACGCCTTGATCAGGCGTTCGGTGTAGTGCCAATGGGTGGTCACGCGATGACCGTCCAGCAGCCCGGCGTGGCCCAGCACAAAGGCGCCGGTGCAGATCGAACCAAAGCGCCGCGCCCGTGGCGCAGCCGCCTTGAGCCAGGGCAACAACGCCGGGTGGCATTCGTTATAGGCACCGGGGCCACCGGGTACCAATAGCAGGTCGTAGGCGCCGTCGGCCTGGTCCAACAGCAGGTCGGTCTGCACCACCACGCCGTTGGAGGCGCGCAACGGCCCAGGTTCGGTGCCCAGGGTGAGGATCTGGTAATGCGCGGCCGCCGGCAGGTAGCGGTTGGCGATGGAAAACACTTCGAGCGGCCCGGCCATGTCGAGCAGGAGGAAGTCCGGAAACAGCGCCATGGCCACGGTTTTCATAGGGCAAAACATCCATAAATAGAAAGAAGCTCAGGGGACAGCCGGAGCATTATGGCACGGTCTTTATTGTCAACCCCAAGGTGACAGTTATTCAGATCTCATCTTCTTAATGAATTTTTCAGTAACCATTAATCTTCTTCTCAACGCAGGAGCCCTGCATACCGCAGCCCGCTCTCACTTGAGGACAAGACCATGCTGACCCTTCGCCAAGCTTCGGAACGCGGCGCCGCCAATCACGGTTGGTTGAAGTCGTTCCACACCTTCTCGTTCGCCAACTACTGGAACCCGAAAGAACAGGGTTTTTCCGACCTGCTGGTGATCAACGATGACCGCGTAGCGGCCGGCAAAGGCTTCGGCCAGCACCCGCACCGCGACATGGAGATCTTCTCCTATGTGCTCGAAGGCGCCCTGGAACACAAGGACACTCTTGGCACAGGTTCGGTGATCCGCCCAGGCGATGTGCAACTGATGAGCGCCGGCAGCGGCGTGGCCCACAGCGAGTTCAATCACAGCCAGACCCGTGGCGTGCACTTCCTGCAAATCTGGATCGTGCCCGCCGAAGCTGGCGCCGAGCCGCGCTATCAGCAGGAGCATTTCAGCGAGGCACAGAAACGTGGACGCTTGCAGTTGATCATCTCGCCAGACGGTGCTGACGGCTCCCTGAGCGTGCGCCAGGACGCACGGGTGTACGCCGGGCTGTTCAACGGTGATGAAGCCGCGACCCTCGACCTGCCGCCAGACCGGCATGTGTACATCCATGTGGCCAGCGGCAGCGTTGAAGTCAACGGTCAGCGCTTGCAGGAGGGCGACGGTGCCCGAGTGCGGGATGAGCGCCAGATTCGCCTGAGCCAAGGCACGGACGCTGAGGTGCTGGTGTTCGACCTGCGCCCCCTGGAATTGCCGCAGATGCCGTGACCGTCCCTGCGATAGCCCGCCAAAACGGGCTATCGCTGGCATCGATAGTCACCATCAGCCCAATGAAGTTCTCTAAAAAAATGCAACGCGTAACATCAAACCCATACCCAGCGGCACCCAACTAAAACACTCGGAGCACACTCTCATGAAACGCCAAATCTTGCTTAGCCTCGCTTTCTCGGTACTCGCAGCCAACGCATTTGCCCACCCTGTTGTCGCTGAAGGCGGCGCGGATCGTCTGATGGAAAGTCGTGTTGCCGAAGGTGGTGCCGACCGTCTGCAAGGCAACCGCGTCGCCGAAGGTGGTTCGGATCGTCTGCTGGAACGTCGTGTCGCCGAAGGTGGTGCTGACCGTCTGCAAGGCAACCGCGTTGCCGAAGGTGGCTCGGATCGCTTGCTGGAACGTCGTGTCGCCGAAGGCGGTGCCGACCGTCTGCAAGGCAACCGTGTTGCCGAAGGTGGCTCGGATCGCTTGCTGGAACGTCGTGTCGCCGAAGGTGGTGCTGACCGTCTGCAGAGCAACCGCGTATAACCCCGCAGTGTTTGCGGGGCACCCCAAACCGGCCTGATCAGCCGGTTTTTTTTCGCCTGTCATTAATGCAGGTCGCGGTCCACCCACAGCACTGCCTTGCCGATCTGTTGCCGCGCCTCGATGCGTTCATGCACCTGCTGCACCGTGTCGAGGGTGTAATGCCCTTCGATCTCCACCGTCAACGCCCCTTCAAGCATCGCCGCAAACACCGCATTGGCGCGCCGTTGCACCGTAGCGCCGTCGGCCATATGGTCGGCCAGTCGCGGGCGCGTCAAATACAATGAGCCCGCTTCGCCCAGTTCCATCGGGTCCAGGTCGGTCAGCGACCCCGAGACATTGCCGTAATTGACGATCAGGCCCCGTGTACGGCAGGCGCGAAAGCTGTCTCGCAGGGTGCTTTTGCCCAAGGAGTCGAACACCACGTCCACGCCTTTGCCGTGCGTGGCGTCGAGCACACGGTCGGCAAAGCGCCCATCGTCGTAGGTCCAAGCCTGGTGAGCACCGCGTTGTTGCGCAATCGCGCATTTTTCAAGGGTGCTGCCAGTGGCAAACACGGTCGCCCCCAAATGCCGAGCCATCTGCACCAGCAACTGACCGATGCTGCCGGACGCCGCGTGCACCAGGCAGCTGCTGCCGGCCTGCAATCGTGCGACATCATCGATCAGGTAATGGGCGGTGCAGCCTTGAAACATCGCCGCAGCCGCCTGATCGAAGGCGATGGCGTTGGGGATCTGTGCGATTTTTTCGACCGGCACCAGTGCGTATTCGGCATACGCGCCCCAGGCAATGCACCAGGCGACCCGATCCCCCACGGCCAGATGCCTGACGCCGTCACCGATCTCCACCACCACCCCCGCGCCTTCCATGCCCAAGGTGCAGGGCAGACGCACCGGATAGGTCACCGAATTGGCATATTTGCCTTGGCGCGTATGGATATCCATGAAATTGATGCCGGCGCACGCCACTTTGATCAGCACATGCCCCGGCGTGACCTGAGGTTTGGGTACGTCCTGGCGCACTTGAACAACGTCTGGGCCGCCATAGGTTTGCAGGGTGATGGCTTTCATCGCGGGAACAACTCCGTTTGCACTGGAAAGCGCACATGGTAAAAGGACACCTTCAGACGGAAAATTCCCCATTCAATCCCATCCTCTGTGCGGAAATAATCCGATGTTCGACTGGCAAGACTTGTATTACTTCACCGTATTGGCCCGCACCGGGTCACTCTCGGCCGCTGCCCGTGAGTTGCAGGTGGAACACGCCACTGTCGGACGCCGGGTGGATGCGCTGGAAAAGGCCCTGGGCGTCAAATTGGTGGACCGCCTGCCCCGCAGTCGCCCACTGACCGCGCAAGGCCTGGCACTGGCCGCGATGGCTGCTGGCATGGACGAAATGGCCACCCAGGTGTTGCGCCTGTCGCGGCTCGCGTCCATCGAAATGGCCGGCACGGTGCGGGTCAGTTGCCCGCCGTCCATTGCCAATTACTGCATCGCGCCCCATGTGGCGCGTTTGCGTAGCGAATACCCGCAACTGAACCTGGTGTTGATGCCATCAACCCAACTGGCCGCACTGGATAAAGGTGAGGCGGATATTGCGCTGCGCACACTGCGGCCCGATGAAGACGCCTTGGTGCGCAGAAAGGTCGGCGTGGTGCGCTTCGGGCTCTACGGGCCATCGACGTACGAGCAGCTACCGGCTGAGCAATGGACCTTCATCGCCTACGACAGCAGCCGCGATCACCTGCCGCAGCAGGCCTGGTTGCACCAACTGCGCGGCCATCGCGAGATCGCCTTTGCCGCCAGTGAGCTGATCACCCAGCAGATGGCAGCCAGGGCCCACGTCGGCGCAGTGGTATTGCCGACGCTGGTGGGCGATCACGACCCGTTGCTGGTGAGGTTGCCCACGGCAACAGAAGGCCCGTTGCGGGATATCTGGCTGACGGTGTACCCCGATATGCGTCGCTCACCGTTGGTCAAAGTAGTGATGGAATTCCTGGTGGCGTGCATTGAGGCCGAGGTGCAGTTACGTCGCTGAATTAACACGGAAAAAGCGCGAGTACCAAGCGCCATAGCCTGCCCTTGCTTGTCCTTAACATCAGAAGGGTTAAACCCGGATATGCCAAAAAATCGTTTGAGATAAAATACTTATCGAGCACTAAAAATTTGCACTAGCATATGTCTTAGTCCGTGCAATCACACTCCTAATAGTGCCCGCCGCCTGCCCTCTCCGCTCGTAAAAACAAAGTGGCCAATGTTAAAATTTGTCACGTTTTAGCGTATTCAATTCGATTAGTATCTAAACGCTAGCAGCGATTGAACTGACGGCCTTGCATGCCGGAAAAGGGAGTAGGGTGATGCATTTTTCCAACGTCCTCGCTATTGCACGGACTCAATCGAAATCGGAGGACTTTCGGGCGCTGATAGTTGGCACTGTAGCGAATAATTTAAAAGTCGATACACGCTGCTACGGACAACTAATTGACGCCAAGGAAATCCACGGAAATTACCGCGCCATCATTATAGAAATTGACACACCCTCCGCCAGCAATCAAACCCTTGACATAATAAGAAAGACCAGAGACGAACACCCTGGCTGCACTATATTTGTTGTAGTGACCTTTGCCTCCACGTTGAGTAAAACCAAGTATTACTTGGCGGGAGCGGACTATTGCATCCAGGTAGTCGAAAATGCGCCTGAAACAAAGCTGAGTTTGTTCGATGCCTTTCTCAGTGAAAGTGCACGCCTGAACGAGGGCAGCCTGGTGTTGGATCAGGACCGGATGTGCATTCATGGCGATGGCAAAAAGTTGGAAATTTCGTTTGTCGAAATGAAAGTACTTGAAGCGCTTATCCATAATCGCCTGCTCAGTCACAATGAAATTGCCGGCATCATGGGCCTCAATACCAAATATTACGACTCCAGGGCCCTGGAAAAGTCCATCAGTCGCTTGCGCAGCAAGATCAAGGCGCACTATGGCGGCAATATCATTCAGAACATCCGCGGTTATGGATACAAACTGAATCGCGGCCTTATCTGCGCGGGCCATTTCCAACCGGTCAAGGAGAGGTCGCACCGTGAATAGCGAGAAAGCCGTCCCTGCAGACACTGCACATTTGAGCCTCACGCGGCAGGCTATCGTCGAACGCAACCACGCGTTATGGGGTCACGAGGTGTGCGTTATCGGCGAACCACTGGAACACACCTATAACGAAGCGTTGCGCCACATAAGTCCACGCCGCAAGACGTCAAGCAGCGCGAGCCAGACGTTTTTGCGTGTCGATCAATCTGTCTTGATGAATGAAAACTTCATCAAGCAGATTATTCAGGCCGCCCGAGCACTGGAGGAACACACACAGTCGCTCACCCTCAGTATTGATAACCCCCTGGATGCCCTACCCGGTCCGGTAGAACGCCGGACCATGGTGCGCCAACTCTATCGCCTGAAGGATCAATGCGACGTTCAATTGGCTTTCAGCAACTACCGACTCGACACAAAACAGACCGACCTGTTGGTCGACCTCAAACTCTATGACTTCATAAAAATGCCCTTCCCCGACTCCGCCCTGCGGCTGAGCCTGAATACCCGCTCCGATCTGTTCGACCGGCTCTACGACCGCATGCTGGAGCTGATCAGTGCGACCCGGGTGCGCTTCATCGCCGACAATGTCGAGTTCGACGACAGTGCACTGCTGGCTAAAAATTTGCCGTTCGAATACTTTCAGGGCGGCTACTACTCCCCCGCTGACCGTTTATAACAACTGCACTTCCCATTTATTGGTGGACGCTATGAGCTCACTCAAGAAATACACCTTCACTCCCACACTTCCCGCGATCGCACTGAAGGACTTCACGCCCAATGCAGAGTTGTTCCACTACGAATTAACCGTGCCAACCCGCACCGATACCCCAGACAAAAAACTGGTGTTTTCCCATCTGCACATCACGCTGGGTGACCAGCAACAGGTTACCCAGCGGATGAACACTTATGTGATCACGCACTCCCTTACCCTGCCCTCGCAACCCTTTAATGCAACGCGCAAAGAATCAAAAACACCGATCGATCGCCTCACGAATAACCACACTCCCCCTCAGGACATCAGCCCAGACAGAACTCAATTACACGCCCAGGACTTCTGGCTGCTGACCCAACATGACCGAACACTGGTCAAAGGTGGGTTGCGCATTTCGTTGACCAGTATCGAATCCGCACTGATCAAAAAGATGCTGCACCACGAAGAGCGCGTGGTCAGTAAAGATGAACTAATCCGCAACATAGGACGCGAACCGGAACAATACCGTGGCTTGGAGATGTGCTTAAGCCGACTCCAGGAAAAGTTCAAACGCGCTAACGATGGCGAGCGTCTTTTCCGCGCCGTACGCAATCGTGGTTATTGCCTTACACAAAAAATAAAGAAACCAATCGATCTTAACCCGTCACGCCGTTAATACAAAAAAACTATAAGCAATGCGGACACTACTGCTCACCCTGCCTATCACCCAACTCTATTACCAGCCCATTTATAACATCCCCTCTAAAAGATGACGCCACGCTTGTTATAAGTCGTCAGCCACTGCGCCCTGTCGTTCATTACTATCACTGGGCACGCGCGTGCGCGTGCCTGTTGTTTTAGTGCGGTTAAACCGCTGTCCGATTAAACCCTGCCACCACGTGAGTGGTCACCACCGGGAGCAGCAGTATGCTGAACAACACTAGACTGCATCGTAACCTGACCCCGAAAGGTTTAACGTTTTGGGGCCAGTGGACATTGGCATCGGGCCTGGTCGTTGCACTGTTATTCCTGTTGGTCGTTTTTAAAACTGGCCAACTTGAATATAACTACCGAGTGCTCGCCGCGTTTACCATACTGGCTTCTCTGCCGGCTTATACCCTTTGTGATGTCTACAGTAAAAAAGATGACTATGCCGTGGGGCTGGGTCGATTGTTCATGGGCTGGTTGCTCACGTTGGGCATATTGCTGGCAATCGGCCTGGCCTGTGATGCCAGTTCAGTATTTCCGTTGGAAATCCTGTTGCTGTGGGCGGCGATTAGTTATCCACTGCTGGCGATTTGCTACGCACCGCTGCATAGCTTGTCCAAGTATTACCACCGCCAACTGCATGAACGGCAGAAATCATTGATCGTGGGCACCGGCAAACTGGCAGTCGACCTGGCCAACACCCTTTCTCGGCAAAAACGCTCGCCCCTGGTCGGGCTTGTCGGCAATCGCGCGGATGCCTGCGATGACGCGCAATCGCAGATTCTGGGCGAGCTGCCGCAATTGCCTCAGCTGATCCGGCAGCACGGCATCCGCCGGCTCTACATCACCCATTCCCTGAAAGATGCGACCCACATCGAGGCGCTGTACCTCAACTTGTTGGACATCAGTGTGGATGTGATCTGGGTGCCAGACCTCAACAACATGCTGCTGCTTAACCACTGCGTGGCTGAAGTGGATGGGCTGCCGGCGATCTTCCTCAATGAAAGCCCGCTGACCAGCCGCCCCACCGCAGCGCTTAGCAAGGCACTGCTGGACAAGAGCCTGGCACTGCTGGCGATCATCGTCTTGAGCCCGGTGCTATTGCTGTTTGCCTTGCTGATCAAGCTCACCTCCCCCGGCCCGGTGATTTTCAAACAGGACCGCCATGGCTGGAATGGCCAAGTGATCAAGGTGTGGAAGTTTCGCTCGATGCGCGTGCATGACGACCACGAGGTGCGCCAGGCCAGCCGCAACGACTCGCGTATCACACGGGTGGGTCGGTTTATCCGGCGCACGTCTATCGATGAATTGCCGCAACTGTTCAACGTGCTGCAAGGGCACATGGCCCTGGTCGGCCCACGGCCCCATGCGATCGCGCACAACGACTATTACTCCGGGAAGATCCTGGCGTACATGGCGCGCCATCGCATCAAGCCCGGCATCACCGGCCTGGCCCAGGTCAATGGTTGCCGAGGCGAGACGGAGACGCTGGAGAAGATGCAAAAGCGTGTGGAGATCGACCTGCGCTACATCAACACCTGGTCGTTGTGGCTGGATATCAAGATCCTGGTGAAGACGCCGTTTACGTTGCTGTCCAAGGATATCTACTGATTGTGATGAACGGGCTTGCTGTGGTGAGCAGGCTTGTTGTAGGGAGCGGGTTTACCCGCTCACTACAACAAGCGGCGAGTCGCTACTGGGTGATCTTGTCGATGTTCTTGTAGAACAACTCGCTGTCTTGGCCATCCGTCATCGAATGCAGTGAGTAGGCACGGTTCAAGCGTGCACCACCGTCGCGGGTCAGCGGCGCCCACACCAGGTTGGCGCGGCGCATCGTCGACAGGCTCATCAGCTCATCGAACGGAATGGACAGGTAAAGGCCTTTGTCGAAGCTGCCCTCGCCAAACTGCTCTTTCGAGACGTTGGTACGGGTGATCCATGCGCCGATGCGCACGCCGTTGTTGAATTGGCGCGACAGGTCCAAGGTGGCGCCCCAGTCCCTGGCCAGGTAGCGGCCGACGCTCAACGCACCCTGGGTATTGAATGGCAAATCGGTGTAGCCGGTGATATGCCCGGTCACCGTACGGTAATCGCGCAGGCTGAAATCCTGCTCGAACCCGCGCTGACGCACGTAGTTCACATCCGCGCCGAGCGCCCAACGCTGGCCCATCGGCCGGTACAGCACTTCACTGCCGACGCCGGCGTACATCGACTCCAGCAAACCGCCGTAGACCATGCCGTACAGGTCCTGGTCCAGGCGTTGCGCATGGTTGAGCTGGAAGGTTGGCAGGGTCACGTCGGCGCTGGTCATGTACCGACGCAGGTCGGTACGTACCCGTGGCAACCCGCTGGGCGCGTCGTAGGTGAAGCCGTCGTAGTTGTTCAGCAGGTTGACGCTGAGCAAACCACTCCACCAGGTACTGCGCGTAAAGCGGTACTCGGCGTCGAGGTCGGCGGTCACCTGGTAGAGCAGACCATCCGGCCCACCGACGTTTTGCTTGTAGCCCAGGCCCACACCGTACGTGAGCGGTTTGAGCGGCTCGGTGTAGAGCACGGTCTGGGTGTTGTCGCTGGCGCGATTGACCTCGACCTGGCGATGCAGGTTCTGCAGGTCTTCGCGGTTGTTGACCACCTCGCGAAAAGTCTCGCGAGGCACGCTGGTTTCTTCGATCGGCATGGCGTAGCGCTGGTTGACCAGGGTGAACCAATCGATCTGGTCATTCACACTGCCATCGAGGATACGACTGGCACGCCCGACTGCCTTGGCGCTGTAGAAATAGCGTTGCTGTTCGCCATACACCAATAACTCCGGACCGCGCTGGGCAATGCGCTCGACGTTGTAGCCCGCGTTGTCGTGCAGCCGCTGGGCCACCTGGGCCCAATCCACCTGGTCCGGTGGCGTGCTGGGTGCCACGGCCGGCAACGTGGGTGCCGGCGGATCGTAGGTTTTGACCGGCGCCTTGCGGCTGACAAAATTGGTGTGCAGGGTCACGCCAAACATTGCGGTATTGCCGCGCTCCCACGCGGCGCTCACATCGATGGAGTCGGCGAGTTTGTAGACCACGCCGAGGTTGACCGGTGAGTCCTGGCGCAACGGGTTGGCGCGCGGCTCGTGCTTGTAATCGTTGCCTTCGTATTCAACCTTGACGCTCAACGGTGCCCAGGGTGTCTGGTAGGCAACGCCCCCGAACAGCGAGGGCCGCCCGCGAAAATAACCGTTGGAGAAATTGCCTGAGCCTTCGGCAGTGGGTCGGGTTTTGAAGCTATCGTCCAGCACACCCAACGGGTTGTCGAAGTCGCCGCGATTGCCCAGGTAGCCCCAGGCGATGCCCGCACTGAAATCCAGGTCGCCATAACGTTTGTTGGCCACCAGGTATTCACTGGAAAACAAGCCTGTACCGCCCAAGTCCATCAGCCCCAGCGCCACCTGGGGCAGCCAGTGGCTTTCCGGATTCAGGCGCACTTTGGCGTCAACTGCCTTGTCCTTGTAGCTTTGCCCGCCACTGAACGACTCGGCACCGTACAGCCGGTTGGTAATCGCGGTGTAGCGAAAGGTGCCTTCCAGCCAGTCCAGCGGCTGCGCCGAAAAACTGTAGCGGCTATAGGGCTCGGTACGGTTGGCATTCACACTGAGTTCGCCGGCGGGCGCCATGCGTGCGGTGGGGGTTTGCAGCAGCCCTACGCCGCCAAAATCACTTTGGGTGTAACGAGGGTCGCCATGCACGACGCCACAAGGCACCAGCAGCACGGCCGCAATACATAATTTCAAGGCGTGACCTCGGCCGGGGATTGGGTGGCGAGAAACTCGGCCAATTGCTGATTCAGTTCCGGGGTGGGCGGGTCCAGGTCGTCGCTGCGCAGTGGCACCAGCAGCATGCTGCCGGGTGCGGGTGGCGCGCCGTCTTCACGGTTCCATGGGGCAATGCCCAGGCGCGTGACACGCCCGTCGGGCTGGATCAGCCACAGGTCGTCGGTCTGCTCCACGGGTGGGCAGGCATTGAGGTAGTCACGTGCCGGTTGCAGGGCCTGGAACGCCAAGGTGCACGCCGTTGCGACTGCACCCAGCACCCGCACGCTGTCGGGCCTCGGCGGGTAGACCAGACGGTCGCCATCGCTGACCAACGGGTTCTGCGCAAAGCCGACTTCCACCGCCACCGGGTCCAGCATCGCAACCTGGCGCCCGGTAACCGGCATGGCCGACACCTGTTGATAGAGTTGCGCGGCCACATGCGCGCGGCGTTCGTTTCCAGCGGAGAGGGCCGCCCGATGCAGAGTGTCCAGGTCAAACAGCACGCCTGCCTTGAGTCGCGCCTGGCGCTCCAGCAACGGCTGGTGCAGCCAGGCAGCACCCAACCAATAACCTTCGGCATCCGGCTGAGAGGCGCGGATCACATCGAGCAAGCGGCTACCAGCCTGCACCTCGATGGCGCCTGCATTGCGCACCTGGCCACTGACCGTGACGGCAGCCTGGCATGCGCCGACACAGCCCCCCAAAACGGCGAGCGCCGCGAGTGTTCGACGGTTCATCGGGCGTCCTTGCGGGTGGGTTGCAGTTGGGTGATGGTCAGGGTCAGGTCGGGGGTGAGGTGCTGTTCGCTCTGCACGATAAAACCGTCATCGGGATCGACCCAATAACGATTGCGTGCCCGGAAACCGGGCGCCTCCACCTCTTCATCGACGCGCAACAACACATACGGTTTGTGCAGGATCTCGAGGGTTTCCAAGCCCTTGTGGGTCAGCCGACTGCTGAGCGTGACGCCCATCCGGTACCCCTCAATTCCATCGAGCTGGCGGGTGCTGCGATACCCCTCCGGCACGCGGTGCAGGCCTTGCTGGAACGGCGATTGACCCTGCCAACGGGTGCCATCCAGGTCCACGCCAAGCCCGACCGTGCGCACTACCAAACCGTCGCGCAGCAGCAACACTTGTTTGCCGGACGCGACCCAGAATTGCAGGTCGCCACGCTGGCGAATCAACGCCATGACGCCCTCACTGGAGTCTGTAGTGACCTTGATCTGGGGGAACGGCGTCGCGTCCACCTGGGCTTGAGTCAAATCCAGCGGAGCGGGACCGACCACCGCCGCCTTAAACGTATCCAGCGAGGCGTTCATCAGCGGATTGCAGCCAGCCAGCAGCCACGCCAACCCCGCGCACGTCATCATTTTCAGGCTGTTCACGCAGGTACCACCCTATCGGTTGCTGGCTTCGCTCAGGTTGTTCTGGGTGGACGCGCCAATACCGATAATCGTGGCGGAAGGTATCAACTGGCTGATGAACCGGTTCCACCGCGTGATGTTCGCCGGGCCGACAAACACCACGTCCTGGGGCTGCACATCAAAGCGCGTGGCCAGGGCCATGGCGGAGGGTGAGCCGGCTTGCAGCTGGAACACCTTGGCCGGCTCCACATTGATGTTCTGCGCACCGCGAATCACGTAGATCGCGTCGGCGTTGGAGGTGTTCTGGTTGACCCCACCCACCGAACCCAGCACGTCGGAGAGGTTCATGCTGCGGGTCTTGAAGGTCAGCGCACGCGGCTGCATGACCTCGCCCATCACGTAGATGCGCTTGCGGTCGTTGTAGGCCAGGTACAACTGGTCGCCGTCCTTGAGGTAGATGTCATTGAGGCGTGACTTTTCCAGGTTCAGTGTGTCGAGGTCCAGGGTGTAGCGTTTGCCGCCACGGGTAAGCGTGAGGTTGGACAGGTCGGCATTGATCGGGTCGATACCGACCGTGCCCAAGGCTTCCATCACGTTCATGGCAATGGTGGTGATTGGCAGCGGCCCGGCCTTGACCACGGCGCCCGTGATCACCACTTTCTGGCTGGCAAAACGCAACACGCTGACGTCGACTTGAGGGCTGTCGATGTACTGGCGCAGCTTGTCGGTGATTTCACTGCGCAGCGCTTCAATGGAGCGGCCCTTGGCAACCAGTTCACCCACATAGGGGTAGAACAGGTTGCCTTCGGGGCTCACCAGCCGGCCGTTGGCATCGATCTGCTGCTGGGGGCCCGAAGGTGCCGTCAGTTCGGGGTGATCCCACACGGTGATATATAACGCGTCATTCGCGCCGATCAGGTAAGGTCCCGGCTTATAACTCAAAAGTTCAGCTGGAATGGAATAAGGCACTTGGGTCGCCGCGTCCATGGCCAATAACTTGGGTGTTATCGGAATTAAATCCACGCGACTGTTTTCAGCACTGCCGCCTTCGGTCAATGCCGCCGTGTCCATGTATTGACCCGGTGCAAACATGCAGCCCTGCAACAATGCCGCGGCCACGGCCGCCACAGAAAAAATACGCATCATGGTGCTAGGACACTCGCGATAAACGACAAGAAAAAAAGACCACTTGGACGGGTTCCAAGCAGTCTAAAAACGGAAGGTTTACAACTAGTTCCCAGTCCCCGTGGTGCCGGTAGTCCCGGTCGTACCTGTGGTTGTGCCGCCGTTGGAACTGCCGCCGCTGTTGGACGCAGCGATCAGCCCAACCAGGAGGGCCGTGCCCACCAGCAGGCTTTGCCCGACCGTCACCGACCCGACCACTTTGGTGTCGAGCCCCAACGGCAACTCATCGGCCAATGCGGAAGTACTCATGACACTGAGCACAATAATAGCCAGTGCTTTTTTCATAACAGACTCCTTATCGTCAGTGGCTGGTCAAGCGATAGTGCCATTCAACTAAACCGTGCACCAGACACGTAACTTGTAGTGCACTTACTTGAAAATAACGTTTTTCCGGCGAAGTGCCCGGCCCTCAACACATTGCTGCTGTCGGCGTTATTTAAAACGTTATTAATTGTCGAAAACCCTCAGGCGCGACCGTACTTGTCTTCAAAACGCACGATGTCGTCTTCGCCCAAGTAGGAACCTGATTGCACCTCGATCAACTCCAGGGGAATCACCCCCGGATTTTCCAGGGCATGCACCTGGCCGATGGGGATATAAGTCGATTCGTTTTCCGACACCAGGTAGGTCTGCTCGCCGTTGGTGACCTTGGCCGTGCCGCTCACTACGATCCAGTGCTCGGCACGGTGGTGATGCATCTGCACCGACAGCTTGGCCCCCGGCTTCACTGTGATGCGTTTGACCTGATACCGCTGGCCGCTGTCCACCGAGTCGTACATGCCCCATGGCCGGTACACCTCGCGGTGGTTGAGGTGCTCATGACGCCCGGCCTGCTTGAGTTGGTCGACGATGGCCTTGACCTGCTGTACCTGGTCCTTGTGGGCGACCAGCACCGCGTCCTTGGTCTCGACAATGATCAGGTCCTGCACGCCCACCGTCGCTACCAATCGGCTGTCGGCGTGCACGTAGGTGTCGCGGGTATCCAGCACCAGCCCATCGCCACGGATCACGTTGCCGCTGGCGTCTTTTTCGCTGGCCTCCCACAGCGCCGACCATGAGCCGATATCACTCCAGCCGGCATTCAGTGGCACCATCACCGCATCGTCGGTTTTTTCCATGACCGCGTAGTCGATGGAGTCGTCGGGGCAGGCGGCAAAGGTGGCGGCATGCACGCGGGTAAACGGCTGATCAAAGCTGCCGCCCTCCAGCGCCACGCGGCACGCTTCAAGAATGGCCGGCTGGAAGCGTTCCAATTCTTCCAGGTAGCGACTGGCGCGGAACATGAACATGCCGCTGTTCCAGCAATACGCGCCGCTGGCCACATAGCCTGCGGCGGTGGCGGCGTCGGGCTTCTCGACAAAACGCTTGACCCGATAACCGCCCTCGCCCACCCCTGCGCCTCGCTCGAGGTAGCCGTAGCCGGTATGGGCGCTGGTAGGCGTGATGCCAAACGTCACCAGCTTGCCCGCGCGTGCCAGCGGCAAGGCTAGTTCGAGGCTGGCATGAAACGCCGGGACATCCTCGATCAAATGGTCCGCCGCCAGCACCAGCAGGATCGGGTCGTCGGCCTCGGCGAGCGCCTTGCACGCCGCCAGCGCAATAGCCGGTGCTGTGTTACGCCCCACCGGTTCCAGCAGGATATTGGCCTGCTCCATGCCCAGTTGGCGCAACTGCTCGGCCACCAGGAAGCGGTGTTGCTCGTTGCAGATCAACTGCGGCAACGCAACATTGGCGCCCGTCAGCCGGGTGATGGTTTGCTGCAGCATCGACAGGTGCGCGTCGGTCAGGCGCAGGAACTGCTTGGGGTTCAGCTGACGCGAGAGCGGCCACAAGCGCGATCCCGAACCGCCTGCCATGATCACGGGTAATAACATGAGGGCATCCTTGGTAGAGCGATTCAGAAATAGGCGCGGGTGTGTTCATGCACCCTTGGGCTCACGCGCAGTTCATCCTGCGACCACCAGCGGTACTGCTGGTGTTGCTCGGTGGGCGGCTGCAGGTCCAGGCCTTCGTCCAGGTCCAGGCAGTAGCTGAGCACCACGTAGTGGGTGTCCGGCCCGAACCCGGCGTTGGCAAACACGCTGTCATCGTAGAAGTGCTCGAACACCCCCAGCAGCCGCGCATTTGCGCGCTCAAACGTCGCCCCCAGTTCATCACGGGATATGCGCCGGAAGGCACTGTCGAGGGTCTCATTTTTTTGAATACGCCCGCCGGGCACGAACCAGAAACCATAGGCCGGCCGATTGACCCGCAGGCCGAGAAAAGCCTCGCCACGGCGGTTGCGTACCACCAGGTCAATCGCCACCAACGGTGTCGACGCCACGACTGTATTGAAAGTCGGTAAATCAAGCCACATACCGGTCAAACCTGTGCCAGAAAACGTTGCAGAATGCGTTCCTTGTCGAGGAACTCCTTGGCGTAGTTCAACGCCACCCCATTGCGCGTGGGCAATGCCAACACACGCTCGATCCCTGCGTTTAATGCCGCGACGGACTCCGGCTCGATCAACACCGCAATACCTTGGTGTTCCTCGCACAGACGGCCGAGGGTGGTGTGCGGGTCGGCGGTGATGATGGCGTTGCCGCCCACCGCGAGGATGTTGGTGAGCTTGGACGGCAACACCGAGTCGGCCGCGCCGCGCTTCTGGATCACCAGGTGCACGTCGGCCGAGGCCAGCAGCGCCGGCAAATCCTCATAGGCCTGCAACGGCGCGAACAGCACATTACGCAACCCGTCGCGTTGGACACGTTCCAGCAGGCGCGCCTTGCCGGTGCCCTGCCCGACGATCAAGAACACCAGGTCAGTACGATGGGCATGGGCCTGGGCAGCGTCGAGAATCAGCTCCAGGCCCTGCTTCTCGCCGATGTTGCCGGAGTACAACAACACCCGCGCACCGCTGGGTACACCTAAACGTTCCAGCAGTGCGCGATTGTGCGCGACCTGGCAAAAACGTGCGGTTTCCGACCAGTTCGGAAAGAACAGCAGTCGCTGGTCATGCACGCCTTTGCTGCGAGCCTTGTCGAGCATGCCGCTGGAAATCGTCGAGACTCGATCAAAACGCCGCAGCAACCAGCGCTCGACGCCGAACGCCAAGCGGCGCAACCACGAACCGCGCCCTAACCCCAAGCCAAACATTGCATCCACTTCATAGTCCTGGATATGCAGCACCGCCTTCGCACCACTGAGCTTGGCCAGCAGCAAGGCCTGGGGCGCGCAGAACAAGGTCGGCACCACCAGCATTACCAGGTCCGGCTTCCAGCGCAGTTGCCCGAGCACCGCCACACACGAGCTGGCGGAAAAACTTGCCAGGTGCAGCAGGCGCGTCAGCGCGGTGGGCTGGCGCGGCACATACAGCGGGCAACGAATCACCGTCACGCCGTGGTCCTGCTCAGTACGAAAGCGCCACGCTGAATAGCCCTCACCCACCTGCCAGTGCGGGTAATACGGCGGCGCCGTTACTACCCGCACCTCATGCCCCTGCTCTGCCAGCCAGCGCGCCTGCTCACCGCTGTACTTGCCGATGCCGGTCAACTCCGGGCTGTAATTGATGCCATACAAGAGGATCTTCATCAGTGGCCCCGAGGCTGTTCGAGCGCCGCGCGGTAAGCGTTGTAGGCGTCGCGCAGGCCCTCCTCCAGCGGTATGTAGGCTTCCCAGCCAAGGGCGTTGATGCGGCTCACGTCCAGCAACTTGCGCGGTGCGCCGTCGGGTTTGCTCGCGTCGAAACGCAGGCGCCCCTGGAACCCGGTCACCCGCGCCAGCGCCTGGGCCAGCTCGGCGATGGTGCAATCCACCCCGGTGCCGACGTTGAGGTGCGAACGCATCGGCAGGGTCTGCTCGCGGTAGCGCGCCGGCTCCAGTTCCATCACATGCACGCTGGCGGCGGCCATGTCATCCACATGCAAAAACTCACGGTGCGGGCGCCCGCTGCCCCAGATCACCACCTCGTCATCACCCCGTTGCGTCGCCTCGTGGAAGCGCCGTAACAAGGCCGCGATCACGTGGCTGTTTTCCGGGTGATAGTTGTCGCCCGGGCCGTACAGGTTGGTGGGCATCACGCTGCGGTAATCGCGGCCGTGTTGGCGGTTATAGCTTTCGCACAGCTTGATCCCGGCGATCTTGGCCACCGCGTAAGGCTCGTTGGTGGGCTCCAACGCGCCATCGAGCAACACCGCTTCGATCATCGGTTGGGGCGCATGCACCGGGTAGATGCACGACGAGCCGAGGAACAACAGTTTCTCGACCCCGTGGCTGTGGGCCGCGTGGACCACGTTGGCCTGGATCATCAGGTTCTGGTAGATGAAGTCCGCCGGGTACGTGGCATTGGCGTGAATCCCGCCGACCTTGGCCGCCGCCAGGTACACCTGGTCCACGCGTTGCTCGGCGAAGTACGCCTGCACCGCAGCCGCGTCCAGCAGGTCGAGTTCATCACGCCCGGCCGTGAGGATCTGCGTATACCCCAGGGCCCACAGGCGCCGCACAATGGCCGAACCGACCATGCCGCGATGGCCGGCGACAAAGATGCGCGCATCAAGATCACGTGCCATCTCAGTTCTCCACGGCAATCGGTGCGTCATGCCCGTGCAGGCGCAACAAGGCGTGGCGCTGGGCAACCTTCAGGTCTTCGCGGACCATCTCGGCGCACATTTCCTGGGCGCTGATCTCCGGCGTCCAACCAAGCTTTTGCTTGGCTTTGGCAGGATCACCCAGCAGCGTCTCGACTTCCGCCGGGCGGAAGTAACGTGGGTCGACACGCACAATCACATCGCCCACCAGAATGCCCGGTGCCAGGTCGCCGTCGATGTGCTCGACCACCGCCACCTCTTCGATGCCTTCGCCCACGAAGCGCAAGCGCACGCCCAACTCGGCTGCCGACCAGCGAATAAAGTCACGCACCGAATACTGCACGCCGGTGGCGATCACGAAGTCTTCGGGGGTGTCCTGTTGCAGCATCATCCACTGCATGCGCACGTAGTCCTTGGCATGCCCCCAGTCACGCAAGGCATCCATGTTGCCCATGTACAGGCACTGCTCCAGGCCCAGCGCGATGTTGGTCAAGGCGCGGGTGATCTTGCGGGTCACGAAAGTTTCGCCACGGCGCGGCGACTCGTGGTTGAACAAGATGCCGTTGCACGCATACAGGCCATAGGCTTCGCGAAAGTTCACGGTGATCCAGTAGGCGTACAACTTGGCCACCGCATAGGGCGAGCGCGGGTAGAACGGCGTGGTCTCCTTTTGCGGGGTTTCCTGCACCAACCCGTACAACTCGGAGGTGGACGCCTGGTAGAAGCGGGTCTTCTTTTCCAGGCCCAATAGGCGGATGGCTTCGAGGATGCGCAACGTGCCCAACGCGTCGACGTCAGCGGTGTATTCCGGCGAATCGAAGCTCACGGCGACATGGGATTGGGCGCCGAGATTGTAGATTTCGTCGGGCTGGATCTGCTGGATGATGCGCGTCAGGTTCGACGAATCCGCCAGGTCGCCGTAGTGCAAGATCAGGTTTTTATGCAGGGCTTGCGGGTCCTGGTAAATGTGATCGATGCGCTGCGTATTGAACGACGACGAGCGTCGCTTGAGGCCGTGCACGGTATAGCCTTTTTCCAGCAAGAGTTCCGCCAGGTACGAGCCATCCTGACCGGTAATCCCGGTGATAAGCGCGACTTTGTTCATGTCTGTCTCCCAATTGATAGGCGAGCGAAGGCCGACACCCAAACTTGGGTGTTTGTTAAAAACGGTCAGTTACTTCTGTGTGGGCAGGTTCAAGTTATGGCCGGTCAACTTTGAAAGTTCCCGGACAATGGCGTCCTTATCGTTTAAGTGAGCAATCGCGGTTTCCAGTTCGAGCACTTTTGCGCCCACCAGAAAGCGGTACCAGTAGCCCTGGAGCAGGTGATAGACCAGGCCGCTGCGGCCATCGAGAAACCCCAGTTGGAAGAGGTAGCGCCACAGGAAATACGCCGTGGAACTGAGGGTGAACGGCACACGGTTGTACACGCGGTTCTTGATCAGGCGCTTGGTCCTGGCCTGGAACGAACTCTGCCCGGTGTGCAACTCGTCGCGGATCGCAAACAACCCCAAGCGCGCGTTGAGCACTTCGATCGCTTCGCGGGTGGCGTACTGGTTGTGCTTGTGGGTGAAGAACGTCAGGTCATGCAGGTTATGGTCGGCAAACCCGCCTTCCAGAGTGATGGTGCGGCCCTCGGCCACCGAGATGTGCTCGTCCATCCAGCGGTCCTCCATGCGCCCCAGGCCGGTGCGCCACAACCGCAGCATCTTCAACGGATAGCGACCGCCATGGCGTACCCAGCGCCCCATGAAAATATGCTTGCGCTTGAAATTGATGCCGGTGATCCCACGGTCCAGCGTCGGCAGCCGAGCCTTGATCTCGGCAGCGAGGTCGGCCTCGATGACCTCATCGGCATCCAGGCGCAAGGTCCAGTTACCGGTGATCGGCAAATGGTCCAATGCCCACTGGAACTGCTTGGCCTGGTTGACGAACGCGTGCTGCACCACCAGCGCGCCGTGGCGGCGGGCGATGTCGCAGGTGGCGTCGGTGGAGAACGAATCGACAACCAGCACTTCATCGCTGAACGCGCGCACCGACTCGATGGCCCGGGCGATGTGCAGGCTTTCGTTGTAGGTGAGGATGATGACGGTGATAGTCGGCGGCGTGATCATGCGGCGTGCTCCGGCGAACGATGGGTGCGCTGCCCGATGTGTCTGGACGGGTGTCCGGCATGCACGGTCCAGGGTTGCGCAATGCTTTTCGTCACCAGCGCCCTGGCCCCCACGACCACGCCGTCGGCAATGCTCACGCCCAACGTGATAAAGGCCTCGGCACAGACCCAGACGTGCTCGCCCAGCACGATCGGCTTGGCGTACAGCTGGAAGTTCTGGCTGTTGTAGTCATGGGACCCACCGCACAAATGCGCGCCTTGGGAAATCACGCTGTAGCGACCAATGCGAATCAACGCCATGTTGTAGATAGTGGTGCCGTCGGCGATGCCAACATGGTCACCCAACTCCAGGTTCCAGGGTGCCCAGACTTTTGCCCCCGGATACACATGCACACCCTTGCCGAGGCGCGCGCCAAACGCCCTCAGCAAAAATGCCCGCCAGCCATGGAACGGACGCGGACTGGTGCGAAACAGCAGCACATACACGATGTTCCACACCTGCCTCCGCACCCGGTGGCCGAGGGAAAAAGACGGTGCGCGATGGGGGTCGTTGCCTTGGAGAATCACGGGCAACACTCCCGCACGATCTCCAGCAGACGCTGCGCACCCCGTCGGATATGAAATCGTTCGGCAAAACACAGCTTGGCTCGTTCGCACATGTGCGCATAATCGGTCACATCGAGCTGCAACCAGCGCTGCAGGTTATTCGCAGCGCCGGCCACCGTGTCTTCGCTGACAAACCCGGCGAAATCCTTTTCGATTTCACGCCAGATATTCACTTTATTGCTGATCAATACCGGTTTACCGCAGGCCAGCGCTTCCGCCACGACCACGCCGAAGTTTTCCTGATGCGAAGGCAGGCAAAACACTTCGGCAGCGTAATACGCCCCCCACTTGGCGGCCCCCTGCAACATACCTGGCCACGTCACACGATGGGCGATGCCCAGCTTCTCAGCCTGGTCCTGCAGCGCCGGCGCCCAACCGCCTTGATCGGGACCAGCCATGACCAGGTGCAAACGCTCGTCTTGCCCGGCGATCTGGGCGAATGCTTGCAACAGGTGGTCGCAACCCTTTTTTTTATGGATACGACTCAGGAACAGCACCAGCCGTTTGCCCTGCAACTGTGGGTGGGCCTCGACGAAGCCTTGCGCCAGGCGTTCAGCATCAGCAGGCGGGCTGGCCGTGCCATACGCCGTTATCGTCTCATTGGCGCGATACAGCCAAAACGACTCGCGCGCACGGATTTGCTCTTCTTCACTGGTAAACACCACGCGCCGCGCATCCCGCAACACCCGGTATTCGCCCCACGGCCAGTACAGCCATTTCTTCAAATGCTTGAGCGGATATTCATGTTTGAACCAGGGATCAAGCATGCCATGGGTGTAAACGATGTAAGGCCGGCCCAGTTTGCTAAGCACCTGACGGGCAACGTATCCGTGGTACTGCCAAAGGCCGTTAATGATGAAAAAATCATAGTGTCGGGCATGTTGTTCAAGCCATTGGCGGATGTTGCCGTTCAACCCGTACCCAAACCGGCTGGGGCCCATGAAATGCACGGCACCGGGGTAATCGACAGCGAATTGCGAATCCAGCGTGAGCACATCAACACAATGCCCGTCCTGGAGAAGCAGTGTGTCAATTTCCCGAGCCGCGTTGATGGGCCCGCCCTTTTCCGGTTTAACCGAAGATATGATTCTTAATAACTTCAAGTGCTGTCGTCCGCTGATCCGTTGAGTTGATTCTGGTTGTCTTGCAGGCCGCGAGAATCAGGCAGGCATTGAACACGCCAACTGCCCGGAAAGTGCCAGGCAGGGTTAGCGCCTTATAGGACTTGAGCAGTAAGCAGAGCAGACGAACATCCTGAACAGGATGAACATAAACCCTGCGGAAAGGCCCATGACTATTGATCCGTTGCGCTTAAAGCTTGCAGACGCTGGTCACCGGCACACTAATTTTTTGCTCGCGTTGCAGGAAATTCATGAGCAGCAAGACTCGCTCGTTACCCTCCATTGCCAGAAAAATCGCCTTCAACTCGACAAAGGGGCCTTCAGTAATGCGCAATGCCTCCCCACAGGTAAGGCTCGGCGCTACGGTAGCTTCGTTATCGCGCTCATAGAACCGCTCAATCAATGCGTCGCAAACCGGCAGAGGCTTGCCGCCAAAACCAACAATCCGTAATACACCACGGGTTGAACGCAGAGATCCCCAGTGGTCGTCGGCACCGAGTTGGATAAATAAATAACTGGGGAAAAGCGATTCACAGACACGCTTTCGTTGCCCCCGTAAAACACGCTCACGCCAGTGCTTGGGACGAAAACAGATATAGCCTTGGCGAACCAGATTATTTTCGGCGCGCTCATCTTGATTGGCCTTGCACTGGATCAAATACCACGCCGTAGCAGAAACGTGCTGACCGTCGAAAACCCTAACGGCTGTCGCATTATCTCCCAACACTTTCAGCCCCTTTTCCGTCTCGCTAGAGCAACTCAGTGGTGCTCGTCCGGCTTAAAGGCGCCTGGACGCTTAACCCGCACACTTACACTTCCCACACACTAACAGCCGCCAATAAACTTTATACCGAGCCGCACAGAAAAATCCATGAATGTTATATTTTGTCCGCCATCAGATTGAATGTTATTTTTTGTCAAACTTAATAAGCTGGCTAATCACGAACACTGTGGCATTAAGTACACAACTGACATTTAAGAGTTGCTGTTGCGGCGATTTAGACGGTAAGCTTTTAAACGCCCAGCTCGCACTTAAACCTCGCGCTATCTTTCAGCATTCTCGACGCTGGAAGGTACTTCATCAACGTAACGCTAAACGATACAAGGAGGTTGCCGTGTTTAAAAAAATTCTGATTATCTGCATCGGCAACATCTGCCGCAGCCCCACTGCAGAAATTTTGTTGCGCGAAACACTTGCTAGTTCGGACATAGAAGTGAGCTCCGCGGGCCTTGCGGCTTTGGTGGAAAACCCGATCGAGCCCACAGCGCGAATAGTCCTTGAGGAACATGGGTTCGTCCACACGGCACATAAAGCCAGTCAGCTGACGACACAAGCTGTCTGTGGATCGGATCTCATCCTGGTGATGGAACAAGGGCATATCAACAGTATTCTCAACATTGCTCCGCAAGCACGCGGCAAAGTTTTCTTGTTGGGTAAATGGCAAAACAACCGCGAAATTAGCGATCCCTACCGCCAAGGTAAACCTGCTTTTGTGCATGCTTATGCCTTGATAGAAGAAGCCGTACATGCATGGGCACAGCGTCTCGCGCGCTGATTGTCACTTCCCGAATAGTCAAGGCCAAGAACCAAACTTATGCAAGAGTCAACCGTAATCAATGTGCAGGATAACGACACTGACGAGATTGATCTTCTCGGCTTGTTCGGAACAATGTTAGATCATAAGGTGTTAATTTCGGTAATTACCGTGGCCTTTATGATTGTCGGCGCCGCGTACGCGCTGTTAGCGCCTCCCATCTATCAAGCGAACGCGCTGATTCAGGTAGAATCTAAAAAGAATGACCTGTTAGGATTCTCGGATGTCAGCAGTATGCTCGGCAAAGAGTCTCCTTCTACCACCGAGATTGAACTGATCAGGTCGCGTGCGATTATTGGCGAGACGGTCGACAAACTGAAACTTGATATTGTCGTCGCGCCGAACTACTTCCCTCTGGTGGGCGAGTTCATTTATCGCCGTTTCAAAAGCACATTTCCCGGCGATGTGTCCACCCCATGGTTGGGCTTGAGTAGCTTCGCGTGGGGGGGGGAGTCCCTCAAACTGTTTCAACTTACGCTACCCGAGAGACTCCTCGGCAAAAAAATGACCCTCGTCGCGGGCACCAATGGGCATTTCACGCTTTTAGACGATGATGACAACTTGTTGGTTGAAAGCGAAGTGGGACAAGCCGTTGATCGGGACGGCATCAAACTTCAAATTGAGGAAATGCACGCCAATCCCGGAACAACGTTCAGTATTCTCCGCAAACCTCGTTTGAACAGTATTTTGGAATATCAAGATGCACTGGAGGTGCTTGAGCGCGGGAAAGAATCAGGCATTCTCAACCTCGCACTGGAAAGTAAAGACGCTGGAAAGGCGGTAAAAATCTTAAACACCATTGCTGAGCTCTATGTACGACAGAACGTGCAGCGTACGTCTGCAGAGGCTGCTCAGAGCCTGGACTTTCTGCGAGAGAAGCTTCCAGAGATCAAAAAGGATCTAGAGAAAGCTGGCAGTGCCCTGAACCAATACCAGACCCGTAACAAGTCCGTGGACATCACTCTGGAAACAAAGGCGATCCTTGATCAAGTGGTCAATCTGGACACCAATATATCCAACTTGAAACTCCAGCAGGCGGAGATGGATAGAAAGTTTACCCCCGCGCACCCCGCCTACCGTGCGCTGCTGAGTCAAATCAGCGAATTGACTGACAAACAAGCAACGTTGGAGAAAAAAGTTATCAGTCTGCCCTCGACACAGCAGGAACTGCTTAGCCTCACTCGCGATGTCGAGGTGGGCACCGAGGTGTACACCCAGCTCCTGAACAAATCTCAGGAACTTGATGTGATGCGAGCGGGTACCGTCGGGAACGTACGCCTGATCGACACCGCCGATGTGAACTTTCAGAAGCCCGTCAAACCCAAGAAGGCCATGATTGTACTGGGCGCTACGCTGTTCGGCGCCTTTTTCGCCGTGACCTTGGTATTGTTTCGAAAAGCCTTGAACAAAGGGCTGGAGAATCCAGATGCCATCGAGCGGCTAGGGTTGCCGGTTTATGCCTCTATTCCCTACAGCGTGCTGCAACACGCTGAGGAAGCGAAGGGCAATCGAGGCCATGGCCGGTACAACCCTGCCGGTTTGCTATCCCTTTCTCACCCTACCGACCTTGCGATTGAAGCACTGCGCAGCCTGCGTACCAGCCTGCACTTCGCCATGCTCGAGGCGCCCAATAACCGTTTGATGATCTCCGGCCCAAGCCCCCTGGTGGGGAAAACATTTGTTTCGGCCAACCTCGCCGCTGTCATCGCGCAGGCAGGGCAAAGGGTATTGCTTATTGATGTAGATATGCGCAAAGGCTATCTGCATAAAGTACTGCGGGTTTCAGCAAAACATGGGCTGTCCGACCTGCTGGTAAAACGTTGTGATTTGAAGGCGGCGATACACAAAACCGGAATCGAGAACTTTGACGTCATTGGGCGAGGCCAAATCCCTCCCAATCCGTCAGAACTTTTGATGCACGCGAATTTTAGTGCACTGCTTGAGCAAGTCAGCAGCCTATACGATCTGGTCATTCTGGATACACCACCTCTTCTGGCAGTGACAGATGCTGCAATTGTAGGCCGCCTGGCTGGTACCAATTTGATTGTGACTCGCTTCGGAATGAACCCGGCCCGGGAAATTGAATTGACCAGGCGACGATTTGCTCAAAATGGCATACAGCTTAAAGGCGTTATTTTTAATGGGGTTAAAAGACGCGCATCGGCTAAGTATGGTTATTCAAACTATGGCTACTACCACTATGACTACAAATCCGATAAGGCTTGAGGTGCCGCCCTTTGCATTACCGCCCCTGTCGATCTGACTGTTTCCGAGTAGCTGTTTCCTCAGCTGCGTATGAGTAGATCGCCTGTTGGCTCGAATTCAGTTAACCCTTCAACTCATACCGCTCTCAGGGACTGGCGGAAAATCCTGGGGCGGTAGCGTGCCCAAACACCTCAGTTCTGCGCCCTTAAATTCTTCCCTAGAGAATCGACATGAAAGTCACCGTTTTCGGCATTGGTTATGTAGGTTTAGTCCAAGGCGCTGTGTTGGCCGAAGTGGGTCATGACGTCGTGTGTGTTGATATTGATGCTGATAAGGTCCAGCAACTCAAGCAGGGCCATGTACCGATCTATGAGCCAGGCCTGGAAATTCTTGTGAAAGAAAATTACGCAGCAGGCCGCCTCACTTTCACTACCGATGCGATGTCCGCCGTCAAGCATGGCGAAGTACAGTTCATTGCTGTAGGCACGCCGCCGGATGAGGATGGATCGGCCGATTTGACGTACGTACTCAGCGTCGCAGAAACGATCGCCCAGTACATGGAAGGCCATCAAATCATTATCGACAAATCCACCGTGCCCGTCGGTACGGCCGATAAGGTCAATAGCCGTATTGTGGACGTTCTCACCCAGCGCGCGCGTGAGGAGCTGACATTCGATGTGGTGTCAAACCCCGAGTTTCTCAAGGAAGGCTCTGCAGTCACGGACTGCATGCGTCCTGATCGCATCGTCATCGGCACGGGTAGCAAGCACGCCGAAGAAGTCATGCGTGAACTGTATGCACCGTTCAACCGCAATCACGAAAAAATTATTGTCATGGATGTACGCAGCGCCGAACTGACGAAATACGCAGCCAACTGCATGCTTGCTACAAAAATAAGCTTTATGAACGAAATGGCCAACTTGGCGGCGATGCTCGGCGCTGACATCGAAATGGTTCGCCAGGGCATCGGTTCGGATCCGCGCATCGGCTACCACTTCATCTACCCTGGTGTCGGTTACGGCGGATCGTGCTTCCCGAAAGATGTACAAGCATTGATTCGCACGGCTGACAGCATCGATTTCGATGCCAGTATCTTGAAAGCGGTTGAACACCGAAATAACGAACAAAAAACCCTCCAGTTCAAACAAATCCATCAGCATTTTTCGGGTGAGCTGAGCGGTAAAACATTCGCCATTTGGGGCCTGAGCTTCAAGCCAAACACCGACGACATGCGCGAGGCTCCCAGCCGCGTACTCATGGAGTCCCTGTGGAAAGCGGGTGCCAAGGTCCACGTCTATGATCCAGAAGCCATGGAGGAAACCCAACGCATCTATGGCGTTCGTGACGATCTTAGTTTGTGCGGAACCAAGGAGGCGACACTCAAAGGTGCAGAGGCCCTGGTGATCGTCACCGATTGGCCCGCCTTCAAAGCACCGGACTTCGAATTCATCAAACAACAGCTTAACCAGCCCGTGATTTTTGATGGGCGAAACTTATATGAGCCTGCCCGAATGAAAAAGAAAGGCATCACTCATTACTCTATTGGCCGATAAGTAAGCCCCATCCCTAATAACCGTCGAAGCACCTTCATGATTTCCATGCAACCCTGCTCAGCCTAATCCAGAGATCTCATACGGTGCGTCTAGATAACCGACTTCGGCGGCTCGTTAAAAACATTTTTGGGTCTGCGGCCGCCCGCTTTTTTAATCTGCTCATTGTCATGGCGCTCATTCCGCTCACCATTAACACGCTGAGTGCGGCTGATTATGCCTTTCTGTCAATGGCGATATCATTATCGGTGCTGTCCGCTTACGCAGACCTCGGTATTGGACTGGCGATTGTCAACACCCTGGCGGGGGAGAACGACAAGTCCGTCTCCGAAGAATCTCGAAAAGCTGTTTCGGTGGTCTGGTTTACGTTGCTGGCGATTGCATGCACGGCCCTGACTGTGACTGGGGCATTGGCACTCTGGGTCTACCACTTTGCGCCTATTGCCGACGTTCCACGCTACCAGGCAATGCTGCTGGGATCCGCTTGCGTCTTCGTCGGTTTGCCATCAGGACTGATTCAACGAATTTTGTTCGCCCGTCACCGCACAACCGAAGCGAACGCATGGACCACAAGCGGGCGTCTACTGTCGCTGTTCTTTGTGTGGGCAGTGGTAGAGAGTGGCGTCGCAAACTTGTCATTGCTTATTTTCGGGGTGATTGGCGTACCCGTCATCATTGGCTGGGTCTCAGTACTGGTGGTGTTCAGCAGAAGCAGCATAAAGCCGTTAGTGCCTCGCGTTGAACATTATGATAACGCCCTTTTAAAACCTTATTTGATAACGGGACTGTCATTCTTGATTCTGCAGGTCGTACCGTATGCAGAAGTCGGCGTAAACACGCTACTGGCCGGCAGTCTAATCGGCATCGACAGTGTGCCATCACTGGATGTGTACACGCGGTTGTATACCTATGTTCCCGCACTGATCTCGATTGCGCTGTTTCCGCTATGGCCAGAAATCGCCAACGCAAAAGCGCAAGGAAATGTGGCCTGGATCTTAAAAATAACGCGTTGGGCTTATTACCTGACTGGAACCCTGGCACTCGCCATAAGCCTCGTTCTTTTGCTCTTCGGAGAGCACTTGGTTATGGCGTGGACCCACCAGAACCTTACACTGCCCTACCCCGTGCTGACCGGCATGGCGTTATTTGCGGTACTTACTTGCATCGGCACGGTGCAGTCGATGGTATTAAATGGTGCTGGCGTCATTAAGCAACAAGTACAGCTCTACATTGTTTACTTAATTATTTTGCTCACGGCAAAAATATGGGCTACGTCAGCGCTGGGATTATTGGGTATGATATGGTCATTGAACGCTTGCCAAGTACTCCGACTAGTAGTGGGAGGATGGCTGCTCACTACCAACATCAGACTGACGTTCTCCAAAAACGTAAAAAACAGCACATCTTTCGCCCATAAAAATTCGTAACCCCACCAACGTGCGGCTACCGCGCTTACATTAACGTGACTGGGATCTTCAGCATGCAAGAATTTTGTCCTCAACCGGGTCATTCTACGGTGCTCCCTCCCCTTAAGATAAAAAGTGAGCTAGACCGATCCCGACTTAAAATGACACTCAGATTAACGCCCTTATTAATCGGCTTTGTCGCCAGTCAGAAACTGGCCTTAGGCGGTGAGTTCTATATAGGCGAAATTCTTGCGCTCATTTACCTAGCGATAAACTTGGGCTCGCTTAAACTCGAAAAAAACACCACAGTACTCATTGCGTTCGGTATCATTTGGGCCACCTGCCAATTTATTTCCGACCAAGTCAATCAGTCCGATGCCGTGGACTCGCTAAAAGGTGTGGGCGCCCCCCTCATTTTCTTATCCACGTTCATTGCCTTGTCGATATATTTTGATCGCGACAATCGGCGCATGCCGTCATTTCTGATAGGTGCCTACCTGGGTGCCATTCCACAGTTTATTTTATTTCCAAGTGAATATTTTTTGGGCAACGCGTGGAAATGGGGTATTGGGCAACTAGTCATCGCGCTCTTTGCCACGGTCTACACTTTTTTCATCGCACGAAAAAAAAACGCCTACCTCATCCTGTTCGTCAGTCTTTTTTCCATCTTCAGTCTTTTTAATGATTCGCGGAGCATGGCCATTTTTCCGGTCCTCGCCGTGGCCGCCTACCTATTGCTCAGTCGCAAACGTTTCGCAGCAGCACTCAATACAGTTAAAGGACAATTTGCCGCAACTAAAATGGTTTTTTTGATTTTTGCTTTTTTACTATTAATCAACGCGGTTTTCACTGCTATTTTTTCATCCGATTGGGTCCTTGATAAACTTCCCGAAGAATCGGCGAAAAAATTTCAAGTACAGGCTAGCGGCGAGTACGGATCCCTTCTCGGCGGCCGTAGTGAAATGTTGGTGTCTATCGGTGCTTTTCTCGATAAGCCCTTGTTGGGTCATGGCTCATGGGCAAAAGACACGGGCGGTTATCAGGACAAACTGACCGCTCTAAAATTTGCATTGGGCTACTCAGAAAAAGATGAAGCAAACTACAACACCGATCTTATACCGGTCCACTCCTACCTTATGGGAGGACTGGTCTGGGCCGGTGTGGGTGGCGGCCTGTTCTGGATAATCATGAGCCGCTGGTTATTAATTGAGTTCATTAGAAATTTTAGCTTTCTCGGATTCTATTTTTATAACGGACTCATAGAACTATTCTGGGACATCATGTTTTCACCCTTTGGGGCAAGTGCCAGGTGGAGCACAACGCTATTCATTGCAGCACTTTACTGTTACTCAAGACGTCTTTCAAAGAGCGGAAAAACAAATTGAAAATATCAATTATCACGATTTCATTCAATCAGGCGGACTATTTAAAAAAATGTATAGACTCCGTACTTTCCCAAAATATCAAGGACTTGGAATATATCGTAGTTGACCCCGGAAGCACCGATGGCAGCCGAGAGATCATCGAGGCATATGGCGACAAATTAATCAAAGTTTTCGAAAAAGACGCTGGCGCTGCGGATGGCCTTAATAAAGGATTTTCACGAGCCACCGGAGAAATCTTTGGGTTCATCAACTCCGATGATGAATTGCTACCCGGGGCGTTGGAAAAGGTCGCCGATGCCTTTCTGAAGAACAGTCAAGCGGGCGCCATTTCAGGATGCGGTTACTTTGTTGATGCCTCTGGAGCGTTTCTAAAATCAATTACTCCTTCGCAGTTCACACCCTGGCGTTATGTGCATGGTGCAGTTTCCGTCTTTCAACAGGGTACTTTTTTCCGTAGTGACTGGTTTAGAAAAGTCGGCGGATTCAATACTGATAACCGAACCTGCTGGGACGGAGAACTGTTTTTAGGTATGGCGCTTGCGGGTGCCCATTTCAAAACCATCGGTGAGGAACTTGCGATTTTTCGGCTGCATGAGGCTTCCATCACAGGGAGCGGACGTCTGAATGAACTGTATGCCATGGATGCCGATCGGCTTTTCCGCTCAGCGCTGAAACGGCCCCGATCCGAAAGAGACCGTTACATCGATATTCTGGCAAAACTGCGCAAATGGCTGTTTGAGCCTTCATGGCTGATACGCCGTATTGCCCGACTCCGATAGGTGCAGGACATCTCAATATGAATACTCATCGTCCTTCACTGCAGAGGCTCGTCATTTGGGAGCCGTCACTGTCCCCTCACAAGTCCGATTTCTTCACGGCACTGGCACGTTTAAACCCTGAATGGGAGGTGATTTGCTGCGCCGATAGAGAACTCTCTGAGGGTCGTCGCGCCATGGGCTGGAGTGTTCCCAAGCCCGTAGGCTATAGAAATATTGTAGCGCCCAGCTCCCAAACTATTGAGTGGTTGGTGGCGGAATCTGTTTCCACGTCGCTGCATATCTTTTCAGGAATACGTTGGGTTCCAACGATTCTCAAAGGGCTAACAGCGGTAAGAGCCAATAAAGCGCGCTACGCCATTATGTCTGAGCCTCGCGTGGGCTCGGGCTGGTCTGGCGCATTAAGGTGGCTGCAGTCATGGGGAGAAGAACGCTATCACCGTCGCCATGCGGCGTTCATCCTGGCCATTGGGCGTAATGGACCACCCTGGTTTAAGTCGATTGGTTATTCTGCGGAAAAAATCATTCCGTTTGCTTATTTCATATCCCCCCCCAGCGTGAAAACTTATATTCCACCCTCCAGCGAAAAACTACGCGTCGGGTATTTGGGCCGTCTGGTGAAGTCTAAAGGTGTATTTGACCTGGTGGACGCACTGGCTCACTTAAACAGTTGCGTAACGCTCGATATCGCCGGCGGCGGTGCCGATGAGGACGCGCTGAAAGCTTATTGTATTTCAGCTGGTGTAGAGGCGACCTTGCACGGCGTATTACCCATGAGCGACGTCAATTGTTTTTTTCGCCAGGTCGATGTGCTGGTACTCGCCTCTACCACGGCGGATGATGGATGGGGCGTCGTTGTCAGCGAAGCACTTATGTGCGGCGTCGCTGTTGTGGCCACTGCAACCGTCGGGGCATCGGTAGTTCTTGAGCGAAGCCTGTTTGGTCGGTGCGTTCCACCCAACAAGCCAACTGCCATCGCCGATGCCATTGAAAACCTAAGGGATACGGAAGAGCTAAACCCCGTCAATAGAGCCCTGCGAGCAGCGACAGCCACGAGCATTCTCTCTGCACATGCGGGAGCTGAATATCTGATGCGTGTGATTTCGTGGCATGACGGGCGCGACGCTCGACCACCGAAGTTTTATGAGGAACACAACTAGCCATTGATCACATCAACTTAAAACAGGCATCTTTTTATTTCTAACCAGAATAAACGGCTTTTCTATGACAGAAAACGTCACAATAGAACATACTGCAACCAACGTAAGAACAACAGGCAACCAAGCACTGTATTGAAGCACGCCACCCTCTTCGAAAGAAAACACTTCAAGCACTGAAAACAATATATAAAGTATTAAGCCGTGCGTCAGATAAATACTATAACTCACTTCCCCAAGCGCCTTGAGCCCACGACTGTCAAGCACCCCAAAAACATTATTCCCCAGGGCAATCATAATGAACGGGACTCCGAGCGCCAGCATCTGAATAATAGAATATCCTTGCCCCATGAACATTGCAGAAACGATAAAAACTAAAACCACCAGCGAACTCAACCGACCTTTAGCCAAAGGCAAAAATTCTGGAAAATTTATCTTTATGATGACAGGCGCAAAGCCTATAAAGAACAGCAACGCTAATTTCGGTACCACCAATCCCGCGTAAACACCGGGAATCGCCAATCCCAGTGCAAGCATTGACAAGAAGCAATATTTTCCGTACCACTTCATATTAAAAAAAGCGGCAACTATCGGAAGAGAGCAATAAAAAAGCCATTCATATCTAAGCGTCCAATGTGCGCCTGATGTCATGTGCACACTCTCCACGGATCCATTGAAGGAAGAACCTACGAAAAGCCCCCAACTTATCATTGCTTTTATTAGCCCTCGTGTGTCGCCATTCATTACACACCCAGTTTTGATCACGCTGATCACAAACACCATTAGCACTACAAATAGATAAAGGGGCATTACCCTTTGTATTCTCGACCTTAAGATACTGCCCCACTCTGGGTTCTTTCTGTAAATTTTCCCAAAAAACAAAAACCCGGTGATCATGAAAAATAGCGAGACCGGCACAACCCCCATATTATTTAAAATATCACTTTGCGGGCGCTCCCACTCCCCGCTGATTTTCCAGTGGTACGTCACTACAAAATGGTGACAAACGACAGAGGTCGCCAGTAAACCGCGTAGAGCATCAATTGGCGAAGATCTTATCAAGGTCTGCTCGGTCAAGATATTAATCCGCCTGAACACCCTCTCTATAAAGAACAAGGAAATAGCATATATAGCGACGATCAACATAGCATAATTCATACTTTCCGCCCAACCATAAACAATTATTAATCACCACCTAATACATACACATCTAGCGCTCAGGGATGACATACGATAACGTTGAACTCTTTTAAGTCTGACCATACGCACCGCCCCGACCACCATCGACAACTTTAATCCGACAAAAAATAACATCCCCTTTCTTTTATCGTTCTTCATAATAAAGTGCCTACTGGACACAGCAGCGGAACACGGCCATGAACACTTCAAAGTTATTGGTAGAACGTATTGGCCTATTTCCTTCTTCGGGAAATATTCATGTAGAGGTGAATAACTCGACCCGCGTCGTCGAACGCATGCAGGTGTTGTATGCCGACAACTCCCTGGACAGCAACGAGTCGTGCTCGGGGCTGTCGATGGTGTTTGCCGATTGGCGCTTCAAGTTGCAGGTGAGCGATGCGCTGTCGGTGTGCCTGTGTGTGGAGAGCCGAGGCGATAGCCAGTTCATGCAGGTCAAGACTGCCGAGTTGCTGGCAAACATTTCCGGCACCGAGGAGCGTTTATGAGCCTGCTGGAAGATGTGCGGCGCAGTTATGCGCTGAGGAAATTGACCCGGCTGTTCGAAGGTTTTGCCGAGCCTGCCGTGGGCGCGCAGTACCGTCGTAATACCCAGGCGATTGGCCGCTGGCTGGACCAACTGCACGGCAGTTCCCCGCAGCAAATCACCCACACGCTGTTCAAACACATGAGAGAGTCGCGCAGCCGCGGCGATGAGCGGCGCTTCAATGCGCAGACGGTGTTGCTGGAGTTGATGGTAGAAAGCAACCGCGCGCTGGACCTGGTGACCTACTCGGCCTTGCTGTGCGTGACGTCCAGTCGCCAGGAAGGCTCTTGATGGGCCTGATCGGCACCGGACAGGCTGATGGCGACCCGGTTGAGCAACAGCTCGGCGTTGTACTTAGGCACCAGCGCACATAACAGCAAGACCACCAGGCCGCCACCGATGAACGAGGGCGACACCTTGACCTCGGCGGCTTCGATGCGCCAGAGGAACGCGATGGCCGCCGTGGCGCCCAATACGGCGCCGGCCAGGGCTTCATTCAGAGGATGGATATACGGCGCAACGCAGTAGGCACTGAATCCTAGACTGGCGATCAACCCCACCAGGGCCGCTGGCCAGCGTAGCGTCGGGTTGAACTGACGCGCGACCAGACTCGCCCCCACCGTGACCATCAGGCTGGTGTTCATGGCATGCCCACTCAATACGGCAATGTCCAAGTGCTCGAACGACAAGCCCCAACCCTTGAACAGCAACTTGCTGACGGCCACCAGCGAGTAAGTGGCAAAGACCGTGATAACCCAGGCCCGAAGCGCCCGGGGATTGGAGTACCACAGCCAAACGGCAATGATGGTCGCAGCCGGAATCATGACGGTAATGCCGCCATATTGCGCTAGTTCTGCCCGCATCGTGCCCCAACCTGACAAGCCCATTTCGGCGCTCATCAGACCTCAGCGTCGGGGAAATTACAACGTTATCTAGGGTCAGCCTTTCATGGTGAACCGGATTGTTGTAGCGAGCGGGCTACCAGTTCGCGCCCAGGCCCAATAATCCTAGTATCTGGCGGCGCAAATCCACCAGGTAAGGGTCATCACGGTGCCGAGGATACGGCCGGTCAATGGTCAGCTGTGCCTGGATCTTGGCGGGACGATCGCTGAACACAATCACGCGGTTGGCCAACAGCAACGCCTCTTCCACATCGTGGGTCACCAACAATGCCGTATAGCCTTGGCGCTGCCACAGGTAGATCAACTCCTTTTGCATGGTGATGCGCGTCAGGGAGTCGAGCTTGCCCAGCGGTTCGTCCAGGATCAGCAGGCGCGGTTGGTTGACCAGTGCCCGCGCCAGCGCCACCCGCTGAGCCATGCCGCCGGACAGCTGCCGAGGGTAGGCGCGGGCGAACTGGCTCAGGCCGACTTTGTCGAGGGCCTCATCGACCTTGGCCGAATGGGTCTTGAGCAACCCCTGGGCTTCCAGGCCCACGGCGACGTTGTCCCACACGCGGCGCCAGGGGTACAGCGTCGGGTCCTGGAATACCACCACCCGGCTCGGGTCTGGTCCGGTGATGGCTGCACCATCGGCCAGCAGGCGGCCCGAATCCGCCGGTTCCAACCCGGCAACCAGGCGCAGCAACGTGGATTTGCCGCACCCCGAAGGGCCCAGCAACGCGACGAATTCCCCCGGTGCCACGTCCAGCGATACCCGCTCCAACACTGGCAGGTGCTGGCCGTCCAAGGCAAAGCCATGGCTGAGGTTTTCGATGCGCAGCGCCAACCCCGTCGACGCCGGTACTGCGTGTGCCAGGGCTACCATTTCATCGCTCCTTTTTGCCAGGCCAGCAGGCGGTCACGCACCAGGAAAAGGCCGGTGATCAACCCCGAGCAGGCCAACGCCATGATCAGCAGTGCGGCATACATATTCGCATAGGCGGCCCAACCCTGGGCCCATTGCAGGTACCAGCCGATGCCGGATTTGACCCCCATCATTTCCGCCACCACCAAGGTCGAGAACGAGGCGCCGAGGCCCATGAACAGGCCGACGAACACATGGGGCAAGGCCGCAGGAATCGCCACCTTGAAGATCAGGAAACCTTGCTTGGCGCCGAGGGTGCGGGCCACGTCGTAATAGGCTTTGTCCACGCTGGCCACGCCGGACCAGGTCAGCACCGTCACCGGGAACCAGGTCGCCAAGGCAATCAGGAACACACTGGCACTCCAACTGCTGGGGAACAGGAAAAAGCACAACGGCAACAACGCCGTCGACGGCACCGGCCCCAGGATGCGCAGCACCGGGTGCAGCCAGTAACCGATGCGCGTGGACCAGCCGATGGCCACACCGGCAATAAATCCGGTGATCGCCCCCAGTGCAACGCCCGAGCCCAGCAGCAATGCTGAATGCAACAGGCTGTCGGCCAAGCGTGCGTAGTCTTCGACATACACCGCCAGCAGCGCCTGGGGCGGCGCAAAAAAAGGTACCGGCAACAACGCCAGCTTGGCCGTGAGCAACTCCCAAATGCCCAGCAATACCGGCAAGGCAATCAGCCAGGGCCCGGCCGTGCGCAGGCGCGTGCCCAGCCTGGAAAGCCTGCGCCCCACCACGCTCAGCACCACAAACAACGCCGCCACGCCCACGCAGACATTGGCCAACCCCTGCGTCATCGGCCAATTGCGTATCGCGTTGGGCCAATAGCTGATCAACAGCGCGACGGCCAGCCAGGCCGCCACCACTGCAACGCCCTGCCCCCAAAGCCTGAGGGGCAGCGGCGGATTAAGGGTGGTGGCGTCAACTGAAGACATCGGCGGTGATCTCCCTGGCAAACTCCACCGGATCCGTGCCCTTGCTGATCACTTCAACGGTTTTCAGGTCGGTGACGTAGGTGGTGATTTCTTTCGTCAGGGCTGCACCCACCGCATGGTGGCCGTGGGTGTGGTCGTGAAGGATCGCCTGCACTTCCTCGACCGAGGTATTCAACGCATGCGCCTGGAAGCCTTTGGCGACTTCTTCCGGGTGTTGCACGGAATAGTCATGGGCCTCCAGGATCGCCTGGGTCAGCGCTGCGACCACACGTTTGTCTTCGCGCACCAACTTGCCAGTAACACCGACCACGCAGCAACTGAGGTTGGCGTATTCCTCTACTAGGTTGGTGGACAGCTCCCGCGCCACGCCGGACTTGATCAGGCGGTACATGAATGGGTCACTGCCGCTCACGGCCTGCACTTCGCCGCGCTCCAGCGCCGTGCCGAGCAGGTCGGCCGGGTACAGGCGCCACTCCACATCACGTACCGGGTCCACGCCATGCTTTTTCAGCAGGATCGAGAAGAAGTTGCGGTCGGGGCTGGCCATGTCGGTCACGCCGATCGCCTTGCCTTTGAGGTCTTCCAGCCTGGTGACCGAGCCATTCACCGCACTGAGTAAACGCAGGCATCCGCCATGGGTACCGGCGGTGAGTTTCACATCAAAGCCCTGCTCCAGCGCCTTGAGCCAACGCAGTGCCATGCCCACGCCCGCGTCAGCCTTGCCGGTGGCGATGGCTTCCAGCAGCACTTCGGTGGAGTTGCCGAAGTTGACCAGTTCCACATCAAGGTTGTGCTTGGTAAAGAAACCCTGGCCATGGGCTATGACCACTGGGGCCAGGCAGACCGCGTTGAGGTTCACGGCCAGTTTCAGCTTGCGTGGCGCGTCGAGGCGGATGAATTCACCCGTCCCCGACGGTTCCGGGGTGGTGTTGTGGCCAGCGTGTTCATCGGCGGCAAACCCCAGGCGAGGCAGCGACAGGCCGGCCAGCGTGATCCCGGCCATGCCCAGCAGGCGGCGGCGGGTGATACGGTCGAAATCATCCATGCACAACTATCCTCTTATAAAATCAAATCGATTATATAAATGGCAGATGATTATGAAAGAAACATATAACTCTATGGTTATGCCCGATTCGTCGAAACGCGGGAAAAGCGCCCTAAGCTAAGACCGAAAGAGTATTTAACGAATAGTTTTTAGAACTTTATGCTCGGCGTTATTTCGTTGAAGATCGAGCTCGCCATGTCCATACGTCGTCCCCTCGCCGCGGTACTCGGGTTGCTGGCCTTTTCTGTCGCCGTGAGTGCAGAGGCTCAAGAAACCGTACGCATCGGTTACCAGAAGTCCTCCACCCTGATCACGTTGCTGAAAACCCAAGGCACCCTGGAAAAAGCCCTCAAGGCCGACAATATCGATGTGAGCTGGCACGAATTCCCCAGTGGCCTACCGCTGCTGGAGGCGCTGAACGTGGGCAACGTGGACATCAGCGCCGATGTCGCCGACACCGTGCCGATCTTCGCCCTGGCGGCCCAGGCCAAACTCACTTACTTTGCCCAGGAAGCACCCTCACCGTCGGCCCAGGCCATCGTGGTGCGCAAGGATTCGCCGATCCAGCAACTGAGCGACTTGAAAGGCAAGAAAATCGCCGTGACCAAGGCGGCAGGCACCCACTATCTGTTGATTGCGGCGCTGGCCAAGGCAGGCCTTGAGTTCTCCGATATCGAACCGGCCTACCTGACCCCCGCCGATGGCCGCGCCGCCTTCGAGAACAACAAAGTAGACGCCTGGGTCACCTGGGAACCCTTCCTTACCAGCGTGCAGCGTCAACTGCCCACACGCACCCTGGCCGACGGTACTGGCCTGGCCAGCTACAAGCGTTACTACCTGACCGGCACACCGTACGCCAAGGCGCATCCCGAAGTGTTGAAGGTGGTGTATGAGCAGTTGGAGAAAGCTGGCAAGTGGGTGAAAACCCACCCGCAGGACGCGGCCAAAGTGCTCGGCCCGCTGTGGGGCAACCTGGACGTGGCCACGGTAGAAGCGGCGAATGCACACCGCAGCTATCTGGTGCAGCCGGTGACGTTGGATCAGCTGGGTGAGCAGCAGAAGATTGCCGATGCGTTCTTCAAGGCCGGGCTGCTGCCCAAGGCAGTCGACGCACAGGACGTACAAACCTGGAAGCCTTGAGATCTACCTGATAGTTGAAGATCCAAATGTGGGAGCGGGGTTGCTCGCGAATGCGGTGTGTCAGTCAGCACATTTATTGGCTGATCCACCGCCTTCGCGAGCAAGCCCGCTCCCACATTTAAACCGAGCCCGACACATCACCTTGGTCGGCTATCAGTTACGGACAACTCCCTGCCCAAATCGCTGGATCGCCAGGCAATACAAAATCAACGCCAGCGCCGCCATCAACCCGCCCGCCGCGCCGATCCAGGCGAAGCCAAAGTGGCTGCCGACCCAACTGCCCATCAGCGCGCCGCCGCCGATACCGATGTTGTAGATCCCGGAAAACATCGCCATGGCCACGTCGGTCGCATCCGGTGCCAGCACCAGCACCTTGGACTGCATCGCCAGGCCAAAGCCCATGATCGCCATGCCCCAGAAAATGCTCAGCACCACCAGGTACGACTCGGCACCGCTCAATGGCAGCAGCAGCGCCAGGCACGCAGCCAGGATAAACACCGCACCGACCACGAACAGGTGCGGGTTGAAGCGGTGTACCAGGCTGAACAGCAGCGAGCCGATGATGCCCGCACCGCCGAACACCAGCAGGATCAGGGTTACGGCGCTGCCACTCATGCCAGCCACGCCTTCGACGAAGGGTTCGATGTAGCTGTAGGCAGTGAATTGCGCAGTGACGGTCATCGCGGTCAGCACGTACAACGCCACCAGCGCCGGGCGCTTGAACAGCAACGGCAGGCTGCGCAGGGAACCGGAGTTCTGGCTCGGCAGCGGCGGCAAGGTGCGCGCCAGCCAGAACACCAGCGCAGCAGCGAAGGCACCGATCACCAGGAAGGTGGTGCGCCAGCCCATGGCTTCGCCCAGCAAACGGCCCAGTGGGATGCCCAATACCATCGCCAGCGACGTACCGGTGGCCAGCAGGCCGAGGGCTTGCACCTGCTTGCCCTCCGGCGCCAGGCGCACCGCGAGGGACGCCGTGATCGACCAGAACAGTGCGTGGGATAGCGCGATGCCGATCCGACTGAGCATCAGGATGCCAAAGCTGGTGGCGATGCTGGAAAGCACATGGCTGGCGATAAACAGGCCGAACAGCACGATCAGCAGCTTGCGCCGTTCGACGTTGCGGGTCAGTAGCATCACCGGCAACGAGGTGAGGGAGACGATCCATGCGTAGATGGTCAGCATCAACCCGACGCTGGACACCGGCATGTCGAAGCTGGCGCCAATGGCGCTGAGCAGCCCGACGGGCACGAATTCGGTGGTGTTGAACACAAAGGCGGCCAGCGCGAGGGCGATGACCGGTTGCCAATTGGCTTGGGGGGTTGCGGCTGAAATGCTCATTGAAGGGCGCGGTACTCGGACGATGATCAAGCGGCCACCCAGGACAAGCGCCGCCGCCGAGTATTCTATAGGTTTCTCGGCGGTCTGTTGATGCTGAAACTGATCAAAAAGCCATCAGTTTCATCACGGCGCGGTCATGGTGACGATGTAGGCCCCCGACTGAATTGGCTTTCCACGGGAGTCCACGAGCTTGTACCGCTGGTCGTAATACCTTCCTTCACCACTGTCGCTCACCAACTTGACGTTGACCGGCGCATTGCCAACCGCCTGCACGCTGCGGATGGTTTTTACATCGAACTGATTGCCGCGAAAGGCCTGCGGGCACCCTCTCAGTTCTAAAGTTGAGCCGCTCGATGCGCCGGCCTCGCAGCCCGGCGCCACAACACTGCCGCGAAATTGAATCACGCCGCTGGCCAGGCAACTCCCCGCCCACATCGCAAGCAAGCCGGTAGCCAATGACAAACACTTGATGTTCATGTCGACGCTCCTTCTTGGGTTGTTAAGAAGGTCATCGACACATCAAGAGCGGACTTTAGGCCTTTTGGTCTCCTTAATCGCGCTGGGCGACGAGGTCGGCGTTGATCACCACCAGGTCAAAGCGCAGGTCGCCGTACTCCAGCAAGGCGGACATCTCATCCAGGCTCGATACCGGGGCGATGGCGTAATAACCCTGGCGATTGAAGTCCCGTTCCAGCCTCAGGCGTTCAGGGTGCGCCGGGTCGACAATCATGATGCGCAGACGTTTGTTGATCATGGCTGGCTCCGGCGGCGCTGTTGCGCGCTGTCTTGCAGCCAGCGCATCAGGTCGGCCCCGCCCATGGGGCGTGCGTGCCAGTAGCCCTGGCCCTGGGTGCAGCCCAGTTCCAGCAACTGCTGTTGCTGCTCGGCGGTTTCGATGCCCTCCACCACCACCGACATGTCCAGCGTCTTGCCGAGGGCCAGGGTACTGCCGATGATCGCACGGCAACGAGGCTCATGGGCCAGGCCGCGCACGAACTCGCCGTCGAGCTTGATCTCGGTAAACGGCAACTGGCACAGGCGCTGCAACGATGAGAACCCTGCGCCAAAATCGTCGATGGACAGCCGACAGCCCAGCATGCGCAAACGCACCAGGTTTTCCAGGGACACGGCAGGCACTTCCAGCAGGCCGCTTTCGGTGAGTTCAAAGGTGATACCGCTGCACGGGGCCTGGTAGGCGGCCAGCATGCCCTTGATGTGGGCGGTCAACCCGGCATCCGCCAATTGCGCCGCTTGCAGGTTGAACGCCAGGTTCAGGCTCAAGCCCTGCCCCTTGGCGCTGCGCTGCAAGGTAAGCGCCTGCTGCATCAGCGCAAACAACAGCTCATCCATCAGGCCTGCCTGCTCCATCGCCGGCAAAAATACCGCCGGCGACAACACGCCCTTGAACGGATGGTTCCAGCGCGCCAGTACTTCCACCCCAAGTACCGCGCCGGTCTGCAGGTCGAACTTGGGTTGGTAATACGCTTCCAACTCCTGATCGAGGATCGCCCGGCGCACCTGTTGCTCATCGGCACTGTCCAGTGGCGACTGTGCCTCAAGGGCCACCGGGCGTTGGCTCAACGCAAGTTCGAGCAACGGTTGCAACGCGTCCGCCTGCAAGGGCTTGCCGATATCCCCGAGCATGTTGACCCCCAGCAAGGCCCCCATTTGCCGCACGGCGCGGCGCACATCCCTAGGCAGGCCACTGCTCACAATGATCGCACCCACTTGCCCGGTGGCACTGATGCGCTGGATGAATTCCAGGCCGTCCATGCCGTCCATTTGCAGGTCGCACACCACCACGTCCACAAAGCCTGCGCGTTGCAGGGCGGCCAGGGCCTCGTTGCCGTTGGCGGCTTCCAGCACTTCGCCGCAGCCCAGTTGTTTCAGCAGGCTGACGGCCACGGAGCGTTGGAACAAATGGTCTTCGAGCACCAGCACCCGCAGCGATAGAAAAGACATGGCAAGGCCTCAGTAGTAGTCAATGGTGAAGGTGGCCGTGGCGTTGGCCGGGCCGGCGGTGATGGTGTCTGCGGTCTGGATATAACGCGCCTTGAGCGGGATGGAATAGCTCGCGCCTTCGTCGGCACGCGGGGTGATGCCGCTGGGCAGCAACGCCGCCAATCGCAACGGGCCACCGTGGCTGTCGGCAACTTGCACCCCAACGCCGCTGGCCGCAGGGTTGTCGCCTGGGGCGCTGGGATTCACGTTCAGGATGCCTTGGGTCGGGTTGATCGCCGCCAACGTCGGGTCGAGGCGTACGCGCAGCACGTTGTTCTTGCGTGAGTTCAGGTTTTCCACCAGGCCGCTGCCGCCGTCACTCGTCCAGGTCGGCCCGCTGGTCTGGTAGTAACCGTTGAACGCCGGGCAGTTGTTCAGCGCAATGGAAAAGTCCTGCCAGGGCGTGAAGGTATTGCGGCCAGAAAACTCACTGACTTTATGGGTGCCCATCGCCACGGTGACATCCGGCGTGGCGCAGGTGCGTGAGACGATGTTGATGCTGCCGGAGAAACTGAGCCGGACCGGATCAATGGTGGTGTCGGTGATCAGGTTACGGCCGGCCGATGGAATGTTGCTGCCATTGACCACACCTGGCGACACCGGCCCGGTCTTGATAAACAACACGGTGAACGACGTCGAAAACGGCAACAGGCGGATCGTGCAGGCCGATGTCCAACCGGTGCAGTTCATCCAGTTCCAATCGTAGGGCAGCACGTCATTCGCGTGGGTCACCACGATGCCGATCCCTGCGACTCCGCTTTGATAGACTTTTCCGGCGTAGGGACCCGATGACCAACTGCTCAACGGCAAGGGGGTTCGGGTAAAGAAATTGCGCTCAATGGCGTACGTCGTGATGTCGTTGCAGGTGACACTGATGTTGTTCGCCGGGTAGAACGTTTGTCGATACACCTCCGCACCCAGCGGCACATCTCGCCCTACGGTCAGGCTGCCACCCGACAAGGGCATGGTCACGACCACCCCCCGGTTGCCCACCGCATTATCGTCCGCGAACCGGCAGGTCGCGGCGAACACCACCTGGCTGCCGAGCATACTCAACACACACACCAAAACCGCCAATACGTACTTCATAAACACCTCCGAATTAGTTCGCCGCACACACCACATCCACCTGGCGCAACTGCTGGCCGTCACTTTTGCCGGCGGGCAACGGCAATGCACATTGCTGACCGGCCTTGCTCCCCCAACTGATCAGCAGGCGCCGTGCGTCGTCCTTGACCCGTGCGTACAGCTGGCCGCCCTGCCCCACTACGCCCACCGACACGCCCCGGTCATCGGTCACGCTGGCGCCAAACGGCAGTGCGCGGCCATCGGCCAGGGTCACGTTGAGCAGCAGCGCTTCACCGGTGCTGGTGCCGTACTTGAGCGCCACCACCGCACCGGCACGCGGCGCCACTTGCTGGCTGGTTTCGGTGAGTTCCACATCCAGCGAGGAGCCCATCGGGTCGATCGCCACTTCGTTCAGCTCGTAAGGGCGCAGGTACGGCACCACCGCATTGCCCCGGCCATCGAGTTTCAAGCCCGGAAAACCAACCACCTTGGCGCCTTCTGCGCCGGGTGCGCTGATCACCGCCATGGTCTCGCCGCGATACGGGGTAAAGGTCACGCCCTCGGGGTGGGCGACCACACTGCCGCTGGCGTTCAGTGACAGGCTGTCGTAACCCTGGCCACGGCTGACCGTGCCGCCAACAATCGCTTTAGGCCCGATGTACTGGCCGTTGACCGACGTACTGTTGCTGGCGCTGGCGCCCTCATGGCCGCCGGTGAGGCTGTATTGGTACTGGCGATCTTGACCGGCGGTGCCGCTGAGGGTCGCTTGCTCGCTGTAGGTGCGCTGGGTGTCACGTATCACACGCGCCGACAGCTGCGGCTGGTTGGTGGACTTGCCGAACTCCAGTGGCATGCTCACGGTGAACAACACACTGGTGTCCATCTCGCCCAATCCGACTCGGCTGCGGTTGGCGCTGATGCCATAGCTGACCTGGCGCACCTGCTTGCTGTAGCTGAACTGGTACTGCACGTCGCGCCCCGGTTGGTTCCAGTAATTCTGGGTAAACCCGCTGAACGCCACCTGGCCCCAGGGCCCGAGGGCCTGGTTGGCGGTGAGGGTCAGGCGGCTGCGCGGACGGCCGAACAAGGACGTGTCCAGGCCCGTGCGTTCGACATCCAGCAACTGCATGGCATTGCTGAAATCCAAGTAGTCCTGGGTGGAAAACCGCGTGGCGGCCACGGCGAAGTTGCTGCCGGTGCTGAGGATGTTCTTGCTGTAGCTCATGCGCACACTTTGCCCGCTGGCCTGGCCGCTCTTGAGGTCGGTCTGGGCCTGGGTCACGTCTACCGCCATGGCGCCTATCGGCGTCGCGAACGCCAGGCCGCCGAGCAACGCGCGGTAATCGTCACTGCCCTGCACCCCGCCGTAGCCGGTGAAAATATTGCTCAGGCCCAGTTGATAGGTGCCCTGCACCAGCTTGGCTTGGCTGTCGAGGTAGTTGCTGCGGGTTTCACCGGCGGTCACGCTAAAGCGCGACGTGCCGGGCCGCAGCAATTGGGCAGTGGCGGCGTATGGCACGATGAAACGCTGCTCGCTGCCATCCGCCTCGTAGACCGTGACGTCCAGGTCGCCGCCGTAGCCGGTGGCGTACAGGTCATCGATCACAAACGCGCCTGGCGCCACGGTGGTTTCGTAGAGCAGGTTGCCAGCCTGACGCACCGCCACCCGCGCACCGGTGCGGGCAATGCCTCGGATTACCGGCGCGTAGCCACGCTGGGACTCGGGCAACATGCGGTCGTCGGTGCCCAATTGCACACCGCGATAGGCCAGGGTGTCGAAGATCTCGCCACTGGTGTTGGCTTCGCCCACGGTCAGTTGGCTTTGCAGACTCGTGATATCACGCTGCGCGTAGGTATTGAGGGTCTGGTAGTTCTGCCCGGTGTCCTTCTGCCAATTCAACGAGCCGTTGTGGCGCAGGCGCCAGTCGCCCAGGTTCAAGCCCGCGTTCAGGCCCAGGTAAGCCGAATCGTAGGTGCCGAAGTCGGTCTTGTTGTGGTTGGCGTTGAAGGTGTAGCTCAGGGTGCCGGCGGTGACGCCACGGTCCCACAGTTCAGGGCTGACATACCCACGGGCATCCCGGCGCAGGGCGATCTGCGGAATGCTGATATCCAGTTGTTGATTGGCCGGCGAAAAAGTCGCAGAAGCACCTTCGATCAACTGGCCCAGGTCCAGGCAGGTAGCACCGCTCTCCAGGGCGGCGGTCGCGTGCACCGACAGCTTGTGCATGTCCACGCCGATCAACTGCAGCAGGCCACTGTTGAAACACACCACGGGATGGCTACCGTCCGCATCGGCATTGATGCGGATGTCCTGACGACTGACCAGACTGCCATTGACCGCCACATCCGCCCGGTAGTTACCCGGCAGCACCGGGTTGCCCTTTTGGTACCTGGTAAGGTCAAGGCTGCGGGAGTCTTCGGGCAGAAAGGCGTCGTTGAATTGCACGTCTTCGGCCCATGCCGACGGGGCCAGCAGCGCCACAAGGGCAGTCAACACCCCAGCGGTGAGCGGATTGAGGGCAAAGCGCGGTTGCACCTGCGGGCCGTGGCCCAGGCGGGAATCAGTCATGGTCAGTTACTCGTACGCTGGAGCGTTAGCGTGCAGATCAGGGCTTGAGCGGTTGCTGCATCGGCATCAAGGCGCCGTAGTCATTGATGGCGTTGAACTCGACCTGGGCAGCGCCGGGTGAGGTCTTGAGGCCATTCACGGCAAACACGTGGGTCGCACCGGGGCCGACCATGCCGTTTTCACCTTCGAAGCGCTGGTTGCCCACCGCCAGGTTCAACTCCACCAAAGACACGTGGAAAGCACTCGGGTTGAACGCTTGCAACGCGTAACCCTGACCCTGGGGGATCACCTTCCATTGCAGTGCGGATGGGGCGTCAGTGGCGCTGCCGGGCAGGCCATCGGGACGGTAGAAAACCTTGATCCGCGAACGAAATGCCATCTGCAGCACATTCAGATCCACCGGGCCTTCGGCCTTGGGTGGGATCTCCAGGATGTTGAGCCAGTACACCGACTCCTTGTCACTGGCCAATGGCGCACCGGTGAACATCAGGCGCAGGCTCTGGCCTTTGCTCGGGTCGATGCGCGACACCGGCGGCGACAGCACAAACGGCGCCTTGGAACTGGTGGGACTGGACTTGATATCACCGGTATCGACCCAAGCCTGGACCAGCGCGGGGTGCAAACCGTTGTTGTTCAATTTGACGGTGATTTCCTTCTGGCCCGCCGGGTAAACCAGACGGGTACCGGTGATCACCACACCGGCCATGGCCTGGGAGCAGACCAATGTGGCAAGGGCCACGCATGCACTACGACGAAGCATTTTCAGGCAGGACATAACACACCTCATCAGCCGCACATCGGCGCGCCGCATAGGCTGCGCGCAGACGTGCCTGCGGCTTACTGGTAGTCGACGTTGTACGTGATGGAGCTGACCACGGTGCCAGGGGTGGTAGGGCCGGTAGCGAAGTACTGCACGGCGTACGGCATGTTGGCCGAACCGGTGCCGTCGATGGTGTTGCGGGTGGTCTGGGTGAGCTGGTTGGTGTTACCGGCCTGGATCACGGCGCCGCCTTGAGCATCGACCAGTTGCAACTGCACGTTGGTGGCAGTGCCGGTCATGTTGTTCAGGTTGCCGGTGATCGGGTCGACGGTAGCGCCCGAGTTGAAGAACGCAGCCGCCGTGGCGGCAGCGCCGACGCAGTTGCTCAGTTGGATGTTGAAACCGGTACGGCCTTCGGCTTGGCCAGCGGCAGTGAGCAGGCCGGTGGAGATGGTCGGCAGGGTCACGGTAGCCACGGCTGGGCTGACAACGCCGTCTACGGCGATGGTGCAGGTCTGGTTGACCAGCTCACCGTTGAAATTGATGGTGCCATCGGCGGCGTTGGCGAACTGGGTGCCGGTTGCGCAAACCAGGGCAGCGAGCGAGAGGGCTTTGATCTTCATGGTGCAACTCCAATGGGAAAGTTTTTAAACACTGTCGCCATGCGTTGATGAGTTGTCAGGTGCCTGATGTGCGCCTGGTATTAACAAAGCATCTGCTGTGTCGACGGGGTTTATCTTCCGCTTTGGGGGTGGCTGATCCTGTAGTACGCGTCCCTCCGGCTTGTAGGATATTTCCCACGGGATTTGATTGGGGGTGGGATTTTTTGGGGGGGCATATCCGTTGTTTAGGTAACGGCGGCTTATGGTTCCGCTCTTACAGCGGCTCACTTTTGAAGAGCGCAAAAGTAAGCAAAACGCTTCGCCCCACCACTCGGTGTCTCGCCTAGGCTCGACATGCCCTCACTCCGGCTTGAATCCGTGGGCCGCCGTCATGGGCCATCCTTGGCCCAGGACGGCTAACCCGGCGTCCTGCCGGGGTACCCACGGATTCAAGCCTGCGTTCGGCCAGCGTGGTTTAACGGGGCGTTTAAGATCAAGATCAAGATCAAAAACAGAGCCAGAGCCGAAGCAAACCGAGGTCTGCCTGATATATGGAGATCCAAATGTGGGAGCGGGCTTGCTCGCGAATGCAGTGTGTCAGTCAACACATTCATTGGCTGATCCACCGCATTCGCGAGCAAGCCCGCTCCCACATTTTTGACCGTGTCCGGCTTCCTTACCCTGTGAAACCTGCTTTTCTGTGGGAGCTGGCTTGCCAGCGATGCAAACAACTCGGTACATCAGGCACACCCAGTTGATGCCATCGCAGGCAAGCCAGCTCCCACAGTTTGAACGGTGATCGGCACACACTAACCGGTCGGCTCTAAGGCCGCCGCGCTCTTGCTTTTGATCTAAAAGCGCCCCGTCAAACACGCTGGCCGAACGCAGGCTTTGGAGCGTGGGTAACCCGGCAGGACGCCGGGTTAGCCGCGCTGGGCCAAGGATGGCCCATCGCGGCGGCCCACGCTCCAAAGCCGGAGTGAGGGCACACCGAGCCTAGGCGAGGTGCCGAGTGTTGGGGCGAAGCGTTTTTGGTTACTTTTGGCGCTCTTCCAAAAGTGACCCGCCGTAAGGGCGGAACCATAGGAGGCCGTTACCGCAGCAACGGATATACACACCTACACCAAATAACTCTCCAACCGCCGCTCCAACTGCTCCATGGCCCGCTGCAACCCATCCACCGCATCAGTCAACACCGCCGAATTCAACCCCTCACAAGCCGTTTCCAACCCTTCACACGCCTGAATCAAACGCTGCGCCTTGATAATCCGCGCGCCTCCCTTGACCCGGTGTGCCAGGTCAGAAAGCCCCGTCACGTCATGCTGGGTAAACAGCTGCATTAACCGCGACATGTCTTGCTGATTGCTGGTGGCCAGGTCATGCAGCAGGCTCTTGATCGAGGCCGGGTCGCCACGGCTGAGCTGCTCCAGGCTGGTGAGGTCGATGTCGTCCGACTGGACGTCAACCGCTACCGGCCCACTGTGCGGCGTCAAGCATGCCAAGTGAGCGCTGAGGCCCTGCAAACTGATGGGCTTGAACAGGCAATCGTCCATGCCCGCAGCCAGGCAGCGGTCTTTTTCTTCGGGTTGGGCGTTGGCGGTCAGGCCGAGGATAAGCCCGGCAGGCAGGCTTCTGGCGCGCTCTTCGTCACGAATCGCGCGGGTCAGGTCGTAGCCATTCATCAGCGGCATGTTGCAGTCGGTGATGACCACGTCGAAGGGCTGCGCACGCCAGGCACGCAGGCCGTGGGCACCGTCTTCGGCGTCGACCACGCGGTGGCCAAGATAATGCAGTTGCTGGGTTAGGAGCAGGCGATTGGCCGGGTAGTCGTCGATCACCAGTACGTTGAGCGACTGCGCCGCGTGCAACTGAACAGGCTCGACAGCGGCTGGCGCGTCCAGCGTAGCGAGGGTCGGCAGGCTGACGCGCATTTCCACCTGGGTGCCCTGCCCCAGCACGCTGTGCAGCACCAGGCTGCCGCCCATCATTTCGCACAGGGTGCGGCTGATCATCAACCCCAGTCCCGACCCACCGCGCGCCGACTGCCCAGCGTTGCTGGCCTGGGCAAACGGGCTGAACAGGCGCTGCTGGTCGTCCTGGGAAATACCGCTGCCGGTGTCTTCCACCCGCAGGCAGATTGCCAGGCGTTCGTCACCGTGGCTCGGTTCGGCACTGACCCGCAGGCGCACTTGACCGTGCTGGGTGAACTTGATGGCGTTGCTCAGCAGGTTGGACGCGATCTGCTTGAAGCGCAGCGGGTCCACCAACACCTCGCGGTTGATACGCGGGTCGAGGTCGAGGATCAGTTGCAGGTGTTTCTGCCGCGCCAGCCCTTCGAAGATTCGTGCTACCGACTCCACCAGTTCACGCAGGTTGGCGCGCTCCGGCGCCAGTGACAGGCGGCCGGATTCGATGCGGGCGATGTCGAGGATATCGCCGATCAAATCCAGCAAGCCACGGGCCGCACCCGAAGCGACTTCGATGGAGAATCGATCGGTGACGCCTTGGTCGGCCTTCTTCATCGCCAGTTCAAGCATGCCGATGATCGCGTTCATCGGCGTGCGGATTTCATGGCTCATGGTCGCCAGGAAGGTGGTCTTGGCACGGTTGGCCGCGTCGGCACCTTCCTTGGCCTCGCGCAAGGCTTCGAGCAGATGCTGACGCTCGCTGATATCGATCCAGCCGCCAATCATGCCGCTGACCTCACCGTCGCTGCCGCGATACGGCAGCATCCAGTGGTAGATCGTCAACACGCTGTCCGTATCCATGGTCAGGCTGCGGTCCTGCACCCTCGGCACGCCTTCGGCCATCACCTGCAAATAGTCTGCATGGTAGGCGGCGGCCTCGTCGGCACTTTTCAGCACGCCTTCGACCACAGTCTTGCCAATCACCGCTTCGCGCTCCACACCGAAGACTTGCAGGTAGCCGCTGTTGCAGATCCGCAACCGCCCCTCGCGGTCGCGCACATAGATGGGATGCGGCGTGCCGTCGATCAACACGCGCATGAACTCCATCTGGTCGTTCAAGGCGATCTGCGCCTGTTTGCGCTGGCGCATCAACATGCGCAGGTACGCGATCCAGCCGAAAGCCACCAACAGCAGCAGTGCCGCGCCGGCAAACCCCTGCAGGATCAAGGTACGGTTGCGCAGCCAATAGCTGTCATCCACCACGATCTCACTGCGCCAGCGGTTGGTGACTTCGTCCATCTCTTCCGGCGGAATGCTCAGCAGGGCTTTTTCCAGGATCGAATACAGCTCCAGCGCGCCACGCGACGTGGCGAAGGCAACACGCGCCGACTCGGTGCCGACGGTGGTGGTGATGCGCAATTGGTCACGGTATTGGCGGGAGATCATGTAGCGCGCGGTGATCAACGAGTTGACGGCGGCATCCGCCTGCCCATTGGCCACCAGGGCCATGGCTTGCTGGGCATTCTCGGCGTTGACCAAGGTGATGTTCGGGAAATCGTCGAGCAATTGGTCACGCACCGGGTTACCGGTGATTACCGCCAGGCGCTTGCCGGCCATTTCATCCAGGGTTGCCGGGCTGTTTGGGCCGATGCGGCTGATCAGCACGTACGGCATGCTCAAGTAGGGCCGGGTAAACCGCAGTTGGCTTTCACGGGATTGGCTGGGTGTGAGGGTGATCAGCAGGTCGGCTTTGTCCGTGCGAATCTGCTCGATCATGCCGGCCACAGACTGCGTGCTGCGCACCTCGAACTTCAAGCCGGTGCGCAAGGCGACTTTGGCCAGCACATCGGCACTGATCCCGCGAAACTCGCCGTCTTCGTTGAAAAACGAGAACGGCACAAAGCTGTCGTCGATCGCCACCTTCAAGCGCGGGTGAGCGGCCATCCAGCGCTGCTCGCTGGCGCTGAAATTCAGCACCGTACGCCCCGGCATGCTGCCGCCGCCGGCGCTCCAGCGACGCAGGATAGTCATGCGCTCACTCTGGGGGATCGCCGCCAGCGCGGTGTTGATGATGTGCAGCAGACGGTTGTTGGCGTTCGCCACCGCGAAGGAAAAATTGCTGACTTCCATCTGGGAAAAGTCGGCCAGTTGCACGTTGTTCAGGTAGTTCTTGTTGATCAGGTACTGGGCGCTAATGGAGTCGCCCAGGTACACGTCGGCATTGCCGAAAGCGACAGCGCCAATTGCACTCAGGGTCGAAGGATAGAGTTGCAACGTGGCCTCGGGGTAAAACGCCTGCACTGCTTCTGGCGGCAGGTAGTGGTAAAGCATGGCAATCTTTTTGCCGGCCAAGCCTTCGGTGAGGGTCTGGCTGTTGGCGACCTGGGTGACCAGGGTTGGCTGGTCCTCGGCATAGGAGGTCGACATCAGCAGGTCATGATCGGCTTGTTCATAGCCATTGGCGGTGCCGAGGAAATCCACCTCGCCCTGCTTGAGTGCGTCGATCACTTCGGCGCGGGAGGCAAAGCGGCGCACTTCCACGGGTGTGCGCAACAGCTCGCTGAGCAATTGCGCGTAGTCGGCGGTGAGTCCTTCGTAGTCGCGGCCATTGGTGGTCATGGCGAACGGGGAGTAATCCGGCGCCGAGGCGCCCATCACCAATACGCCTTTGCTGCGTAACAGACTCCAGTCCTGTTCCGACAGCGACACGCCGTAATCGGACACGTGCGAGCGTCCCAACACCTGGAATGTTTGTGCCGGGGCAGCCGCCAGTACAGCGCCGTTCAAGCCGGCGACCAACCACACACCCAGCAGCCATTTACGCAGGAAAGTGTTCATTCAGACCAGGTTATTACGCTTGGCGAAATCGGCCAGGTACACCACCGACTTGACCTTGAGTTTCTCGATCAGGCGCGTCTTGTAGGTGCTGATGGTTTTATTGCTGAGTAGCATCGCGTCGCCGATTTCCTTGTTGCTCAAGCCCTGGGACAATTGCTGCAGGATGGTCAGCTCACGGTCCGACAGGGTCTGGATCAGTTCCAGGTCGGTGGTCTCGGCATCACTGCGGCGCACTGAACTGAGGGCCAGGTTGGGGAAGAAGGTGTAGCCGCTCATGACCGCCTTGATCGCCTTGACCAACTCGTCCATGTCATTGGTCTTGGAGATGTAGCCCGCCGCGCCGGCCTTCATGCAGCGCATGGAATAAAACTGCGGCGACTGGGAGGTCAGCACCAGGATCTTGCTTGACAGGCCAAGGCCGCAGAGACGCGCGATCACTTCCAGGCCATCCAGCTTGGGCATGGCGATATCCAGCACGATCAACTCGGGCTCATGCTCGCGAGCCAGCTGTATCGCGTCGGCGCCGTTATCGGCTTCGGCCACGACCTCAAAGCCTTCCTGCTTCAAGAGCATCTTCACCGAGGAGCGAATAAACGGATGATCATCCACGACTAACGCTTTAAACATAACAACCCCTGTGAGACAAATCCGCCCCAAAATACACGAGCGCGACCTGAGTGTAGGAAATTTCTTAGAAGTTTGAGCGGCCGTTGGCATGCGCTTCCAGCCAGGGCAGCAGGCGGTAGCCCGCCATTGGCCGTGCCAGGAAAAAGCCTTGGCCCAGTTCACAGCCCAGGGCCCGCGCGCCGTCAAGGATCCGCGGACTGCCGACGCCTTCGATCACCAGGCTCATGCCGAGAAAATTGGCCAGGGCCAGGGTGCTGCTGACCAGGCTCGGGCAGTGGCGCACAAATTCGCCGTCCAGCTTGAGCTGGCTGAAGGGCAGCTGGCAGAGCAGCTTGAGGGACGAAAAGCCGTTGCCGAAGTCATCAATCGACAAACCACAGCCCAGCATGCGCAGGCGCAGCAGGTTTTCCTGCACGGCGGGTGAGGCATTCAGCAGGCCGTTTTCGGCGAACTCGAACATCAGGGACGAGCCTGGAAAACCATGCTGGCCGAGGGCCCATTGGATATGCGCGACCAAACCACCGTCGAGCAATTGCGACGCGTGCAGGTTGAACGCCAGTTCCAGCGGCAGCGCTTGCCTACGCAGCACACCCATAAGGCTAAGGCCCTGTTCCAGCAGTTGCTTGAACATGTCGTCGATCAGGTCATAGGCCAGCACGGCGGCAAGGAAGTCTTCGGGCAACAGCACGCCCCGCGCCGGATGCTCCCACCGCACCAAGGCTTCTACACCGGCCAGTTGGCCGGTGCGCAGGTCGAATTTGGGTTGGAACCAGGCGCGAAACTCACCCAGGGCTAGGCCACGCTGGATCTCCAGCTCACTGGGCAAGGGTTTGACGGAAGAAGGGGCCATGCTTACCAACCACTTTGCGGGTGCGAAGGCGGTGATAGTGGCCGGGAATATTCCGAATCTGTAAGGGAAGCTTCCTGCTGTTATGTAGGAAATTTCCCAGAGATTATTAAGGGTCGACTTGCCCCATCAATTCCGGAATCGATTCCGGCCGCTTGGCATAGCGTTGGGCCAGTGCCGCGCAGACCATCAACTGGATCTGGTGGAACAGCATCAGCGGCAGGATCAACACGCCCATAGTCGCCCCGGCGAACAACACCTGAGCCATTGGCACACCGGTCGCCAGGCTTTTCTTCGAACCACAGAACAGGATAGTGATGCGGTCTTCCTGGTTGAAACCAAAGGCCTTGCCCAATATGGTCGAAGCCACCAGCACCAACGCCAGCAATACGCAGCACGCCACCACCAGGCCGCCCAGTTCCCACAGCGGGATCTGGTGCCAGATGCCTTCGTTGACCGCTTCGCTGAACGCGCCGTACACCACCAGCAGGATCGAGCCCTGATCGACGAATTTGAGCCAGGATTTATTGCGCCCGACCCACTCGCCGATCCAGCGGCGGGCGATCTGCCCGGCGATAAACGGCAGCAACAGTTGCACGCTGATTTTGAGGATGGCATCGACGGTAGAACCGCCCTCCCCGTGCACATTGAGCAACAGGGTCACCAGCAACGGCGTGAGAAAGATCCCGAACAGGCTCGACGCCGCAGCACTGCAAATCGCCGCCGGGATATTGCCCCGCGCCAGGGAGGTGAAGGCAATTGCCGACTGCACCGTGGCCGGCAAGGCGCAGAGGTAGAGCATGCCCATGTACAGGTCTTTGCCGATCAGCGGTGACAACACCGGCTTGAGTGCCAGGCCCAGCAGCGGAAACAGCACGAAGGTCAGGCTGAACACCAGCAAGTGCAGGCGCCAATGCCCGGCACCGGCCACGATGGCCTGGCGCGACAGCTTGGCGCCGTGCAGGAAAAACAGCAGCGCAATTGCCAGGTTGGTCACCCAGCCAAAGGCCACGGCGGTCTGGCCGCTGGCGGGCAGCAGGGAGGCGAGGATCACCGTGGCGATCAGGGTGAGGGTGAAGTTGTCGGGCAGAAAACGCGGGCGGGTCATAAGCAAATCTTCCAGGGGTTGCCAAGAGCATCGTCGCGACTCTAACGTAACGCCTTGTTACCGACTAACGCCAATGAGCCAGTAAATGCCGCCTAAAGGACATGACAAGACGGTCCGCCGCAGTGTGCCCGGGCTTTCCAGCCTGCCACGCCCGGTGTATGGGCGCACCGAATCCTTGCCTAATCGTGCACTGACCCGCCGACACAGCCACCCGTGGGTGCAATTGTCCTACGCGATTTCCGGGGTGCTGGAGATCCAGACAGGCGTCGGCCGCTTCGTCGCCCCGCCCCAGCGTGCGGTGTGGATTCCCGCAGGCGTGCCGCATCGGGTGTTCAGCTCGCCCCACACCGAAATGCGCAGCCTGTACCTCGATTGCAGCGTCACCGCCTGGGCCAGCGAGCGTTGTCATGTGCTGGAGGTGAGCAGCTTGCTGCGCGAATTGATCCGCAGCTTCAGCGAGCTGCCGGTGGAATATGCCGAGGACGGGCCGGATGGACGCCTGGCCCAGGTGGTGCTGGACCAGTTGGCGGCGGCGCCGCAAGTGGACTTGATGCTGCCACTGCCGCTGGACCCGCGCTTGCGCCAGATCTACCGCAGCCTGAACTCACACCCGGAGCAGCAGACCACGCTGGGGCAGTGGAGCCAGAAGCTGGGGGTGAGTGAGAAGACCTTGAGCCGGCTGTTCTTGAGTGACACCGGGCTGACGTTTCGCGCGTGGCGCCAGCGGTTGCGGTTGCTGACCGCCCTGCCTGCGTTGGAGCAAGGCGAGCGCGTGACGGACGTGGCGTTGGGGTGTGGGTATGAGTCGACGTCGGCGTTTATCAATGCGTTTCGGCAGCAGTTTGAGGCCACGCCGGGGGAGTTCTTCCGCTGATCCTTCAGACAATGAAGATCAAAGGTGGGAGCTGGCTTGCCTGCGATAGCGGTGTGCCAGCCAGCACCTGTATTGACTGATACTCCGCTATCGCAGGCAAGCCAGCTCCCACAATGGGATTTGCATGAACCTTTTAGAGGTGGGACTTGGCCAGAATGGCCTGAAGCAGCACATCCGCCCCCGCCGTCGACCATTCCTGGGAAATCTCTTCCGCTTCGTTGTGGCTAAGCCCATCCACACACGGCACAAAAATCATCGCTGTCGGCGCCACCTTGTTCAGGTAGCAGGCATCATGCCCGGCACCGGAAATCATCGGTCGATGGCTGTAGCCCAGCGCCTCGGCCGAGGCCCGCACCACCTCGACACAATCCGCGTCAAACGCAATCGGCGCGTACTGTAAGATCTGCTTCACGCTGTGCCCCAAGCCAATCGCCTCGGCGATACCTGCTACGGCGTCGCGTAACTGCTGGTCCTGACGCGCCAACACCGCTTCATCCGGGTGACGGAACTCCACGCTGAAAAACACCCGCCCCGGCACCACGTTGCGCGAGTTGGGGAAGATATTCGCCATGCCGACGGTCGCGCGTCCTTCGGCGCCCTGCTCCAGGCCCAGGCCGTTGACCGCCTCGACCACGCGGGCAAAGCCGAGCAAGGCATCCAGGCGATGGTCCATGGGTGTGGTCCCTGCGTGGGCACTGCGACCGGTCAGTTCCACTTCGTACCAGCGTTGACCTTGGGCACCGGTAACGACGCCGATGGTGATGTCCTGCGCCTCAAGGATCGGGCCTTGTTCGATATGCAGTTCAAACGCGGCATGTATCGCTTGGCCGCCAACCGGATGGGCCCCGGCGTAGCCAATTTCTTGCAGCGCCTGGCCAATGGTCACGCCCGACTTGTCCTCGCGGGACAAACCGTATTCCAGGTCAAACACACCGGCGTAGACGCCCGACGAAATCATCGCCGGAGCAAACCGCGAGCCTTCTTCGTTGGTCCAGTTGACCACTTCGATAGGCCGGTCGGTTTCGATGCCCAGGTCATTCAGGCTGCGCAGCACTTCCACCCCGGCGAGCACGCCATAGATGCCGTCGTACTTGCCGCCAAAAGGTTGGGAGTCGCCGTGGGAGCCGGTGAGCACCGGGGCCAGATGGTCATGCCGACCGGCACGCCGGGCGAAGATATTGCCCATGGCGTCCACGCGAATGCTGCAGCCGGCGGCCTCGCACCAGTGCACGAACAGGTCGCGGCCTCGACGGTCTTCATCGGTCAGGGCCAGGCGCGATACGCCGCCCTTTTCGGTGGCGCCGATTTGCGCCATTTCCATCAGCGAGCCCCACAGGCGCTCGCCATTCACCCGCGCCAGGTTATTCATGAGGTTTGGCCCGATAACGGAAATCACAGTGGTGCGCGCCGCCCATGATGGTCTGGGTGCGAGTCAGTTCAATGTCCGGGTTAAAGCCGACGATAAACAGCTCGTCGCGGTTGCACGACAGCAAGTGGCCGATCTCGCCCAGGCCCATCTCGTTGTACATCTCGGCGTAGCGGCAGCGCTTGACGTCGTAGTCGTAGTGCTCGGCATCGCTGGCGATGATCTCGACTTTCAGCGCGTCGTCCTTCTCCCACAGCACTTGCAGCTCGACGAAGCTCTTGAGGTCGGCATTTTCTTCCAGCGCGGCAAAATGCTTGCCCGCCTGGATCGCCGCGTTGCCCACCGCCTCGCCGATCACCGCTGCGGCAAACGCCTGGCCCTGCTCGCGCTTGAGAATCTCGTAGATCGGCTTGATGATTTCGGCCTCGATCCGCCGCCGGGCCAGGATGCCCAGTTCACCTTCCAGTTTGCTCATTGTGTGCCTCCATCAGCTCCACAGCATCGGGCGCCCCAAGGCGCCCGACAAAACGATTAATTGCCGCCTGCCACGCTGACCGGCTGCCATTGGTTGGCCTTGACCTGGTAAACGGTGAACGACGGTTTCTTCAAGTTGCCTTCGGCATCGAACGCAATGGTGCCAGTCACGCCCGGGTAGCTGATGGCACGCAAGACCGGCAGGTATTTCTGCGGGTCAACCGAGTCGGCTTTCTCGATGGCCGCGACCAGCACGCCCACGCCGTCATAGGCGAACGGGGCATGCAGTTCGATACCGTGCTTGTAGCGTTCTTTGTACGCCTGTTCGAACGCCTTGCCGCCGGGCATCTGCGAGATCGCCAAGCCCGGTTCCAGCGCAATCACGCCCTCGCCTTCGTTCTGCGCCAGCTCCAGGAACGTCTGGCTGACAAAACCACCGGCGCCCATCAATGGCGCCTTGATGCCCAACTGCTTGATGCGACGGGCCAGCGGTGCGGCCTGAGAGTCAACGCCGCCGAAGAAGATCAGGTCCGGGTTCTGGCTGCGGATATTGGTCAGCACGGCGCTGAAGTCGATGGTCTTGTCGTCCACGTACTCACGCCCCACCACCTTGGCGCCACCGGCCTCGATGGACTTGACGAACTGGTCCGCCAGGCCCTGGCCGAACGCGGTACGGTCGTCGATTACAGCGATGCGCTTGGCCTTGAGTGTGTTCAAAGCATAGTCGCCGGCCACCTGACCGCCATCGTCGTCATGGCCCATGATGCGAAAGCTCGTATCAAAGCCTTGCTGGGTGTACGCATGACCTGTAGCCACTGGGGCGACCTGGGCAATACCGGCATCGTGGTAAACCCGCGCTGCCGGGATGCTGGTGCCGGTGTTCCAATGGCCAACCACGCCGACCACACCTTCATCCACCAGACGCTGGGCCACGGTGACGGCGGTACGCGGGTCGGACTGGTCATCTTCGGAAACCAGCTTGAAGGTCACGGCTTCACCGTTGATCTTCGGGTGCTTGGCGTTGGCTTGGTCGATGGCCAGCCTGGCGCCGTTTTCCAGGTCTTTGCCGATCCGTGCCGAGGGGCCAGTGAGCGGACCAGCCAGGCCGATCAGTACGGTCTGGTCGGCTTGGGCGACGGCGCTGGCCAGGCTGCTCAGGGCCAAGCCGATCAGTGCGGTTTTCTTCAACGTATTCATCTGTAGTTCCTGCTTCTTTTCGGGCGGGTCGGAACACGCCGGGCGTCCGGTAGCGTCATGGGGTTTGGTTCATTCGCCGAGGTACGCGCTGCGTACTTCGGGGTGTTCCAGCAAATCCTGCGAGGGGCCGGTGAGGCTGATACGCCCGGTGTCCATCACGTAGGCGCGGTCGGTGACTTGCAGCGCCAACCGTGCGTTCTGTTCCACCAGCAACAGGGTCATGCCCTGGCGGCAGACGTCGTCGATTACCTGGAAAATCTTCTCCACCATGATCGGCGCCAGGCCCATGGACGGTTCATCGAGGATCAACAAGCGCGGGCGCGACAGCAGCGCGCGGGCCAGGGCGAGCATTTGTTGCTCGCCGCCCGAGAGCAAGCCGGCCGACTGGTGCAAGCGTTCTTCCAGGCGCGGGAAGTGTTCGTACAGTTGGCGCATTTCGCGCTGCACTTGCTCATTGTCGCGGCGCAAAAACGCACCGGCCTGCAGGTTTTCCAACACGCTCATGCGCGCGAATATCCCACGGCCTTCAGGGACCATGGCGATGCCTTGGCGCAGAAGCTTTTCCGGTGCCTGGCCGAGAATCGATTGGCCGGCAAAACGGATCTCACCCCTGGACGCCGGCAGCAAGCCGGTCAGGGCCTTGAGGCTGGAGGTCTTGCCCGCGCCGTTGGCGCCGATCAACGTGACGCGTTCGCCTTCGTTGATATGCAGGTCGAGGGATTTGACGGCTTCAATGGCGCCGTAGCGCACCTGCAAGCCGTCGACTTTCAAGAGTGCTTCAGACATGCGCACTGGCTCCCAGATAGGCCTGGATCACCGCCGGGTGTTGGCGCACCTCAGCCGGCGGACCCACGGCGATGACTTGGCCGTAATCCAATACGCTGATGCGGTCGCACACGCCCATCACCAGTTTTACGTCGTGTTCGATCAGCAAGAGCGTGTGGCCATCGTCGCGGATCTTTTCCAGCAGGCCGCGCAGTTGCACTTTCTCGCTGGCGTTCATGCCCGCTGCCGGTTCATCCAGCGCCAACAGGCGTGGCTCAGTGGCGAGGGCACGGGCGATTTCCAGGCGGCGTTGGTGGCCGTAGCTCAGGCTGTCGGCGCGGTAATTGGCATAGCCAGCCAGGCCCACATAAGCGAGTAGACGATGGGCGTGGGCGCGGGTCTGCGCCTCTTCTTCCCGGGCGCGGCGGTGCTGGCTCAACGCTGCCCACAGACCATTGCGGGTGCGCACGTGGCGCCCGACCATGACGTTTTCCAGGGCGCTCATGCTGTTGAACAGACGGATGTTCTGGAAGGTGCGCGCGATGCCCGCCTCGGCCACCTGGTGCACGCTGGTGGGCTGGTAGTCACGACCATCGAGCTGGAAGCGCCCGGAGTCCGGGGTGTAGAGCCCGGTCATCACGTTGAAGAACGTGGTCTTGCCGGCGCCATTGGGGCCGATCAAGCCGTAGATCTCGCCGGGCTGGATGCTCAGGCTCACGTCGGTCAGCGCCGCGACGCCGCCGAAGTGCTTGTTGACCTTGTCGATCTGCAACAACGGTGCGTTCATCGTGCCACTCCTTTGGGCCACAAACCGGCGGGTCGATAGAGCATCGCCAGGATCAGCGCCAAGCCGTAGAACAGCTGGCGGATGATTTCCGGGTCCACCAGCACCTGGCCGAACAGCGCCTGCTGCAAGGGGCTCATGCTGGCGCGCAAGGCTTCGGGCAAGGCCGCCAGCAACACGCAACCGAGGATCACCCCGGGGATATGCCCCATGCCGCCCAGCACCACCATCGCCAACACCGCGATGGACTCGTTGAGGGTGAAGGATTCCGGCGAAACAAAGCCCTGGAACGAGGCGAACAACGCCCCGCTGACGCCGCCGAACGCCGCGCCAATCGCAAACGCCAGCAGCTTGAGGCGCACGGTGTTGATGCCCATGGCCTGGGCTGCGTCTTCGTCTTCACGGATCGCCACCCAGGCACGGCCGATGCGCGAACGCTCCAGGCGAATGCAGGCGAACAGGATCAGCACCACCAGTGCGGCAAACAGGTAGTAATAGAGGTACACCGAGGGCAGGCGCAGGCCGAACAGCTCTTGGGTGCGACCGAGGTTCACGCCCAACAGGCTGACCGGGTCGACCTGGGAAATACCTTTGGGGCCATTGGTGATGTTCACCGGGCGATCGAGGTTGCGCAGCAGGATGCGAATGATCTCGCCAAAGCCCAGGGTGACGATGGCCAGGTAGTCACCGCGCAAGCGCAACGTCGGTGCGCCCAGCACCACGCCACAACCTGCGGCGAGCAACGCACCCAACGGCAGGATCAACCAGATAGAGGTGTGCATGCCCGCCGGCAGCAACGCCGCCAACGCGGGAAACTGTTGCAGCAAATGCGGCGACGAAAGCAACGCCGCGAGGTAGGCACCCACCGCGTAGAACGCGATAAAGCCCATGTCCAGCAGCCCCGCGTAGCCGACCACGATGTTCAACCCGAGGGCGAGCATGATGTACAGCAGGGCAAAATCCAGGGTGCGTACCCAAGTGTTGCCGCCCGCATGGCCGACGATCCAGGGCGCCAGCACCAGCGCAACGGCGAACAGCAACAAGCCCAGGCTCGCGCGTTTATTGGGTGAGAGAGACTTGATCATGCGCGGGTCGCCAAACGTTCGCCCAACAAGCCGGAAGGCCGGAACACCAGCACCGCGATCAACACGATAAAGGCGAACACATCCTGGTAATTACTGCCGAACACGCCGTTGGTGGCCGCGCCCAAGTAACCGGTGCCCAACGCCTCGATCAAACCCAACAACAAGCCGCCGAGCATGGCGCCCTTGAGGTTGCCGATGCCGCCCAACACCGCTGCGGTGAAGGCCTTGATGCCGGGCAAAAAGCCCATGTAGAAATGCGCGCTGCCGTAGTTGCTGGCCATCATGATGCCGGCCAGTGCCGCCAACGCGCCGCCAATGGCGAAGGTGATGACAATGATGCGGTTGGGGCTGATACCCATCAGGCTGGCGACCTGGGGGTTTTCCGCCACGGCGCGCATGGCCCGGCCGAAGCGCGTGCGCTCGACCAGCACCAGCAACGCGACCATCACCGACAAGGCGATGGCGATGGTGGTCAGTGCCGTGACGTTGGTAATCGCTGGATGTGCCGATGCGCCCGCCAGTACCTCAATGGGTTCCAACGGCAGCAGTTGCGGGAACATCTGCGGGTTGCGGGTCCACACCAACATCGCGATGGTTTGCAGCAGCAGCGACACGCCGATACCGCTGATCAATGGCGCCAGACGCGGGGCATGGCGCAGCCGGCGATAAGCGACGCGCTCAATCACCACGGCGAGCACCGCGCAAAAGGCCATGGCGACCACCGTGGCACAGAGCAACACCAGCACTGGCGGCAAGGCCGGCCAGGTCGCCTGCAACAGGCGAATCACCGACAGGCCCACCAGCGCGCCGATCATCAACACATCGCCGTGGGCGAAGTTGATGATGCGCAAAATGCCATAGACCATGGTGTAACCCAGGGCCACCAGCGCGTAGAGACTGCCCGTCATCAAACCGTTGAGCAGTTGTTGGATAAACGCATCCATGAAAACCATCGACCTCAGTGCGTACAAGGGCGGCACACTAAGCATCTATTCTGTTTTTATCAAATATCAGAAAGTCATATGGTTATATCAAAGCTGAAACACGCTATTTATGCCGTAAATACGGCGCTTATGGCTCTTTATTCGCAGCGAGAGTTGGTATTTAATTCAATACATGAATAAATCAGAACAGTTAGCCAATGACCCTCCCCTGCGTGCCGTGCGCACTTTCGAAGCCTTTGCGCGCCATGGTGGGGTGAATGCCGCTGCCCGCGAGCTGGACGTGTCCGCCTCGGCCATCAGCCATCAACTGCATTTGCTCGAAGACTTCCTGCAGCAGCCGCTGACCTTGCGCCAGGGCCGCAACCTGGTGCTGACCGACGAAGGTCGCGAGTACTACCGCGCGATTCGCTCGGCATTTGCGGTGCTGCGCAGCGCCACTGAGCACGTGCGCGAAAAAAGCGCCACGCGCCAGGTGACCATCAGCCTGATCCCGCTGTTTGGCATCAACCTGTTTATCCCGCGCCTGGCGAGTTTTTTGAAAGATCACCCGGCGCTGGACATCAACGTGACCTACGCCAACCACCGCAGCTACCCCAGCGATGCGGCCGACCTGTCGATCCGCTTTGGCACCGGGCACTGGCCGGGGTATCACAGCGAGCCGCTGATCTCGGGTGCGGTGACGCCGTATTGCAGCCGAGCGTTCCTGGCGCAGCACGGGCCTATCGACACACCCCAAGCGTTGAGTGAGCTGCCGCTGCTGCACGACGAAGAGCGTGGCACGTGGGGCCAATGGTTCGAGGCCGCCGAGGTGGATGCCACGGCGTTGAATGGGCTACTGCTGGAGGACGGGCAATTGGCGCTGACGGCCACCCTCACTGGCCTTGGGTGCGCGTTGCTGCGCGAGCCGCTGGTGGCGCCATTGGTGGCCAGTGGTGAATTGGTGAAGCTGTTTGAACTGGAGGTCAATGATGGTCGCCAGTACTACTTGTGCCGGCGGGCCAATAGCGAGTTATCGAGCGAAGGCAATGACTTGTATGACTGGATCAAGCAGACCTTGATCGCGGTTTAGGCACCCACACAACTCCAAATGTGGGAGCAAGCCCGCTCCCACATTTTGAATTGAGTCACACCTGAAATTAGCTGCCGTTACCGCCATGGGCCTCTTCGAAGAAGTAGTCCTTCCAGCTCGCCGCCTTGTTTTTCAGCACACCCAATTCCTGCAACTTCTCGGCATAGATATAGGTTCGCTGCGGCACGATGGTGAAATCGATCTCCGGGTCCTGGACGATCTTCTCCACCAGATCCAACGGCAACTTCGACTGTTCTACGCGGATGTAAGCCTTGGCCGCTGCCGGTTTGTCGGCCTTGATGATCTTCTCGGCCTCGGCCAGCGCGTCATAAAACGCCTTGTAGGTCTTGGGGTTGTCGTCGTGGAATTTTTGCGTGGTGTAGAGCACGTTGAACGTCGCCTGCCCACCCAGTATGTCGTAGGAACTGAGCACCTTGTGCACATTGGGATTCAACAGTTCCTGGTACTGGAACGGCGGGCTGGAGAAGTGCGCGTTGATCTCCGAACCACCGGCAATCAGCGCGGCGGTGGCATCGGGGTGAGCGAGGCTGATGGAGATGTCGTCAAACTTCTTGTAGTTGGCATCGCCGAACTGCTTGGCAGTCTCGATCTGCAAGGTGCGCGACTGGAAACCCACGCCAGCGGCAGGCACGGCAATGCGGTCTTTCTCAGTGAAGTCCTTGAGGGTTTTTACGCTGGGGTTGTTGGTCAGCAGGTAATTCGGCATCGACCCCAGGGAGGCGATGGCCTTGACGTTCTGCTTGCCCTTGGTGCGGTCCCACAGGGTGAGCATCGGCGGCACACCGGCCGACACCACGTCCAGCGCGCCGGCCAGCAGCGACTCGTTCATCGCGGTAGCGCCGGAAATGCTGTTCCACTCCACCTGGATATCCAGGCCCTGTTCCTTGCCGTGCTTTTCGATCAGGTTCTGGTCGCGCACCACGTCGAGGATCAGGTAGCCGATGCCAAATTGCTGGGCGATGCTGATCTTGCCTTCGGCCTGGGCACCAGGGCTGAGCAAGGCCGTCGCGGCAGCCAATGAGGCGGCCAGCAGGGTCAGGGAGGAGCGCTTGAAGGTCATGGGAGTCTGCCGCACTTTTGAGAAGGTGAGCGAGGGTAGCCAGGGTTTTTAAGACAACAAAAGAATATCGGGGTCTATTGTTATGCAAAATGGCCCACAAACACGCGCATGGCTGGTATTGTGCCGCGCTTTGAAAAACCGCTGAACCTGCGAGGACATGCACGTTGAACACTGACGAAAAAATGACCGGGGACCTGTTCGAGGTGGATAAGCGCCTGTCACTCAAACCCGTGGTGGACTTCAACAGCTACCTGCGCAGCGCCTTCGGCGACGGCCCGTGCACCTGCATGCGCTGCACCGCCAGCGGTGGCGATGAAACCGGCTACGCGTTCCAGCACACCTTCACCTTCGACGGCAAACCCACGCACCGCCGCTTCGCCACCACAGCGGGCAGCGATGTGTTGCAGGTGTTGAAGAAGGCGTGGTTGTCGTACACCAAGGCCGAGCTGCCGCTGAGCGGCGTGCTGGTACTGGATACGGTGAAAGAGTTCGTCGAGCCCCAGCTGCACAAGCGGTTGGTGCCGTTGTTTTTGGCCAGTGAGTTGGTCAAGGATGTGGAGGGAGCGCTGCAGATCCAGCCGCAGGCGGCGTAACGCTATAAAAAACTGTGGCAAGCCAGCTCCCACATTTGATCGCGTTGTTCTGAAGCATGTATTTCAATCCAAACAAAACGGCACCTGAGTGCCGTTTTGGTTTATCCAACTCGATTACTTACGCGCTGCCTCCCACGATTTGAGCAGGTCGCTGTATGCCACGGTCTCCCCTTTAGGTTTCTCATTCGCCAGTTTCGGCTTCGGCGCGCCCGGCTGGTCGAACCAGTATTGGGCATCACGCTCTTCGTTCATTTTCGGGCCGCACACCGGTTGCACCTTGGAGCGCTCCAGGCGCGTCATGATGGCGTCTTGCTCTTTGGCCAGGTTGTCCAGCGCCTGTTGCGGGGTTTTCTCGCCGCTGGCGGCGGCGGCGATGTTGCTCCACCACAGTTGCGCCAGGCGTGGATAGTCCGGCACGTTGGTGCCGGTCGGCGACCATTCGGTGCGCGCCGGGCTACGATAGAACTCCACCAACCCACCGAGTTTCGGCGCCATGTCGGTCATGGCCTGTGAGTTGATGTCGGACTCACGAATCGGCGTCAGGCCGACGATGGTTTTCTTCAGCGAGACGGTTTTCGAGGTCACGAACTGCGCATAGAGCCAGGCCGCGAGTTTCTGTTTCTCTGGCGTGGACTTGAGGAAGGTCCATGAGCCTACGTCCTGATAGCCCTTCTTCATGCCCTTTTCCCAGTAAGGCCCTACAGGCGACGGCGCCATGCGCCATTTCGGCGTGCCGTCGGCATTCACTACCGGCAGGCCTGGCTTGACCATGTCGGCGGTAAACGCGGTGTACCAGAAAATCTGCTGGGCGATATTGCCTTGGGACGGCACCGGACCGGATTCGGAGAAGGTCATGCCCGCCGCTTCCGGTGGTGCGTAGGCTTTCATCCAATCCACGTATTTTTGCGTGGCAAATACGGCGGCCGGGCCGTTGGTGTCGCCGCCACGGGTAACGCTGGAACCCACCGGGTGGCAGTCCTCCACGCGAATGCCCCACTCGTCCACCGGCAAGCCGTTGGGCAGGCCTTTGTCGCCACCACCGGCCATGGAGAACCAGGCATCGGTGAAGCGCCAGCCCAGGGATGGGTCTTTCTTGCCGTAGTCCATGTGCCCGTAGATGCGTTTGCCGTCGATTTCCTTGACGTCTTCGCTGAAGAACTTGGCGATGTCTTCATAGGCCGACCAGTTCACCGGTACGCCCAACTCATAGCCGTACTTTTCCTTGAACTTGGCTTTGAGCTCTGGCCGCTCGAACCAGTCGGCGCGGAACCAATAGAGGTTGGCGAATTGCTGGTCGGGCAGTTGGTAGATCTTGCCGTCCGGCGCGGTGGTGAAGGAGATACCGATGAAGTCCTTGATATCCAGGGTTGGCGAAGTGAAATTCTTGCCTTCATTGGCCATCAGGTCAGTGATGGATTCGGTCTTGCCGTAGCGAAAGTGCGTACCGATCAAGTCGGAATCGTTAACCCAGCCGTCGTAGATGTTCTTGTCGGACTGCATCTGGGTTTGCAGCTTCTCCACCACGTCGCCTTCTTGCAGCAGGTCGTGGGTCAGCTTGATCCCGGTGATTTCAGTGAACGCCTTGGCCAGTACCTTGGATTCATACTCGTGGGTGGTGAGGGTTTCCGACACCACGTTGATCTTCATCCCACGGAACGGTTCCGAGGCCTTGATAAACCACTTGAGTTCCTCAAGCTGCTGTTCGGCCGTGAGGGTGGACGGTTTGAATTCGCTGCCGATCCATTTTTTCGCGGCATCTTCATACGCATCGGCCCAGGCCGTGGCGCTCAAACCGCTGAGGGCCAATACGGCGGCCAATGAAATGCTATGTCGCAGCTTATTGTTTTTATCGAACATAGAGACCTCCTGGTTGTTTATTCAAGCGGAGCACTAGCCCCAACGCATCACACACAACAGCCACACCAGGGACAGCGCAGTCGCGACCCAGATGCTCCAGCCGGTTACGCCAATCACCAATAAATGCAGGTAGGCGCTGCCGAGAAGACCGATAAACAAGCGATCACCACGGGTGGTGCTGATCGGTAAAAAACCACGCCGAGGTATGCTCGGCGAGCGCAGTTCCCACGTGGTCATGCCCACCAGCAACAGGCCGATGGCGGCGAAGAACAACGCTGTGGGGGTGGTCCAGGCCATCCATTCCATCATCGACTCCTTTAGACCCGGCCCAGGGCAAAGCCCTTGGCCACGTGGTTGCGAACAAACCAGATCACCAGCATGCCCGGCAGGATGGTCAACACCCCCGCCGCTGCCAGTACGCCCCAATCGATACCCGAGGCCGAGACCGTGCGGGTCATCACCGCCGCGATGGGCTTGGCGTTGACCGACGTCAGGGTGCGCGCCAGCAGCAATTCGACCCACGAAAACATGAAGCAGAAAAACGCCGTCACGCCGATGCCGGAGCCGATCAACGGGATAAAGATTTTCACGAAAAACTTCGGAAAGCTGTAGCCGTCGATGTAGGCGGTTTCGTCGATTTCCTTGGGCACGCCGGACATGAAGCCCTCCAGAATCCACACCGCCAACGGTACGTTGAACAAGCAGTGGGCCAGTGCCACGGCAATGTGCGTGTCGAAAAGGCCAATCGACGAATACAACTGGAAAAACGGCAGCAAAAACACCGCTGGCGGCGCCATGCGGTTGGTCAGCAGCCAGAAGAACAGGTGCTTGTCGCCGAGGAAGCGGTAGCGCGAAAACGCATAGGCCGCCGGCAACGCCACGCTGAGGGAGATCACCGTGTTCAGGCTCACGTAGTACAGCGAGTTGAGGTAGCCGGTGTACCAACTCGGGTCGGTGAAGATCACTTTGTAGTTGGCCAGGGTGAAATCCTGCGGAAATAGCGTCAGCCCGCCGAGGATTTCGGTGTTGCTCTTGAAGGACATGTTCAGCAGCCAGTAGATCGGCACCAGCAGGAACAGAATGTAGATCAGCAGCGGAATAACCTTGCGCTTGCTCATGTTGGCGGCCTCAGCGGTTGGCGTCGGAGTGGGTCATGGCGGTGTAGAACAGCCAGGACACCAACAGGATGATCAGGAAGTACACCAGGGAAAACGCCGCCGCCGGGCCCAGGTCGAATTGGCCGACGGCCATCTGGGTCAGTGTCTGACTGAGGAACGTGGTGGCATTCCCCGGCCCGCCGCCGGTGAGTACGAAGGGCTCGGTGTAGATCATGAAGCTGTCCATAAAGCGCAGCATCACCGCGATCAACAGCACGCTCTTCATCTTCGGCAGTTGGATATGTCGGAACACCGCCCAAGACGATGCACGATCAATCCGCGCTGCCTGGTAGTACACGTCCGGGATGGCCCGTAAACCTGAGTAGCAGAGCAGCGCGACCAGTGAAGTCCAGTGCCACACGTCCATGACCAACACAGTGACCCAAGCATCTGCGGTATTGGCCGCGTAGTTGTAGCTGATGCCCATGGCGTTAAGGCTGGAACCGAGCAAGCCAATGTCGGCGCGGCCGAAGATCTGCCAGATGGTACCGACCACGTTCCATGGGATCAGCAGCGGTATGGCGAGGATGATCAGCACCAGTGATGACCAGCGGCCCTTGGTCGGCATGGTCAGTGCAATCGCGATACCCAGTGGGATTTCGATCAGCAGCACGCAGGCCGAGTAGATGAACTGGCGCAGCAAGGAGTCGTGCAGGCGTGGGTCGAGCAGCACTTGTTTGTACCAGTCCGCGCCGACGAAGTAGCGGCTGGACTGGTCGAAGATGTCCTGCACCGAGTAGTTGACCACGGTCATCATCGGGATTACCGCGCTGAACGCCACCAGCAGGAACACCGGCAACACCAGCCACCAGGCCTTGTTGTTCTGCACCTTGTTCATGGCTGCACCTCCAGCAGGTAGTCGTCGGCATAAACCATCAGCCATTGCGCGGGGAAACTGATGGAGGCGCTGCCCTCTGGCACCGGTTTGTCTTCGGCCAGGCGCACCTTCAACGCTGCACCGTCGAGGCTCAAGGTCATGATCTTGTAGGTGCCGAGGTCTTCGACATGTGCGACAGCCGCTTGCAGCGCGTCAGGGTTGTACTCGTCCCACACGTGGATAAATTCCGGGCGAATGCCTACCTGCAACTTCTTGCAATCCGTATCGGTGATGCGTTGCTGCAACGCTTCTGACAGCGGTAGATGGGTGCCAGCAAAGCGCACCCCGCCCGCCTCGGCCTGCACCTCGATCAGATTCATCCCGGGGCTGCCGATGAAATAGCCGACAAAGGTATGACTTGGCCGTTCGAACAACTCGCGCGGCGTGCCGAACTGCACGATCTGCCCGCCGTACATCACCGCGATCTTGTCGGCAAACGTCGAGGCTTCCAGTTGGTCGTGGGTGACGTAAACCATGGTGATGTTGAACTGCTCGTGGATCTGCTTGAGCTTGCGCCGCAGTTTCCACTTCAGGTGCGGATCGATCACCGTCAGCGGCTCATCGAACAGGATCGCCGACACGTCATCACGCACCAGACCACGGCCCATGGAGACTTTCTGTTTTTCGTCAGCGGTGAGGTTGCGGGCTTTCTTGGTGAGCAGGTTTTGCAGGTCGAGGACTTCGGCGATTTCCTGCACCTTGCTGTGGATTTTCGCGTCGGCCATACCCTGGTTTCGTAGAGGAAACGCCAGGTTGTCGAACACCGTCATGGTGTCGTACACCACCGGGAACTGGAACACTTGGGCAATGTTGCGTTTTTCCGGGGTGAGGTCATTGACGACCTTGGTGTCGAACAGCACCTGCCCTTCGGACGGGCTGAGCAGACCGGAGATAATGTTGAGCAAGGTTGACTTGCCGCAGCCCGAAGGGCCCAGCAACGCGTAAGCCCCGCCCTGCTCCCACACATGGTTCATTGCCCGAATGGCGTAGTCCTCTGGACCGCTGGGCGTAGGGCTATAGCTGTGGGCCAGGTTCTGCAAATGGATCTCGGCCATCAGGCAACCCTCGCAACGCGGCGTCCGGGGGCCTGGACCAAACGGCCCTGGCCATCGAACACAAACAGTTTATGGGTGGGGATGTACACGCGGATCGGCGCGTCGACGTCGTACTCATGCACGCCCGGCAGGTGCAGCACCAACAGGAAGTGTTCGCTGCGCACATGCAGGAAGGTTTCCGAGCCGCTGATCTCGGCAACTTCCACGGTCACCGCCAGTTCCAGGTCATCGTCGTTGCTGGGGACCAGGCTGATATGGCTGGGGCGCACGCCAAAACGGAATTCGCCTTCGCCGATCGGGCGCAAATCGACGTTGAGCGGGAAGTGCACGAAGTTGGCGAAACTCACTTCATTGCCACTGATACGCCCCGGCATCAGGTTGATCGGCGGTTCGGAAAACAACTCGGCGGCCAATACGGTCTGCGGCTGGTGATAGACCTCGGCGGCCTTGCCGCTCTGGATCACCCGCCCTTCGTGGAGAATGGTGGTGGTGCCGCCCAGGGCCAGGGCCTCGTTGGGTTCGGTGGTGGCATAAATGGCAATGGTATGGCGCGCCTTGAACAGCTCGCGCATTTCCTGACGCAGCTCTTCGCGCAGTTTGTAGTCCAGGTTGACCAAGGGCTCATCGAACAGGATCAGCTCGGCATCCTTCACCAGCGCGCGGGCCATGGCCGTGCGTTGCTGCTGGCCACCGGACAACTCCAAAGGATGACGCTGCAAGAACTTTTCGATGCGCAGCATCTTGGCGGTTTCCAGCACCTTGCTCTGGATAAGCTCGTTGGACACACCGGCCTGGCGCAACGGCGAGGCGATGTTTTCGAATACGGTCATGGTGGGGTAGTTGATGAACTGCTGATACACCATCGACACGTTGCGCAGGCGCACCGGCTTTTGCGTGACGTCCACACCGTTCATCAGGATGCGACCGCTGTCGGGCTTGTCGAGACCGGCCATCAGGCGCATAAGGCTGGTCTTGCCGGACAGGGTGCGGCCGAGCAATACGTTGAAGGAACCGGCTTCGAAACGCAGGGTGGCGTCGTCGATCCAGGTTTGGCCTTCTACGACGCGGGAGACATGTTCCAGGGTCAATGACATGACACGACCTTTTTTATTATTGGAATGAATCTGGCCAGTCGTCAGAGCGAGTTTCGTGCCAAAACCGCAAGCGGTTGATGTGTAAGGAAATGGGCTAGATCGGATGTTCGGGAGTGAACAATCAGGGTGATCAACTGAACAGTCCGGGGGTTGACAATGAACAGTTCTGAACAACACTCTCATGCCCATCACAGGGTAAATGTGCAACACCCCATAACAATAAAAATGCAGGTCACCCCATGGCCGAACCCTTGGCTCACGACACCCTTATCCAGGAATCCTGGCGCCGTTGCCGCGCCTTCGGCCTGGACCACCAAAGCACGCCCAGCTTCGACCAGCTCCCCGCCGAGGGCATCAGCCAGTTGCTGGAAAGCCAGCATTCCCTGGTGCAGACCACCCATCAGGAAGTGTTGCCCTACTACGAAAATATCCTCAGCAATTCCAACTGCCTGATCATGCTGGCCGACAACCAGGGCCAGGTGTTGACCTCATGGGGCACCCAGCGCTTTATCGAGCCCAAGCTGGCCCGTGGTTTCAACCCTGGCGCGAGCTGGCGGGAACGTTCCAGCGGCACCAACGCCATTGGCACCGCCCTGGCCTGTGCCCAGGCGGTGCATATCGAGCACGACGAACACTTTCTCAAGGCCAACCGCTTCATGACCGGCTCGGCCGCGCCGATCTTCGATGCCCAGCGCGAGATCATCGCGGTGCTGGATGTGTCCAGCGACAGCTACCTGCCGCCCTCCCACACCTTGGGCATGGTCAAGATGATGAGCCAGACCGTGGAGAATCGGCTGATCCTCAACCTGTTTCGCGACGAGCATTTCCAGCTGACTTTCAACACTGGCCTGAGCAACCTGGACAGCCAATGGGCGGGCTTGTTGATCTTTGATGACAGTGGCCAGGTGCTGTCGGCCAATCGACGTGCCGACAATTTGCTGGGCATCAGCCTGTCGCGGGTGATGATCGACAGCTTGTTCAAGGTGTCGCTGCTGGAACTGCTCAACCAGCCGGAGGGCTTGCCGTTTTCGCTGCAGGCGGCCGGACGCAATCGTTTTCAATGCGTATTGAAGCGTCCCAAGAAAATGCCGGTGCAGGCACGGGTCTTCACTGAACCGGTGCCGGCAAAGCCGTCTACCCCTGCGCTCCAGGCCCTGCACTTTGGCGATGTTCGTGTCGAGAAAGCCGTTCGCCAAGCCGAGCGTTTGCTGGAAAAAGACATTCCACTGCTGATCCACGGTGAAACCGGCGTGGGCAAAGAGGTGTTCGTCAAGGCCCTGCACCAGGCCAGTTCCCGCAGCCAACAGGCGCTTATCGCGGTCAACTGCGCGGCGATTCCTGCGGAGTTGGTGGAATCGGAACTGTTCGGCTACGAAAAAGGCGCGTTCACCGGGGCCAATCAGAAAGGCAGCATCGGGCTGATCCGCAAAGCCGACAAGGGCACGCTGTTTCTCGACGAAATTGGCGATATGCCGCTGCCGACCCAGGCGCGGCTGTTACGGGTACTCCAGGAACGTTGCGTGCAACCGGTGGGCAGCAGTGAGTTGTTCCCGGTGGATTTGCGCATCATCTCGGCCACCAACCGCGCACTTCGGGAGTTGGTGCAGGCGGGGCGCTTTCGCGAGGATTTGTACTACCGCATCGGCGGCCTGACCCTGGAATTGCCGCCGTTGCGTGAGCGTACCGACAAGCGAGCATTGTTCCAGCAACTGTGGCAGCAACACCGCGAGCCCACCCAATGGGCCGGGCTGAGCGCCGAGGTGTTGGCACTGTTCGAGCAGCACCCGTGGCCGGGCAACTTGCGCCAGGTGAGCAGCGTGTTGCAGGTGGCGCTGGCGATGGCCGAGGAGCAGCCGATCCGCCCGGAGCATTTGCCGGATGATTTCTTTGTGGACTTGAACCTGGCGGCGCCGCTGCCACCCAGTGAGGGGCTGGATGACAGCATCGATCTGAACCAGCGCTTGAAGGCCGCCGGCGGAAATATCTCCCACCTGGCGCGAGAGCTGGGGGTGAGCCGCAATACGCTGTACAAGCGCTTGCGCCAACCTTAACGCGGCTTGACCACCACCAGCAGGTCGGTGAAGTACTCCACCTGGATCGGCAGGTTATCCGCCAGCGCCGCGAGAGCAGCCGTGGTGTCGTCGAGCTTGAACACGCCGGACACTCGCAGGTTTTTCAGCGCCTGGGGATCGAAACGCACCAGGCCGTGGCGGTAGCTGGCCAGGCTTTGCAGCACCTCGTCTAGGGGTTGGTCGTTGACCTTGAGCAGGCCACGGGTCCAGGCATCCGGGTCGCTGTTGCCGATGGCTTGCGGCGCTTGGGCCTGACCGTGGTCGAGGATCGAGCGCTGGCCGGCTGCGACCTTGACCCCTTCGCTGGTATCACCTTTAACCGCCACGGTGGACTCGATTACCGTCACCAGCGTGGTCCCGTTTTCAACGCGCTTGACCAGATAACGCGTGCCCAATGCAGTCGCCGTGCCTTGGTCGGTGCGCACCACGAACGGCCGTTGCGCATCCTTGGCCACGTCGACCCACAACTCGCCCTGTAGCAGTTCGATCACGCGTTGGTGGCCGTCGAATTTCACGTCCACTGCCGAGTTGCTGTTGAGCTGCAACCGGCTGCCATCTTCAAGGACAACCTGGCGGCGCTCGCCGACGCCGGTACGTTGATCGGCCATCCATACCGGCAAATGCTGCAGGCCCAGCCAGGCGCACAGCACCACGCCGAGCACGCCCGTCACCTGAACGCCGCGTGAGCGCTGCGGGGTAAACGCGCGGTTCAAGGCCATGCGTGCGGGCTTTGCGGGCAAGGTGTCGAGGCTGCCCCACAGGCCGCGCATGCGTTCGATGGCAACGGCGTGGCGCGGGTCGGCATGACACCAGGCGTCGAAGGCGTGGCGGTCGGCCTCTGTGACATCTTCGTCGTGCAAGCGCGTAAGCCAATTCGCGGCTTGCTGAATGATTTGTTCAGAGGTCATGCCAGCGGATCCGCCCCGTGCAGGCTGTGGTAGCAGTGCACCAGGGCGCTGGAGATGTAGTTTTTGACGGTGCTGGAGGACACGTTCAGGCGCGTGGCGATCTCGCTGTAGGTCAGCCCGTCGAGGCGGCTCAGCAGGAAGGCGTCACGTGCTTTGGCGGGTAGGCCGGCGAGCATTTCGGCGATGCGTTCCAAGGCTTGCAGCGCTACGTGGATCGCAGCCGGGTCGGGCATGCCCGCGTCTTCGCACTGGATGACCAGGGCTTCCATGTAGGCTTTTTCGATGCGTCGACGGCGTGCGCCATCGATCAGCAAGCGGCCTGCCGTGGTTGCCAGGAAAGCACGCGGCTCCTTGATGGTGTGCGGTTCGGCCAGCATCAGTACGCGGATGAACGCGTCGTGCGCCAAGTCGGCGGCATGCTGGGAACACCCAAGTTTTTTGCGCAGCCAGCCGTGCAACCAGCCATGGTGCTCGCTGTACATCGCCGTTAGGGTCTGCTGGCGGACGGAATCGCCCAGCGCGGCCGGAATGTCATGCATGCGCAAAAGTATCTCAAATGGGAAATATTACCAATTGCGCGAACAATGCCAGTAAAACGACGTAGGAGCAAGGGCCTCCCCGTCTCTGAAAACACCCTAACTTTATGTGGGGCTGGATTTGTAGTGAGCGGGCTTGCCCCGCGCGGCGGTGTGTCAGGAAAAACCAAGCTGCCTGGCACGCCGCCGCGCGGGGCAAGCCCGCTCACTACAGGATCAGCGCCAGGCCCAGGACACGCCGGTGTAGATGCCACGACCATCGCCAGGGGTGGAGCGCGCCGCGTCGAGGCCTTTGTCGTCATAACCCGGCGTGACGGTGTTGGCGTAGCGCTTGTTGGTCAGGTTGCGCAGGTCAACCCAGGCCTGCCAGTCCTGCTTCGGTGCGTCGTAGCCGAAGGTGGCACCCAGCAGGGTGTAGGACGCGGCATAGAACGAGTTGGCGTAATCCACCGCCACCTTGGAGGAATGTTCGGTATTGAGGCTGGTGTAGAAACCCGTCGGATGGCTGTAGCGCACTTGCGCCTGGTAATAGTGCTTGGGGATGCCCGGCAAGGTGTTGCCGCCAAAGCGGTCGTCGTCGCGGTAGTGAAAGTCGCTGTAGGTATAGGCTTGGCGCAGGGCGAGCCGGCCGTTGCGACCGCCCTCCCACAACGGGCTGAGCAGGCCCAGTTCCAGGCCTTGGTGCACGGTGGGGCTGGCGTTGTTTTCGGCGGTGATGGCGTTGGTGGTCGAAGTCTGGGCCTGGGTTTCCACGGTGAGCAGTTCGTGGCGCACTTCGGAGCGGTACAGCGCCAGGTCCCATTGGCCGAACCATTGCTCGCCTCGGCCACCGATTTCCAGGGTGGTGGCGGTCTGGTTTTTCAGGCTGACGCCTTCACGCGCATAGCCGCTGGCCGGGCCACTGGTGAAGTACTTGTTGGAACCCCAGATCATCGACCAGGCGTGCGGCGGCTCTACCGAGCGACTCAGGTTGCCGTACACCTGCAGTTGCGGGGTGAAGTCATAGCGCAGGCCAACACGGGGTGCGTAGTCCCAGTCATGCTGGCTCACTTTTGCATGGGTCTCTGGGTAGCTCACCTCGGTTTCGCGACGGGTATAGATCGCCGCCAGGCCGGTGGTCAGCCACAGGTCGGGGACCAATTCCAGGTCGTTGCCGATATGCAGCACGGTATCCGAACCCAGGTAGCTGTAGTCGCGGGTCTTGGTGCCCGGCGCGTAATATTTTGTGGGATCTGTTGAAGGAATACGCACATATTCCGCCCCGCCGTTGTTGGGCATCGCCTGGGTAGTGCGCAGGCCGATGGTGGTCTTGCTGTCGTGACCGAACAGCGTGTCCTGACGGATGTAGTTGAGGGTGCTGCTGATGTCGGTGTAGGCGACTTTCAGGCGGATAGTGCCTTCGCGCAGGTCCATCGGATAGTCGTGGTACGCCAGGCCGAACTCCAGGCGGGAGTTGTCGTCCAGCTGCAAGGTGGTCTTGTTGGCGATCCAGGTAGAGCCCGGCTCCAGGCGCTTGGAGTCGCGGGCGGCGTTAAGGCTGTTGGCGGCACGCGGGTCGTGGTTGATCTGGTCGCGGGTGAGTTTGCCAGGCGTGTCGTTGGTGGTTTCGCGGTAGCGGATATAGAAGCGGGTTTCCAGTTCGGGGCTGAAGCGGTAGCCGAAGTTGGCCGCGAAGCCCTTGCCGGTGGCGGCGCTCTGGCGCTGGTAGCCGTCGGATTCGGAGTCGGTGAGGCTGATGTAGTAGTCAGCGTCACCCAGCACCTGGCCCGAGCTGATTTCGCGCTGCATGTAGCCTTTGCTGCCCGCCTCATAGCGCAGTTGCAGCTTGGGCGCATCGTAGCCGGTGTGGGTCACGTAGTTGACCGCGCCGCCCAAGGCCAGCGCGCCCTGATCGAAACCATTGGCGCCGCGCAGCACTTCGACGCGGCTTTGCCACAGGGGCACCTTCAACTCGTAGGGCGTGCCGCCGGGGCCGGTCAGCGGCAGGCCGTCAAACATTTCATACAACCCGGAACCGTGGGCGCCAGGGCTGCGGTTCAGGCCGGAGCCACGGATGGAGAGCTTGATGCCTTCGTTATTCGCCGCCTTCGCGTACACCCCGGGCTGGTACTTGAACACGTCTTCGTTGGTGCTGACCCGGCCCTGCGCCACGCTGCTCATGTCGATGTAGTTGGTGCCGCCGGGCACGCTTTTAAGCTGGGCCTGGGCCACTTCGCCGGCACTGGCTTCGCCGCTGGTGACTTCCACTGGAGCCAGTTGCAGGTCTTCGGCGTGTACCAGTGAGCTTAAAGTCAGGGCGGCAAACAGGAGCGGAGGTTGGCGCAGCAGCATCGGGAAGGTCCTTGGGGAGTTCGGGGGCAGTGATGGGATGGCAGGCGCGCACGCCAGGTCACGCCTAAATAACGGACCAGACCTTTCCCACAACAGCATCGGACCAAGATTATTTTCTAAGTCCAAAATCGAATTACCACATGCAAACTCAGTATTTAAAGAAATAACCCTCAACGATTACTGTGGAGCCACTGAGTCAACCACGTCCCACGAGAACGCCCCCATGCAAACAACTGCCAACGTCATCGACTTCACGCTCCACCGTAAACGCCGCCAGGCGCGCGCAGCGGCCGAGCTGATGTGGGCGATGTACGCAGCGCGTGCCGGGCTTGCGGTGTTGACCGTACAGGCCGCTCTGTCCAGCGATACCCGCCGGGCGTAAGGCCGATGAATTTCCTGCACGTGCTCCCCGAACCGCCTGAACCCTTGCCCAAACCGAAAACCGACGACGATGTGATCAGCCTGTGCGTCGCCCACAACCTGCAACGCCTGCGCAGCAAGCGCCATTTGTCGCTGGACGGTTTGGCGCGCGCCTGCGGCGTGAGCCGGGCGATGCTGGCGCAGATCGAGTCCGGGCGCAGCGTGCCGTCGATCAAGGTACTGTGCAAGATTGCGAAGGGTCTGAAGGTGTCGGTGGCGGCATTTCTGGAAGATCGCGCCTTTGAGGGTGTCGAGGTGTTGCCGGCGCAGCAGAGCAAACGCCTGGTGAGTGCGGATGGCGCGTTCATCAGCCGCGCGTTGTTCCCCTACGACACCGCGCGCCAATCGGAATTCTATGAGATCCGCCTGCGCGCCCTGGGTGAAGAAGTTTCCGAAGGCCATGGCCCTGGCATCCAGGAAAACCTGGTAGTCGCCCAAGGCGTGCTGGAAGTGAGCGTCAATGATGAGCGCTACCTGCTTTCCACCGGTGATTCGATTCTGTTCTACGCCGACCAACCCCACCGCTACCGCAACCCGGCGGACAGCGAGGCGGTGGCGTTCCTAGTGATCACCTACCCCGAACGGCTGGACTGAAATGCAAAACGCCCCGACAGGTCGGGGCGTTTTTTATAGTGCGCGACCTATCAGCAGGTGCAGCACATCATCGGCATGCCGTTGCAGCTCATCATCATCGGCATGGCGCAGTCGTTCATCATTTTGTTCATGAGCATGCAGCAGTTTTCCATCATGGCCATGCTCATGCCTGGCATCGGCATCATTTTGCACATCATGCTGTCGCCCATCATGGTGCATTCCATCACGCACTTCATCATCGGCATCTGCATGCCCATGGCCATCATCGGCATCATCGACATGTTCATGGAGGTCATCATGTTCATGGCGTCGGCCGACATGCACATCATCGACATATTGGCGCACTGCATCATCATCGGCATGCCGCAGTTCATCATCATCGCCATCATTTCGGCGTTGGTCTTGAACTGAGCCATGTCCATGCCAGCAGCCGGCTTCATGGTGCACATCATGCCGTCGCCGGCCATGTGGCAGGTCATCGTGGCCATCATCATCGGCATGCCCATCATTGGCATCATGGGCATGGTGGTGTTCATCGGCATCTGCATTGCGTTCATCATGTTCGAAACTCCGTAATCGACAGGAAATGGCTAAGTTCTGGCGCCGATTCTAAGGACGCCGGGCGGCGACGCAAGACGGCGACAGAGCAGCAGGATTGGATGCTCGGAGGGAAGCTTAGACGAACAAAACAGCTCAAATGGATGTTGTAGCACGCATTTCGTCACCATAACGCCCTATCCATCCGCTATAAGCATGAAGTAGGCGCCATGGATATTCGAAATAAATATGTCGACCTATCAGAAGGAAATAATCGGTCTAACCACGGCTTAAAAACCTCTCCTCAACTGGTCGCCACCTGCGGTCCGTGGCTTTTACCCTGCGCCGACAGCACAATCGCCAGCACTATCAAAGCCGCACCCGCCAACATCCGATAGGACGGCGCCTCGTGGAACAACCACCAGGCACAGGCAATCGCGTACACCGGTTCCAACGAAATGATCATGCCAGCGCTGCGTGCATTGAGGCCCTTGAGGCTCTTGACGAACAACGCTTGGGACACTGCCGTGCACAGCACGCCGAGGATGGCCAAGTTGGTCCAATCGACAGCATCGAGGCCTGCCAGGTCGAAGGCGGCAAACGGCGCCATGATCAGCGCGACGGTCGCGTTCTGCCAGAACACCACCTGCACGCCATTGCGGCCATCGGTGGCGCGACGGTTGGTCATCGCCAGCAAGGCAAAAGACAAGCCGGATGCGATGCCCCACAACAATCCGACGGTGCCCTGGTTCGCCAGTTCAAACGAGGGCGTGACCAACACCAGGCCAAGGGTAACCAGCAGCAACAACAGCGCCTCGACCAGGTGCGGCCGGTCGCGGAACACCGCCATGTCGAGCAAAGTGATAAAGGCCGGAAAGCTGGCAAATCCCAGGGTCGCCACGGCCACCCCGCCCACTTTGATCGCGATAAAAAACGTGACCCAGTGCGCGGCCAGCATCAGCCCCGAGATGAAGTAGATAAAGAGTTTCTTGCGGTTCAGGTCACGCAGCAACGCGCGTCCCTGTAGAAGCGCGAACACCGCCAAAGCCAGCATGGCAAACGCCGCACGGCCGAAGGTGATCACACTGGCGCTGGCATGGATCAGCGCCCCAAAAATTCCGGTCAAGCCAAACAGTATTGCGGTGACATGTGCAGACGTAAGGGCAGTGCGATAGGCAGTCATGAAAAGGGCTTCGAGAAAACGAGCTGGGCCATGGCTTTCTTATTGTTGGCCCGGTTGAGAGGAAGGCGCCCCAATCGCCGCTTGCGTGGAGCTTTGTAGAGGGGCGCCTGGTTTTTTAGCCTTCGGAGGTGTCGATCCAAATGGTCTTGATTTCGGTGTACTGGTCGTGGGCCCAGATGGACTTGTCACGCCCGCCGAAACCGGACTGCTTGTAGCCACCGAACGGCGTCGAGGCATCGCCTTCGCCGAAGCAGTTGACGGTGACGATACCGGCACGGATCTCGCGGGACAGCTTGATCGCGTTGCGCAGGTTGTCGGTGTACACCGAGGCAGCCAGGCCGTAGATGGTGTCGTTGGCCAGGCTGACGGCTTCTTCCAGGGTGTTGAAGGTGGTGACGGTCAGCACCGGGCCGAAGATCTCTTCCTTGAAGAGCAGGCTGTCGGCACTCACGCCATCGACCACGGTCGGTTGCACGTAGATGCCGTCTTCGGTCTTGCCACCGAACACCACGCGCTGGTTGCCTTCGCTGGCGTTCACCAGGTACGAGCTGACCTTGTCGAAGTGCGCCTTGCTGACCATCGAGCCCAGGCGGTTGTCCGGGTCGAGCGGGCTACCCATCTTCCAGTCTTGCAGCTGGACGCCAATGCGCTTGAGCAACTCGTCCTTGATGTCGGCGTGCACGATCAGGCGCGACGACGCCGAGCAGTTCTCGCCCATGTTCCAGAACGAACCGTTGACGATATGCCCCGCCACCAAGTCCAGGTCGGCCACATCGTTCATGACCACGGCCGGGTTTTTGCCGCCCAGTTCCAGCACGATGCGCTTGAGGTTGGACTCGGCCGCGTATTGCAGGAACAGACGGCCCGTGTCGGTGGAGCCTGTGAAGCTGACCATAGTCACGTCCATGTGGCGACCCAACGGCTCACCGACTTCGCGACCACCACCGGAGACCACGTTGAACACGCCGTCCGGAATACCCGCCTGGGACGCCAGCTCAGCCACGCGCAGCGCGGTCAGGGTGGTTTCCTTGGCGGGCTTGACCACGATGGAGCACCCGGCCGCCAGGGACGGCGCGATTTTCCAGGCCAGCATCAGCAGCGGGAAGTTCCACGGCAGCACCAGGCCGACCACTCCGATGGCTTCGCGCACCACCAGGGTCAGGGCGTCGTGGCCCACCGGCGCGGTGTTGTCGTAGATCTTGTCGATCAGCTCGGCGTGCCAGCGGATCATGTGGATGGTTTCCGGCACGTCGGTCAACTGGCACTCACGCACTGGCTTGCCGCTGTCCAGGCTTTCGAGCACGGAGAGTTCGTGGGAGTGCTGCTCCAGCAGGTCGGCAAAACGCAGCAGGACTTTTTTGCGCGTGCCGGGACTGAGTTTGTGCCAGCGGCCATCGTCGAACGCCTGCTTGGCCGAAGCCACGGCGTAATCCACATCGGCGCTGTTGCACGCGGTGATTTCAGCCAGCAACTCGCCGGTGGCCGGGTTGGTGGTGGCGAAGGTCTTGCCCGAGGCAGACGTGTGCAACGCGCCATTGATGAAGGACTGGGTTGGGAACTGAATGTCCTTGGCAATTGCGGCGTATTCGGCAGCGCTCAACAGGTGAGTCATCATGCACCTCCGACGATGTGCGCAACGTCGCGCTTAAGGTTGGTGATAACGGTTTGCAGCGCTTGGTTTTCGCTCTCGGTCAGCGGTTGCAGCGGTGCGCGAACGCTGCCAGTGCGCAGGCCGTTGAAGGCGCAGCCGGCCTTGATGGCCTGGACGAATTTGCCGCCTTCGAGGTAGTCCATCAACGGCATGAACGCGCCCATGATCTTGCGGCCTTTGTCGAAGTCTTTTTCGATCAAGCAGGCTTCGTACAGGGCCACGTGTTCACGCGGTACGAAGTTCGAACCGGCACACACCCAGCTGCGGGCGCCCCAGGCGAAGAATTCCAGGGCCTGGTCGTCCCAACCGCAGGACAGCGCGATGTTCGGGAACTGGGTGGCGAGGCGATGCACTTGGCCCATGTCGCCGGAGCTTTCCTTGATGGCCACGACGTTCTTCGAAGCCGATACGGCTTTGAAGTATTCGTTGCCCATGCTCACGCTCATGCGGCCCGGGTAGTTGTAGAGCATGATCGGCAGGTCGGCCGCCTTGTCTACGGTCAGGGCGTGGATGGCGTTTTCTTCTTCGGTCGGCAGTGCGTATGGCGGCGAACCCACCAGGATCGCATCGGCCTTGATGGCGCGGGCGGCCTTGGCATATTCCACCGAGTCTTCGGTGCGGATGGCGCCGGTGCCGACGATCAGCGCGACGCGGTTGCCGATGACTTCCTTGGCATGGGCCGCCAGGTCAATGCGTTCCTGGGAGGTGTGCGCGTAGTACTCACCGGTGGAGCCGCCGATGATGATGCCGTGCACCTTGGATTCGATCAGGTATTCCAGCACTTCGGCGAAGGCTGCAGTGTCGATCTGGCCAGTGGCGGTCAACGGAGTGATTGCCGGGGTGTAGATGCCTTCAAATTTCATGAGTGTTTCTCCAACAGTAAAAGGGGTGGTTTTTTCGTTCAGTTGCTCAATGCCGCTGCGTCCCGCAAGTTCAATGAGCGTGTTTCAGGGGCCATGGCCCAGGCGGCTACCAGGCCGACAAAGGTCACGCCAGCCGCGACGTACATGGTGTTGCCGATACCGATGGAGGTCAGCGAGAGCGGCACCAGGTACGTGCCCACAGCCGCGCCAACCCGCGACAGCGAGGTGCCGATACCCACGGCAAAGGCGCGGATTTCGGTAGGGAACAATTCGTTGGGGTAGACCAGTTGCAGCACTTGCGCGCCGCCGATAAACACCGCGTAGGCGCCAAACAGGCACAGCACCAGCAGCTCGTGGCTATTGGAAAATGCCGCCAGCAACAGCAAGGCAAGGCCCGACCACAGGAAGCTGTGGATCAGCATGCTGCGTCGGCCAATGGTGTTGATCAGCCGGGTGGCGAGGACGCAGCCGACTACAAACAACAGGGTGATGAACATCGAGCCATAGGAGGCCCACTCGCCTTTGAGGTTCAGGGCTTGCAGCACTTTTGGGGCGAAGGCATACACGGCGAACACCGGGATGATCGAGCACGACCAGAACACCGAGACAAAGAACAGGCGCTTGCCGTAACCCGAGCGCAGCAGGTCGCGGAAGGTCATCTTGCGTTCGTCGGGTTGCTCCGGCAGATCGCGCAGCGAGTAGTGCGGCCCGTAGACGCGCTTGATGACCTGCTCGGCTTCGGCGTCGCGGCCTTTGCTGAGCAACCAACGGGCCGATTCCGGGGTGCCCAGGCGCAACACGAACAGCACCAGGCCAATCACCGAAGCGCTGGCCAAGGCATAGCGCCAAGCGTCGCCGGCGCCGGTGTTGATAATGGCGTTGCCCACTACATAGGCGAACGCGGCACCGGCAAACCACAGGATGGTCAGTGCGGCGAGCCGTGGGCCGCGTTGTTTCTTCGGCAGGAACTCCACCAACAATGAAGTGGCCACCGGGTATTCAATACCCACCGCCAAACCAATGATGAATCGCAAGGCGAATAACACCCACGCCGACTCGACCCAGAACTGCGCCAGGGAACACACGATAAATAACGACGGGCCAATGAAATACACTTTCTTGCGCCCCAACTTATCGGTCAACCAACCACCGATAAACCCGCCGAAGAACACACCGATCAAGGCAGAAGCGGCAATAAGCCCCTGCCAGAATTCAGTCAGTTCCAGGGCGCCGGTCACTTGCAACATGGCAATGCCGATAATACTTAAAACATAACCGTCGACGAATGAACCACCGCCCGAACGGGCCGTGAGCAAACGGTGAAAGTTATTAAGCGGTACATCCTCAACTGAGGCATTCGGACTTGTCATTATTATCTCCTACTTCGCTTCGTTCATTCGCCGGGTACAACGCACACTTGAAATCCAGGCGAATGAAAGCCGTCTCAATCAGAAACCGCAGTCGCTAATACGCCTGCTGTTTTCCAATCAATAGATTAAGTTCGGTATCACTTCTGTTGCGTGTTGCGAATCAGCTTTCCTGGCCGGCGCGGCTTTGCCCCCATAGCAAGTTCATATTTACACCCGCTGATAGCAGCGGCTCTGGTGGGTTTCTGCTCGGGCCCGGGGACGTCAACAGGAAGTCCACCAGGTGATTGCTTTTGCCCGCCAGCCACTCAGCCAGCAAGGTGCCGGTGACGGTGCCGCGGGTGACGCCCAGGCCGTTGCAGCACAGAGCGCCGTAGACGTTTTTGGCCAACTCGCCGAAGTGCGCCATATGGTTGCGCGACAGGCTCAGGGAACCGCCCCAGGTGTAATCGAAATTGACCTCGCGGTGCAGCGGGAAGCGGCGGTCGAACGACTCTTTATGGCGCTTCACAAACCGCTGCAGGTATTTGGGATTGCTACGCCCATCGGCGTTGAAGCTGAAGCTGTTGCGCACCAGCAAACGGTTGTCGACGGTGCGGCGCAACGTGGTGCCGAATGGGTCGGCAGGGATAACGCCCCAGAACGGGTCGCCACCCAGGCGCGCCTGTTCTTCTTCGTCCAGCGGACGGGTGAGGCTGGCGTAGGTGAAGATCGGCAACATGCGGCTTTTGAGAAAACCGAAGCTCATGGCGAACGCATTGTTGGTGAGCACCAGCTTGTCGGCGACGATGCGGCCGTGCTTGTGGATCAGCAAGGTCTTGTCGCCGTACTCCACTTCGGTGATCGGCGTGTTTTCATAGAGGGTGACATTGGACGGCAAGGTGTCTGCCAGGCCTTTGACCAGCGCCGCCGGTTGCACCAGCGCGGTCCCTGGGGTGAACAATGCCTTGCGGTAAAACCGGGTGCCGATGCGGTTGGGCAGTTCGTCGCCCTCGATCACCTGGTACGGCTGGCCAAGCTTGTCGAGACCGCGACGGTACGCATCCAACACGGCAATGCCCCGGTCTTCGATGGCGGCCTGGTACTTGCCGCAGTCGCGCCACTGACAGTTGATGGCGTGTTGGTCCACCAGCGCACGCAGCATGGACTGCCCGGCGAGGTTGAGTTCCATGCTGATCTTGGCGGTGGCGATATCGCCGATATAGTCTTCGGCGCCAATGTCGTGGGGCAAATCGATGGCAAAGCCGGCGTTGCGCCCGGAGGCGCCGTAGCCCACTTCTTGCGCCTCGATCAGCACGATCTCGTCATCGGGGAAATTCAGCGCCAGCTGGCGCGCCGCCGCAAGGCCGGTGAAACCCGCCCCTACCACGGCCCAGCGCGCGGTTCGCGTGCCACTGTGCGGTGGCCGGGCCACACGCGGCGGGCTGAGGTGAAACCAGCCGCAGGTTGAATCGTCTGCCGGGGTGTTTCTAATGAGTGCCATGTTCGCGACCTGGGTTCTTTTATAGTTGTTAGAGCTAACAGCTAACCCGTTTGCATCGCGTCACACTGGCCGGTCTCGACAGGTCAGAAGGTGAGCGCTACATCCAGGCCTTCGGGCGCCGCGTACTCGGACATCCGCCGACGGGACAGTTCGAGGTGGGCCCGCACGATTTCCCCGGCCAAAACCGGATCGTGGTGTTCAATTGCGCTGATCATGTCGTCGTGCTGCTGGGCGGCCACTTCCAGGTCCTCTTGCATATCCACTGTGGTGGGATGGCGGTAGAAGATCTTGCCCAAACGGGCGTGGTCGATCAGCAAGCGCTGCAGACTCGGCATCAAGTAGGCGTTGTGGGCCATCTTGCCGATCTGCAGGTGAAACTCGTCGTTGTACAACACACGGTTCTCGACATCTTTTTCTTCGATGGCCGTGCGAAACAAAGCCTGTATGCGCTTCAATTCCTCGATTTCACCCGGCGTTGCGTGGGAGCACGCCAGTTGCGTGGTGGCGATGTAAATCAATGGCGCCGCCAAAAAGAAACTGCGCAGCGACTGGTAACTCATTGCCGACACCCGTGCAGCGCGGTTGGCTTCGAGGTCGATATACCCCTCCGCCGCCATCTGCCGCATCAGTTCACGCACCGGTGGGCGCGATAAACCGAACTCATCACACAGCGCCAACTCGTCCACCACGGCCCCCGGTGCCAACTCCATGCTGAGGATGCGGCGCCGCAGCGCTTCACCCAATACAGCCTTGCGGTCCAGGGTTGGCTCGACGGGAGCCGGGGTGCTGAGTTCTTTGGTAGCCATGGTGAAACCTTCCTAGTAGTAAGTGCACACGGTCTACTACCTGTATTCGCACTATAAAACAACAAAATACTTTGTGTCTACAATTAAAATACACAACATAAACATCATTCATAGCCCTCTGCCTACGGGGCTTTTGGGCTATTTGACCAGGCGGATTTCCTTCGACGGCCGATGCCCGAAATAGGCGCTGTAGCACTTGCTGAAATGGCTCGGCGACACAAACCCACAAGCCACCGACACCTCGACGATGGTCAGCGAGGTGTGCTGCAACAAGCGCCGCGCTTCGGTGATGCGCAGGTCCATGTAGTAGCGCTGCGGCGAGGTGCCCAGTTGCTCCTTGAATAAGCGTTCGATCTGGCGCCTTGAGCGCCCGGCATACAGGCACAGGTCGTGCATTTGCAGTGGCTCTTCAAGGTTCACGTCCATCAGGTTGATCACCTCCCGCAATGGCCCGCTGACCGACACACTCAACATCGGTTTGACGCGCCGGAACCGCGAGGCTTCAAACGCGAGGATGTCTTCGATGCCATCGGTAAGGCTTTTGCCGTGCAGGCTGCGGATCCACTCTAGGGCCATATAGAACGCCCCGGTGGGGCTCGATGCCGTCAGGCGATTGCGGTCTACCACGTAGGCTTCACTCGTCACATGGGTCAGCCGGGCGATCTCGGCCAAGGCAGGACGGTGCTCCGGATGAACCGCGCAGCTATAACCCTCCAACTGCCCTGCCCGCCCCAGGAACCACGCGCCGTTCCATATCCCGGCCAGCGCCACGCCCTGCTCCGCCGCCGCTTCCAGTAGCAAGCTCAGTTCATCGTTGTAGCGCAGCGGCGTGCGATAACCGCCGCAGATCACCAGTAGGTCCAGTTCGCACACCGCCTTGAGCGTCAGGCGCTCGTCCGGGCGGATCACCAGGCCCAGGTCGCTGACGATTTCGTCAGTGGTCAGGCTAAAGGTTTTTGTCGCAAACAACTCCGGTCGCAGCAGGTTGGCGGTGACGATGGTGTCGAGGGTCTGGGTAAAGGCCGGTAGCGAAAAATGCTCCAACAGCACAAAACCCGCCCGCGCCTTGCGCACCTCCTGGCCGTGATGATCATTGAGGTAGCGCAGGTTCTTGCACTGCATGGCATCGCTGAATTGACGTCGAACTACCACGTTATGTTCGCCGTGCGTGGCGCTGCAACGCGCCGCGTGACAGGCGATCAAGCAACAGCGCCACCGCCACAATCGCCAGGCCGGCACGCAAACCGAGGCCCATTTCCATGCGGGTCAAACCACGGGTCACTTCGGCGCCAAGCCCGCCTGCACCAACCAACCCAGCCAATACCACCATCGCCAGCGACAGCAGGATGCACTGGTTCAACCCCACCAGCAGCGTAGGCGCAGCAGTGGGCAATTCGATCTTGAAGAGGATGTGCCGTGGCGAGGCGCCCATGGCCTGGCCCAGCTCCAGCAGGTCCTTGGGCAGTTGCTTGAACGCCAGGGTGGTCAGGCGCAGCATCGGCGGAATGCCATACACGATGGTGGCGATGATCGCCGGCACCCGACCCAGGCTGAACAGCATCACGGCGGGAATCAGGTACACCCACGGCGGTACGGTTTGCATGATGTTGAGGATCGGCAACAACGCCGCGTCCACACGCTTGACCCGCGCCGCCAGGATGCCCAGCGGGAATGCCACGCTGACGGAGATCAGCACCGCCACCGACACCAGCGCGATGGTCTGCATCGACGCCACCCACAGCCCGGCAAACAAGCAAAACGCCAACATCAGCCCGGCAAACAGTGCTACGCGCCAGTTGGCCAGCACCCAGGCTGCCAGCACCACTACTCCAATCAGCACATAGGCATGGGGCGCAAGCAACGCCGTCTCGATGGCGCCCAGCGTGGCCTCAATGATCTTGCTGATAACCACAAACAAACCATGCAGGTTGGCGTTCAACCAATCGATGGCGGGTGCCAGGAATGCGCCCGGCGAAAAACGGAAGTCCGTCAGGTTCATTGGCTTGCTCCCATCCGCGACTGTGCGGCGGCTTGCGCGAGACGGTCGAGAATCATGGTAAGGATAACGATGGCCAGGGCGGCATTGATCGACTTGGCGATATCCAGGGTGCGCACTGCGCCATAGATGGTTTCGCCCAGGCCACCGGAGCCAACGATACCGGCGATGACCACCATGCCGAATGCCATCATCAGGCTCTGGTTGACCCCCGCCATGATGCTGGGCATGGCGAATGGCAGGCGGATCTTGAAGAACATCTGCAAGCCGGTGACGCCGCTGGCATCCCCCAGTTCTACGAATTCCTTGGGCGTCATGCGGATGCCCAGGGAGGTCAGGCGCAGCGCCGGTGGCACCGCGACGATAAAGGTGGCCAGCAACGCGGTGGCCGGGCCGTAGCCGAGCAACGCGATGGCGGGCAGCAGGTAGATATAAGGCGGCAGGGTTTGCACAAGGTCCAGGCACGGGTCGACCACACGGTCGAACGCTGGCGTCAGCCCCGCCAACACGCCCAACGGCACGGCCACCAGCAGCGCCAGCAAGGTCGCGGTGAGCACCAGCGCCAGGGTGCTGACGGTTTCAGGCCACAAGCCGATGAAACTGCACACCAGCAACGCCAACGCCGATAACACGGCAAACCGCGCGCCCACCATGCGCCAGCCCAAAAGGCCGATCACCAAGGCGATCACGTAGAACGGCGGGGCTGCGATGCACCACTGCACGCCCTTGAACACGGCGGTCAACGCGGTGTTGGCACCCTCGAAGAAGGCCTCGCCGTTGTCCTGCAGCCACATCAGGCCCGAGTCCACGGCGGCATCGAATTGCACCGAGAAGTCCGGGGTACTCATGGCGATGTCTCCAGCACGGGAGCGATGGCCTGGGCGTCGTTGGGGATGCCCTGCACACCGCGCAGCAGGTCCTTGGCGGTGATCACACCGACCACCACGCCGTGCTCGACCACGGCCAGTGGCTCAAGGTCGGCGTGCATGGTCAGGCCGATCAGTGCATCGATATCGGTATCCGGCGAAGTCTGGGTCAGCCGTGAAAAGTCGCACAGCGGGAAGGCTTGGGTGTAGCGCGCAATTGGCGTCATCACCGAATGGGCCTTGACCAGGTGCAGGCGTGAAATGCCTGCGACGAATTCAGCTACATAGTCATCTGCAGGGTTCAACACGATCTCTTCGGCGGTGCCTACCTGAATAATCACCCCGTCCTTCATGATGGCGATGCGATCGCCGATACGAATCGCCTCTTCCAAGTCGTGGGTGATAAACACGGCGGACTTGCCCAGCTCCTTGGTGAGTTGGCGAAACTCGTCCTGCAATTGACGCCGGATCAATGGATCAAGGGCGCTGAACGGCTCGTCCATCAGGATGATTTCCGGGTCGGCGGTGAGTGCCCGCGCCAGCCCGACGCGCTGCTGCATGCCGCCAGACAGTTCGCTGGGATAGCGCGAGGCCCAGTCGGTCAGCCCGACCTTGGCTAGCGCGCGTTCCGCCACCTTGTAGCGTTCAGCCTTACCGACGCCCTGCACTTCCAGGCCGAACGCGGTGTTTTCCAGCACAGTGCGATTAGGTAGCAACGCCACGCTCTGGAACACCATGCCGATATTTTTAGCCCGTACATCGCGCAACTGAGCCGGGGACAAGGCGGACAAATCCTTACCCTTAACCAGCACCTTGCCAGCGCTGGGGGTGATCAATTTGTTGAGTAACCTGATCAAGGTCGATTTGCCACTGCCGGACAAGCCCATGATGCAAAAGATTTCTCCGCGGCGAACCTGCAGGCTCACATCCGATACCCCGACCACGCAGCTGAAATCCTGCAGGACCTGGGTTTTGCCGAGGCCCTTGTGGACCACCGCTTCCATCGCCGCCTTGGCATTCTGACCGAAGATCTTCCAGACCGACTGGCAATCCACAAGCACTTCGTTGGTGTCTATTTTGACCGTTGTCATTCTTAAGCCTATTGAACCAGTTGGACTGGTTTTTCTAATTGATCAGAACGCGTTATCCGTACCTGGCAGTGGCAAAAAACATCGATGCTTATTGTTTGATATTGGCCCAGCGCTTCATCAAGTCAGCGTGGTTGTCAGCCCAGCCGGCGACGGCTTCATCCATGGTCTTGCCGTCCTTGACCACACCGTTGATGGCGGTGATATCGGCCAATGGCACGTACACGCTGGCGATGACTTCACGGGCGTGGGGGTATTCGGCGGTGAAGCCTTTGTGCCCGATCCAGTAGTAAGCCTGCGGCGGTGCAAAGGAGCCTTTTGGATCTTTGAGGAACTTGAGGTCGAACTTCTGAGCCATCCACGACGGCTCCCAAATAGTCACTGCCACCCATTCTTTACGGTCGACGGCGGACTTGAGGGCGGCGGTCATGGCGGCGGTACTGCCTTCAAGCAATTGCAGCTTGACACCATAGTCCTTCACGGCTTTGTTGGCGTCGCTCATCAAGCCCGAACCGGGTTCGATGCCGATGATCTTGCCGCTGAACTTGTCAGCGTTATCGTTGAGTTGTTCCAACGAATCGATATCGACGTACTTCGGCACCGCGATGGCCTGGTACAAGCCATAGGACACCGGCGAGAGCTTTTCCAGACGGTTCTTGTTCTTGTTCCAGTAATCCTGGGTAGCGTAATCGGTCTGCGACGCCAGGACTTGCACATCGCCCTTGGTCAACGCGGCGTACGCGATGCCGATCTCGGAGAACTCCACCACTTTTACGGTGTAGCCGGCATTTTCCAGAACTTTCTTGGTGATACCGGTGATCGGCGTCAAGTCCTCCCACGACATGGTGCCGACGGTGATGGTTTTTTCTTCGGCCTGGACCGGGAGAGTCACCCATCCTACTAACGCAATCGCACAAACGGTCTTCCAAAATGTCTTCATGGCGCGCCTCGTTCTACGTTGTTTTTTTAGTGTCAAGCCCCGGTATAGGCTGCCTGTACAACTGAGATTCGCATGGTCAAAAGTGCCGGTCAATAGAATGTATTTTCTCTGTATACATTTAGAATTCACATAAAACACAATTTAAATAATATTTTTTTATTTGAGATCAACAGGTTATAAATCCACGCAGCAAAATCGACACGTCGGTTATAGAAAAGTATCGGGTCGTTTTTGAGATGCTCGACCACGGCAGAAAATGGCCAGAGTCGTAAAGAGGGCCGCACTTCCAGGGAGAACCGACCTGGTGGCCGACTCCCGTCAAGCTTGCGAAAGGGGAATGAAGGTGAATCTAGTAGAGGGTTTGCATGAACTCTTCTGTTTCCGATCCCGGCATGAATCTGAAACCGGACATCTCCTCTGTGTCGAGGATTTCGCTCAGGACGTTGCGCAGTTGCGCGTCGGTGGGCGAATCGCGCAGTAGTTTGTGTGCTGCCAGTAGCAACTCGGCAGGCACACCCTGAACGCTGGCCGCGTCGATCACGGCGAAGAGAATAAAGCGCAGGCGTATTTCGCGATCAGTAGGCCAATCCGTTTTTCGCTTACCCATGGTGGAGGCCTCGTTTCTTCGGAAAAATCCGAGGCTATTGCTCACTGGACGGTGTTTCAAGCGCCACAAGGCAAGATAGGCGGCTTCCTACGCAGGAAAGCGAAACACCGTACCGATAGTATATGAGAGCACTCACTGGACATACCAAAGCCTGTCGCGCTGATCACTGCACCGGCAAGAAATTCATCAACAACAGGCTCTGCGCATAGTTAAGCCCGATGCGCCGGTAACGCTCGTCAAGCATCTGGGTCAACAGGTCCAGGCGCGCAACGATCTTGCCAAACTCGACCGCAAAGCTGAGGTTGCTGCCCTCCTCCGAGATTTCGTTGGAGAACAACAGCAGCACCCCATTGGCATCCTGGCGTTTGCCCAGCAACCAGGTGGCCTTTTCGATATTGCGCGCGGCATTGCTGACGAACTGCGGGTTGATGGAGTCGGTCATGTAGAACTCGGTGCGCCCACCGTGGGCCGTTACCAACATGCTGCCAATTGCATAGATAAACGCCCCGACCCGGTCGCCCTTGAACTCCGGGCTCAAGGAGTAACTCAGGGCCGCCAGGTCGCGACGCTCACCAAGGGCGGGTAAAGCGCGACGCTGCTCGATGGCTTGGCGAATCTCACGCGCAGCCGTTACCGCATCTGGGTAACCCGACTGACGCCACTGGTTGGGGTTGCGCAGGTAGAGCTTGTTCATGAGCAAGTACAGGCTTTGCAGGTTGTCGCGCATGCCCAGGGTCGCCATGCGATCGACACTGGTCTGAAAGAACTCATCGGGTTTGCCGTTGCTGAACTGCTTGGCGATATCCCGCCCCTGTTGCTGCGTGCAACCGCCGGCACACAGCATCAGCATCGCTGCCAGCAGCATTGGCAGGCGCATCCACAGGGTATTTGAAAAAGGAAACGTGCGATCCATCGGCACCCGATCTGGTTCTGCTGCCCGCGCGGAGGGTTCGGCGGGCTGGGACAAAGATAGAGCGGAGAAATGAAAAAAAGTGCAATGAAGCAGGGCAGATAGTCGTAAACCGAGCCCGTGGCGCCGCGAAAAGGCGCGATCGTGAAAATTTCGTTGCAGTACCTATACTCATAGGAACAGTCGCGTGTGTTGCTGGCAGCAGACTGGGCGAGTCAGGGATTGGCGGGTTGGTTATAACGCCTTCGGCATTATTTAGCGGCGACTGTACTGAAGGGTGACGGCGATGAAACATCCAATTCGAGCGCAAATGATTGTTCAAGTGATTTGCCTGTTATCGGTGGCTCAGCTGTTCTGCTGATCGACCAGTAACAGCCCGCAATCATCGGCCATCCGCGCCCCGGCAATCGGGGCGCGGCGCGTAATTGGCACACAACCTGTTGCTGGGCGTGCTCACCCTTTACTTCAGTGTGGCACGCCCTATGGGAACAGTGGCTGCGGCCGGTTACTGGAACTCGGTTTCCACCTCTGACCACAGGCTCACTCGACGGCCGCGGCTCTTGAAGAACTCGACCTCTCGCTTGATACCTGAACTGAGATCCCACCCTGGCAGATCAAGGATGATCAGTTCGTCCAGCGCGTCCATGAAAAACGCATCCACCGGTGCCCAGAGCTTGCCAATGGCCGCGCTGTCCTTGCCTTCAAAGGCCAGATTGATGGGGTGAGACATCGAGACCTGGCTGAACACCGCATGACCAGCCTCGATAATGGTAGCGGCCACCTTGTTGCAGGCGATGAAACGGTCGTGGGTGACTGATGCATCGGCGTGACTGTAGGGGCAGGCCAGAAAAATCTTTCGCATGTTTACCTCTTGAAAATGGAAGGGTCCTAGCCCTTCCCGATGATGAAGCAGGTGGTTTCAAACCGGTTGGGGCACTGCAGTTGCGGCCTCGTCGGACGCGTTTTCCTCGGCCTTTTCCGCCGCCTCATACCGCTGGGCGGCTGGCACCGAGATCTTGATGGCAATACCCACGGCGAGCAGACCGCCAAACAGCTTGGCCAGCAGGATCGGCATGATCAGCGTCGGCTGGAAGTTGGCGGTGAACGCCAGGTGATCGCCGATGGTGGCCTGGGCGCAGACCCCGAGGGCGACGCACAGTACTTTGTCCCGTGCGTTCATCTTCTTGAACAGGTGGTACACGGCAATAATGTTGGCAAACACCATCACAAACGCGGCCGCGCCATCGGGCGACAGGCCCAGATGGCGTCCCATGACTTGCATCGGCTTTTTGCAGTAGCGGTTGAACAGGTAGCAGATCGGGAAAGTGCCCGCGAGCATGATCCCGATGTACCCGGCAATTTCGATGGCACGGAACAGCTCTTTCTGGTCGGCAAACATCGGGTCGAAGCCCCAGACACCGAAGTTCTTCATGAAGAAACCGGTGAAGTGCTCAACGATTGCCAGCGCCAGGATGATCTTGATGAAGGCGTCCATCACCTTGCCGAACACCAGGAAGCCACCCACCATCAAGGTCGCCTTGTAACGCAGGCCCGCGGCCAGCAGGAAGCAAAACACAAACAGCGGCGCGAGCAGTTTCACGCAGCCGACAAAGTCGAGGGTGAGGTAGTGCAGCGCCGGGGAGGTGGTCGAGACGATGTCGCGCACCGGCAGGTTGAACCCGGTAATCATCATCAGTGAGGCCAGCACCGCGAACGGAATACTGATCAGCCCGGCCATCGCGCCCAGGGCCAGGTATTTATGGTCTTTGCGCTCGAGCATCATCAGGCCCACCGGGATCAGGTAGACGATGGTGGCGCCCGAGGTGTAGCCGACGATCATCGCGGTGATCCACATATCTCGGTTGGCGGCCAGCGCATCGGCCAACTGGTAACCGCCCATATCCACCGCGATGATCGACAACGCGGCGATGGACACATCGGAGCCCATCGCACCGAAGTACGGCCCCAGGGCCACTTCGATAAAGCGCGACAGATAAGGAATCGCCACCATGATCCCCGCCTGGGCCAGAAACACCGGCCCGATGGAGTGGATGCCGTTCACAAACTCCTTGCCCAAGCCACTGTCCGGTTTGATCACCGATGCAAATGCCCCCACCACGGCACCGATCATGATCAGATAAATTACGTAGTTTCCGAATTCCGCCATTGCGTCCACCTTTCTATGTTCTGAGTCGACTGCTGTTTTGCTGTATTACTAAACACTTCACATGCCATTCGTGGTTTTGATGTGGTTTTGAACACTAAACACACTGGATTCGGTCAACTCCTAAGGGTAATGTGCTCTGGCGCCTTACCGTACAACGCCTGCGGGTTGAGGCCGAACTGGCCGATTCCCAAACACCTTGGGCGCCAGCGTCCGGCCTGGCTGCGTAAACCGTGTTACCGGTGCCCCATTTGTGGGCCTGGGTAACAAAACCGGGCGTTCAACGAGCACTTCGCGTAGCACCAGAGGAAAGCCCATGCGCCCTACCGAACGACGCCAACACATCCTTGAGCTGCTGCGCCAGCGCGAGCGCATTTCTGTGGATGAACTGGCGCGCACGCTCAGCACCTCACAAGAAACCATTCGCCGGGACCTAACCGCGCTGGCCGAAGACGGCCAGGTCACCAAGTTTCATGGCGGGGCTTCGCTGCCGCCAAGCGGCGAGCATGAAAACGCGTTCCAGACCCGAATGAATGAGCACTCCGCGGAAAAACGCGCGGTCGCCCGCTATGCCGCAGGACTCTACTCGCCAGGCGACAGCGTGCTGATCGACACCGGCACCACGACGCTGTTTTTTGCCCGAGAACTGGCCAGGCTCAGCCGCATCACCGTGATCACCAACTCGCTGCTGATCGCAGGCAGTATCGGTGCCAGCGGCAACCGGGTGTTCATGATCGGAGGCGAGTATCGCCCTGAGTCGGAGCAGAACATCGGCGCACTGGCCATGGAACAGATCGCCCGCTTCAACGCCGAACATGCGGTGGTGACCATCGGCGCCTTGAGCGCGGACGGGGCCTTCGACTTTTCCATCGAGGAAGCCGAAATCACCCGCGCGATGATCGCCCGCACCCGTTACCTCACGGTGATTGCAGACTCCTCAAAGCTGGGCAAACGGGCATTGTTCCAGGTGTTTCCCTTGGAGCGCATCGACCGGCTGATCATTGACCGCAAGCCCATGGGCGAGCTTGCCAAAGCCTTGGCGGACGCGCATGTCGAAGTGCATGAGGCGCCGCCCATCAGCCGTTCAGAATGGCAATGACGCCTAGCGCCAGTCGCGGGTGCGCTTGACCGCGTCAGAGAAGGTTGCGCGCCACTGGAGCGCTTGTTCGGCACTGACTTTGGGCCGGAACTTGGTACTGGTGTTGCGTGGTGGCTTCAGCTCGATACCCAGGCCTTTGGCCGCCAATGCCGCACAGCCAAACGAGGTCAGCTCATCAAAACGCTGGGTCACGATGCAGCGTTGCAGCGCATCCGCCAGGAACTGGGCAAAGTAAGGGCTGCGCGCCAACCCGCCGTCGATGGACAAGCGATCGGTCACTTTGAGAAATCCATCCATCGCGGTAATCACCTCGACGCTGCGTAGTGCCACCCCTTCAAGCAGGGCTTGGCACATATCCTGGCGGGTCGTGCCGCCATTCATGCCGACCCAGAGTGCAGCGGCACTTCGATCCCAATGCGGGCAGCCAAGGCCGGACAGTGCCGGTACAAACGCCAACTGGCGCGAGATCGCCGGCGGCTCATCAAACGCGGCCAACTCCGAAAAATCCGAAAACAGCCCCAGTCGCCCTGCCCACTCGACGGCGGCGCTTGCGTCGTAGACACCACCGTCCATGGCGTAGGTCGGCTTGCCGGCAACCTGCCAGGCAATCGTGGCCAACAGGCCTTTGTCCGGTGCGCGGATGATCTGGTCGCCGGTCAAGGTCAGGGCAAACGCCCCGGTGCCGAAGGTGATCTTCGCGTCCCCTTCACTGCGGCAGCCGTGCCCGTAAAGCGACGCCTGCTGGTCGACAATCGACGCCGTGACCGGGGTGATGCCGATCTCGCCGAAATGGCCCACGGTGTCGCGGATCTCCGGCAGCGACTCGATCGGCACGCCGAAGAGTTCGCATAACTGTGCATCCCACTGCCCCGTGGACAAATTCATCAGCGAGGTTCGCGATGCGGTGGTCACGTCGGTGGCGAAGACACCGGTGAGTCGGTCAAGGAAGTAGGCGTCAGTCGTCCCCAGGCGCAGCCGTCCTGTGCTTGCGGCACTTTTTGCCGCCGGCAGATTCTGGACAATCCAGGCCAATTTGCTCGCAGAGAAATACGGGTCCAACGGCAAACCGGCGCGCTCAAGCGTGATCGCTTCAAGCCCCTCGCCGCGCAACATCGCGATCTGCGCGGCGGTGCGGTTGTCTTGCCAGACGATCACCGGCGACAGTGGCTCTCCGGTCACGGCATCCCATGCCAGGCAACTCTCGCCCTGGTTGGCAATGCCAATGGCATCCACTCGCCCGGTGGCCTCCAGGCAGCGCTGGATATTGTTGAGCAACTCCAGTGGGTCGTGCTCCACCCAACCTGGATGCGGATGATGCTGCTGGTGGCGCAGCGAGAGCTGGATATCGGCAGAGCCATTCTGGTCCACGACCATGACGCGGGTACTGGTGGTGCCTTGATCGATTGCGGCAATACGCATCCTTGGGTCTCCTCGGCTGTTGTTTCTTATTCGGCGACAAAGTCGACTTCAAGTTTCTGGGCGCCCTGGGGCACGTTGAGGCTGGCGATGGGCACCAGGATGCGTCGCTCCGGCAGTGACGAAAGCCCGCGCGACCACAGGTCGCGACCATCGGCTCGCACCACCAGACGCCCCCGCGCGGCCTTGCTCACGCGCAACTGCAGGTGCTGCAGCCCTTGCACGGGTGAAAGATTCAGCCGTTGGGGCACGCATAATTTCAGGGGCCCCTTGCACACTACCTCGACGGCCTTACCTGCCGCCGGAAGTTGCCCCTGCAAATCTTGTGCGATCAAACCGGCGATCCTGCGCCCCTCGCGAAACGACCAGCCCGCCGTTTCGATCGGGCGCAACACATTGCCGGCGGCAAAGTAAGCCGGGTCTGAACAACGCCCATACTGGTCAATTACCGGTCCACCGCTCAGGGGGTCTACTGCGAGGTCGCCAAGGCGCACCAGGCTGGACTCGGGTGTGAACCGACCGGTCAGCAGCACGCCATCGCAGTCAAATTCCTTTACGCTGCCATCGGCCAAGCGCACGCTCGCGCCTTCGACGCGACCGGTGCCATGCACTTCAACCAACTGCGCACCGTAGTGCATCGGCACCCCGCACAACCGTGGGAAAAGCGACAGCGGCCAGCGTGCCGTGGCCCGGTCATTGGCTTCGATCATGGCCACAGGCTGAATGCCTGCCCGCTTGCAACTCAGGATTGAGGACAGGCTGACCAGCTCAGTGCCGACGATCAGCGGCCGCTCAAAGGGCTTGAGGTGCTCCAGGTAAAGGTAGGACTGCAAGGCGCCGGTGTTGATCACCCCCACTGGCCGATCCCCGCCCACCAAGCGTGCCGAGCGTGGCGTTTCCCGCGCACCGGTGGCAATCAGCACCCGTTGCGCCTGGACGGTCTTGACCCCTTCCGGGTTCACCATTTCCAGGCGCCCGTTGGCACCGAGGCGAGTCACCGAATGCCTCAGGCGTATCTCGACCCCGGCCTTGAGTGCCTCACTGACATTACGCTTGGCGTAGCCCGGCCCGCTGTAGAGACGGCCATATTCCCACACCCCGAACGGCGGATGCGCACAGTGACGGGGAATCCCCCCAGCCTCAGGTTCGCGTTCAATCACCAATACCTTGTTGACGCCCAGTTTGCGCAGCGCCACCGCAGCAGAAAGACCGGACGGGCCCGCACCAATAATGGCAACGTCGACGTATTCGATTTCAGTGCGATTCATGGCAAACACCTGTAGCAAGCGGAATGGCAAGACGGTCAGCGCTTAATTGCGCCACTCGCGCCCCGCAGTAAAAACCCTGGCAACGTCCCATGCAGGCGCGGGTACGCCGCTTGAGCCCGCCCAAATCACCGGGCGGCAGTGCACTGGCAAGTGCTGCGTTGATTTCCCTGAGCGTGACCATTTCACAGTGGCAAATGATCTCGCCATAACCGGGCTGTTGGTAATCGCGCGTCAGGTGCTCGGCCAGGTTGGGCAGCGCTGGCCATTGCAGTTCGTGGGCAGCCACGGGGGCATGGCGCCCCTCGTAGAGACCGAATACGTGTTTGGCGATGCCCAGCGCGGCCGTCAGGCCAGTGGACCGGATGCCACCCACCGTGATCCAGTTTTTACCGTCGACCTTGCGTATGCGGTATTCCTTTTTTTCCGTGGCCGGCCGCAACGCGGCATAGGTGGCCGTCACGGGCATACCCTCAAGGGCCGGAATGCGTTCCACAGCTGCGTCCACCAGTTGCTGCAGCACTGCACTGTCGAGCCCTGCATGAACGCGGTCGTCCTGTTCTTCGGCAGTCGGCCCCACCAACAGGTTGCCGTAGACCGTTTTGGTTAACACGATGCCTTTGGTGCGCTCGTTCGGCACCGGCAAAATGATGTTGCCCAGGTAGCGCGAGGCCGCCTTGTCAAACACCACGAACTGACCCTTGCGCGGGTGAATGGAAAAGCTCGCCTCTCCCAGCAGATCACGCTCAAGGTAATCGCCAAACAGCCCCGCACAATTGATCACTGTACGCGCCTTGACCTCACCGACGGTGGTGGCAAGCGACCATGCCTGCCCATCGAATTGACCACCCGTGACTTGCGCGTTGAAACGCACCTGGGCACCGTGCAGCATGGCTTGCAGCAAATAACCCAGGGGCGCCGACCACGGGTCGATCAGAAACTCACCCGGCACCAGCGCCGCGCCGAGCGCCTCTGACGCAAGGTGCGGCTCCCGTGCCCTCACACCCGTGCGATCAATGGACCTGACGTCTGCGACGCCGTTGTCGTGGGCCTGCTGGATGATGCCCTGCAACTTGTTCAGATCTTCCTCATTCCATGCCACCACCATCGCCCCCGTTTCCAGCAGGGGCAACGACATGCTCCGATGGATCTCCAGGTACTCACGATACCCCGCCTGCATGCACTCAAGCTCAACGCTGCCACGGGGCGCGTCAAAGCCGGTATGCAAAATCGCACTGTTGCCCTTGCTCGCGCCGGACAAGATATCCGGGCTTTTTTCCAACAAGAGAACGCGCGCGCCTTCGAGCGTAAAGCGCCTCGCCATTGCACAGCCCACCACACCGGCGCCGATGACGACGACGTCATAGGTGTCAGTGTTGTAGGGAGTTGAATTCGTCATGGGTTTGCCTATCCGGGTGAAGACTTTATGACCGAATGAGTGTGCAGTGCGTATGCCAGTGACCGATTTGGCGTGGGGATGACCGACTTGGCAAGAGTATCCGGGCAGCTCACCAGAAATACGCATGGACGAGCGGGAGGACACTAGAAGCAGGATCAATGAAATGGAGGCAATCAATATGACCGAATAAAAGGGCGTGCCCTCTACTCGGTCAGTGTCCACGCTTGTGGGCAGGGTGTGGGATCGGTCAAAAATGCCTGAAAGTGCTACGTCTCGACACAAAGGTGCACCGTAGGGTTACCGATGCACACTCGTCGGGCACAATCACGCTGTGAGGTGGGATGAAGCCTAATTCGTTTTAGTCGACTGTGTGAATATCCAGCCAAAGACGACGATCATCACAATCGGCATGATCAGTTTGGAGGCAGGAACGGAGCCCGCGTAAACCTGAAACCCGGTGAACAGCAACTGCAAAACGTTGCCGATCACACAGACAAGAAACACCCAGCGCAAATACCTTGGAAACATCGGTCCGTCCTTAGGAAAAAACGCGATGGTAGTTGGGGCAGAGATTGAAAACCAGCTATTCGCGGTTGAATCGGTCAGGGCGACAGGGGTCAAGGGCGCACGATGCCTTGCCATCAATGATCTCCTCACTGGCAAGACGCCCCACAATCGCCGCCAACGTAACGCCGGGATGCATGGCGCACACGTAGACGCCGCTGACTTTTGGCAGGTACCCGATGATAGGAATGCCATCGGCCGGTATGGGCCTGATCCCGACACACGCCAACTCAGGCTCGATGGAAACGACGCCGTGAAGTTCGTTCTGGATTGCCACGGCGGTTCGCAACGCTATTGCCTCTGGCTGGTTCTCCAGAGCGTCGTCCAGGAAGTCTTCTGCCGCCAGTAACGTGCCCTGCGCACTTTGCCGTACTTCCATTTCAGCGTTGGAGATAAGCGTGCGCACCAGGTTGGGTTGCGAGGTGTAACGGATAAAAATGGCGGGCGATGCCTCTATTGGAAGGGCAACCTCAAGCCTATCCGTCAACTTCGTGATGCCTGTTCCGGCAGCCAGTACCACAACATCCGCACCGATCACACCCGTAGCGGTTTCGACTCCGATCACCGCTGTGCCTTGAGTTGCAAAACCCAGGACCGGTATACGGGTGAAGATCTTCGCGCCTTTATCCCGCGCACCTGCGATCAACGCATGGGTGGCAGCCACGGCATCCAACGCGCCTTGCTCGGCCTCATACACGGCATCTTCTGGCGGATGTTTGAGGTTAGGCTCAAGCTCAAGAATTCGCGATTGAGACACACGCTTTGTCGAGGCGGACATCACTGGATCTGAAACCAAGCCGTAGATCAGTGCACCTGTCCACTGGATTTCCAGCCCGGGCAGCTGCGCCTCGAGCCGGCGGTACGCCTCGATTGCAGAGCCGCGCAACTGGGCAATCGGGTCGTGTTGGGGGGGTGGTGAAGTATTGATCCATGCGAACGACGTCCCCGTCACGCCTGACGCTATGTCGTTAGCCTCGACCACAGTGACGTTCGCGCCTTTGCTTGCCAGGTGGTAAGCCAGGGACGCGCCCACGATGCCCGCGCCGATCACTACGACTCGTTTGTTCGTTCCATTTCCCATATCAAGCTCCGTTCCGTCGGGTGTTACGCTCTTTGACGCTTGCAACCGTGGCTGACGTCTTACCGGGGCAGTGCCTTGATGGCGCTGGCTGAGCGGATTCTCATGAACCACTTTTATCGCCGCATGGACTAATCACAGCCAGGCGACCCACTTTTTAACTGAAAATGGACTTTATGAAAAAAACATTTCTCTCCTTTTTTATGAGCGTGCTTCTTTCCGCTTGCGCAACAGCTCCCGCTGTCCCTGTGCCCAATGGTTTGTGGTACGCAGATAATGAAGACCCTGTCTCGAGATATCACGTTTACGTTTATTTCAAAGACGCTAGTCGCTTCATATGGTGGCGTACTACCGAAGCGCAAGCAGTCGTCTTCAAGCGATGGGGCTATTACACCCATGACCACCCCGGCGTTGATAACCCCGTTATCTTCACGCGTACAGGGGATTCGCTAAAAGGCGAGCGACGCCTTGTGAATAAAAATAGCGAAGGCGTTTTGCAACTCACGACGATACAAACATTTACCGGACACTTCAGCGGCGACAGTCTGGAAATGGAGCAAACAGGCAACTCCGTTTGGGCCGATGGAACGCCAGTGCCTCTAGAGACGGTACGGTGGTCGATGAAGCGGCTCAGCCCTCAATAGCGATGGGCGTGCATGGGGCCACGCGGGCAATCTAAAGCTTGGTAAGCTAGCGCGCGAACTCATTTGGAGTTCGCGCGCAAACACATAAAAAAGGATTTTAAATGCGACTTCCCCCCCTTCTACTCGCGCTGGCTCTTGCGGGTTGCGCCAACAGTTCTCCTCAGTTATCCGAGGGTGCAAGCGCCAGATTAAATGCGCCCATGCCAACGTCTGAAGCGCAGCGTGTTTGGGAATGCGCAGGTTCCAGCAGTGCTATCAAAGGTCTGGCGTTTGTCCTTAAGTTACAGGGCAGGCCAATAGATTCAGGCGGGGAAATTTGGGCGACCCGGGAACGAGCGAAGCGCTTGGCGTGTAGCCAGGCAGAGATGGATGCGCCTGACATGGGAAATTTCTCAAGTCCGCCAGTATCGGCGCGACCAAAGTGAGTTATTTTGCTTCGGGTTACTCGCTCAATTGATCATTTGGACTTTCCACGAATGCCCCCGATCGTTTACGCCAATGAGTTCGACATCTGCGTATCAATGTCCGATCTAGTTTCATGGACGGAGGACGAGCACTTCCCAAATGCAGATTTAAAAGCTGCATTGAACGGCGCTGGAGTCGAGCTCGACATTGCAAAACTGCATGACTTTTACTTCGATAGCACGCCGATCGGTGCGGGCGATGTGCATGTCTATTCGTCCGCTGCGAACGAAAGCACTGTGGCGATAGATCTGTATCGGGAGTTGACTGATCAGCTGGATTTGATCGTGGTTTGCTTGAAGATTGACAGGGCCATGCTCAATATTGCACTTCCATTCCTCAGACGTTTTTTTGATGCCGCAGAGTGCCAAGTGCTCTTTAGCCAAACACATCACTCAACGCGATTGCGCTCACTGACAGACGAAAGCAGGTACCCGCTGCTCGTCGGTGGGAATGGTTACCGGCAGCAGATAATCTTTCACGATTGATGTCCCCGGCCTTGGGACCATTACCGTTTCAAACGCAGTTTCATCAAAGTAATCAAACCCCTCCGGGGCACCACTTGACCTTTCTAGATCAAGAAGCGCTCGCGGCGGGTCTGCTTGCGTTTGCCAGTCTATTTGGCACCGTCAAAGGCAATCTGCTTCTTCAGCGCTGAACCGTTCGATTCGCGTGAGACGGGTATTTCACCAGAGAAGAAAGTCTTTTTCAGAGTTTCCTTAACGGGTGAATAGCCTTCCCTAACACGGCATCATTATTTGGCTTGGCGAAGCACGAGTTCCGACAAACGGGTCTTAACTCGGAAGCAGAACTCACGAATTTGAAATTGATAAGCGGGCATAACCATGTAGTTCAAGTCGGCGCCCAATGAGTCTTTAATTTCCATGTACTTAGCAGTCTTGACGGCAATGGCTTGGTATTCCGCCTCGTACTTGGTGTAAGACGCCTTGCTGTAAAGCTTTAAAACATCCAGTTCTTTACGGCATTGCTCAGCACGATTTTCGTTCAGGTTCGTGTCTGACTCTGACTGAGCGACGTCCTGCGAGACAGGAGCTGGGGCATGAGCATTGGCGTTCGCAGGTGCTGCCTCATATCGCACAGTCCAATTTTCGGGTGTCGAAGGGGCGACTTCATGAGGTGCTTCCTGAACGACGGCAGGCGGTGGAGCCACGTTAGGTTTTTCTGGAGTTTTCGTAGCGCATCCCGAAAGGGCCAGTCCTACCACTACAACGATGCCACACATTTTATCCATCGGTTTCACCAGGAGGTCATAAGGGTTGGCTGAGTCGTTAGGTTCTGGGTAAAAGTATTAATTCACTCAATGGGTGAGTGTAAATTTTCTACCAGACTCAAGGCGCTCAGCCGCTCTTCCTTGAGTGCGCAGGTGAGGGATAATAGTAAAAAAACAAAGGGTTGACGAGGAAAAGCTCGTCAGAAAACACAAAGGCCAACCAGCGGTCTCACAAGCAGAAAAGGCTCAAGATTGTCAGCCGAAAGTAACCCCTTTGCGCTACCGACTCATCAAATACCTGGCCACCGCATCATAAGCCGGTAGGGACGTCGCATCATTGGCAGCATTGGCGGCGACCGGGTGACTGGCAAAACGAGCAATCACCACCTCAGCCTTTGGATCAACATACAATGCCTGGCCATGAACGCCTCGGGCCATGAACGCACCGTGTTCGTTGTGGGTAACCCACCACATGTCGCGATAGCTCCAGCCTGTCAGGGTTGTATAACCAGCCTTGGCAAAGTCCTCTTTGCTGGCACCCCGTCGGATATCGGCGACTGCCGCTTTTGGTACGATTTGCTGCCCGTTGTATTGCCCTTGGTTGCGGATCATTTCACCAAAGCGGGCCAGGTCACGCAGCCCCAAATTTAGGCCACCACCCGCAAATGGCGTGCCAGTGGAGTCAACCGTCATGTACGCATCCTGCTCTGCCCCAAGCTTTTTCCAGATACGCTCTGACAGCAGTTGTGCGACCGGTTTTCCGCTTACCCGCGCTAACACCCACCCTAAAGCGTCGGTGTTGGCCGTGCGGTAATGGAATGCCTCGCCGTGCTTGCCTTCCGGCTGCACGGTTTGCAGGAATTCGTAGTACGAACGCGGGCCGGTATAGTCTTTCGGCTTGGGCAGCGGGTTACCGGCCGCAGCGTGGGCCCAAACTTCGGCATTGGGGTCGGCGTAGTTTTCGCTGAAGCGTATGCCGGTGGTCATGTCCATCAACTGGCGTACAGTCGCACTGCCAAACGCCGCCTTGCCCAACTCGGGAACGTAGTCCATAACTTTGCGTTCAGGATCAAGCGTGCCCTCGGCCACCATCATGGCTGCAAGGGTACCGACGAAGGTTTTGGTGACCGACATTGCCGCATGCTGCCCTTCTGGCTTCAGCGAACCAAAATAGCGCTCGTACACGACACGCCCCTTGTGCAACACGACGATGCCATCGGTGTAGTTCACCAACAACGAATCACGCCAGGTCATCTTGCTGTCACCGCCTAGCGGAACAAAACTGACCTGATCAATTCCAGCCTGCAGTGCAATATCAAGTTTCCCGGAAGACTCAAGGCCACGCGACACGTTCGTTGTCGGCATCAACTCCCTGAAGTGAGCAACGCTCCAACGCATCTGCGGAAAACGGAAGTAACTACCATCATCGAACCGAATCATGCGCTCGGGCGGCGGCGGAGAGCCGACCATCCAACCCAATTTGGCAGGGTCACTTTCCAGCGCATCGGGAACGGGTGCGCTACTGAATGCAGCGCTGGGCATTACAAACGCGAGCAATGCGTAAATGAGTGGTACACCGACACCGCGCTGTATCCGGCCGGACTTCATAGCTCAACTCCCTTTAGGCTGGTCGCAAAAATGCCGATCAAGGTCACGGCATCTCGCTTTAGCTTGTCATGATACGGTGTGGTAACGCTGCAAGAACACTTCATTCGGGCCAAGGGAGTTTGGTCTGCACGACTGCAACAGGGTCCAGCGTTTACTCAGCAAATGATTCTGGCTGGACTGCCTTTAAGTACATGAGGCAGCCTCTCTGCATATCCGCCGTGAACTTTTCAGCCACCTCCATTTTCTTTTCCTTCGTGCTTTCTATTGGATAGCCTTCGGCCATTTCAATAAACTTCGCCCTCATCTTTTTATGGGTATCCGTATAAGCGTCGTACGGATACTCAAGCGGCGTCCCCATTTGCCTGCTGTACATGATGGCAGCAGCATCTGTAGCCCCGGCCTTGCAATAGCTCCATTCCTGAGCACTGAAGCGAACCGTTTCCCCTTTCATGTACCAAGACCATGCATTGGTACACGTTATGAGGGAAGCACCTGCCAGCACTACGGATGCCATCTTGATCTTCATCGTGTGATCCTTCACGCAAAATCGAAATCCTAACATACCGACCTAGCCAGGCATTCCGCGTGGTTGGAGGGTTTAGGTTCGGGGTATTCGGCCATAGGCCGCGTCGGAGATTGTCGACATTGGGGACGCGAGCAGGAAATGACCCAGCGCGTTTACGGGATGATAGGGAGCCGCCGCAAAGCCTAAAAAATGGAACACTTCCACAATAGTTATGGAACGCCTCGCAATTCTGCACCTTTGCCGTACAAACCCCAGAAACGCGAAAGCCCCGACTATGCGGGGCTTTCGTTTGAATCTTGGCGGGAAACCAGGGATTCGAACCCTGGGAACGCTATTAACGTTCGCCGGTTTTCAAGACCGGTGCATTCAACCACTCTGCCAATTTCCCTTGTGCATCACAGGATTAGAATAGCGCATCCTGTCTCAGCGGGCGCCATAATACCCGAATGAAACACACTGTCAAACTCTCGGCATAGCTTGTTACAGAGCGTCTGTTATGATCTTTGCGACTGAACGTTTCAAAACCGAAGGAGTGTCGCCATGCGCGAACAGAATTACGCAGTGAATGGTAACGCGCAGGCTGAGCAGCTTGAAGTCAGCCGCGTGTTGCGCAACACCTATGGCTTGCTCGCCCTTACCCTCGCCTTCAGCGGTGTAATGGCGTTCGTGGCGCAACAAATGCGCGTCGGCTACCCGAATATCTTTGTCGTGCTGATCGGCTTCTATGGCCTGTTCTTCCTGACCAACAAGCTGCGTGACTCGGCCTGGGGCCTGGTGTCTGCGTTTGCCTTGACCGGTTTCATGGGCTTTATCCTCGGCCCAATCCTTAACCGTTACCTCGGCATGGCCGGCGGTGCGGAAGTGGTCAGCTCGGCGTTTGCCATGACGGCCCTGGTGTTCGGTGGTCTGTCGGCCTATGTGCTGATCACTCGCAAGGACATGAGCTTTCTGGGCGGCTTCATCACTGCAGGCTTCTTCGTGTTGCTGGCAGCGGTTGTAGCGGGCATGTTCTTCCAGATCAGCGGCCTGCAACTGGCGATCAGCGCAGGTTTCGTGCTGTTCTCCTCCGTGTGCATCCTGTTCCAGACCAGCGCTATCATCCACGGCGGTGAGCGCAACTACATCATGGCGACCATCAGCCTGTATGTATCGATCTACAACCTGTTTATCAGCCTGTTGCAGATCTTCGGCATCATGGGTCGCGACGACTGATCCTGTTACCGCAATAAAAAATGCCCCGTATCGAAAGATACGGGGCATTTTTGTTTTCAAGGGCTGGACTTAGTACTGGTTAGGCTCCATTTCCAGGTCAACCTTGAAGCGCCGGGCGATATCCTGCTGGATACGCAGGGCCAGATTCGCAATGTCGTGCCCTGTGGCACCGCCGTAGTTCACCAGCACCAGCGCCTGCAGCTTATGTACACCGGCATCACCGTCGCGGAAGCCCTTCCAGCCGGCCTTGTCGATCAGCCAGCCAGCGGCGAGCTTCATCTGCCCGTCAGCCTGTGGGTAGGCCACCAGGTCCGGGTACAGCGCCTGTAGCTCAGCCGCCAGCAGCTGGGATACCAATGGGTTCTTGAAGAAACTCCCGGCATTGCCGAGCACCGCAGGGTCAGGCAGTTTTTCGCTGCGGATGCTGCAGATGGCACGACTGACATCGCTGGGCGTCGCCTCGGTGATCCCCTGCCCCGCCAGGCGCTGTTGCACCGGGCCGTAATCAAGCTTGAGATGGCTGACGCGACTCAGGGCGAAGCGCACCCGCAGGATCAGCCAGCGTCCGGTCTCATGCTTGAACAGGCTGTCACGGTAGGCGAAGTTGCACTCCTCCAGGCTGAAATCCCGCAGTTCGCCGGTGTGGCGGTCCAGGGCAGTCAGGCCGGCGAATACATCCTTGATCTCCACGCCGTAGGCGCCGATGTTTTGCATCGGCGCAGCACCGACGGTGCCTGGGATCAGACTGAGGTTTTCCAGGCCACAAAAACCTTGGGCTAACGTCCACAACACAAAGGGGTGCCAGGTTTCGCCTGCTTCGGCTTCGACGACCACGCTCGCGCCATCATCCTGCAACACCCGGATACCCTGGGTGGCCATGCGCAAGACCAACGCCGGAATGTCCTGGGTCAGCAGCAAGTTGCTGCCACCGCCGATTACCAGCAGCGGCAGGTCCTGATTGGCTGCGTAGGCCAGAGCTTCGCGAACATCACTGTCGCTGTGCGCCTCGGCGAACAACTGCGCACGCACGTCGATGCCAAAGCTGTTGAATGGCTTGAGCGATACCTGCGCCAGCACCTGCAAGGTCATAACCGCCCCTTCAATTCGATCACCAATAAATCACAGGCGCGCTCGATCAGGTCCAGAACCTTTTCGAAGCCTTGTTCGCCTTCATAGTACGGGTCTGGTACTTCGTCCACTTCCGCGTCGTAGCGACGCAGGAACAGATCCAGCTCCGCCTTGCCCTGCCCCGGCTGCATGGCCTTGAGGTTACGCAGATTGCTGTGGTCCATGGCCAGGATCAGGTCATAGCGTGCAAAGTCGGCGCGGGAGACCTGTTGGGCACGTTGCGCCGACAAATCGTAGCCGCGTACCAGCGCGGCACGTTGGCTGCGCTGGTCCGGTGGATTGCCGACATGCCACTCACCCGTACCGGCGGACGCGACGTCCACCTGCCCTGCCAGCCCGGCTTCGCGCAATTTATGGCGTAGCACGCCTTCAGCGGTGGGTGAGCGGCAGATATTGCCCAGGCAAACGAACAGAACTTCCATCAGGCACCCAGCAGGCGACGGACGCGCTCAAGGTCTTCCGGGGTGTCGACACCGGCTGGTGGCGCTTCCAGCGCATCGCCAACATGGATACGCACGCCGTGCCACAAGGCACGCAGTTGTTCCAGGGATTCGGTATTTTCCAGCCAGCACGGGCCCCAACTGACGAAGTCATGCAGGAAGCCCGCACGATAGGCGTAAATGCCGATATGGCGACGGTACGGCACGCCCTCTGGCAGTACGTCACGACTCTTGGCAAAGGCGTCGCGCGCCCATGGCAGGGTCGAACGGCTGAAGGTCAGCGCCAGGCCATTGATGTCGCTGACCACTTTCACCACGTTCGGGTTGAACAGGGTGTCGATGTCTTCGATGGGCTCGGCCAGGGTGGCCATGCGGGCTTCGCTGTGGGCTGCCAGGTTGGCTGCCACCTGGTCGATCACGCTGGGCGGGATCAACGGTTCGTCACCTTGCACGTTGACCACAATGGCATCTGGCGCCAGGCCCAACTGCGTGGCCACTTCGGCCAGGCGGTCGGTACCGGAGTTGTGGTCTTCGCGCGTCAGCACCGCTTCGGCGCCAAAGCCTTTGCAGGCCTCGATGATACGCGGGTCATCAGTGGCGATCACAACGCGTTCGGCGCTGCTTTTGCAGGCCTGCTCCCACACCAACTGGACCATCGGCTTGTTGCCGATCAGTTGCAGCGGCTTGCCCGGCAGGCGTGTCGAAGCGTAGCGGGATGGAATGACAACGGTAAAGGCAGTGGTCATTTATCCAGACGCTCATCGTTGGTCAGGGTGCGGGCTTCGCTCTCCAGCATCACCGGGATGCCATCACGGATCGGGTACGCCAGGCCTGCGCCTTTGCTGATCAGCTCGGTTTTATCGGCGCTGAGCTTGAGCGGGCCTTTGCAGATCGGGCAAGCGAGGATGTCGAGCAGTTTGGTGTCCATGAGTGTTTCCTGGAAAGAAGCGTATTAAGGCAAGAGTCGGGCGGGCAACAGACGCATCAGTTGCGTGTCGAACCAGGCGACGAACGCTGGCGACGGCACCGCATCCACCGCAAGGTACCACCAGTCGGGCTGGGCGAAGGCGCGGCACTTCACCGCGTCCTTCTCGGTCATGACCAGCGGCAATGACGGCGAAAAATTCAAGACCTCGGCGCTGTAGGGCGCGTGGTCGGCAAACGCATGAGGTACCGGCTGCCAGTGTAGCGTTTGCAGGGTATTGAAGAAACGCTGCGGATTGCCAATACCGGCGACCGCATGGACCTGCTGGCCCTTGGGGAAATGATCGACCGGCCGGCGCTCAGCGGTTTTCAAATTGACCAGCGCCGTCGGCAGCAGGCGAAACGCAAAGCCGTCGTTGCGATCTGATTCAGCGCCGTTATAAAGCAGCGCATCGACGCTTTGCAGGCGTTCCACCGGCTCGCGCAATGGCCCGGCTGGCAGGCAACGACGGTTGCCCAGGCCACGGGCGGCGTCGATCAACACCAACTCGAGGTCGCGAGCCAGGCGATAATGCTGCAGGCCGTCGTCGGAGAGGATCAGGTCGAGGGTTTCACTGGCCAGTAGAGCCTTGACCGCGCGACTGCGGTCGGGATCGATCATCATTGGTACGCCGCAGCGCTGCACGATCAGCAATGGCTCGTCACCGGCCACCTCGGCGCTTTGGCTGGCCTCGACCCGCCACGGCAATTGCGGTGGTTTGGCGCCATAGCCACGGCTGACCACGCCCACGCGCAATCCACTGCGCCGACAATGCTCGATCAGCCACAGGATCAAGGGCGTCTTGCCGGTGCCACCCACGGTGATGTTGCCAACCACCACCACTGGCACCGGCGATTGATAAATCTCGCCTGCGCCTGCAACAAACCGCGCACGCTTGCGCTGCACTACGTGGCGATAGAGCGACTCCAGCGGCCGCAGCAGCGCCAGCGCAGGATGGCCTTCATACCAGGCCTTGAGCAAACGATCAGACATGGCCATCAGGGTTGGCTCGCCGCCTCGATGGTGGTCATGCGCAGATGGCTGAAACCGAGCTTGCCGGCAGCGTCCATTGCGGTAATGACAGCCTGGTGCTGGGTCTTGCCATCGGCACTGATGGACAGCGGCATCTTGGTATCACCGCCGGATTCTTTTTCCAGGGCGGCCATCAGGCTGGTCAGGTCGTTTTTCTCGAGCAACTGGTTATTGACCGAAAACACCCCGTCGGCGCTGATGGCGATATCCAGTTGCTTGACTTCCTGGTCTTCCGCAGGCGATCCGCTGACGGCTTCCGGCAGGTCGACGCGTAGCTCGGTCTGGCGAGTAAAGGTGGTGGTCACGACAAAAAACAGCAGCAGGATAAACACCACGTCAATCAGCGACGCGAGGTTGATATCGACATTTTCCCGTTGCTTGCGGCGAAATTTCACGCTCTGCCCTCAACCAGGTCCACATCACGGTCGCCCTGTACCACCTCCACCAGTTTGATGGCTTCCTGCTCCATGCCCACCACCAGTTCATCGATGCGGCGTTGCAGGAAACGATGGAAGAACACCGAAGGAATACCCACCATCAAACCCGCAGCGGTAGTGATCAATGCCTTGGAAATCCCCCCCGCCAGCACAGCAGCGTTGGTGGTCATGCCCGAGCCCATGAACGAGCTGAAAATATCGATCATGCCCAGCACCGTGCCAAGCAAACCCAACAGTGGCGCCATGGCGGCGATAGTGCCGAGGGCGTTGATATAGCGCTCCAGCTCATGAATGACCCGGGCGGCAGCCTCCTCGATGCACTCCTTCATGATCTCGCGACCGTGCTTGGAGTTGGCGAGGCCTGCGGCAAGGATTTCACCCAGCGGTGAGTTGGCGCGCAGCTCCTTGAGTTTCTCTTTGTCCAATTGCTTGTTCTTGATCCAACCCCAGACCTGACCCAACAGATGCTCGGGGGTGACGCGGCTGGCGCGCAGGGTCCACAGGCGTTCGGCAACGATGCCGAGTGCGGCGATAGAGCTCATGATGATCGGCAACATCATCCAGCCGCCGGATTTGACCAATTCCCACACAGTGAATGTCCCCTCGAAAAAGTGCGCCACTTTACCATATAGGTTCGGCAGCGGGGCTCGTCGACCCAAGCCCCGCACTGGCCGTTTGTAACTCAGGATTAAGGTAACCGTTCACGCCAGAACCGGCGTTGACTGCGCGCAACAACCGGTGGCGTAAAGGCTCCCAGTTGCACACGCACAGCCCCTTGCTCAGCGCTGTCGTACACCTGGCTGCCCAACGCGTGGTAGCGCGCCATAACCTGAGGATGAGGATGGCCGAACGCGTTGCCGCGCCCACGGGAAACCAGCACGGACTTGGGCGCCAGCCTCTGCAAAAAAGCTCGTGAGGATGAACTGCGACTGCCGTGGTGCGGTGCTTGCAACCAATCGGTGGGCGCTGCGAGTGGTGACGCCAGGAAGGCTTGTTCCGCAGCGCGGTCTATATCACCCGTCAGCAGCAGGCGCTCGCCATTGGCCTCGATCTGCAAGACACAGGATTTTGCATTGCCGTTAGTGGCGTCCGGCCACTGCCAGAGTTCGAATGACACGCCATCCCACATCCAGCGTTCACCACTCAGGCAAGGCTGGGCGCCGAGAAACGCGGGCAACCCCTCGGTTTCTCCGCCTACTACGCGTTTGATGGGTATCCCCCTGGCAATCGCTCCCGCGCCACCGGCATGATCGGCGTCAGCGTGGCTCAGCAGCATCATGTCCAACACCCCTACGCCGAGCTTTTGCAACGACGGCAACACCACCCGTGCGCCCAGATCGAACGTTCCTGAGCGCGGGCCAGCATCGTAGAGCAAGGTGTGATGGCGAGTGCGCAGAATCAGGGATTGCCCCTGCCCAACATCCAGCTGCACCACCTCTAGCTGTCCATGGGCCACTGGCTCTCGCGGGGGAAATACCGCCAGCATCAACATCGGCCAGCCCAACACGCGAAAAGGCACGCCTTTGGGCAGCAGAACCACCACGGCACCTATCAGGCTTATCAGCCAATAGCCCAGCGGCACCTCGGTCGGAACCCAGGCGGGCAACTGCCCGGCAAGCCACGCCAAGCCCATGAATAACCCGTCCAGCGCACCGCCCGCCAACCACAGCAATCCCTCACCTATAAAAGGTAGCGGCAACAAGGCAGTCCCCAGCAGCGCCAACGGCAATACCACCAGGCTGATCCACGGTACGGCGACCAGATTGGCCAGCGGCGCGCTGAGGCTGATCGGCAGCCCCAACACCAACAAGACCGGGAACAAACCGATGGCGATCAGCCCTTGCGGGCGGGTCCATGCTTGCCACACGCTCCACGGCCCCAGCCGTCCGCCGAACGCCAATACCAGCACCGCGACCGCCGCAAACGACAGCCAGAAACCCGGCTGCAGGCTGGCCAATGGCTCAAGGATCAGCACCCCGTTGAGTGCCAGTAACAAGGGCCACCAGAGCCCCAGATGACGAAAACGCAAGCGCCACAGCAGCACCAGCCCAACCATCACGCAGGCGCGCTGTACCGGTACGCCAAACCCTGCCAGCAGGCCGTACCCCAGGGCGGCAGCGAATGCCAAGCCGCACGCCCAAGGCAGCCACGGCCAACGACTAGGCCAGCAACCGTAGCGCGCCAGTCCTGCGATCAGTGCGTAGATCAGGCCTGCCAGCATCCCGATGTGCTGGCCGGAAATCACCATCAGGTGAACGGTGCCAGTGTCCTGCAATACCTGCCAATCCTCATGGCTCAAGCCGGAACCGTCGCCAAGCACCAGCGCGGCCAGGCCCGCCTCGCGGCCCTGGGCATCCACAGCCAGCAGGCGCTGGCGAACCGTGTCGCGCCAGGCATTCCGCGCAGGTGCCAGGCGTTCACCGTCCTTTACCGAGCCCGTCGCCCCGATGCGCTGGGCCAATAACCAGGCCTCCTGGTCGAACCCATGAAAATTCAGCAGCCCGGATGGGCGCTTGAGGGTCACAGCCAAACGCCAACGCTCGCCGCTGCGCACCGTTGGCCCGCCCCGCCACGACACCCGAATGCGCTTGGGTAACAGGGCATTGCGCGCCCGGCTGTCGGCTAATTCGAAGCGTACGCCCTCGCCCGTCTGTTGCGGCAACCCGATTACCCGCCCTTCGATCCAGCGAGTCTGGCCGTCCAACGCTGGCCGCAGGCGATCATCCAGCGCCCATTGCGCACTGATGCACGCCCAACTCAGGCCCAGCAGGAAAAATGCCAAGGGATAGGTGCGAAACGGCAAGAGCATCAACACGAGCACCAGCATGGCCAGCAGCCACCCGACAGACGGCAACACGGGCAGCCAACGCAGGGCCAACAGGCCCAGTGCCAATGCAAACATCCCTGTCTTCATGAATCATCCCTTTCAAGTGATCCATGCAGTCTTAGCTGGGTGCCTGGCGCAGCCTATGATGTTTTGTCACAAAGTCTGAATTTTCTGTTTATAGAATGCGGGCATACTTGCCCCTCGATTTGACCTGGACCCCTTATGCCCCGGCGCTTATTCAAACGGTACATGCCCGATCCCAGCAGTATCCGGGAACACAAGTCATTACAGTTTCTCGGCACATTGCTGCATGACCCGAACCTCTGGCACCTGAACCGGCACTCAGTGGCGCGAGCCATGGCGGTGGGGCTATTCGCGGCATTTATCCCGATTCCATTGCAGATGTTGCTGGCGGCGATCCTCGCGATCGTGGTGCGCGGCAACATGCCGATCGCCGTCAGCCTGGTGTGGCTGACCAACCCGATCACCATGCCGGTAGTATTTATCTGCACTTACATGACCGGGGCCTGGCTGATGAACGTGCCGCCCCGCAGCCTGCCCGACAACCTGACCTGGGAGTGGATCAGCGGCCAACTGAGCACCTTGTGGCAGCCGTTCCTGCTGGGCTCAGTGGCACTCGGACTGGTGCTGGGTGCGCTGGCCTATTGCCTGACGATGGGCTATTGGCGCTGGTGGGTCGCGCATCAATGGAAGAAGCGCAAACAGCGTCGCGGTTGAAGCCTAGCGAGCCGGCAGTCGCAGATGAACCCGCAGGCCGCGCCCGGTATTTTCCGCCCAGAGATTGCCGTCCTGACGTTGCACCGCATTGCGGGCGATGCTCAAGCCCAGGCCAAACCCGCCATCGCCAGGGCGGGAACCCTCCAAACGGGTGAAAGGCGCAAAAATGCGCTCCAGGTCCTGTTCGGCAATTCCCCCGCCCTGATCTTCCAGCCACAGGTGCCAGTGGTCACCTTCGCGCCGACCGTCCAGGCTCACCACGCCATTGGGTGGTGAATGGCGTATGGCGTTACGCAGAATATTTTCCAGGGCCTGGGCCAGCGTATTCAGGTCGCCCCGCACCCAACAATCGGCTTCCAGCAGGCACGGTAAGCGCGATGCCGGCCAATCGCTTTCAAAACACGCGTTCTCACGCAGCATGTCCCAGAGGGCCTGCAGTTGAATGTCCTCCTTGGGCAGCGGCGCACGCTCGGTGTCCAACCAGGCCAGTTGCAGGCTGCCTTCCACCAGGCGCTGCATGGCGTCGATCTCGCGGCCGAGGCGTTCACGCAGTTGGGCTAGGTCTTGCTCACTGTCACAGGCCACCCGCAAGCGGCTCAACGGTGTGCGCAATTCATGGGACATGTCCCGCAGCAATTGCTGCTGCAACACCACGGTGCCCTGCAAACGTTCGGACATATGGTCAAAAGCCCGCCCCAGCTCGCCCAACTCATCCTGGCGGCTGGTGGCGTCATGGGACAGTCGCGTATGCAATTGATCAGCGCGCCAGGCATTGGCCTGCTCGCGCAGCTGATTGAGCGGCATGATCAGTAGCCGATACAGGCCGACGCACAGCAACAGGGTGAACAATCCGGGGATCACGCCGTTAGTTACCACTCGCCAGAACAACTGGTAGCGCCCCGGCAGGAAACGCTGGGGCAGCTCGATAACCAGCGAGCCCACATTGGGGTCCACTGGAAACGGAATCTTCAGCCACGGCAAGCCCTTCGCGTGCCGACTCACTGGCCAATCCAGGCCGCGCAGGAAGGTCAGGCGCTGGCTTTCCCTATCGGTCAGCGGAATGTTGCTCAACGATTGCAGATCATTGCCAATCACACCGATCCACGTGCTCTCCCGCGCACGCATTGCCTGCAACCACGCATCAACGCCTTCGGCACCGCCTCGGTTCCAGGCCTGCTCGGCGCTGACGGCGTAGCCACTCAAGGTAGCCCTCGCCTCCTTGTCCAGATACGCGTTTTGCTCTTCCATGTACCGGCCCCAGGACCAGCTCAGCCAGATCATCAGCAAGCAGAACGCGATCAACAGGCACGCCAGCTTCCAGAATAACGAGTGCTTACCCGGTAACCGCTTCAAGGGACGCTTAAATGCCGTCATCGAGACCGCTCAGGACATAGCCCTTGCCCCATACGGTGCGCACTTCGCGTTCGCTATAACCGATGGCCTTGAGCTTGCGGCGGATTTGGCTGATATGCATGTCGAGGCTGCGGTCATGGGGGGCATAACCACGTTGCAACACATGCTGATAAAGGAAGGCCTTGCTGAGGACTTCATCACTGTTGCGATGCAGGGTTTCGAGCAGGCGGTATTCGCTGCGGGTCAGGTTGGCCCAGTGTTCCTGGTGGAAGACGTCGCACAGTTCATCATCGAAGCGCAGGGTGCGCGTGTCATCGCGCACAGGCGCCAGGGTCGGCAGCGGGCGCCGGTCCAGGGCCACACGACGCAAGATGGCCTCGATGCGTACCCGCAGCTCAATCATGCTGAACGGCTTGGGCAGGTAGTCATCGGCGCCCAGGCGGAAGCCACTGACGCGATCCGCCTCGGCGCCCAGGGCCGACATGAGGATAACGGGGATCGAATGGCTCTGGCGCAGGTGAGTGAGGATCGACAGGCCATCCATTCCCGGCAGCAGGATGTCCATTAACACCACGTCGAACGCCTGGTCTCGCGCCATCTGCAGCCCTTGCTGGCCGTTCTGGCACCACGTCACGTCGAAGCCACAGCGACCAAGGTGCTCATGGACATAAGCGCCGAGCACAGGGTCATCTTCGATCGTCAGGATACTGGGTTGGCCAACTGCTGCGGGATTCATTAGCGTCTGCAAGTCATTCTCAGTGGCCGATTATTCAAGATTACCCCGCTACAGGCAATCGCCATCGGGCTCCCAATGACGTGAAGATTGTTGTATGTCATTAATTTGCAAGATTCCACATCGCGCAAATGGCTACACTGCGCAGGTGGCGCGGGCCGGATGCCCGGGCGAATCATCGATAACAATGTGGTAGCAGGAGAGTGGCGTGCTTAGAAGAATGGGGATAAAAGGCCGCGTACTGTTGCTGACCTTATTACCGACCAGCCTGATGGCGTTGTTGTTGGGGGGCTATTTCACCTGGATGCAACTCTCGGAATTGCAGGCTCAACTCCTCCAACGCGGCGAAATGATCTCCGAGCAACTGGCTCCCCTGGTGGCCCCCGCCCTGAGCGCGCGCAATACCGATCTACTGGAGCGCATCGCCACCCAATCCCTGGAACAACAGGACGTACGGGCGGTGTCATTCCTCGGTCCAGACCGAGGCGCCCTCGCCCACGCGGGCCCCACCATGCTCAACCAGCCGCCCGTTGGCAACAGTTCCCACTTGCTGCAACGCACCGGCAACGACGCCACGCGCTACCTGTTGCCGGTGTTCGGTCGCCATCGCAACCTTGCCGGTGAACTGATCCCGGATGAAGCCGACCGCCTGCTTGGCTGGGTCGAGGTGGAGCTGTCCCACAACGGCATGCTGTTGCGCGGCTACCGCAGCCTGTTCGCCAGCCTGCTGCTGATTGCCATAGGCCTGGTTTGCACCGCGGCCCTGGCACTGCGCATCAGCCGCACCATCAATTCGCCGATTGGCCAGATCAAGCAAGCCGTGGCCCAACTCAAGGACGGCAACCTGGAAACCCGCCTGCCACCCTTGGGCAGCCAGGAACTGGACCAACTCGCCTCGGGCATCAACCGCATGGCCGAGACCCTGCAGAACGCCCAGGAAGAATTGCAGCACAGCATCGACCAGGCCACTGAAGATGTGCGCCAGAACCTGGAAACCATCGAGATCCAGAACATCGAGCTGGACCTGGCCCGCAAAGAGGCCCTGGAAGCCAGCCGCATCAAGTCGGAGTTCCTGGCTAACATGAGCCACGAAATCCGCACCCCGCTCAACGGCATCCTGGGATTTACCCACCTGCTGCAAAAAAGCGAACTCACACCGCGCCAGCTCGACTACTTGGGTACCATCGAGAAATCCGCCGACAACCTGCTGGGCATCATCAATGAAATCCTCGATTTCTCGAAGATCGAGGCCGGCAAGCTGGTGCTCGACAGTATTCCCTTCAACCTGCGCGACTTGCTGCAAGACACCCTGACCATCCTGGCCCCCGCCGCCCATGCCAAGCAGCTGGAACTGGTGAGCCTGGTCTATCGCGACACGCCTCTGGCGCTGGTGGGCGACCCGCTGCGCCTCAAGCAGATTCTCACCAACCTGATCAGCAATGCGATCAAGTTCACCCGCGAAGGCACCATCGTGGCGCGGGCGATGATCGAGGACGAACAAGAAGACAGCGTGCAACTGCGCATCAGCGTGCAGGACACCGGCATCGGCCTGTCCAGCCAAGATGTGCGCGCGTTGTTCCAGGCGTTCAGCCAAGCCGACAACTCGCTGTCGCGCCAACCTGGCGGCACGGGCCTGGGCTTGGTGATCTCCAAACGTTTGATCGAGCAGATGGGCGGTGAGATCGGTGTCGACAGCACACCGGGCGAAGGCTCGGAGTTCTGGATCAGCCTGAACTTGCCCAAGACCCGCGATGACGTCGAGGACCTGCCCTCAGCGCCGCTACTGGGTCATCGCGTGGCGGTACTGGAAAACCACGAACTGGCGCGCCAGGCCCTGCAGCATCAGTTGGAAGACTGTGGCCTGGAAGTCACACCGTTCAACAGCCTGGAAAGCCTGACCAATGGCATCACCAGCGCCCACCAGACCGACCAGGCCATCGACCTGGCGGTGCTCGGCGTCACCGCCAATGACATTCCGCCCGAGCGCCTCAATCAACACCTGTGGGACCTCGAACACCTGGGCTGCAAGGTGCTGGTGCTGTGCCCCACCACCGAACAGATGCTGTTCAACCAGTCTGTGCCCAACCCCAACAGCCAGTTGCAGGCCAAGCCGGCGTGTACCCGCAAATTGCGCCGAGCCTTGTCCGACCTGATCAGCCCGCGCCCGTCACGCGGCGATCCCGGCGAGCCGCTGTCCAGCCGTGCGCCACGTGTGCTGTGCGTGGATGACAACCCGGCAAACCTGCTGCTGGTACAGACGCTCCTGGAGGACATGGGCGCCAGGGTACGTGCGGTGGAAAGCGGTTACGCGGCAGTCGACGCGGTCAAGCAAGACGCCTTCGACCTGGTGCTGATGGATGTGCAGATGCCCGGCATGGACGGTCGCCAGAGCACCGAGGCGATTCGCCTATGGGAAAGCGAGCGCGATGGCACCCCGCTGCCAGTGGTTGCCCTGACCGCGCACGCCATGGCCAACGAAAAACGCGCCTTGCTGCAAAGTGGCATGGACGATTACCTGACCAAGCCCATCAGCGAACGGCAACTGGCCCAAGTGGTGCTGAAGTGGACCGGCCTGGCCCTGCGCAATCAAGGCCCGGAACGAGCAGCCGACGGCGTGGGCCCTGGCGTGCAATTGCCGGTACTGGACCACGAGGAAGGCCTGCGCCTGGCCGCCGGCAAGACCGACTTGGCCGCCGACATGCTGGCCATGCTGTTGGCCTCGCTGGAAGCCGATCGCCTGGCCATCGCCATCGCCCGTGACGCGAACGACAACAACGCCTTGATCGAACGCGTGCACCGCCTGCACGGCGCCACGCGCTACTGTGGCGTGCCGCAGCTTCGCGCCGCCTGCCAACGAGCCGAAACCCTGCTCAAGCAGGACGACGCCAAGGCCCTGAGTGCGCTGGACGAACTGGACATTGCCATCACCCGGTTGGCCAGTGAAGCGCGGGTCAGCGCCTGAGCCCCATCACCAATCGAAGACGACCCCTTGTAGTGAGCGGGCTCGCCCCGCGCTGGGGGGCGAAGCCGCCCCAATCGAGTCGCCGCGGTATTTCAGTAAAACCGAGGTGCCTGGGTTTAGGGCGGCTTCGCCCCCCAGCGCGGGGCAAGCCCGCTCACTACAACAGCGCAATCCAACCTTCCGGATTCCGTGTTTCTAAATTGTTAATTGCAGGGAGCTTTTCAATGCGCGTAATTCTATTCAGCAGCCAAACCTACGACCGCGACAGCTTCCTCGGCGAGCCACTGCCACCTGGCGTAGAGCTGCAATTCCAGCCGGCCCGGCTCAACCTCGACACCGTTGCCCTGGCCGAAAACCACGAGGTAGTCTGCCCCTTTATCAATGACGACCTCAGCGCCCCGGTGCTGGAACACCTGGCCAACGGCGGCACACGGCTGATCGCCCTGCGCTCGGCGGGCTACAACCATGTCGACCTGGCCGCCGCCAAGCGCCTGGGCCTGACCATCGTGCGCGTCCCGGCCTACTCGCCCCACGCGGTGGCCGAACACGCGGTGGCGCTGATCCTGGCGCTCAACCGCCGCCTGCATCGCGCTTACAACCGAACCCGCGACGGTGATTTCAGCCTGCACGGCCTCACCGGTTTCGATCTGGTGGGCAAGACTGTCGGCGTAGTCGGCACCGGGCAGATCGGCGCCACATTTGCCAAGATCATGGCCGGCTTCGGCTGCCAGTTGCTGGCCTACGACCCCTTCCCCAACCCGCAGGTACTGGCCCTCGGCGCACGCTACGTAAGCCTGCCGGAACTGCTGGCCCAGGCGCAGATCATCAGCCTGCACTGCCCGCTCACCGCCGACAGCAAGCACCTGGTCAACGCCCGTTCCCTGGCCCATATGCAACCTGGCGCAATGCTGATCAACACCGGGCGCGGCGGCCTGGTCGATACCCCCGCACTGATCGAAGCGCTCAAGGACGGCCAGCTCGGCTACCTGGGGTTGGATGTGTATGAGGAAGAAGCCCAACTGTTCTTCGAAGACCGCTCCGACCTGCCCTTGCAGGACGATGTGCTCGCGCGCCTGCTGACATTCCCCAACGTGATCATCACCGCCCACCAGGCGTTCCTGACCCGCGAGGCCCTGGGAGCAATCGCCGGCACCACGCTGGCGAACATTGCCGCATGGGCTGATGGCCGGGCGCAGAACCTGGTCGAAGGATGATCAGCGGTCACATACCAGGCTCATGATAGGCGGGCACCCGTGATAGGATGCCGCGCCTATTTGGAGGACCCATGGCCGAACACGACTTCCGCTTCAGCTTGCTGAGCCCGCAACACACCCTGATCGAATGCCGCGCCTTGGTGCCGGGCCGTTACCAGGTCACCGGCAACGGTGGTTCGATCAAACATGGCGACGTCTTGATCGTCACCCTGCGTGGCAGTAAAACCCTGTCGATGCGCCTCACCGTCGAAGGTGACGCGCGCTACTCCATCCGCCCAATGGGCCAGTGGGTCGCCATGGCCCAAGGGCCGAAATTCGGCGAGTTGGAAATTCACACCTGGAAAGTCAATTGCGACAGCTGCGACAGCGTACTGGAGTTTGAATTCGCGGTGGAAACCAAACTGACCAAGGAACCGCTGCAACCGGCGGCCAACGCACGTATCAAAGAGTTGGGCTGGGCCAGCGAAGGCGACAAACACCGTTGCCCGAAATGCCAGAAGGCCGCCCAATGAAAGGCCTGCTTCTGCTCGCCGCCCTAGGTGCCGGCCTCACCGGTTGCGCCAGCGATGCGGTCAAGCTCAAGCAGGATCACAGCTACGTGGTGGAATGGATTGGTGAACGGCCGCTGATGGATTACGCGCACCTCACCGTTACCCTCGGTGCTGATGGCCGCGCCTACGGCAATGGCGGCTGCAACCATTGGTTCGCACCGTACACCGTCGACGGCGACAAGCTCAGCTTCGGCAAAATCGGCAGCACCCGCAAGCTTTGCGCCGAGGCGTTGATGGAGCAGGAACATCGCTTCTTCCAGGCGCTGCAAGGCGTAGAGCGCTGGGATATTTCGCCGATCGAGCAGACGCGTTTCTGGCCGGCAGAAGGCAAACCGATTCGCTTGTGGCTTGAAGAAGGCTAATCCACCCTCAGAGTGGTCTGGCTTTTCTGTGGGAGCTGGCTTGCCTGCGATGACATCTGTGCGGTGTACCTGATACACCGCACCGCTCGCATCGCAGGCAAGCCAGCTCCCACATGTTTATCCGCGCAAGGCCTTGATTTTGGCCAAAACGCCTTCCGCCGTCTGCTCGCCCATCAACTGCTCGCGCACCTTGCCCTTGTCATCAATGATGTAAGTCACCGGCAGCGCTTCGCTGCGGGGAATATCAAAAATCTCTTCCGGGTTCTGCGCCAGCACGGTGAACTTGATACCCAGTTTCTCACTGGCCGCCTTCAGCTCTTCACCCTGCACATTGTCGAAGTTGACGCCAAACACACCCACGTTCTGCCCTTTCAACTGTTCCGCCAACGCGTTGAGCTCAGGGATTTCCGTGCGGCACGGGCCACACCACTCGGCCCAGTAATTGACCACCACCCACTGTTTATCCAGACGTTCGGCCGCTACTTTCTTGCCGTATTGGTCAACACCGTAGTCGTTGCCGCAGCCGCTGAGCAGCAGGGTTGTGATGATCGCCAATGCACCGATCAGTCGCCTAGTCATGGGGTAATCCTTCGTAAAAATGAACGTTGGCTGCGACCTATCGCCTCTTACGGTTTAAGGACGGGTCGCAGCGCGGGTAGAATACCCGCCACCTTACGCAAGATGCGACCCGCACATGACCGATCTGACGCTTTATCACAACCCGCGCTGCTCGAAATCCCGCGGTGCGCTGGAACTGCTCGAAGCCCGCGGCCTCACTCCAACCGTGGTGCGCTACCTGGAAACCCCGCTGGATGCCACGCAATTAAAGGCCTTGCTCGCCAAGCTGGGCATCAGCGCCCGCCAATTGCTGCGCACCGGTGAAGACGAATACAAGACGCTCAACCTGGCCGACACCAGCCTCAGCGAAGCGCAATTGATCGCCGCCCTCGCCGAGCATCCCAAGTTGATGGAACGTCCGATCCTTGAAACCGCCGATAAAGCGATCATTGGTCGTCCGCCGGAAAACGTGCTGGAGATCCTGCCGTGACTACGCCATATGTATTGGTGCTGTATTACAGCCGCAATGGCTCGGTAAGCGAAATGGCCCGGCAGATTGCCCGGGGCATCGAGCAAGGCGGGATGGAAGCACGCCTGCGCACTGTGCCGGCGATTTCCACCGAGTGCGAAGCCGTGGCGCCGAGCATCCCGGACGAGGGTGCGCTGTACGCCAGCCTGGACGACTTGAAACACTGCTCGGGACTGGCCCTGGGCAGCCCGACCCGCTTCGGTAACATGGCCGCACCGCTCAAGTACTTTCTTGATGGCACCAGCAACCTGTGGCTGACCGGCGCCCTCGTCGGTAAACCCGCGGGCGTGTTCACTTCCACCGCCAGCCTGCACGGTGGCCAGGAAACCACGCTGATGTCGATGCTGCTGCCGCTGCTGCACCACGGCATGCTGATCACCGGCCTGCCCTACAGCGAACAAGCCCTGCTCGACACCAAGGGCGGCGGCACGCCTTACGGCGCCAGTCACCACTCCGGGCCTGACGGTAAGCGCATGCTCGACCAACACGAAATCGCCCTGTGTCGCGCCCTCGGCTTGCGCTTGGCGAACACCGCTACCCTGCTGGAGGGTGGCCGTGGCCAGGAAGCCTAAGGTCCTGCCACCCCAGGCGTGGCTGGAGCCACGGGTCAAGGTGGCGCGCGCGTTAAGCCTGCTGGCGTTTCTGGGCCTTGTGGGTTTGTTGTGCGTGTATTACCTGTTCGTGGCCGACCTGCACGGCGCGCGTCCGTGGGTGATCCTGCTGATCGAACTGGTGCCGCTGCTGGTGCTGGCGCCGGGCATGCTGATGGGCAGTGCACGTGGGCACTCGTGGATGTGCTTCGTGGTGAACCTGTACTTCATCAAGGGCGCGCTGGCGGCGTATGACCCGAACCGGCAGTGGTTCGGGGTGCTGGAGATGCTGGCGAGCCTGGCGGTGTTTTGTACGGCGCTGCTGTATGTGCGGTGGCGGCATCAGCTCAATCGGCGGTTGGCGGAACCTGTGGCGGCCTAACGACCGCCATCGCAGGCAAGCCAGCTCCCACATTTTGAACCGTGTCGCCTTTCAAATGTGGGAGCTGGCTTGCCTGCGATAGGATCACCCCGGTCTCAATGATTCACGGTGTAAGCCAGCATCATCGACAACTGGCACATCGGCCGTCCACTCTCGGCGTGCCACTGGTTGAATGCGCCCTGCACCGTCGCCAAATCCCGCAAGCTGGTAGGCGCCTTGTCGACGATCTTCTGCGCGTTCAACGCCGCCACCACGTCATAGCTCGGCACAAACGTGTCCTTGCCCACCATGCGCAAAAAGCGCGGCGCCGACAGCCCTCCCAGTTGGTGGCCGTGTTTGCTCAGGTACTTCCACAACCCGACGATGTCGGTCACTGGCCAGTCGGCAATGAAGGCACCGAAGCTGCCCTTCTCCTGGGCGATGTCCAGGATCATCTGCGCATTGCGCGGCACGCTCTTGAGTTTGCCCAAATGGCGGATGATGCGCGTGTCCTGCATCAATCGCTCCAGGTGCTCGGCGCCCATCAGCACGACTTTCTCCGGGTCGAAGCCGAAAAATACCTGCTCGAACGCCGGCCACTTGGCGTCGACCACGCTGTGTTTGAGCCCCGCGCGAAACACCCGCAGAGCCAGGGTCGACAAATAGCGATCATCACTGATCTTGCGCAATTGCGCCGGGGTGTTCGGCACAGGCAGGTGGGCTTCCAACTCGGCCGCCGAACCGAAGCGGTTCAGACAATATTCGTGCAGCCACTTGTAATCGCGCATGCCCTCTCCTGGGGATTCAAATGAAAACGGCGCCCATGAGCGCCGTCTTTCAGAGCGTTGAAGAACCTTAGAGGTTCACTACATTGACGAAGCGCGACGCGGCGCTCTCATCGATCTTGAGGCTGGTGAAGTCAAACAGGTTGCGGTCGGCCAATTGCGACGGGATCACGTTCTGCAGGCTGCGGAAGATGCTTTCGGTACGGCCAGGCGTCTTGCGCTCCCAATCCACCAGCATTTCCTTGACCACCTGGCGCTGCAGGTTCTCTTGAGAGCCGCACAGGTTGCACGGGATGATCGGGAATTGCTTTAGGTCGGAGTAGGCCTGGATGTCCTTCTCGTTGCAATACGCCAACGGGCGGATCACCACGTTGCGCCCATCATCGGCGCGCAGCTTGGGCGGCATGGCCTTGAGGGAGCCGTTGAAGAACATATTCAAGAAGAAGGTCTCGACGATGTCGTCGCGATGATGCCCCAGGGCCATCTTGGTCGCGCCAATTTCATCCGCAAAGGTGTAGAGCGTGCCACGGCGCAGGCGCGAGCACAGCGAGCAGGTGGTCTTGCCCTCCGGAATCAGCTCCTTGACCACCGAATAGGTGTCTTTCTCGACGATGTGATACTCGACGCCCAATTCTTTGAGGTAGGCCGGCAACACGTGCTCGGGAAAACCGGGTTGTTTCTGGTCCATGTTCACGGCAACGATCTCGAACTTGATCGGTGCGACCTTTTGCAGGTGCAACAGCACGTCGAGCATGGTGTAGCTGTCTTTGCCGCCGGAGAGGCAGACCATGACCTTGTCGCCGTCCTCGATCATGTTGAAGTCGGCGACCGCCTCACCGGCCAGGCGGCGCAGGCGTTTTTGCAGTTTGTTCTGGTTGACCGTAAGAGTGCCCATGGCGCTTGGATCCGCTGGAGGTGTGTGACGAAAAGCGGGGCATTTTACCGGTAAGGTTGGCCAAGTTCCATTGTGGGAGCTGGCTCGCCTGCGATTGCGGCCTATCAGAACCGAATAGATAAACAGACCCACCGCTATCGCAGGCAAGCCAGCTCCCACCTCTACCCAGTCGTACCTGACAGTCCTCACCGCGATTAGCCCCACTATTTACAGCGCAATTTGCTCTAAAGACCCTACAGTTATTCCGGCCATCCCTTCCTATACTGCGACTTGAGGTCGCACATATATCCAGACCTTTCAGGCCAATTGGCCCGTGGGCGCTCCGATGGGGGGCGATGGTAATAACGACAGGAGTGACTGGCATGATCCATCACGTCGTGGGGCTGTTTACCCATCCCGACCAGGAATGGCGGGAAATCCGTGGCGATAAAGAAGAAAGCATCGGCCACATGTACCTCACTCACACCCTGATTCTCGCGGCGATCCCCGCCGTATCAGCCTTTATCGGTACCACCCAGGTCGGCTGGGTCATCGGCAGTCGCGCGCCCGTGATGCTGACCCAGGAAAGCGCACTGTGGATGACCATCATGTCGTACGCAGCCATGCTCGGCGGCGTAGCGGTGATGGGCGCGTTCATTCACTGGATGGCCCGCACTTACGACGCCAACCCCAGCATGTCGCGTTGCGTGGCGTTCGCCACCTACACCGCCACACCGCTGTTTATCGGCGGGCTGGCGGCGCTGTATCCGCATATGTGGCTGGGCATGGTCGTCGGCACAGCGGCGATTTGCTACACGGTGTACCTGTTGTATGTGGGGCTGCCGACCTTCATGAACATTGATCCGGACGAAGGTTTCCTGTTTTCCAGTTCAGTACTCGCCGTGGGCCTGGTTGTACTGGTGGCAATCATGGCGTTCACGGTGATTGTCTGGGGCCTGGGCGTAGGGCCGATCTACACCAACTAAACGGTTTTAATCAGTGAGCAAGGCCACCGCAAGGTGGCTTTGTGCGTTGTGCATGACCATTCGGCGCCTGACAGATTCGGAAACACCTGGTTTTGCGGCATACTGGGGGTCTCTGGAGATATGGTCAGCATGCCCGAGCAACTCAATACCCGCGTCGAAGATTGTTTCCTGCAAGCCGAATCCTTTTTCAAACGAAGCTTCAAACGCCCCCAGGTCAGCCTCAAGCTGCGGGGCCAGAAGGCCGGTGTCGCGCATTTGCACGAGAACCTGCTGCGTTTCAACCCACAGTTGTACCGTGAAAACAGCCAGCACTTCCTGAAACAGACCGTGGCCCATGAAGTGGCGCACTTGATCGCCCACCAATTGTTTGGCGAGCGCATCCAGCCCCATGGCGAGGAATGGCAATTGATCATGCGCGGGGTTTACGAACTGCCGCCGGACCGTTGTCATACCTATGAAGTGAAGCGCCGCCAGGTGACCCGCTATATCTACCGATGCCCGTGTGCGGACAGTGACTTTCCGTTTTCGTCGCAGCGCCATGGGCTGGTGGGTCAGGGGCGGCGGTATTTGTGTCGGCGGTGTCGACAGACGTTGGTGTTCACTGGGGAAACTCGGGTGGAGTGAGGGCCCCTTCGCGAGCAAGCCCGCTCCCACATTTGATCGGTGATCAACCTGACAACGCGGTCGAATGTGGGAGCTGGCTTGCCTGCGATAGCGCCAGTCCAGGCACTACCCAACTACTTTGGCACGCCGCAACTCCGCTATCCGCTGAGCACTGAACCCCAACTGCGCCAACACCTCATCACTGTGCGCCCCCACGGCAACCCCGATATGCCGTGGTTCCGGCAAACCTTGCGAGAATTTCAACGGACAGGCCAATTGTGCCTGCGTCGAACCATCCCCACTGGGCACCTGACTGATCAGTTCGCGGGCTTTAAGCTGCGGATGCTCCACCGCCTCGCTCAAGCTCAACACCGGCTCGACACAGGCATCCACCCCCGAAAACAGCTCACACAGCTCATCGAAGCTGCGCTTTTCGAACTCGACTTGCAGCGCAACCTTGAGCTCGGGCGCCAAGCCCTGCGCCGCTAACTCCGGACGCCCCAATGCCGTGCAGAGTTGCTGCATAAACACAGGCTCCAGGCTGCCAACCGACATCCAACGCCCGTCCCGCGTCCGGTAGTAATCGTAGAAACTGCCGCCGTTTAACACATGCCCCTCGCGCACCGGCTCCACGCCACACGCTAGGTAGCCCGCCCCCACCATGGCGTTCAAGCTGAATGAGCAGTCGGTCATGCTCACATCCAGGTACTGCCCTAGCCCGCTCTGCTGCCTCGCAATGACCGCCGCCAGCAATCCCACCACCGCATGCAACGAACCACCGCCCACATCCGCCAATTGCACGCCCAGCGGCACCGGCCCGCTGTCCTGGCGCCCGGTGTAGCTGGCCACGCCGGCCAGTGCCAGGTAGTTGATATCGTGCCCGGCGCGGTCTTTGTAGGGGCCGGTCTGACCGTAACCGGTGATCGACACATAAATCAGCCTGGGATTGATCGCCTTCAGCGCCTCATAGCCCAACCCCAGCCGCTCCATCACACCGGGTCGAAACTGTTCGAGCACGATGTCGTAGTCTTTAACCAGCGCTCGTACAACCTCCAACGCCTCAGCCTGCTTGAGGTCCAGTGCCAAACTGCGCTTATTGCGATTGAGGTAGGCATGGCTCGCCGAAATCCCTCGGTCATGGGGCGGCAACACGCGCAGCAGGTCCATGCGCGTAGGCGATTCGATGCGCAATACCTCGGCGCCCATGTCTGCCAGCATCAATGATGCAAACGGGCCGGGCAGCAAGGTGGAAAAATCCAGCACTTTGAGGGACGCCAAGGGACCTGACATGGGCACTCCAATTCCGTTTCGATTGCCCACAGACTAGGCAGCCTTGCGCCTACCGGCAATCGTCAGAACGCTCAGCAACGGTGACCGTTTTGATCACGGCGGGCTTTTTCGTGGCGGCGGCTTTATCATTGCCCCACGTTTACTTGCAGAGTGTTCCATGAAGTTTGCGATAGCCCTGTTTTCCGCCGCCCATGCGCCCTCCTCGCGCCGCGCCTTGCTATTTGCCCAGGCGGCGTTGGCCGGCGGGCATGAGATTGTGCGGTTGTTTTTTTATCAGGATGGCGTGTACAGCGCGTCCAACAACGTCGTAGCGCCCCAAGATGAGCAAGATATCGCCCGCCAGTGGCGTGAGTTTGTCAGCCAGCATCAGCTTGATGGCGTGGTGTGCATTGCCGCGGCCTTGCGCCGTGGCGTGCTCAATGCCGAAGAGGCCACGCGCTACCAACGCAGCGCGGTGAACCTGCAGGCGCCGTGGGCGTTGTCGGGCCTCGGCCAATTGCACGACGCCGCCCAAACGGCCGACCGCCTGATCTGTTTTGGAGGGCCGTGAAATGTCCAAATCCTTATTGGTGATCAGCCGCCAGGCGCCATGGTCCGGGCCGAGTGCGCGCGAAGCGCTGGATATCGTGCTGGCCGGCGGCGCGTTTGACCTGCCGATCGGCTTGCTGTTTTTGGATGACGGCGTGTTCCAACTCGCGCCGCACCAGAACGCCAAGGCCGTGCAACAAAAGGACCTCAGCGCCAACCTGCAGGCCTTGGGGCTGTTCGGCATCGATGATGTATTTGTCTGCCGCCACAGCATGGCCGTGCGTGGCTTGACGCCACCGACCGAGGCGCAACCGTTGAGCAACGAGGCTATTTCCCAATTGATTGACCGCTACGACCAGGTGATTACCCTCTGATGTCGACTTTACATGTGGTGTCTCACTCGCCGTTTTCCGACAGCCGCCTCGACAGCTGCCTGCGTATCTGCGGCGCCGAGGACGCGATCCTGCTGTGCGGCGACGGCGCCTACGGGCTGCACGCCCCCGCCCTACACACCAAGGGCGTGAAGGTGTTTGTGCTGGCCGAAGACATGCAGGCGCGCAACCTGCCCTTACCGGACTGGGCCGACAGCGTGGACTACCCAGGTTTCGTGCAACTGTCGCTCGACTACGACAAGGTCAACAGCTGGCTATGAACACCTTGACCGTAGGCGAACGCACCTATGAGCTGGACAAAGACGGCTACCTCGTCGACTTGAACGACTGGTCCGTCGAGGTCGCCAACGCACTGGCCGCCGCCGAACCGCTGGCGTTGACGCCCGACCACTGGGAAATCCTCGACCTGCTGCGCGGCTTCTACGCCGAATTCCAGCTGTCCCCGGCCACCCGCCCGCTGATCAAGTACACCGCCTTGAAGCTGGGCCCGGAAAAAGGCAACAGCCTGCACCTCAACAAACTGTTCAACGGCACTCCCGCCAAACTCGCCGCCAAGCTGGCGGGCCTGCCCAGGCCGACGAATTGCTTATGACCGACTTTGCCCCGCTGACCCTAGAAACTCCCGCCGAGCACCCCTTTGCGCAGTTCGTGCGCATCCTGGGCAAAGGCAAGCGCGGCGCGCGCAACCTCACGCGTGAGGAAGCCCGCGAAGCCATGGGCATGCTGCTCGACGAGAAAGTCGAAGACACCCAGCTCGGCGCCTTCCTGATGCTGCTGCGCCACAAGGAAGAAAGCCCGGAAGAACTCGCCGGCTTCACCGAAGCCGTGCGCGAACGCCTCAACGCGCCGGCGCTGAATGTGGATGTCGACTGGCCAACCTACGCCGGCAAGAAACGCCATCTGCCGTGGTACCTGCTGGCAGCCAAGTGCCTGGCACAAAATGGTGTGCGCATCCTCCTGCACGGCGGCGGGGCACACACGGCGGGTCGGCTATACACCGAGCAATTGCTGGAAGGTTTGCAGATCCCGCTGTGCCGTAACTGGCAGCAGGTCGAAAGTGCCTTTGAGCACGGCAACCTGGCGTTTATCCCGCTGGGCGACTGGGCACCACAACTGCAACGCATGATCGACCTGCGCAACACCCTGGGCTTACGTTCACCAATCCACTCCCTGGCGCGCCTGCTTAACCCGCTGAATGCGCGTCTTGGCTTGCAAAGCATTTTCCACCCGGGTTACCAGGGCGTGCACCGAGATGCCAGCGGCTTGCTGGGTGACAACGTGATTGTGGTGAAAGGCGACGGCGGCGAAATCGAGATCAACCCCGACTCTGCAAGCCATCTGTACGGCACCACAGGCGGCGAAAGCTGGGATGAAGAATGGCCCGCCCTATCGGCCCAGCGCCACGTCAAACCGGCTGCGTTGGAGCCTGAGCATTTGAAAGCGCTGTGGCGTGGCGATGTAGAGGACAGCTACCCACAATTGGCCCTGATCGCCACCATGGCGCTGACACTGCGCGGTCTTGGTCATCCACGTGAGCAAGCATTCGTTTTGGCCCAGCAATACTGGGATGCGCGGAACAAATCGATTTAGTCGATAATTCACCCGTAGTCTTTGCGCTTTTAAATCGAACTCATCCCTTTAGACTGGTCTCCAACGCTTATTAGTTGAGGAGCCAGTCATGGGTTTGCTGATCGAAGGACACTGGAAAGACCAGTGGTACGAAAGTAGCGCAGACGGCGCTTTCCAGCGCGAACAGGCGCAACGCCGCAACTGGGTGACCGCCGACGGCGCGCCTGGCCCGAGCGGTGAAGGCGGCTTCAAGGCCGAGGCCGGTCGCTACCACCTGTATGTGTCCCTGGCCTGCCCCTGGGCCCACCGCACCCTGATCATGCGAGAGCTCAAGGGCCTGGAAGACCTGATCGGCGTATCCGTGGTCAGTTGGCTGATGCTGGAAAACGGCTGGACCTTCGACAAAACCCACGGCTCTACAGGCGATAAGCTGGACAATTTTGAATTCATGCACCAGCGCTATACCGCCGATAGCGCTGACTACACGGGGCGCGTCACCGTGCCCGTGCTGTGGGACAAGAAATTGAATCGCATCGTCAGCAATGAATCGGCGGAAATCATCCGCATGTTCAACAGTGCGTTCAACGATCTAACCGGCAACACACTGGATTTCTACCCCGAGGCGCTGCGCCCGACTATCGACGCGCTGAATGAACGTATCTACCCTGCCGTGAACAATGGCGTGTACCGCGCAGGTTTCGCCACGTCGCAGCAGGCATATGAAAGCGCGTTTGATGATGTGTTTGCCGAGTTGGATTACCTGGAACAGCACTTGGGCGAGCATCGCTATTTGGCGGGCGAGTTCCTGACAGAAGCGGATGTGCGTCTGTTTACCACGTTGATTCGCTTTGATGCGGTGTACTACAGCCACTTCAAATGCAATTTTCGCAGGATCGCCGATTATTCGAACTTGTCGAATTGGCTACGGGAGCTGTATCAGTGGCCGGGCGTGGCCGAGACCGTGGATTTTGCGCACATCAAGGGGCATTACTACGCCAGCCACCGGACGATTAACCCGACAGGCATTGTGCCAAAGGGGCCGTTGCAGGGGTTTGATGCGGGGCATGATCGGGAGCGGTTGATTGGCAAGCGGGTATTCGGCATGTAGTGAGCGGGCTTTTCCCGCGCTGGGCGGCGAAGCCGCCCCAATAAGACCGCCTCGGTGTTTCAGGAAGACCGAATTGCCTGGGTTTAGGGCGGCTTCGCCACCCAGCGCGGGAAAAGCCCGCTCACTACAAAGCCACGTCAGACCTGGGACTGCGCGCCTTCAAACCACTTGAGCTTCTCGCGCAACACCACAACCTCACCGACGATCACCAATGTTGGCGCATGCACTTCATGCTCCGCCACCATGCGTGGCAAATCCGCCAGGGTGCCGGTGAAGACACGCTGATTGGACGTGGTGCCCTGCTGAATCAACGCCGCCGGAGTATCCGCCGCGCGACCATGCTTGATCAGTTGTTCGCAAATGATCGGCAAGCCAACCAAGCCCATGTAGAACACCAAGGTCTGCGAAGGGCCGACTAGGTCGTGCCAGGGCAGGTCCGACGTCCCGTCCTTCAGATGCCCGGTGATAAAGCGCACCGACTGCGCATAGTCGCGGTGCGTCAGCGGGATCCCGGCATACGCCGCGCAACCGCTGGCCGCAGTGATACCCGGTACCACCTGGAACGGGATGCCATGGGCCGCCAGCTCCTCGATTTCCTCGCCGCCGCGACCAAAGATGAACGGATCGCCACCCTTGAGGCGTACCACCCGCTTGCCTTGCTTGGCCAGGTCCACCAATTGCTGGTTGATCTGGTCCTGGGGCACGGCATGGTCGGCGCGACGCTTGCCGACGTAAACGCGCTCGGCGTCACGGCGGCACAGCTCTAGAATCGCGGGCGCGACCAATCGGTCGTACAACACCACGTCGGCTTGCTGCATCAGGCGCAGCGCGCGAAAGGTCAGCAGGTCCGGGTCGCCAGGGCCGGCGCCCACCAGGTAAACCTCACCCGGTGCATTGGGCGCTGCGCCGTTGACCTTTTCGATCAACAGGCGCTCGGCTTCGGCGCCCTGCCCGGCCAATTGACGATCGGCAATCGGCCCTTGGAATACGTCTTCCCAGAACGCGCGGCGTTGCTGCACATCCGGGTACAACCCTTTGACCTGGGCACGAAAACGCGCGGCCAGCCCGGCCAGTTGGCCATAGGTGGACGGAATCCAGGTTTCCAGTTTGGCGCGGATCAGGCGCGCCAGCACCGGCGCGTCGCCGCCACTGGACACGGCAATCACCAACGGCGACCGGTCGACAATCGCGGGGAAGATCACGCTGCACAAAGCGGGCGCATCCACCACATTGACCGGCACGCAACGGCGCTTGGCGTCGCTGGACACTTGCGCGTTCAACGACTCGTCGTCGGTGGCGGCGATGATCAGGGTGCAACCGTCAAGGTCGGCTTCCTGATAACCGCGCAGAATCAGTTCTCCGCCACTGCCCAGTACCAGCTCACGCAACTGGTCTTCGATCTGGGGAGCAACCACCCGCAGCAACGCGCCGGCATCGGCCAGCAGCCGGGATTTGCGCAAGGCAATCTCCCCGCCACCGACGACCAATACACGACTGCCGCGCAGGTTATGAAACAGCGGCAGAAATTCCATTTAGCCGATGACCTCAACGCCCGCCATGTACGGCTTGAGCACCTCAGGTACACGGATCGAACCGTCGGCCTGCTGGTAGTTTTCCAGCACCGCCACCAGGGTACGGCCTACAGCCAGGCCCGAACCGTTGAGAGTGTGCACCAGTTCCGGCTTGCCGGTTTCCGGGTTGCGGAAACGTGCCTGCATGCGTCGGGCCTGGAAATCGCCGCAGTTGGAGCACGACGAAATCTCGCGGTACTTGTCCTGGCTCGGCACCCACACTTCGAGGTCGTAGGTCTTCACCGCGCTGAAACCCATGTCGCCGGTGCACAGCGCGAGCACGCGGTATGGCAGCTCCAGCAGTTGCAGGACGCGTTCGGCGTTGGCGGTGAGGCCTTCCAGGGCTTCCATGGAGGTCGACGGCTCGACGATCTGCACCATCTCGACCTTGTCGAACTGGTGCTGACGGATCATGCCGCGCGTGTCGCGGCCCGATGCGCCGGCTTCGCTACGGAAGCACGGGCTGTGGGCGACGAACTTCAACGGCAGCTCTTTAGCGTCGAGGATCTCGCCGGAGACGATGTTGGTCAGCGAGACCTCGGCAGTCGGGATCAGGTACAGGTCGGCTTCGCCGTCACGGCTGATCTTGAACAGGTCTTCTTCGAATTTCGGCAGCTGGCTGGTGCCCATCAATGCCGGCGCCTGCACCAGGTACGGGGTGTAGGCTTCTTCGTAACCGTGCTCGGCGGTGTGCAGGTTGATCATGAACTGCGCCAGGGCACGGTGCAGACGGGCAACCGGGCCACGCAGCAGCGAGAAGCGCGCGCCCGACATCTTGGCAGCGGTTTCGAAGTCCAGGCCACCGGTCAATTCGCCCAGGGCAACGTGGTCCTTGATCGCGAAATCAAAGGCTTTTGGCGTGCCCCAGCGGCGCACTTCGACGTTGCCGTCTTCGTCTTCGCCAATCGGCACGGATTCGTGGGGGATGTTAGGGATGCCCAGCAGGATCGAATCCAGCTCGGACTGAATGCCTTCCAGCTCGACCTTGCCGTCGGACAGCTCAGTGCCCATGCGTTCGACGTCCGCCATCAACGGCGCGATGTCTTCGCCGCGCTGCTTGGCCTGACCGATGGATTTGGAACGCGCATTACGCTCAGCCTGCAGTGCTTCGGTGCGGGTCTGGACGGTCTTGCGCTGTTCTTCCAGCGCTTCGATGCGCGAGACATCCAAGGCAAAGCCACGGGATGCCAGGCGGTCCGCTACGTCCTGAAGGTTGCTACGTAACAGTTTGGAATCGAGCATGTCGGTCTCTCGTTTATCAAAGTTTGGTCAAGGACAGGCCAGCCCAGGTGGCGAGCAGCCCGCCGAACACGCTGATACCCAGGTACCCAAAGGCAACCAGGGCCTGCCCGCTTTCCAGCAAACGCAGCGTATCCAGTGAAAAGGATGAAAAGGTCGTCAGACCGCCTACAAAGCCGACAATCAAGCCGGCGCGAATTTCAATCGGCACTTCCGGGCGCAACAGGAACCAGCCGTACAACAGCCCAATGATCAAGCAGCCCACCAGGTTGACCGCCAGGGTCGCCGCATAAAAATACCTGGGCCAATTGGCGCTGACCCAAGTACCGGTGGCGAAACGCAATAATGTACCAGCGATGCCGGCTGCGGACACGGCAAGAATCGTCTTGAGCACTACTTTCTCCGCTGTTTGGGGCTGAGCCGATCGAGTTGGGAGAGGTGATTGAGCTTTTCACCGATCTTCAGCTCCAGCCCACGGGGCACCGGCTGGTAGAGCGGTAGCGGCTCAAGCTCATCGGGGAAGTAGTCTTCGCCGGCCGCATAGGCGTCCGGTTCGTCATGGGCGTAGCGGTATTCATCGCCGTAGCCCAGTTGTTTCATCAGCTTGGTCGGCGCGTTGCGCAAGTGCAGCGGCACTTCGAGTGAGCCGTATTCGGCAGCCGCACGCAACGCTGACTTGAAGCCCATGTACACCGCGTTGCTTTTCGGCGCACAGGCCAGGTAGGTGATGGCCTGGGCCACCGCCAACTCGCCTTCCGGGCTGCCCAGGCGCTCCTGCACATCCCACGCGGCCAGGCACAGGCTCAGTGCACGCGGGTCAGCGTTGCCGATGTCTTCGCTGGCCATGCGCACCACGCGCCGCGCCAGGTACAGCGGATCGCAACCGCCGTCGATCATGCGCGCAAACCAATACAAGGCGCCGTCGGGGTTGGAACCGCGCACGGACTTGTGCAGCGCCGAAATCTGATCGTAGAACGCTTCACCGCCCTTATCGAAACGCCGACGGGTGTCGCCCAACAGACTTTGCAGCAGGTCGACGCCTATCTCACTGCCGTCTTCGGCCAGGTCAGAAGCGTTTTCCAGCAAGTTGAGAAAACGGCGGCCATCGCCATCGGCGGCGGTAAGCAGGATCTTGAAGCCTTCGTCGCTGACGCTCAGCTGGCGCTTACCCAAACCCTTGTCTTCGCTTAACGCGCGGTGCAGCAGCTTTTGCATCGCGGCTTCATCCAGGCTCTTGAGCACGTAGACCCGCGCCCGCGACAGCAAAGCGTTGTTGAGTTCAAACGAAGGATTTTCAGTGGTGGCACCGATAAAGATCAGCGTGCCGTCTTCCACGTAAGGCAGGAATGCATCCTGCTGCGACTTGTTGAAGCGATGCACTTCGTCGACAAACAGGATGGTGCGCTTGCCGTACTGCCCGGCCTGCTGCTTGGCCACGTCCACCGCCTGGCGGATCTCCTTGACCCCGGCGAGCACCGCCGAGACCGTTTCGAAGTGCGCATCCGAGACTTTCGCCAGCAGCCGCGCCAAGGTGGTCTTGCCCACCCCCGGCGGCCCCCAGAAAATCATCGAGTGCAGCGCACCCTGCTCCAGGGCTTCGCGCAATGGTTTGCCGCGAGCGAGCAGGTGTTCTTGCCCGACGTACTCATCCAGGTTGGTCGAGCGCAAGCGCGCGGCCAGGGGCTGGGCAATCGGGTCACTTCGAAACAAATCCATGGGCAGCGTTTGAAACCTCTGGGCAGATTATTCCTGGATCACGTCGGCACCCTTGGGGATGTCGAACTTGAACTTGGAGGCCGGCACCGGCTGGTTGGCCTTGACCCCGGAGAACAGGATATCGGTGCGCTGGCCGACGCTGTCGATCAAGCGCATGTTGTTGATCACACCGTTGCCGAACGACAGGTTCAGGGTGTCGAACAACGTGTCCTTGGACTTCGGTTTGAGCGTGAACTCGATCACGTTGCTGGTTTGCTTGGAGGTAATTTCGAAGCTTTCGTTGATTTTCGACACGTCACCCGACAGCAGCAGCGCTGGCGTCTGGTTCAGGCGTGGATCGAGCTTCTTGATGGTCGCTTGCTCCAGGTCCGGATCCCACAGCGTGACTTTCTGGCCGTCGGAGACGATGGTCTGCTCAGACTTGCCTTCGGTGTGCCAGTAAAACAGGCCTGGGCGCTGCACGGCCATTTCACCTTCGGTTTGCTGCAACTGGGTGCCGCCTGCATCCAGGGTCAGCTGGGAGAAGCGCGCGGTCAGGGTCTTGGATTTGTCCAACAGGTTGGTCAGGCTGGCGACAGAGGCCGGATCGGCGTGGGCCGAAACAGCGGTCATGGCCAGTGCCGGCAACAACAGCATGCGGATAAGACGCATGGGAGTCCTCATTGAGTCGTTAGGGCGTGCCGCGTGCTGCCACGCGGCGCGGGATCAGTCGCGCATCTGCCCGGGGGCGATGACTTCGCGCGAGCCGTTGGTGTTCATTGCGGTCACTACGCCGGCCATTTCCATGGCTTCGATCATGCGGGCGGCGCGGTTGTAGCCGATTTTCAGTTTGCGTTGCACAGCGGAAATCGAGGCGCGGCGGCTTTCGAGCACGAAAGCCACGGCTTCGTCGTACAGCGCATCGGTTTCAGCGTCGTCGTCACCGCCACCGCCGCCGCTCTCAAAGCCGCTACCGGCTTCTTCGACGCCGTTGAGGATGTCGTCGTTGTATTCCGGCGCGCCGCGCAGTTTCCAGGCCTCCACCACACGGTGCACTTCATCGTCCGATACGAACGCGCCATGCACCCGAATCGGCAGGCTGGTGCCTGGCGGCATGTAGAGCATGTCACCGTGGCCCAGCAGTTGCTCGGCACCTCCCTGGTCGATGATGGTTCGCGAGTCGATCTTGCTCGACACCTGGAACGCCATGCGCGTCGGGATGTTGGCCTTGATCAGGCCGGTGATCACATCCACCGACGGACGCTGGGTGGCGAGGATCAAGTGGATACCGGCGGCACGGGCCTTCTGGGCGATGCGTGCGATCAGTTCTTCAACCTTCTTGCCGACGATCATCATCATGTCGGCGAATTCGTCGACCACGACCACGATGGTGGGCAGCTTGGTCAGTTTCGGCGCTTCGTCGTGAATGCTTTCGCGCTTGTACAACGGGTCATCAATGGTCTCGCCGCGCTCGTGGGCTTCCTTGATCTTGGCGTTGAAGCCCGACAGGTTACGCACGCCCATCTTCGCCATCAGCTTGTAGCGGCGCTCCATCTCGGCCACGCTCCAGCGCAAGGCGTTGGCGGCGTCCTTCATGTCGGTGACGACCGGGCACAGCAGGTGCGGAATGCCTTCGTAGATCGACAGTTCCAACATCTTCGGGTCGATCATGATCAGCTTGGCGTCTTCCGGGCCGGACTTGAACAGGATCGACAGGATCATGGCGTTCACACCCACCGACTTACCCGAACCGGTGGTACCGGCTACCAGCAGGTGAGGCATTTTCGCCAGGTCGGTGATCACCGGCTTGCCGCCGATGTCGTGGCCCAGGGCCAAGGTAACCGGGGACTTGAAGTTGTCGTATTCCGGCGTCGACAGCACTTCGGAGAAGCGCACGATCTGGCGGTCTTCGTTGGGAATCTCGATACCCACGGTGGTCTTGCCGGGAATCACTTCCACCACTCGCACGCTGGTCACGGCCAGGGAGCGCGCCAAATCCTTGGCCAGGTTGGAGATGCGGCTGACCTTGACACCGGCAGCCGGCTGGATCTCGTAACGGGTGATCACCGGGCCGGGATGGATCGAATCCACCGACACTTCGACGCCGAATTCCTTGAGCTTGATTTCCAGCAGGTGACCAACAGCGGCCAGGGATTCCGGGGAGTAGTTGAGTTGTTTCTTTTCGGCCGGGTCAAGAATCGAAATCGGCGGCAACGTGCCTTCGACGGCGCTGTCGACAAACAGCGGCGCCTGCTTTTCTTTCTGTACGCGGTGGCTCGGCTCGGCAGGCTTGGGCGGCGCGGGAGCGATCACCGGCGGCACCTGCTTCTCGCGGTCCGACATGTGTTTGCTCAGGGCTTGCTCGCGTTCGATCAGGCGTTCCTTGACCTTGGCCTGCTCGCGGCGATCCGGGGTGCTTGGCGCCACCACCTCGTTGACACGGGTGTCTACCTCACGCAGTTGCGCAACCATGCGCTTGCGGTCGACACGGGCCGCCCACCAACGGTTGGCAGCGCCCTGGAACAGCTCCAGCAGGTCGAGGGTGATCTTGCCGGTCACGTCCATCACCTTGAACCACGACAGGTCGGTGAACACGGTGAGGCCGAACAGGAACAGCGCGATAAACATCAGGGTGCTCCCCTGGATATTCAGGGTCTTGCGCGCCAGGTCGCCAAGGCTTTCGCCCAGCGCCCCGCCAGCGCCCGCCGGCAGGCCGGTGGGTGCATGGAAGTGGATATGCGCCAGCGCCGCGCCAGACAACACCAGAAACACCAGGCCGATCAGGCGCCAGGAGAACAGCCAGCCGCTCCACTGCCACGGTTCATGGCGCTGGCGGAAGATCTGCCAGGTCTTGATGGCCAGCAACAGCGGAAAAATATAGGCGAAGTAGCCAAGCACCATGAACAGGATATCGGCGCTGTAGGAACCGGCGGGGCCGCCGAAGTTCTGCACGTCTTCGATCTTGCTGTTGTGGCTCCAGCCCGGATCGTCCTTGCCATAGGTGAGCAAGGCCATCATCAGGAACAGGCACAGGGCGCCGATGGCGATCAGCGCGCCTTCCTTGAGTCGATAGTGCAGGTGCTGGCGCCAGGCCGGCACGACTGCTGCTTTAGGTGTTGCGGCGGATTTCTTCAAAACGGGTCTTTTCCTGCGCCTTTTAGCGCGTCCATCTATTGAATGACGATAAATACTGCCCAATCCGAGCAGTTGAAAAATGAACGAGCGTCGTTGAATCTACTTTTAACACTGGGCGATTGCTTGGCGAAATGACGAAAGCGCCACAAAGGCCGCATTGTACGGGTTTGCGTCCGCGATGCCACGCCCTTGCCCCTTACCCAGCAGCATAGCCAATTTAAGTGTCACAACATGTTCAATTTGAGCATGCATTGCCTTTGCTGACAAAGGCTTATGAGCTGTTTTTAGCAATCCAGGCCAGCTTGGCAAAAGGCCTGCATTGCCCGAACCCGATTACGACCGCATCCCCGGCATAGAGTTGCAGAAACACCCGCTAACGCTAATCCACCTCAATGCCCGATTCGGGCTGGCCCGATGACGCTGCGTCGACAATAATCAGCACTGCCGCGACAGGTGCCATACCTGCCACTCCCCTCCCCTTCCGCAAGCCTGGATACCATGCTGACCTGGTTACAACGCGACTCACTGACATTCCCGCCGCTGGCCAAAGCCATGCGCGAACCCAACGGCCTGCTCGCCGCCGGCGGCGACCTGTCGGCCGAGCGACTGGTGCAAGCCTACCGCCACGGCTGCTTTCCATGGTTTTCGCAAGGCCAGCCGATTCTCTGGTGGTCACCAGACCCGCGCACCGTGATATTCCCCGACGAATTGCACGTGTCCCGCAGCCTGGGCAAGTTATTGCGCCAGCAGCGCTACACGGTGACGTTCGACCAGGATTTCGCCGCCGTCATCCAGGCCTGCGCCGCACCCCGCGCCTATGCCGATGGCACCTGGATCACCGAGGGCATACAGAGCGCCTACCTGGAATTGCATCGTCGCGGCCACGCCCATTCGGTGGAAGTGTGGGACGACGGCAAATTGGTGGGAGGCCTGTATGGGCTGGCAATGGGTCAATTGTTTTTTGGTGAATCCATGTTCAGTCGCGCCGACAACGCCTCGAAATTCGGCTTCGCCACCTTGACCCGTCAATTGCAAACCTGGGGCTTTGTATTGATCGACTGCCAGATGCCCAACGATCATTTGCACAGCCTGGGTGCCCGCGCCATATCCCGTAGCGACTTCGCAGGTTTCCTGCGCGACCATCTGGACCAACCCAACGCTGGACCATGGGTTTCTTAGGCGACATGCGCGCACCTGGCTTACACTTATTTCAAAGCTTATCCGAGGGTTGATCATGACCGAGTTGGCGCGCTTGAAGTTTTATGCCACTCAACCTCACTCTTGCAGCTATCTGCCCGACGAGCAGGCCACCACGCTGTTCCTCGACCCCAGCCAGCCTATGGACGTGCATGTCTACGCCGACCTGTCGGAGATGGGCTTTCGGCGCAGTGGCGATCACTTGTACCGACCTCATTGCCAGAACTGCAATGCCTGCGTGCCGGCCCGTATTCCCGTGGCGCAGTTCCTGCCAGAACGCAATCAGAAGCGCATCCTCAAGCGCAATGCCGACCTGACGGTGACATCGGCCAAGCCGCGGTTTACCGAAGAGTATTTCGACCTCTACCAACGCTATATCGAGCAACGGCACGCTGACGGCGATATGTTCCCCCCCAGCCGCGACCAGTTCTCAACATTCCTGGTGCGCGACCTGCCCTTCTCGCGTTTCTACGAGTTTCGTGCGAATGGCCGCCTGGTCGCGGTGGCCGTGACCGATTTACTGCCGAACGGTCTATCGGCGGTCTACACCTTCTATGAACCGACCGAGGAGCGTCGCAGCCTGGGACGTTTTGCGATTCTCTGGCAAATTGGCGAGGCATTGCGCCTGGAGCTGGAGGCGGTGTACCTCGGCTACTGGATCAAAAACTGCAAAAAGATGAACTACAAGACCCAATATCGGCCCATAGAACTGCTGATTAATCAAAGATGGGTCACGCTTAACTAGAACCCCTTGGCTTAAACACCCTTTTTCGGGCACAATGCACGCCGCTTTTGCCTGGCGCAGTTGCACCGGGCCATTCACTGGATACCGAGGGCTTTACTGCATGTCGAAAGAAGACAGCTTCGAAATGGAAGGCACTGTCGTCGACACCCTGCCCAACACCATGTTTCGTGTGGAGTTGGAAAATGGGCACGTCGTAACCGCGCATATCTCCGGCAAGATGCGCAAGAACTACATTCGTATTCTTACCGGTGACAAAGTGCGCGTCGAGCTGACGCCCTATGACTTGAGCAAAGGGCGCATCACTTACCGCGCTCGCTAAGCAAGTCAATACAAGACGCCCGGTTATGCCGGGCGTTTTTGTGTGTGCGCTATTTACCAATCACTGCTTGACCCTGTGGGAGCTGGCTTGCCTGCGATAGCGATGGTTCAGTCTGCCCGTGCGTGACTGATACACCGCTATCGCAGGCAAGCCAGCTCCCACAGTGGATCTTCAGAGGCCATGAAAGAGCGGTCGGCCTGATTATGCACACAGCAAAAAGGCGCCTTTCGGCGCCTTTTGCTGTATAGCGATCAGCGATCAGGCCATTTCAGCCGTGGTTTCGAATTCGAAGGTCAGCTCGCCGTCCTTCAGATCGATATGCACTACGCCGCCATGGTCGGAAAGCTCGCCAAACAGGATCTCCTCGGCCAACGGCCGCTTGATCTTGTCCTGGATCAGACGCGCCATTGGGCGAGCACCCATTGCCGCATCGTAACCGCCTTCGGCCAGCCAGCTGCGCGCCGCATCCGTCACTTCCAGCTGCACGCGCTTGTCTTCCAACTGCGCTTGGAGCTCGGTAAGGAACTTGTCCACCACGCTTTTGATAACCTCATGACTGAGGCGACCAAACTGGATAATGGTGTCCAGACGGTTGCGGAACTCCGGCGTAAAGCTCTTCTTGATCACTTCCATCGCATCGGAAGAGTGATCCTGATGGCTGAAGCCGATCGAGGCCCGCGCGGCCGTTTCGGCACCGGCGTTAGTGGTCATGATCACGATGACGTTGCGGAAATCCGCCTTGCGCCCGTTGTTGTCGGTGAGGGTCCCGTGATCCATGACCTGCAGCAGCAGGTTGAAGACTTCCGGGTGCGCCTTCTCGATTTCATCGAGCAGCAATACGCAATGCGGTTGTTTGGTGATCGCTTCGGTCAATAGACCGCCCTGGTCGAAACCGACGTAGCCCGGAGGCGCACCGATCAGGCGCGACACGGTATGACGCTCCATGTACTCGGACATGTCGAAGCGCACCAGCTCAATACCCATGGCCTTGGCCAATTGCCGCGCCGCTTCGGTCTTGCCGACGCCGGTAGGCCCTGCGAACAGGAACGAACCGACCGGCTTGTCCGGCGACTTGAGACCCGCACGCGAAAGCTTGATCGCGGTAGACAGCGCGTCGATCGCCGCATCCTGGCCGAACACGGTGAGCTTGAGGTCACGCTCCAGGTTACGCAGCAACTCCTTGTCGGAGCTGTTGACATGCTTAGGCGGAATCCGCGCGATCTTGGCCACGATGTCCTCGACCTGAGGCACGTCGATGCGTTTCACACGCTTCTCGACCGGCTGCAGGCGCTGATACGCCCCCGCCTCGTCGATCACGTCGATGGCCTTGTCCGGCATGTGCCGGTCATTGATGTAGCGTGACGCCAACTCGGCGGCAGAACGCAACGCCTCATCGGTGTATTCGATGCCGTGGTGCGCCTCAAAGCGCCCCTTCAGCCCGCGCAGGATGCCAATGGTGTCTTCAACCGAAGGTTCGGACACATCAACTTTCTGGAAACGACGTGCCAGCGCGCGATCTTTTTCGAAGATCCCGCGGAATTCCTGGAACGTGGTCGAGCCGATGCAGCGGATATCACCCGACGACAGCAATGGCTTGAGAAGGTTGGAGGCGTCCATCACCCCACCGGATGCCGCACCGGCACCAATGATGGTGTGGATCTCATCGATAAACAGGATGGCTTGCGGACGCTTTTTCAGCTCGCCGAGCAGCGCCTTGAAGCGCTTCTCGAAATCGCCACGGTACTTGGTCCCGGCGAGCAACGCGCCCAGGTCAAGGGAGTAGACGACGCTGTTGGCCAACAGGTCAGGCACCTGGTTATCGACAATGCGCTTGGCCAGGCCTTCGGCAATCGCGGTTTTACCCACGCCCGCCTCACCCACCAGCAACGGATTGTTCTTGCGACGACGTGCAAGGATTTGCGCTACACGCTCAACCTCAAGCTCACGCCCCACCAGCGGATCGATCCGCCCCTGGCGCGCCAGCTCATTGAGGTTACTGGCATAGGCATCCAGTGGATTGCCCGAAGAAGAAGACTCACCGCCCTCGTCGTCCTGCATATCCTGCTCACCCTCGGAATGATCGCCGTGCCCAGGCACCTTGGAGATACCGTGGGCGATGTAGTTGACGACATCGATACGGGCAACGCTCTGCTGCTTGAGCAGGAACACTGCCTGGCTTTCCTGTTCGCTGAAGATCGCCACAAGCACATTGGCGCCTGTGACTTCACGCTTACCGGAGCTTTGCACATGGAAAACAGCACGTTGAAGTACTCGCTGGAAGCCCAGGGTTGGCTGGGTTTCACGGTCTTCATCGTGGACGGGAATAAGTGGCGTTGTGGAGTCGATAAACTCCTGCAGGTCATGCTTGAGTTTGTCGAGGTTGGCGCCGCACGCACGCAGAACGGTGGCGGCAGCTTCGTTATCCAAAAGTGCCAGCAGCAGGTGTTCGACAGTCATGAACTCATGACGCTTCGAACGGGCCTCCTTGAAGGCAAGATTGAGGGTGACTTCGAGCTCGCGGTTTAACATAGCTTCACCTCATACCCAAGTGGTCGGCGTTAACCGTCCTTCTCGATTTCACAGAGTAGCGGATGCTGGCTTTCCCTGGCGTACTGGTTGACCTGCATGGCCTTTGTCTCGGCGATGTCGCGGGTAAACACTCCACATACTGCCCGTCCTTCTGTGTGAACGGCCAGCATTACCTTGGTCGCCAACTCGCGGTTCAGGTTAAAAAACACCTCGAGCACTTCGACCACGAAATCCATCGGTGTGTAGTCATCATTGAACAAAACCACCTTATACATCGGCGGTGCCTGTAAGGCAGGCTTGGCCTCCTGAACAGCAATGCCTGCAGAACCGTCGTCATCATGGTCCTGATCCGGTCGATCCTGATTGAATGTTAGTCGAATCTGGCTGTTTGCATGCATGGAAAGAAAGGTTCGTCAGTGGTTCAAATACAGTGGTGGGGGCGACCTGTCAGAATTTCAACTCTGACCGACTGGTCGCCTTGACTATCGGCAAATCGGTGTTACAACCAATAGAACCCACAGTGGGTAAAAAAGGTCCGCGCAGTCAACCTTATTTATTCGGGTTAGGACGGATAAACTGGATGATACTCCAGTGATGGAGTCTGGTGCAGAGGGATATGGTTATGTCTGGCGTCAAGATCAATGGCAAGGTCAAATGGTTCAACAATGCCAAAGGCTATGGGTTCATCAACGAAGAAGGAAAAACCGAGGACCTGTTTGCGCATTACTCAGCGATTATCATGGAAGGGTATAAAACGCTGAAGGCGGGCCAAGCGGTAAGCTTTGAGATCATTCAGGGACCAAAAGGACTGCACGCCGTGAATATCGATGCAGTCAAAGCCGAAGTGGCTGATAAAAGTGCAAGCCCATACGCTCATAAAGAAAAGAAACTAATGGCCTGACCCGCCGACGAGCGTGAAGCGCCCAACAAAAAAACGGCCACCCCAGTCAACTTGAGGTGGCCGTTTTACTCTGGCGCTTCTTTACATATGCGAAATCAACGCATCGCCAAAGCCCGACGACGAGACCAGTTTCGCGCCCTCCATCAAGCGCTCAAAGTCATACGTCACGGTTTTGGCCGAGATCGCGCCGTTGGTGCCCTTGATGATCAAGTCAGCCGCCTCGGTCCAACCCAGGTGGCGCAACATCATTTCTGCCGACAGGATCAGTGAGCCCGGGTTGACCTGGTCTTTACCGGCATATTTCGGCGCAGTGCCGTGGGTAGCCTCAAACATCGCCACGGTGTCAGACAAGTTAGCTCCCGGAGCAATACCGATGCCCCCGACTTCCGCCGCCAGTGCATCTGAAAGGTAGTCACCGTTGAGGTTAAGCGTCGCGATCACATCGTATTCTGCTGGGCGCAGCAGGATCTGCTGGAGCATGGCATCGGCGATGGCATCCTTGACCACCACATTCTTGCCGGTCTTGGGGTTCTTGAACTGCATCCAAGGACCACCGTCGAGCAAGGTTGCGCCGAACTCTTTCTCGGCAATACCGTAGGCCCACTCCTTAAAGGCACCTTCGGTGAACTTCATGATGTTGCCTTTGTGCACGATGGTCAGCGAGTCGCGATCGTTATCCACTACATATTGAAGGGCTTTACGCGCCAGACGCTCGGTGCCCTCTTTCGAAACAGGTTTGACGCCAATCCCGCAATCCTGGTCAAAACGGATCTTGGTAACGCCCATTTCTTCTTTAAGGAACTTGATCACTTTTATCGCTTCCGGCGAGCCAGCCTTCCACTCGATACCGGCGTAAATATCTTCGGAGTTCTCACGAAAGATAGTCATGTCCACGTCGCCCGGCTTCTTCACCGGGCTAGGCACACCTTCAATCCAGCGCACTGGGCGCAGGCACACATACAGATCGAGTTGCTGACGCAGGGCCACGTTAAGTGAACGAATGCCACCACCGACCGGGGTCGTCAGCGGGCCCTTGATAGAAACCACGTAATCCTTGACCGCATCCAGGGTTTCCTGGGGCAGCCAGGTGTCCTGGTCGTAGACTTGAGTGGCCTTTTCGCCGGCATATACCTCCATCCAAGAGATTTTGCGCTTGCCGCCGTAGGCCTTTTCAACAGCTGCGTCGACCACCTTGATCATCACCGGGCTGATGTCGACGCCGATACCGTCACCTTCGATATAAGGAATGATCGGGTTATTAGGAACATTGAGAGAATGGTCTGCATTGACGGTGATTTTGTCGCCGACGGCTGGAACCTGAATCTTCTTGTATCCCATGCTGAACTCCATCTATGGATTGAACATCTGGCTGCGTTCGAGCCTACTCCAGATAAATGGCGACTGAAACCTCACGCCATGCTCATTTGCATCGAAAACAGCATAATTTGTCGCCTACAAGCCTGAAATCAAAGGCAAAATCGCCAATCTTGAGCACGCCATGCGACTTTGGGCGCAACGAGGTACCTGCGACCTTTAGACCAATGGACGACACACCTTTTGTATGAAGGCTCGGCGTAAGCATAGCGACCTATGTATAATGCCGCCGCTGACCCAAGAGTCACGACGGCTGACCGCTCTAGACAGTGGCCTTCAGCCAGAAAGCAGGACTATTACAATAGTCCAAACGCTTGACGCTCGACTGATGCAACCCAACATCACCGCGAAGAAACCTCGACATTTCGCTCATGGATGACTTTGAACGAACGCGCTCCACCCGGCGCATCTCGAGTTTCTGCGCACGCTTTCAGCAAAGAAGAGAGTTAATCCGAATATGCCCACCCGCTCGAAGATCATCTACACCTTCACCGACGAAGCCCCAGCCCTCGCCACCTATTCACTGCTGCCTATCGTAGAGGCCTTCACCGCTTCCGCTGATATTGCTGTGGAAACCCGCGATATTTCCCTCGCCGGGCGCATCCTCGCAAGCTTCCCCGAGCAACTGGGCGCCAAGGCCATCCCGGACCACCTCGCCGAACTGGGCGACCTGGCCGTTACGCCTGAAGCCAACATCATCAAGCTGCCTAACATCAGCGCCTCGACTCCGCAGCTGCAAGCCGCGATCAAGGAACTGCAGGCCCAGGGCTACGCCCTGCCGGACTACCCGGAAACCGTAACCACCGACGCGGAAAAAGAAACCCGTGCACGTTACGACAAGGTCAAGGGCAGCGCCGTGAACCCGGTACTGCGCGAAGGCAACTCCGACCGCCGCGCGCCGCTGTCGGTCAAGAACTACGCACGCAAGCACCCGCACAAAATGGGCGCCTGGGCTGCCGACTCCAAGTCGCACATCGCGCACATGAACAACGGTGACTTCTACGGCAGCGAAAAAGCCGTGCAGATCGAAGCCGCTGATGCTGTGAAAATCGAGCTGATCGCTCAAGACGGCACCGCGACCGTCCTGAAGGAAAAGACCTCGGTACAAGCTGGCGAGATCATCGATACCGCCGTGCTGAGCAAGAAAGCCCTGCGCAGCTTCATCGCCGCTGAAATCGAAGACGCCAAGAAACAAGGCGTACTGCTGTCGGTTCACCTGAAAGCCACCATGATGAAGGTCTCCGACCCGATCATGTTCGGCCAGATCGTTGCCGAGTTCTATAAAGATGCCCTGGCCAAGCACGCTGTTGTGCTGGAGCAGATCGGCTTCAACCTGAACAACGGCATCGGCGACCTGTACGCTCGCATCAAGGCCCTGCCGGCTGACCAGCAAGCGCAGATCGAAGCTGACATCCAAGCGGTCTACGCCGCTCGCCCTTCGCTGGCGATGGTTAACTCCGACAAAGGCATCACCAACCTGCACGTGCCGAGCGACGTCATCGTCGACGCTTCGATGCCGGCCATGATCCGTGACTCCGGCAAGATGTGGGGCACCGACGGTCAACTGCACGACACCAAGGCCGTGATCCCGGATCGCTGCTACGCCACCATCTACCAAGCGGTCATCGAAGACTGCAAGGCCAATGGCGCTTTCGACCCAACCACCATGGGCAGCGTGCCAAACGTTGGCCTGATGGCCAAGAAAGCCGAAGAGTACGGCTCCCACGACAAGACTTTCCAGATCAAGGCTGACGGCGTAGTCCGCGTCACCGACAGCAAGGGCAACCTGCTGATGGAACAGAACGTCGAAGCCGGCGACATCTTCCGCATGTGCCAGACCAAAGACGCGCCGATCCAGGATTGGGTCAAACTGGCCGTCAACCGCGCCCGCGCCAGTAACACCCCGGCCATCTTCTGGCTGGACCCTAAGCGTGCGCACGACGGCGTTGTGGTCGAGAAAGTTCAGGCCTACCTGAAAGACCACAACACCGAAGGCCTGGACATCCGCATCATGTCCCCAGTCGACGCGATGAAGTTCACCCTGGAGCGTACCCGCAAGGGCCTGGACACCATCTCGGTGACCGGTAACGTTCTGCGTGACTACCTGACCGACCTGTTCCCGATCATGGAGCTTGGCACCAGCGCCAAGATGCTGTCCATCGTGCCGCTGATGAACGGCGGCGGCCTGTTCGAAACCGGCGCTGGCGGTTCGGCTCCGAAGCACGTGCAGCAACTGCTGGAAGAAAACTTCCTGCGTTGGGACTCCCTGGGCGAGTTCCTGGCCCTGGCGGCTTCCCTTGAGCATTTGGGTGTGAACTACAACAACCCGAAAGCCCTGGTACTGTCCAAGACCCTGGACCAGGCCACTGGCCAGTTCCTCGACAACAACAAGTCGCCATCGCGCAAAGTCGGCAACATCGACAACCGCGGCAGCCACTTCTACCTGGCGCTGTACTGGGCTCAAGCCCTGGCTGCCCAGACCGAAGACACTGCACTGCAGGCGCAATTCAGCCAACTGGCCAAAACCCTGAGCGAGAACGAAGCAACCATCGTTGCCGAACTCAACGCCGTTCAAGGCAAGGCTGTGGACATCGGCGGCTACTACGCGCCAAACCCAGAGCTGACCAGCAAAGCCATGCGCCCAAGCAACACCCTCAACACGGCAATCGCTGCGCTGGTGTGATGCTTCACGGTGTGGCTGAAGTGAAGATCGCCCGCTGATCTTCACCCAGCAGAAAAATCCGGAACCTGAAAGGGCTCCGGATTTTTTTTGGCCTTTTTCCTGCAAATGGGCGCAGGACTTGCTTTGTGTTGTTTGCTCGAGCCATTCGGAAAACAATAAAAGGGAAGTCATTATGCAAAGAACCCATTTCAAGGTGCTGACCTGGGCCTCGGCAATTGCATTGCTCAGCGCCTGCGCAAGCCACTCACCCACCTACCCCCATGCACAAGAATCCATAGGCGACGTGCAAACAATGTACGACGGCAAACTCAGTCCCGACGCCGCCGTCAGCACCTTCCGCAATATCGACCGCCTGTTTCCGGTGCGTACCATTCCAGCCGGCGGCCATCCCTTTCCACTACCGCGCAGCAGCCAACCCCTGGGTGCGGTTTCGTTCGACTACGAAGGCAAGCACTACAGCCTCGATGACTACGTCACCCTCAATCGGGTAACAGGCTTGCTGGTGATCAAGAACGGCCAAGTCGTTACTGAACGCTACGAAAAAGGCAACACACCGGCGACCCGCTGGATGTCGATGTCGGTGGCCAAGTCCATTACCTCAACCCTGGTGGGCGCCGCACTGCAGGATGGCTCCATCAAAAGCCTGGACGACAAAGTGACCCGCTACCTGCCCGCACTGGCCGGCAGCGGTTACGACCAGGCCACCGTACGCCAGGTGCTTGCGATGCGCTCCGGGGTGAAATGGAGCGAGAAATACGCCGACCCCACTTCCGACCGGCGCATGATGCTCAAGCTGCAAACCGAACAAGTGCCCGGCTCAGCCCTGAAGTTCATGGCGAGCCTGCCCAGCGCGGCGCCCCCTGGCACCCGTACCAACTACAGCACCGGCGAGACACAAGTGCTGGGGCAACTGGTCAGCGCTGCCGTAGGCAAGCCCTTGGCGCAGTACTTGAGCGAGAAGATCTGGGCCCCCTACGGCATGCAAACCGACGCCAACTGGTGGCTCGACGGCCCCAACGGCAACGAAGTGGGCGGTAGCGGTATCAGCGCAACGCTGGAGGATTACGGTCGCTTCGGCCAGTTCGTACTCAGCGGCGGCAAAGCCGGCAACCAACAAGTCCTGCCCCAAGGCTGGATGAGCTTCGCCAGCGCCACCACCGGCACCGACCCCGCATATGGCGACTTCGCCTCCATGTGGTGGCCCGCCTGGACTGACGCCTCCAAGGCCGACAAAGCCTTTACGGCCGCAGGCATCTTCGGTCAGTTCATCTACCTCAACCCCACCCAGAATGTGGTGATCGTTGTGTGGCAAGCGCAAACCAAAGCCACGGGCGGCGAAGTGATCGATGACATGGTCGCCTTCGACGCCATTACCAAAGCCGCGAAGTAAACGGTTGGGGCGGCGCCTCTGTATGATGTGCGCCTGCCCCTCCGATCGTTCGAGACCTCTCCATGACCTGGCAACCCCACATCACCGTCGCCACCATCGTCGAAGACAACGGCCGCTTCCTGATGGTCGAAGAACTCAAGGGCGGCCGCGCCGTACTCAACCAGCCTGCCGGCCACCTCGACCCGCACGAAACCCTGACCGAGGCCGCGGTACGCGAAACCCTCGAAGAAACCGGCTGGGACGTCGAAGCCACCGGTATCGTGGGCATCTACCTGTACACCGCGCCCAGCAATGGCGTGACCTATCAACGGGTTTGCTTCATCGCCAAAGCGCTGAAACACCACCCCGACTATCAACTCGACGAAGGCATCCTGCGCGCCCGCTGGCTGACACGCGACGAACTGATGGACGTTCGCGACGCCTGGCGCAGCGAGCTGATCATCCGCTGCATCGATGATTATTTGGCAGGCCAGCGTCACAGTCTCGAATTGATCCGCCCTTCTCTTTAGCCTTGAAGGCCCGAGCCTGATAGAATCGCGTCCTTTTTCAAGACACCCGTTGAAACCCTATGCGTGATCCAGCCCCTTCTGACACACAAAAGAAGCGCGTCATCGTCGGCATGTCCGGCGGCGTGGACTCTTCCGTTTCCGCCGTTCTGCTCATGGAGCAGGGTTATGAGGTGGAAGGCCTGTTCATGAAGAACTGGGAAGAAGACGATGGAACGGAATATTGCACCGCCATGGACGACCTGGCGGACGCCCAGGCCGTGTGTGACAAGATCGGTATCAAGCTGCACACTGCCAATTTTGCCGCCGAGTACTGGGACAACGTGTTCGAGCACTTCCTGGCCGAATACAAGGCCGGCCGTACGCCGAACCCGGACATCCTGTGTAACCGCGAAATCAAGTTCAAGGCGTTCCTCGACTACGCCATGATGCTGGGTGCAGACCTGATCGCCACTGGCCACTACGTGCGCCGCCGCGACATCGATGGCCGCACCGAACTGCTCAAGGGCCTGGACCCGAATAAGGACCAGAGCTACTTCCTGCACGCAGTCGGCGGTGAACAGATCGCCAAGACCCTGTTCCCGGTGGGCGAGCTGGAAAAACCCGAAGTGCGCAAGATCGCCGAGAAACACGGTCTGGCCACCGCCAAGAAGAAAGATTCCACCGGGATCTGCTTTATCGGTGAGCGCCGCTTCAGCGACTTCCTCAAGCAATACCTGCCGGCACAACCGGGCGAGATCAAGACCACCGAAGGCGAAGTCATCGGCCGCCACCATGGCCTGATGTACCACACCATCGGCCAACGCCAGGGCCTGGGCATCGGCGGTTTGAAGGACGCCGGCGAAGAGCCGTGGTACGTGCTGGTCAAAGACCTTGAAAACAACGAGCTGATCGTCGGCCAGGGCAACGAACACCCCTTGCTGTTCTCGGGCGCCCTGCTGGCCTCGGAAATCTATTGGGTCAACCCGATCGACCTGAGTACTCCACGCCGCCTGACCGCCAAGGTGCGCTATCGCCAGAGCGACCAGCCCTGCACCCTGGAAAAAACCGCTACCGGCTATCGCGCCACCTTTGATGACCCGCAACGCGCCGTCACCCCTGGCCAGTCTGTGGTGTTCTACGACGGCGAAATCTGCCTGGGCGGCGGCGTGATTGAAGTCGCGCAAGCCTGGAGCAACAAGGCATGAACCCAATCCAGGAGCAGTTGACGGCGCTGGGCGGGGTTTTCCTCGCCGCCGTACTGGTGGACAAGATCGCCAAGACCGGCCAGGTCACCGAGGCAGGCCTGACCTGCATGCTCGGCAGCTTGCTGATCCGCGACCCCAAGGACACCCTGGAAGTTTATGGTGGCGACGACTTGGCGCTGCGTGAAGGGTACCGAGCGCTGATCGGCGCCCTGGAGCGCGACCCCAGCACCCTGCAGCGCGAGCCGTTGCGCTATGCGCTGTCGATGCTCGGCCTTGAGCGCCAATTGGCCAAGCGCGAAGATATGCTCGAAGTCATCGGCAAGCGTCTTCCACAGATTCAGTCCCAGGTAGAACATTTCGGCCCAGCCCACGAAAACGTGATCGCGGCCTGCGGTGCGCTGTACCAGGACACCTTGAGCACCTTGCGCCAGCGGATCCAGGTCCACGGCGACATGCGCAACTTGCAGCAACCGAACAACGCCTCGAAAATCCGCGCCCTGCTCCTGGCCGGTATTCGTTCGGCGCGGTTGTGGCGCCAGTTGGGGGGTCATCGTTGGCAGCTGGTCATCAGCCGTCGCAAATTGCTCAAAGAGCTTTACCCGTTGATGCGCAACGAATAAGTCGCAGCAACCACCACGTTCAAGCATTACGCGTAATACGCCGGTCAGTTGGCGACGGACCGGCGGATTTTTTCATGTATGATACGCGCCCCATTTCGTTGCCCGACTGTCCGAGAACACCCCATGCAGCTCTCTTCGCTCACTGCGGTTTCCCCTGTTGACGGCCGCTACGCCGGCAAAACCCAGGCCCTGCGCCCTATTTTCAGCGAATACGGCCTGATCCGTGCTCGTGTTCTGGTTGAAGTGCGCTGGCTCCAGCGCCTGGCCGCTCACCCCGCCATCAGCGAAGTGCCGGCGTTCTCCGCGCAAGCCAACGCTGTGCTCAACACCCTGGCGGAAAACTTCTCTCTCGAACACGCCGAACGTGTGAAAGAGATCGAGCGCACCACCAACCACGACGTAAAAGCCATCGAGTACCTGCTCAAAGAGCAAGCGGCCAAGCTGCCGGAACTGGCCCAGGTCAGCGAGTTCATCCACTTTGCCTGCACCAGCGAGGACATCAACAACCTGTCCCACGCCCTGATGCTGCGTGAAGGCCGTGATGACGTGATGCTGCCCCTGATGCGCCAGACCGCCAACGCCATCCGCGAACTGGCTATCCGCTTTGCCGACGTGCCGATGCTGTCGCGCACCCACGGCCAACCGGCATCGCCGACTACCCTGGGCAAAGAACTGGCCAACGTGGTGTACCGCCTGGAGCGTCAGATCGCTCAAGTCGCGGCCGTGCCGCTGCTGGGCAAGATCAACGGCGCCGTGGGTAACTACAACGCCCACATCTCCGCCTACCCTGAGATCGACTGGGAAGAAAACGCCCGCGCCTTCATCGAAGACGAACTGGGCCTGGGCTTCAACCCGTACACCACGCAGATCGAGCCGCACGACTACATCGCCGAGCTGTTCGACGCCATTGCGCGCTTTAACACCATCCTGATCGACTTCGATCGCGATATCTGGGGCTACATCTCCCTGGGCTACTTCAAGCAGCGCACCATTGCCGGTGAAATCGGTTCGTCGACCATGCCGCACAAGGTCAACCCGATCGACT